>DASXUK010000009.1:0-14569 GCA_036504875.1 Desulfuromonadaceae bacterium
CTCAGGCTATCCACCCTGGCAAGATTACCAGCCGGAAAACCGGGTGGATTGGCGATTTGTACGCCTTTTAAATACAGGGTGGCGCCGGAGGTATGCACGGCAAAGATCTTGACCGGCTGGCTGAGGTACGAGCTGAGCAGGCGAGAGAGTTGTTCGGCGGAATAGGGGCTAGCCAGGTAGATCTTCAAGCAAAAAATCAGGAGCGCCAAGGCAAAAAAAACCACTCCGATGCTATAGGAGAGAGTCTTTTTCAGAGTCCGGTTGATTTTGTTCTTCCTGGTGGCGTCACTCATTGGCGCAGCTCCCTCGCATGGAGTGACTTTAGCCTGAAACAAAGGCTTTGACAAGCAGCGCGCGTGCGGGCTCAGGAGGGAAAGTGGCTATATTTCTTTAATGGGTTTATAATTTGGAAAAAAGCTGTTCTCACGCAAAACTCTCAAAGTCCACCAAGAAAGACAGATGGTTGTTAATTTTTAGATCCTTTTAAATTTTAAGATCAGATGTTTTTGAGTTCTTTGTGCCTTTGTGAGAACCAACTGTTTTTCTACGATTCTGAAATCATGAGGTGATTATGAAAAGATTTTTTGCAGTCGGAGCGGTTTTTGCGGCCCTGACGCTGGGCGGACTGGCCTGGGCCTCCAAGGGAGAGAAATCAGTTCCTGGAGCTGTGAAGGTGTATTCGGCTGAGAAGAGGGGGTATATCATGTCTGAAAAGGTCGTCAAGAGCGACGCTGAATGGAAAAAGCTACTTACCCCGGAGCAGTTCCAGGTAACCCGCAAAAAAGGGACCGAGCGGGCCTTTAACAATGAGTACTGGAACAACCATGAGCAGGGAATTTACCAATGCCGGTGCTGCGGCCTGGATTTATTCGACTCGGGTTCAAAATATGACTCCAAGACCGGCTGGCCGAGTTTTACCACGCCGCTGGCCAAGGAGAATATCCGTACGGTAGCTGATCGCTCCTTTTTTTCAGTGCGGAACGAGGTGGTCTGTGCCCGCTGCGATGCGCATCTGGGACATGTCTTTGACGACGGTCCGCCACCAACCGGATTGCGCTATTGCATGAACTCTGCGGCACTGAAGTTTGTCAAGAAGTAGCCATCATCCTGGGCTATAGAGGAAGAGCCGGCCAATGGTTTTTTGTTTCAGGTTGCCATATCCCGGGATAATCGGTAAAAGAAAAGGCTGTTCAAGTTGCGGTTGATTAAAAATGGCTGGCGAGGCAGGCATGTTCGAGCTTAAGAAATGTATTTCCGCGTTCCTGCTCCCACCCGGTGTTTTTGTCCTTATCCTGATAGCAGCAAGCTTTTACGGATGGCGGCTGCGCCGGTGGGGTGCTGCCCTGGGCAGCCTTTGTCTGGCGCTGTTGATCTGGTCTCTCTCTACGGCACTTGTGTCGGAGGCGTTACTGGCATCCCTGGAAAAAGGTTTCTCAATTCCGGCGCGCCCTGCCGGGGATGTGATCGTGCTTTTGGGAGGTGGCATCCATGACAAGGTGCCTGATTTGACAGGAAGCGGAACCCCTTCGGAAGGGATGATGCCGCGTCTGGTTACGGCGGTCAGGTTGCAGCGTCAGCGAGGTGTGCCGATCCTTATTTCAGGGGGGGCGACTTTTAAGGGCCGAACCCCTGAAGCCCCGGTGGTGCGACGTTTCCTGATCGACCTGGGGGTGCCTGAAAAAAATATCCTGGTCGATGATAAAAGCCGTGACACCATGGAGAATGCCCGTTTCAGTCGCCAGATCATTCTCAAGCACCACTTCCAGCGACCGCTTCTGGTGACCTCCGCTTTTCACATGCGCCGCTCAGTGGAAGCCTTCCGCCAGGTTGGGATTGTTGTTATTCCAGTGCCGGCCGGTTTTGTCACCAGCCCGGAAAGATCACGGATATGGGCTGATTTTCTGCCCGAGTCAGGCGCACTGCATGCAAGCTCGACTGTTTTGAAAGAGTACCTGGGACTGCTTTTTTACAGGGCGCTTAGAACACTATCAGCTAGCCTAATCCTCCAATCCTCCTAAGGCTCTTTTGCAGGGCCATCAGGCATAGCAATTACTATTAGATCATCTAGAGGTTCTTGTGGCACTGCTTTCACTTCGCAATATCGGGCTCGCTTTTGGCGGGCCAGCCATCTTTGACGGCATCAATCTGCAGGTCGAGGAGGGCGATCGTTTGTGCCTGCTGGGACGTAACGGCACCGGCAAGTCGACTCTCTTGAAGCTGATCAGCGGCGAGTTCCCGCCCGAGGGGGGCGAGATTATCCGCCAACAGGGGTTGCGGGTGGCGCTGGTTTCCCAGGATGTGCCCCCTGATGTCTCGGGAACAGTCTTCGATGTGGTGGCGGCCGGTATGGGCAATGCAGCCTCATTGTTAGCCGATTACCACCATGTGGCGCACCAATTAGGACAGGATGGGAGCGAGGAATTACTCACCCGGTTGGAAACCCTGCAGCACGAACTGGAAAGTAGCGGCGGATGGCTGCTGCACCAGGAGGTGGAGCGGGTGCTGAAACGGCTGCAACTGGAGGGGGAGGCTGATTTTGCCTCACTGTCAGGCGGCACCAAGCGGCGGGTGCTGCTGGCCCAGGCTCTGATCGCCGCCCCGGACATCCTCTTGCTGGATGAGCCGACCAACCACCTTGACATCGATACCATCATCTGGCTGGAGGAATTTCTCCTCAAGAACGTTAAAACCGTGCTGTTTGTTACCCATGACCGCGCTTTTGCCAGGCGGCTTTCCAACCGGATCGCCGAGATCGATCGCGGGCATATCTACGCTTTTAGCTGCGGCTATGACGATTTTGTTGAGCGACGCGAGGCACTGCTAATGGCAGAGGTTACCCGCCAGGCGCTATTCGACAAGAAGCTGGCTCAGGAAGAGGCTTGGGTAAGACAGGGGATCAAGGCGCGCCGCACCAGAAATGAAGGCCGGGTGCGGGCGCTCAAGCAATTGCGCGACGAACGGCGCCAGCGCCGTGAGCGGATCGGCACCGCCCGGATTCAGCTCCAGGAGGGAGAACGTTCCGGCCGGATGGTGGTCGAGGCCGAAGGCATCTCATTTTCCTATGATGGACGGCCGGTTATCAAGGGACTGACCACCACCATCATGCGCGGTGATCGGGTGGGGATCATCGGACCCAACGGCTCCGGCAAGACCACCCTGCTGCGGCTGCTGCTGGGCGAACTAACGCCGCAACAAGGCCAGATCAAGCTCGGCAGTCGTCTGGAGGTGATTTATTTCGACCAGATGCGCGAACAACTGGATCTGAACAAAAGCGTTCAGGACAACGTGGGCGAGGGGAACGACACCCTGGTCATCAATGGTAAAGCGCGCCATATCATCGGTTATCTGCAGGATTTTCTGTTCTCTCCGGAACGGGCCCGTAGTCCGGTGCAGATACTTTCCGGTGGTGAAAGAAACCGGCTTTTACTGGCCAAGCTGTTCACCAAGCCCTCCAATGTGCTGGTTCTGGATGAGCCTACCAATGATTTGGATGCCGAGACGCTTGATCTTCTTGAGGATCTGCTCCTGGAATACAGCGGCACTCTGCTGGTAGTGAGCCACGACCGCGAGTTTCTCAACAATGTGGTGACCAGCACGCTGGTCTTGGAGGCGGATGGCGGTGTGCGGGAATTTGTGGGTGGCTACGAGGACTGGCTTCGCCAAACCGCTGCCGAGCCAGCGCAGGTGTTGAGTTCAAAACCGGTTCAGGAGAAAGTTCGCCAGCAGAAGGAGCGCGCCCGCAAAATTTCCTTTAAGGAGGAGCGCGAACTGGATGGCATGCCGGATCTGATCGCCGGCCTGGAGGCGGAACAGACCCGGCTGCAGGAAACTTTGGCTGATCCAGAATTTTACAAGACCGCCGGTGCAGAGACCGTGGCTATTAATCTACGTCTGGAAGCATTGGAACACGAGCTGGAAGCGGCTTTTTTGCGGTGGGAAGAGTTGGAGACGTTAAAATAAGGCCCGCCCAGGCGGGCCTTATCCGGAATCAAATGAAAAAAATTACTTAGTTACATCAAGCAGCTCGACATCAAACAGCAGGGTGGCATTGGGCGGTATCACCCCGCCAGCTCCGGCAGCGCCATAACCCAGATTGGGCGGTATGATCAACTTACGTTTGCCCCCGACCTTCATCCCCATGACCCCTTCATCCCAACCCTTTATAACCTGACCTACCCCGATGGTGAATGCAAAAGGTTCCTTGCGATCCACCGAGCTGTCGAACTTTTTTCCGTTCTCAAGCGTGCCGGTATAATGCACCTTGACCTGTTTCCCGGCTACCGGGGAGGCTCCTTTGCCGACGACCTGGTCGATGTATTTCAGACCGGAAGGAGTTGTGACTGTTTTGGCGCTGCTGGCAGGATTTCCTTTGCCAGCCTCCTGAGCGGCAAGCACCGGTGCAGCACACAGCAAGATTAGCATTCCCAACATAAAAATCTTCTTGGTGATCAGCATTTTTTCAGTCTCCTTTTATTTACCAATTTTATCAGGGATTATTTTTTCTTCCCCTGAACCGGACTTTTTTTATCCTGTTCATTGATCAGCTTGACAACCCCATCGGTTACATCCATGGGCACCACATTGGCCCCCCGGTATAACAGGTCACGCTTGGTGATGACCAGTGCCAGACGGTTGTTTTCGGCATAAATGGCTGAAGCCTCCTGGATCTTTTCATAGAGAATGCGGCTTAGATCCTGTTGCAGTTCCTGCATCTCGGTCTCTGCTTTTTGCGAAAATTTCTGGAAATCTTCGACCTTTTTCCTGAACTCCTTGGATTTTGCCTCGCGCTGATCCTGAGACAGGCTGGGCATTTTGGCCTCGACATCGGCCCTGAATTTATCCAGCTGTTTTCTTTTATTCTCGATCTGATTCTGCAGCTTCTTTTTCTTTTCAGTCAGGCGCGCCTGCCCGGCTTTGCCGGTCTCTGAGTCACTGCTCACACGAAACAAATCCACTTCACCGATCAGAACAGCAGGTTGTGCCGATATGGGCGGTGTAACCGTGACGCCTGGCTGCGCTGGCAATGGCTGTGTGACCGTACCTGTCGGAGGCGGGCCTTGTTTGGCCGGTTCATTTGGAGCTGGTGTCGACACAACCGGTGCTGGAGCGACCTGTTGCTGTCGTGGTGGTTCAGCTGCTTTCAAAGGTGATTCCGGCGGTGTCGGTGGAATGGTCGCGGCCGATGCTGCCGGAGGTGCCTTTTGATCGGCGGCGGGGGTTTCGGCCAAAGCCAGGGCTGGCAAAGCGCTGATGACCAGTGCTAGTAACAGCTTTGGAAAGGTTTTCATTGTAGATACCTCGTAAAAGGGAATGATAACGGGATCCAAAGAATAAATGGTTTCAGCTCTGGAGACAACATCTTTTAATACTAGCGCATATCTGCTGAATTGCCAGTCCTTCTGTTTGAAAAAATCAAATAAATACTTTAAAAATAAAACAGCTTGACAACTTGCCATGGATTTTTCTAAGATTACAAAATAAGTAAAGGCTGTGAAGAGGAGTAGTAATTATCTGGGGCTTTTCAGAGAGCCGGTGGTTGGTGCAAACCGGTAGGCACAGATAGTGAACTCGCCTTGGAGCCGCTCCTTTGAAAATGGAAGTGTTTAATCCGACACTTCTGCTAGAAGGTTCCGTTCTCCCGCGTAAAGGGTGCATTTGAGGTCCGTAAGTAATTTTTTGCCGCTGCCAAAAAAGGCATGCTCAAAACAGCTGCGGATGAAAAGGGTGGTACCGCGAACGCTTAGGCCTTCGCCCCTGTTTGGGGCGAAGGCTTTTCTATTTTCAGGACCACGATCACGAAAGGAGCGCATGACATGGCAAAGGCAAAGAAAAAGGATGACTCACGTATTTGGATTTTCGACACAACACTGCGGGACGGGGAACAGTCGCCCGGCAACAGCATGAATATTGAGGAAAAATTGCGGGTGGCCAAGCAGCTCCAGAAGCTGAATGTGGACGTGATCGAGGCCGGATTTCCAATTGCCTCGGAAGGTGATTTCGAAGCGGTAAAAAGGATCGCCCAGACCATCAAGGGGCCCCAAATCGCCGGTCTGTGCCGTTCCAGCGACAAGGATATCGATCGCGCCTGGGAGGCGTTGAAATATGCCGGCGACAAGGGGCGCATCCACACCTTTATCGCTACCTCTGATATTCATATGAAATACAAGCTCAAGATGGAACCAGCCAAGGTTCTGGCGGCGGCAATCAAAGCGGTAAAAAGAGCTGCTTCATATACACCCAATGTAGAATTTTCCTGTGAGGATGCAGTTCGGACCAGGCTCCCTTTCCTGGCCGAGGTGGTTGAAGCAGTGATTAATGCCGGCGCCACCACTGTGAATATTCCCGACACGGTCGGCTATACCATCCCGTTCGAGTACTTTAACATCATCAACTATCTGAAGGAAAATGTGTCCAACATCGACAAGGCGATTATTTCGGTTCATTGCCATAATGATCTGGGGCTTTCCGTGGCCAACTCGATCTCGGCGGTGATGGCCGGGGCGCGCCAGGTGGAATGCACCATCAATGGCATCGGCGAGCGGGCCGGCAACTGTTCGCTGGAAGAATTTGTCATGGCCTTACGCACCCGCCGTGACATCCTGCCTTTTACCAACAATGTGGCTACCGAGCAGCTCACACCCTCCAGCCGCTTGCTGTCCAACATCACCGGTATCGCGGTTCAGCCTAACAAGGCCATTGTCGGGGCCAATGCCTTTGCCCATGAAGCCGGTATCCATCAGCATGGCATGATGATGGAAAAAACCACCTACGAGATCATGACCCCCGAATCAGTTGGACTTTCGGCCAGTGCACTGGTGCTTGGCAAACATTCCGGCCGGCATGCCTTCAAGAAACGCCTGGAGGAGCTGGGTCACGATCTTGATGATGAAAAACTCAACCGGGCCTTCGAACGCTTCAAGGCCTTGGCCGATCTCAAAAAAGAGGTCTTTGACGAGGATCTGGATGCCATCGTGATTGAAGAGTCGCGCGATGATATCAAATACAAGCTTGGACATATAACAGTTACCTGCGGCTCCTTTGCCGTGGCCACCGCGACCGTGCAACTTGAGATAGATGGAGTAGCAGTACGCACAGCCGAATTGGGCGACGGACCGGTGGATGCCACATTGAAGGCAATTAAAAAATTGACCAAAACCAAAGGCAAACTAATGCAGTACAATGTCGGTTCCATTACTGGCGGCACCGATGCACAGGGTGAAGTAACCGTTCGCGTGGCTGAGGGAAATCATATCGTGGTTGGCAAAGGTTCTTCAACCGATATTATCGAGGCCTCTGCCAGGGCTTATATTCACGCGCTTAACCGTCTTAATTACAAACAAACACGGATGCCTGACAACTTATAAAACAAGTAAACATTTACGACAAAAAAATCCCCATCGGAAGCTTCCGATGGGGATTTTTGCTGTTTTTTACCTATTATGGTTTGTTGCTTTTGGACGGCATTACCGGTAGATCATGGACATCTACATGACAAGTCAGGCAGCGCGGGAACTTATCATGGATAACCGATTGATGCGGCTTTCCATGGCAATCGGTACACTGCGGTATAAAGCGGTGACGATCCTTATGGCAGGTGACGCAGGCAACAGCCTTGTGTTTGCTGGAGCCCTTGACCAGTTTGTTGAAGACCTTGGTATGACAAGATCCGCAGGTGGCCGAAGGGACATTTTTGCCATAAGCGATCTGGGTCGGACGATGCACCGGATGACAGGTTGTGCAAGTGGTAATAGACTGCCCCTGCTCGTGTGGCTTATGGCAGGCGAAGCAGGAAGGCTTGTAGCCGTGTGATGTATGGCAGGTTGTGCAGGCAACTTTGGTATGTTTGCTGGGGAACTTGGTCAGCTGGTCGCGGACTGAACCATGGCAGTCAAAGCAGGCAGTGGCCAACTGAGCCGTAGCTGAAATCTTTTTGGGAGCATGTGGATCAGAATGGCAACCAGCGCAATCGGTTATTTTGGGGCCATGGGGTTTTTCATGGCAGGATGCGCATTTGGGCATGATGGCAGCCCAATTTGCTTTGATCGGGTTATAGGCGTGAAATGAACTATGGCATTTCTGACAGGCGAAGCGATGCCGGCCGCCATTGTCTTTAAGGCTCTGAAACAGACTCGGGTGGCACTGGCCGCATTGGTCAGGAGTCAGAGGTTTGGGTTGGCTGGAGTATAATTCAGGAGTAGCTGGTATTGTCACGGTAGCACTTTTGCCGCCGCCAGTTGCCCCCAGAGATACCCCGGTCAGAGCCAAGACCATTAATATTCCTGACAGGACGATTTTGCCGCTAAACAGATACGTTCGCATTGTTGTTCTCTCCTTTATGACTTAACTACAATTTTTCAATCTATAAACACAGAAAAAACCAAATTCTGCGAAAAAAGTTGTAACTGTAAAAATAAAATAGAAATGTTAAGGGCTTAATGAGGTAGAAAGGCGCACTATAACACTACATTCATGAGGTTTCAAACATTTGTATACAATATAAAAAATAATTTATTTTTGGTGAATGTCAAGCCTTGCAGAACAGGCAATTTTTTTATCCTATTTTTACGGTTTTGTACAAAAAGTTCTTGAATTTAAATAGCTTGCGACGATCCTCATCAGTTCCGTTACTCTCGTCCACAGCCTTCAAGTAACGGGCAACAGCCGGGATGGTGCGCCCTGCAAACCCTCTTGCTTTTTCAATAACCAAGCGAACTGTTTCCCGGGAGATGTCGTTGCGTGTGAATGGGTCGTAGACCTGGGACCAGAAATCGCCATCTGACTTGATCCGTTCAATAATATCGGATGCTACCCGTTCATCCAGCGCGTGGGCAGTGCCCGGATTACTGCTGCTCATTACGTTGGTCATACCGGCAATTGCTATGCTAATAGCATCGGCACTGATTATATTTTTCTGTCGGAAGAACAGTGCCCGCAAAAGGATACTGCGCAATTCACGGATGTTGCCATGATAATTATAACGGGTCAGAAGTTCCTTGGCATCTTTAGTCAGCACAGGCGGCTTGTCGGGGGGTTCGTCTTCACTGCGATAGGTACGGTAAAGTTTCCCCAGAAAGTGTACGGAGAGGTCAGGGATATCCTCGCGGCGCTCATTTAACGATGGGAGCCGGATGGAGAGCTCGGCCAGGCGGTGATAAAGATCCTCGCGGAACCTCCCGGCCAAGATCTCGTCCTGCAGATTTTTATTAGTGGCGGCCACCAATAACACGCGACTGTAGCGCTCGGTGTTCTCCCCTAAACGAACAAAGCCCCCGTTATCCAGAAACCTTAGGAGCTGCACCTGGGTTTTGGGGTCGGCATCGCCGATCTCGTCCAGAAACACAATACCGCCGATAGTCTCTTCCAATATGCCGCGCCGGTCGCTGTACGCCCCGGTAAAAGCGCCTTTTTTATGTCCAAAAAGCTCGGAATAGGTCAGATCGCCAGCATAGGCGGCGATATTAGTTTTTTTAACCGGCAATTCTCCCGTAGAATTTATCTGCAGGCGGTAGAGCTCGTTTAGCTTGTTGTAGAGATTGTTGAAGAAAAATTCCTTCCCGGAACCGGTTGGTCCGGTAACCAATATGGAGGGGAGCCCGATAGTAGCTTCCTGCAAAATATTGCGATTCCAGAAGATGATCCGGTTGAACAGTTGTTTCGAGACCGTGTTGATAAATTCCACCACTGCTTGCGACGTGCGGCTGTTGCCGATAATATTACCCAGGCGATAGGAGGAAACATGCGGATCTTTGTAGGCCACATCGGTAGCCAAGCGATTTACTTCGCCTTGCAGGCGCTCGATACGTTGCAGATCGGAGATGTGACGGGCTGTCAGAGATCCGATAATCTGCAGGATGCGGCGGTGTTCCTCGCGGAAGTAGTCGTGATGCAGGGAATTCAGGCAGATAACGGCAATAACCTCGTCATCGCAGATAACAGGCACTGCAATCTCGCTTCTCAAGAGGTCACTCATCGAGCGGTGGAAGCCGCCGGCGTTTAGCTCCTCCTGCACTGCGGCGATGATCTTGGGTTGTTTGGTCTGGGCAACGTAACCGGTCAGGCTGCGATCCTCGGGGGGCAGTTCCTCTCCCCCGACCAGTAATGGAGGGATATGTTTTTTCAGCCACTCCTTGTTCTTGGCGCCGATGATATTACCCTGCTCATCCTCCACCACCAGCCACTTTACACCATCCCTTTGGGTAACCACTGCAATGCTGCCGGTATCGGCGCCGATCAGCTCGGTCGCCTTGGACAGCACCTTGGTAAGGAAAATTTGAATGTTTTCAGTCCCCTCGTTCAGCAGGTCGGTGATCTCCGAAAGCACCCGTATCTCCAGATGTTCGCGCCCGACCTCGCTAATAACCCGCTCTACCATTTCGGCATGGGTCTGCAACAGCCCCATTTCAAAATCCGTGAAGCGGTACAACTCCTGGGAGAAATAATTCAGCAAACAGATTATACGTCGGCTGTCGGGGGCATAGCGTGGCACCACGTACATTGAACGCAGAGCCATAGACTCGGTCAAGGCGCGTTTTTGCAGGCTATGCTTGGTAAGATCGGCTATGAAGAGCGGTTTTAACAGGCGTTCATCAGTAATAACCGCCTGGTCACTGACGTACTGGGAGATAAGCGATTTGCCCTTTTGAAGATCAATGGCGCCCTGTTCGTCATAAAGGTTTTTTAGCTCTGTGTTCTCAGAGTAACTGGCCAGAATGGCCAGCGAGCCGGCCCCTTCAGCGCCCATGGGCGGCACCAGAACCGAGGCCAGGGATAGTTTTTCAATCAGGCGCACTGCCGAGCGAACCATCATGCCGGCAGCTTCACGGGCTTTGAACTTCTCCAGGCGGTGCGCTAACTGAACCTGCTGATGGTAGATGCGGGCCTGGTCAAGCCGATCGGCCAGATAGCCTGTAAAATCGGCCAGTGTCGATTTAGCCTGGGCCGAAATTATTTCGCCTCCTTTTTCACTGTCTATGCACAGCACGCCTATCGATTTACCCAGGCTGGCTACCGGCAGGACATAGCTGGCCTGAAAGCCGGACTTATTGGCGAAGGCGGTATCAGCGGAGCCATTTTTACTAACCATCTTGAATTCCGCCGGATATTGGCTTACAAATACCCTCGATACAACCGCCTCCTTTGAAATGATCGGAAATGCAGTATTCAGCACCTCGCTGTTGTAATTAGGGGTAGCGTAAACACAAGAAAGTTTCCCCCGGGTAAGATCCTCCAGGTAAATGCGGATCCGTTCGCTTCCGGATAACAGTTTGGCACCCTCGGCCAGAGCATAAAGCAACTCGCCCTGATTTTCCTTACCGTAATTGACCACCTTTGTTCGCAAGCTTGCCAGTTGGGTATCGATAGCCATATACACTCCTGAGTACTTTTTATACACAGCTTACTTTAGCGCCTGGAATGGGTAGTGTCAAGGATCGATCACGAGGATTTAAGCGGCCCTTCCGACAGCAAAACAGAAGCTACATAATCAGAGAATTATGAGTTATTATTAAAGACAAACCAGCGGCACTCGCCACCTGTCAGAATACGGCTTTTCCGGCTGCCCTGAGAGCGGTTTGTGCGCAGTTAAAGTGAGTAGAGTAGCTTTGGAGAACAAGGCTGCACATTAAAAATCAAGGAGTTGCTATGAAAAAATCGCTCGGAGCAAAGACGCTGCTTTTCCCTACCCCGGTCCTGATGGTTGGAACCTATGACCAGGCCGGCAAGCCCAATCTGATGAATGCTGCCTGGGGCGGTATTTGCTGTTCACAGCCACCATGCGTGGCGGTGTCGCTACGCAAGGCAACCTATTCCCACGCCGCCATCGTTGAGCGCAAAGCCTTTACGGTCGGCATCGCCTGTGAAGCCAGGATGGTGGAAGCCGATTACCTCGGGATCGCCTCGGGGCGTGATGTGGACAAGTTTGCCGCCGCCCGCCTGACCCCGGTCAAAAGTGAGCTGGTCGACGCCCCTTACGCAGCAGAGTTTCCGGTTGTCCTGGAGTGCCGCCTGCTCCACATCGTCGAGATCGGGCTGCACACCCAGTTCATCGGTGAAATTATTGATGTGAAGGCTGACCAGTCCGTGCTGGGTGATGACGGGTTACCGGACATAACTAAGATCAAACCGCTCATTTATGATACTGGCCATAAGGGTTATCATGGGGTCGGGCCGGTCCTGGGCCAAGCCTTTTCAATTGGAAAAGAGCTGCCGGCGTGAGCGCGGAAGAGGTCTCCGCCACAGACCGGACACTGGCTAGGATGTGCGAACTATGCCCGGTCTGTCGCCATGCCCGTCACAGCCAGCAAGGCATCGCATTTACGATCGTCAAGAATGTTGAAGTCGGCATCTGTCCCTTCTGCAAGGCCTATGAGCGGGTCCATGGCAGAAAGGCCCATGAGAAACAAGATTGAAAGAGAAGATCTAGCCTTAAATTAGAATATTCGAGGTAACCATGTCAAAATTAACCGTAATAGCAAAGGTTGTGGCAAAGGGAGATGCTGTTGAAGCGGTCCGGGCGGAACTTCTCAAGCTCATAGTACCGACGAGACAAGAGCGGGGCTGCCTAGAGTACAGACTGCACCAGGATAATCAAGATCCAGCCGTGTTTATATTCTACGAGAACTGGGAGAGCACGGCCTGCCTGGAGCAGCACATGAACTCCCTGCATTTCAAAGAATACATTGCCGCCGTCGACGGGCTGATCACAGAGAAAGTGGTGCACAAAATGACTGGAATTGAATAGGGAAGGCCGAAAAATTGTATTGCCTGAGCTTGCTCTGGAATCAAAAACGCTTAAATGGGAGAAACGAATAATGGCAATGACCGTAGAGATCAAGAATAACAAACTCTGTATCGAGATCGACCTTGAGAAGCCGACCCCATCGGCATCCGGTAAGACCCTGGTGGTGGCCAGTACCCGCGGTAATACCGTCACTACCGCCGAGGTGGACGGCAAACCTATAACCATCGGACTGAACGCCTACATCAAGCCGTGATAACAGGGTGATATAAGAAAGTTTCTATGCCAGAACACACCTTAAAATTTAATCTAACCCTGGCTTTACCGCGGCAGACCATCTTTGATTTTTTTGCAGACGCGGCTAATTTGGGAGCCATAACTCCGCCTGAGCTTGACTTCGCGATCCTTAGCTCGTTACCGATAACCATGGGTCCGGGAGCTATCATCAGCTACCGTTTGAAGCTGTTCGGCTTTCCTTTTAACTGGAAGTCTAAGATTACCGCCTGGGCGCCACCTGATTATTTCATAGACGAGCAGGTAGAAGGGCCTTACCGACAATGGATTCATCGGCATACCTTCAGTGATGGGCCAAACAACAGCACCGTCATTGATGATGAAGTCCGTTTTCGCCTCCCGATTGCCCCTTTGGGTGAGGCGGCCTACCCTATGGTTCGGAAACAGTTGGAACGGATCTTCCTTTATCGGCAGGAAACGATCAAATCACTATTGCTCAAGAGTAAACTTCCCTAAGATGCCGTGATTCCTTTGACTCACGGGTCAGTGACCATCTGCCGCCAAGTCTTTGGCCGTGCAGGATGAATTCCAGCCGGCGGTAATAACCCTGTTTTCCTTCCCCTGGGTGAAACTAGGGTAAAACTAGGGACACTCCCCGTATTTACAGTGAATTGCTGGGGGATCTAGCAAAAAACTGGGGGGTGTCCCTAGTTCCTTTAGACACTCCTTGACCTCTAGTTTCTGATTGCCTGAAAAAGAAATCTGAAATAAAAAAGGCTACAAGTCAAAGACTTATAGCCCTAGGTTTACATCCTTGTTAGGTACGCGAAAAAGAGATGAAAACTCGAAGGCTTCCATCTCTTTTCTTTACATTTTTATAGTAGGTAATCGCTAAAAAGGAATATCATCATCCTGAAAAGGTGGTTCTTCATATCCGCCGCCGCCTGCTAACGGTTCCGAGCTGACATCATTGCTGCGCCGACCTTCGCCTTTGGGTGAAAGCATCTGCATCTTGTCGCCTACGATGTCGGTGGTGTAACGGTCATTACCGCTTTTGTCCTGCCATTTCCTAGTCTGCAGGCGTCCCTCGATAAAAACCGTTTTGCCTTTGGAGAGATACTCGCCGGCGATTTCGGCCAACTTTCCCCACAGGGTAATGTTGTGCCACTCGGTGCGCTCCTCCCATTCGCCTGATTTGCCTTTGTACTTTTCACTGGTGGCTAGGGAAAAACTGGCTACCGCCTGGCCTGAACCGGTATAGCGCACTTCCGGATCCTTGCCGAGATTACCGATCAGCATAACTTTATTCAGACTGGCCATGATGCAACTCCTTGTTGTGTGTGTTTTGTATTTAATCTTATAGCTAAATTAGAGTGCAGGGCGGAGGGGGTTGTTTTCCAGATTTGGTAGAATACATCATCTTGGCTCCCAGGGCAAGCGCTTGCCAGACAACATAAAAAAACCTGATTAGTACTGATCTCCGGCTAATCGCAACCAAGCCTCTGGACGTTTGCCTGTCTGGGCAGTTGCAGTGACCAACCGGGTGAGCATCCGGGCCAAATCGAAGCGTCGGTTGAAACGATATTGATACTCGCCAAG
>DASXUK010000010.1:0-76304 GCA_036504875.1 Desulfuromonadaceae bacterium
GGATAGTCTCCACGTTCAGCATCTCCTTTGGATACTCCTCTCTCTGAAATTCCAGAGAGTATGGAGGAGGGTGCTGAGGTGGGTCAATTTTGGACGCCGATTAGGGCCAAAGGTGGGTCATTATTGCATGCCGATTCACAAGCCACTAAATCAACATCCGTCCATTTCAGCGGCATGGCTTCGCTTTTCCTCATGCCAGTAAACAACAACATTCTATATAAATCTGAGCTGTTATCGCCTTTCAATTCATGTAACACGTTAAGAAAAACAGGTATTGTTTCCTCTGCCATTGCCTCACGGCGCGGTGTCTCCTTGAAATACTTTAAACCGGCAACAGGGTTCACAGCAGGACGCCCAAAATTCTTGATTGAATAAGACATTATCGTCCGTAACAGCCCGATAGTGAGATTAGCAGCATAGCAGCCATTATTTTTCCCGATCTCTTTATGGAGTCGAGTAACCATCATTGAATCTATATCCTCAACACGTAGACCATGCCACTTTACAAGCCGCTTAAATGCCGACCTGTAGCCTGCCTTGGTACTGGCCTTCATATTGGCCTTTTCTCCGCCTGAAGCCATATAACTTTCAAAAACAGCGGAGAGAATTCCGTCACCATCTGCCATCATTATCTTCTTTTTCTTTTTCTCCGCATTTGGGTTATTTCCTTCCTGCATTGATACCAGCATTGCCGCCGCCTTTACCCTTGCCGCGTCCACGTTCATCTCTGGGTAACATCCTACTTCTGCCCTCACAAGTTTGCCATGCACACGACGCATGACGAAAAACACTTTTTTACCTTTAGGGGAGATACGCAGACCGAAACGGGGTTGTTCAGTATCCCACACGTCAACCTGTTTACCTGGTACGGGTTTTTGATCATTAACTCTTTTCTGAGTGAACTTGATTTTAACCGGCATAGAGCGCCCCCTGTTACCTATTTTTTAAAAATGTTACCTGACAAGCAAATAAGTAACATTTAGGTAACACTGAGCGTATATAAACGTCAATGCTAAAGAATAGCCATATTGATTATTTATCTAATTTTATTTGGTTTTTTATTGATAAGAAGGGGTCACAATTGACGTGATTTATAATGAAGGATTTCAGTTACTATTTCTGACAGCCATTAAATAGCGCACCAGGAAGGCAAAAGCAAACAACAGCAGGTTGATCAGCACCACGGTAGCGCTGGTGGGAAGGTTGCTTAGAAATGATATGAAGATGCCGAGGATGACTGAAAGGCCTCCCTGAATGGCCGCCAAAAACACGCAGCCCTTGAAACTGCGGGCAATCTGCAACGCTGAAACAGCTGGCAAAATCAGCAAAGACGAAATCAGCATGATACCTACCAGCTTCATGGCCAGAACCACCGACAAGGCCGTCAACATTACCAGCACCGCATTTATGATGTTGGTGCGGACCCCCGATACCCGAGCAAGTTCCTCATTGAAAGTAATCGCAAAAAGATCATTGAAAAAAAGCGTCAGCAGCAACATCACCGCACAAAACAGCCCCCCAGCAATCATGACCTCTTCGCTTGTGATCGAGAGGATATTGCCGAACAGGTAGCTTAAGAGGTTAACATTATAGCCCCCTCCAATGCTGGCTATAATAATTCCCACCGATATTCCCAGCGACGAAACTATCCCAATAGCGGCATCACCATTAAGACGTGCCTTTTCGGTCAGCTTGAGTATTCCCAGGGAAGACAGCAGCACAACTGGCAGCGATACGAACAACGATGCCGCGGCGTAAAGCTTCAAAGCCAGAGCAATCGCCGCACTCCCAAAGGTGACGTGGGCCAGACCATCTCCGATCAGCGACATACGCCGCAACACAAGGAAAACCCCCAGAACTGAGCAGAGAATAGCTATCAACGTTCCAGCCAAAAGCGCGCGTTGGATAAAGCCGAAGGAAAGTATTTCTATAATGTTCATAATGCAAGCCTTAGGAATTGATCTTGTTTTTAAAATTTAAAAAAGTTAAGGCTATTAATGCCTGTGGCACATCAGGTGCTGGGAATGGGAACCGAATAGTACCGACATCTCCTCCGAGGAGCAAAAATCTTCAAAACCCCCGTAAAAAAGAACCCGTTTATCCAGATAAAGCATTTTTGTAGCATATTTTCCAATCGCCCCTGAATCATGCGTTACTAGCAATACCGTGACGCCCAGGCTGCGATTTATCTCGGCTATCTGGAGGTAAAAACGCTCCCGTGTTTCAGGATCCAGGGCTGCTGTCGGCTCATCAAGGATCAGCAGTTCAGGGTCGTTCACCAGTGCCCTTGCCAGCAGGACCCTTTGTTGCTGGCCTCCGGACAGTTCACCAATCAGTTTATTCCTTATGCTGTAAACCCCTAAATTTTCAAGAAGCACATCAACTTTTTCCCGATCATGGCGTGTCAGCTTGCGTGGAAATTTCTTTTGCGATATCAGACCCAGTCCAACAGCCTCGGCAACGGTTGCCGGAAAAATCGGGTTCAGCAGATGCAGGCTTTGGGGCAGGTAACCGATGCGACCCCAATCACAGAAGTGCTTACTGGGCGTGCCAAACAGAAAGGCCTTGCCCTCGCAAATTGCGACCAGACCGATCAAGGCCTGCACCAGTGTACTTTTACCAGACCCGTTCGGTCCAACGATCCCGATATAATCTCCCGCTTCTACGGTGATAGAAACATCCTCCAGTACACGACCGACCCGGTAGCTGCAGGCAAGGTTTTCCGTTCTGACTATTTCTCGCGACATGCCAATCCCTTTTGCAGGTTTTTCAGATTAAGCTCCATCAGGTCTATAAAGGTCACGCCGTGTTGCAGATCTTCCTTGCTAACATTATGGGCACCGTGCAACTTGAGGATCCCTACCCCGGTTTCAGCCGCCAGAGTTTCGGCCAATCGCGGCGATAGCAATTCTTCTGTAAACAGGTAATGAACTCCCCTCTTTTTAATCGTTTTAGCCATGTCAGCCATTTGAATGGCGGATGGCTCTGATTCAGATGAAACCCCGCTCAGGGCGCGGTAATCGAGCTCATAGCGTCTAGCCAGATAACCAAATGTGAAATGCCCGCCATGCAATAACACCCTGGTACTACAGGATGCCAGCCCGATTCGGTAGCGCCGGTCTAGGTCAGTCAGTTTTTCCGAAAGTGCGGCTGCATTTGAGCGGTAATAATCGGCATTAGGCGGATCGTCCGCCACAAAGCCGGCCAGAATATTACGGACTATGATCTGCGAATTATCAAAATCAAGCCAGATATGCGGATCAACACTTCCCTGTCCGGTTTGGTGGCCAGGATCATGTTCGTGCTCTGCACCGTTTTCAACCTTGAGATACTTAACACCTTCACCGGCGTCAACTACCTGAAGTTTTTTGGGGTTGATGGCACTAAGAATTTTAGCGGCCCACGGCTCCATGTAGCGGTTGGTGTAGATAAAAATCTGTGCCTTGTTGATTGTAACAATATCATCCGGCCTGGGTTCAAAATTGTGTGCTTCGACGCCGGGAGGCAGCAGCAGCCTGACATCAGCCTTGGTTCCCGCTATAGTGCGTGCAAAATCATACAAAGGAAAAAGGGTAGTTATGACCTGCGGCTTCCCGGATGGTTTCTGATGCTGCTGTACACATCCCGAAAGCGCGACTGCCATCCCCAGAACAAATATCAGCAAAAATTTAAGTTTCATTAGCAGCCTCTTCACGTTTGATACATTTCCCGCACACACCATTGATCTGGAGGATATGCGATGTAACGCTGCCACCGGTGCTCCTTATTACCTGAGCGACTCCATCCAGACCGCACACTTCAACATCCTCAACACGCCGACAAGACTCGCAAACAAAGTGGTGATGATGATTCTGATTGGGGCAAAGATGATAATACTGCTTACGGTCACTCCTGAAGATTCTGCTTATCACCCCCGCTTCGGTCAGTTCATCCAGTATCCGATATACGGTCGGGAGTCCGAGACTGCCCAATATTGGTTTTGCCCTGCTCCAAACCTCGTCCGCGGATAGATACGAAGGCTCCGAGGCTAGACAGTGCATAACCTCCAGCCTCTGGGGGGTTACCTTCAATTTAAGTTTCTTTAAGTGATATGCGCCCTGTTGCTGATCCATGTCTACCTCTAAATGAAAGTTACTTTTATTTATACACCGCACCCGGTACTGCGTCAACCAGCTGCTCAAGATAAAATATCATTGCCCTTAAATATCCATTGTTAATTAGAATTTATTATATTATTCTTTTTTAATTATTTGAGGTTACTAAATGAATTTTTCTTCAAATGGAATCTGGACTTGGGTAAACAGTATCTACTACCCTGGCAAATCCAGAACAGCCGAAAAAACATATGCAAGAACCGAAACCGGGTGTTTCAGCTCGTGCCACCTCTATTATCTGCTGTTCGCGCTGTCCGGTTTTTCAGCACTGATCTACGAATCGATCTGGTCCCATTACATGAAACTGTACCTGGGGCATTCGGCCTATGCCCAGAGCTTGGTTCTCTCGATTTTCATGGCGGGAATGGCAATCGGTTCGGGTATCTGCGGCAAGTACTCGTCAGGCTGGAAAAAACTCTTTCTGGGGTATGCGCTGGCAGAAGGGCTGATTGGAATTCTGGCGCTTATTTTTCATGACGTTTTTAATACCGTTACAGAATTTTCTCATACTGCCCTCATATATCATCTTGATAACCCCCATGCCGCTTATGCCTTTAAATGGCTGGTCTCGGCAATCCTGATTCTCCCCCAGTCAATCCTGATCGGGATGCCTTTCCCTCTCATGAGTGCTGCTATTATCCGCGTTAATCCCAGCAAGCAAGGCAAGACCATCTCGATGCTTTATTTCACCAACAGCCTCGGAGCTGCCATCGGGGTGCTTACCAGCGGGTTTCTTCTTATAAAAATCTTCGGCTTACCAGGCACCATCAGAGTCGCAGGTTTTATTAATATTGCACTGGCTGTGACAGTATGGTTACTGGCTGGCGGACTTAACCATGAAAATTCGCCTTGCACCGCGTCTGACATCAGGTGCCACCCTGATAAGACCGACTGGTTCTGGAAGCTTTTATTTGCATCATTCTTAACCGGTTTAGCCTCCTTTATCTACGAGATCGGCTGGATCAGGATGTTGAATCTGGTCATGGGAAGTTCCACGCATGCCTTTGAACTGATGCTCAGTGCATTTATTCTGGGCCTGGCTCTGGGCGCTTTATGGATTCAGCGCCGTATGGACAGCATAACCAATCCGGTCCGTTTCCTGGTGCTGATGCAAATAATCATGGGACTTTTCGCCTTGGCCACCTTACCGGTTTATGGAAATACTTTTACAGTCATGCAATGGCTGCTGGAAAACCTGAGCAAAACCGAGACCGGTTATCTGCTTTTCAATGTCTACAGCCATGCTTTGGCCTTGGCGGTTATGCTGCCTACCACTTTCTGTGCCGGCTGTACCTTGCCGTTGATTACTTTTGCTCTGATCAAGAAAGGGTACGGCGAGAAAAGCATAGGTGCTGTTTATGCAGTAAACACCGTTGGTGCGATATTCGGGGCTCTTTTTGCCATACATCTTGGAATGCCGTTTCTGGGGCTGAAGGGGCTGATCATGCTGGGGGGTAGCCTGGATATCGGACTCGGTCTTTTTATCCTGTGGATGCTTTCAACAACAGCAAAGGGAAGATATAAAGCTGCGGCATTGACAGCGGTGTGTCTGGCGGGAGTTTTGGCAACCGAATTTCTCGTTACTCTTGATCCTTATAAAATGGCATCCGGTGTTTACCGTAACGGCAAATTTTTAAATCCTGACACCGGCAAACTCATGTACCACCAGGACGGGAAAACCGCCACCGTAAGCCTTACCCTTGGCAAGACCGGTTATATGAGCATCCGGACCAATGGGAAACCGGATGCCTCAATAAATATAGCCAACAATCAATCATCCCCGGATGAATCAACCATGGTACTGGCGGCAGTGATTCCGATGGGTTTACATCCGCAGGCTCGAACAATTGCAAATATCGGACTGGGTTCGGGACTCACCGCGCATACTTTTTTGTCAAACCCATTCCTGCAACAGGTCGATACAATTGAAATTGAACCCAAAATGGTCGAGGCGGCCAACAGGTTCGGATCACGGGTAAATCTGGCTTTCAATGATCCTAGAAGCAAAATTAATATCGATGATGCCAAAACTTTTTTCTCCACTCATAAAAACAAGTACGACATCATAGTGTCGGAGCCCTCCAATCCGTGGGTGAGCGGTGTAGGAGGCCTGTTTTCGGAAGAATTCTACCGCATGATCAACAGAAACTTAAACACCAATGGTATTTTTGTCCAATGGCTGCAATTGTATGAAACCGATAGCAATCTGGTTGTCTCGATTTTAAAAACAATCTCACCTTATTTTTATGATTTCGTAGTTTATGCTCCCAATGATTATGAAATCTTTATTGTGGCCAGAAAGGATGGTGCCGTAGGCAAAATGAGTGCTGGCATCTACAAGATCCCGGCCATCACCAGTGCCATGAAATACGTCTACATGAACAACATTCAGGATGTGGAACTTCGCAAGATAGTTGACAAGAAAACCTATAGCAGATTCTTGGAAACCTTTGCCGTCAGGACCAATTCCGACTTTTACCCGATCTTGGATCAAAATGCTGCCCGAGCCAGGTTTATGCAAGCCAACGCCTCAAAGATGCTTGTTTTTTCTCACGACCCACTCCCCACCTCTGAAATGTTGACCGGATCCAACCCTGAGTGGCAGCAGACGAATATCACCCCCTCGCCGTATTCACAGTTATCAAAGACCGCCTTTGGCGCTATGGCCTGCCGGGATTATTTTTTGACTGGTAATTTCAGCCCTCAGTATCGGCATGTCCCGGCTGAAACTCGCCAGGATGCTGAACGAATAAAACAGCTATTTCAGGGTAATAACCAGCATATGGAAATTGATAAAAGAATAGAGGCACTCTTGATTCTAGCTCGTTTTGTTCCTTATTTACGGCCTCAGGAAATGGGATCTGTATTGAGTAAGCTTGAGTCATTGCCAGGGTACGCTAAATTTTCGGCGCAGGAGAAGATCATGGTACGGCTTATCAAAGCGGCAGGAAACCGGGATGCTACGGCGATGGCAGATAGTGCCGTTCTATTACTGAACCACACCCGCATCACCGATCTAGAAGCACTGGAATATACCTTGGCAAGTGGCATGCTGGGCTATCTGGTACAGGGAAAAAACAGTCAGGCGAATCGTTTGTGGCAAGACTACGGTTACAAGGTTATCAACAGCAACATGCCGGAAATGCTGTTTCGCCTCCTGGCTGCCAATAGCATCTAAATTTGCGGGAGGCAATCTAACAATAGATTTACTTACTCACATCAACCGGCATCCCACTCTTTTCCTTCACGGCCCGTTTCAATTTATTCATGTCAACCTCACCACTCAAACCTTTTTTTCTAAGGATCTGGCCGGCTTTTTCCAGATAATCAACCTGCTTGTAACGATGGACCTCCACCAGAATTCTGCCTTTATCTTTAACAGCTTTTATCGGTTGATCTACGATTGTCACCGGCGTTCGGGCAGTTATCATGTTAACCAGTTTCAGCATATCTTCAGGATAAAGCCGCAAGCAGCCATGAGTTGATCTTCTTCCTACCCCCCAGGGCTTATCAGTTCCGTGAATGAAGATATTCTTCACAGAGAGGCGCAGCGCATGGCTACCCAAGGGATTATCCGGGCCAGGAGGCACAATTTTCGGAAGCTCCGGTCTTTCCCTGCGGATCGACACAGGCACATACCAGGCCGGGTTTGATATTTTTTCGATGATACTAAAAGATCCTGTCGGAGTATCCTTACCCTGATCACCGATGCCTATCGGAAAAATAAAAAGGTCTCCGGAAGTGGGGAAATAATAGCTTTGCATCTCAGGAAGATTGATTATGATCCCTTGGTATTGCGGAACATCCGGCAATATCCAGGCAGTAGGCAGTGTGATTATAGCGCCCGAGGGGGGGGCAAACGGACTTATTTCAGGATTTGCATCGACAATTGAGTTATAACCAAGATCAAACCTGCGGGCTATTTCATGCAGCGACTCTCCCGGCCTGACCTTGTAGTATTGCACAAGACCTATCAGCCCGTCGGTGAATGGGTAAAGCACTGCATCTGTAAGCTTTGGGTCAAAGCATACCAAGATAATTACTGATACGAAGAAAGTCAGAATCAGGTTTGCTGGAGCCATTATTTAGATTGAGCTGTTTAAAGATCTGTTTACCGGGTTACTTCTTCTGTCCACGATCAAACATGGCTTCGCATTTCTTGGCAGCCTGACTTGCTTCCTGAGCAGCTGCCTGAGCTTTTCTGATCTCCTCCTCGGATTTGCTGGCCTTATCAAGAGCCGTTTGAGCCATGTCTCTGGTTTCCTTAAGGGCTGCCTGATCCATGGCGGGTATCTGAGTCACTTTTGTGTCCAAACCTGTCAGTCTCGACTCATAGCCGGTGAGCATTGTTTCAAAGCCGGACAAACGGGATTCATATCCGGCTAAACGGGATTCAAGCCCTGAAATCTTGGATTCGAAACCAGCCACTATTGTTGTCAGGGTATTGATTTTTTCAGCCAATGGATCTGCTTGTTTTTTAACAAAGTCTTTTGTGGCACAAGCAGAAGTAAGCAACAAAACTACTAATAAAGAAATTCTTTTTAAAGCTCTCAAAAAGCACCTCCCACTAACAGGATAGTAAAAATTACCCGTAATTTTGGCATTAGCTAACATGCAACTATGGTTCCACTCCAATCATGAAAAATTGCATGTAATCACAGATATTTATAAGGTTATTGTTTTTCAGTAAAAATCAAAAAAAACGACATCACAAGGTTAAATACAACAAAAGTTCCTTTAAGAACCATGGCTTAGTTAGAAATTCAAATCACGACGCCGGAAAAATATTTGACAGATCCTTATGCAACCAATACAGGGGCAATTTCTTGACTTTCACCCGCAGCGTGCTTACTTAAATGATTAGTAACTTTATTTGATGCACAAAAGGATCACCCCATGGACATCAACCGATTAACCCAGAAATCGCAAGAGGCCTTTGCTGAAGCTCAAAACAAAGCTGTAACCTACGGCCATGTAGAGGTAGACGGTGAACACCTGTTGTGGGCACTGCTGAATCAGGCCGATGGCCTGGTGCCAAGGCTACTGGCACGAATGGATATACAACCAGACAGCCTGAAGAAGGAGGTCGAGACGGAACTTGACCGGCGACCCCGCGTCTCAGGCTATGGAGCCGAGCCAGGTAAAATATACGTATCACAGCGGCTTTCACGTATTTTGGTATCAGCCGAGAACGAGGCCAAAAGACTCAAAGATGAATATGTTTCGGTCGAGCACCTGCTACTGGCCTTGGTCAACGAGGGGGGCAAGAGCCCGTCCGGAAAGCTGCTCAAACAAGCCGGAGTTGACCCGGAAAGGCTTCTTAAGACCCTGACCGATGTGCGCGGTAACCAGCGGGTAACCTCGGCCAATCCTGAGGCAAGCTATGAAGCCCTGGAGAAATATGGCAGGGATCTTGTCAAAATGGCCAGAAATGACAAACTAGATCCGGTAATCGGGAGGGATGATGACATCCGGCGGGTAATCCGCATCCTGTCTCGCAGAACCAAAAACAATCCCGTTTTGATCGGCGAACCGGGCGTTGGCAAAACCGCCATTGTCGAAGGTCTGGCACAACGCATCGTGCGTGGTGATGTGCCCGAAGGGCTTAAGGACAAGACCGTTTTTGCCCTCGACATGGGATCCCTGATTGCCGGAGCAAAATATCGGGGGGAATTCGAGGAACGCCTCAAGGCGGTTCTGAACGAGGTCAAGGAGGCGGGTGGACGGATTATCCTTTTTATAGATGAATTGCACACGATAGTAGGGGCCGGCAAAGCCGAGGGCTCGATGGATGCCGGCAATATGCTCAAGCCGATGTTGGCCCGGGGCGAGCTGCACTGCATTGGTGCAACCACTCTTGATGAGTACCGTCAGAACATCGAGAAGGACGCTGCCTTGGAGCGCCGTTTTCAACCGGTGCTGGTGGAACAGCCCACGGTCGAGGATACCATCTCAATTCTACGCGGGTTGCGCGAGCGTTTTGAGGTACACCACGGCATCAAGATTCAGGACAATGCGCTGGTCTCAGCTGCCACACTCTCAAATCGCTATATCACTGAGCGATTTTTGCCGGACAAAGCCATTGACCTGGTTGATGAGGCCTGCGCCATGTTGCGTACTGAAATCGATTCCTTGCCATCCGAGCTTGACACAATCAACCGCCGGGTCATGCAACTGGAGATCGAGGAAACCGCTCTCAAGAAAGAAAAGGACCCGCTCAGCAAGGAGCGACTGGAAAGCTTGCGCAAAGAACTGGCCAATGACCGCGAAGCAATGAATGTGATGCGGGCCCAGTACGATGCAGAAAAAAATGCCATCCAGCGGGTGCAAGGCTTGCGGGAGCAGCTGGAAAAGACCCGCCGGGATATTGAGCAGGCTGAACGGGCCTATAACCTTGAACAGGCCTCCCGCCTGAAATATTCTGAGTTGCCCGGGCTTGAAACAGCCCTCAAAAATGAAGAAGCGGCCCTGGCCGGTAAACAGGGGGGGCAAAAATTGCTGCGCGAGGAGGTAACTGAGGAGGAGATCGCCGAGATTGTTGCACACTGGACCGGGATTCCGGTTACCCGTTTGATGGAGGGTGAACGGGAGAAATTACTCAGGCTGGAAGATATCCTGCACCAGCGTGTGGTCGGACAGGATGAGGCGGTCCAACTGGTAGCCGATGCCGTTTTAAGGGCGCGTTCAGGGATAAAGGACCCCCGGCGACCAATCGGTTCATTCATCTTTTTGGGGCCTACCGGAGTCGGTAAAACCGAGCTGGCCCGCACCCTGGCCGCGGCGCTATTCGATTCGGAGGAGAACATCATTCGCATCGACATGTCCGAGTATATGGAGAAGTTTGCTGTATCGCGCCTGATCGGAGCGCCACCCGGATATGTCGGTTATGAGGAAGGCGGCCAACTTTCCGAGGCTGTGAGAAGAAAGCCTTACTGCGTACTTCTGTTCGATGAGATTGAAAAGGCCCATCCGGATGTATTCAATATCCTGCTGCAAATCCTGGATGACGGGCGGGTGACCGACAGCCACGGCCGCACTGTCAACTTCAAAAACACCGTCATCATCATGACTTCCAATATTGGTGCGACATATCTGATTGAAGGGATTACTCCTCAGGGCGATATCCGCGAAGAGGCCCGCAAGTCGGTAATGAACGAGCTGAGAACAAGCTTCCGTCCCGAATTTCTGAACAGGGTCGATGAAGTCGTACTTTTCAAGCCGTTGCACCTGGAAGAGATCGTAAAGATAACCGAACTATTGGCTGAACACTTGAAGGAGAGATTGAGGGATCAGCGCATTAACCTGGAGATTTCCGATGAAGCCAAACGTTTTATTGCCCAGTCCGGCTATGATCCGGTTTACGGAGCGCGCCCGCTGAAGCGTTTCCTTCAGCGCGAACTCGAAACCCGCGTGGCCAGGTCCATAATCGGTGGCGAGGTAACCGGCGGAGATACAATTCGGGTAGAACTGGAGAACGGAAAGCTAGTGGTGCATTAGTTTCATCGTTTAATCCCACAAGGGCAGTCCAAGCGGCTGCCCTTTTTTAATGTTTTTTTACCCTCTCTACTTGACAAACCGCCTGTCCAGGGCAATAATCCAGCGCTGTTGCGTATACGTCACCAAGAAGGGATGGTCTCATGCGTATTGAAAGCGATTTTTTAGTAATCGGCAGCGGCATAGCCGGCCTCTCATTTGCTCTCCAGGCAGCCAACCATGGCAGCGTCGCCATCATTACCAAGCGAGACATCTCTGAATCAGCCACCAAATATGCCCAAGGGGGCATCGCATCCGTCTTCTCGGCCGAGGATTCCTTTGATGCCCACATCGAAGACACCTTGGTTGCAGGAGCGGGAATCTGTCGTGAGGATATTGTCAGGATGGTGGTCGAGGAAGGCCCTCAAACCATCCGTAATCTTATCGAATGGGGGGTTAAATTTACCACCAAAGGTGAGGATTACGACCTGACCCGCGAGGGGGGGCACAGTGCCAGGCGCATCCTGCATGCCGAGGACATTACCGGTCGCGAGATCGAACGGGCTCTGGTAGAGGCGGTGCGCCAACATTCTAACATTCAGATCTATGAACACCATATCGCTATCGACCTGATCACTACCGCCAAGATCGAGCGCCGCCCATTGGAGCAGAATCGCTGTCTGGGGGCCTATGCCCTGGATATAAATGGTCAAAGGGTCAGGACCTTTTCTTCCAAAATCACCCTGCTGGCCAGCGGTGGAGCCGGCAAAGTCTACCTTTACACCTGTAATCCGGATGTGGCCTCGGGTGACGGTGTTGCCATGGCCTATCGGGCCGGCGCCACTATTGCCAACATGGAGTTCATGCAGTTCCACCCCACCACCCTTTTTCACCCGCTGGCCAAATCATTTCTGATATCGGAGGCCGTGCGCGGCGAGGGCGCGATTCTCAGAAGGCGTGACGGCACCGCCTTCATGGATAAATATCATAAGCTCAAAGATCTGGCACCTCGTGATATCGTGGCCCGCGCTATTGACAATGAGATGAAAACCAGCGGCGATGATTGTGTTTTCCTTGATATAACCCATGAGCCGGCCGATTTCGTGCGCAGTCGCTTCCCCAACATTTATCAGACCTGCATGGAGTTCGGTCTGGATATGACCAAGGAATGGCTACCGGTTGTTCCGGCAGCACATTATTTATGCGGAGGTGTCGCGGTCAACACCAACGCCGAAACCGATCTCCCCAGTCTGTACGCCATCGGAGAAGCCGCCTGCACCGGCTTGCACGGCGCCAACCGCCTGGCGAGCAATTCGCTGCTTGAGGCCGCGGTTTATGCTGGCCAGGCTTATAAACATTCAACCCAGATCCTGCAATCTCTCAAGACCGACCTGCGGCCCATACCGGAGTGGGACAGCGGTACAGCCACCAATAGTGATGAAATGGTGGTTGTTTCGCAGAACTGGGATGAGATCCGGCGCTTTATGTGGAACTACGTCGGCATCGTCCGTTCCGACAAGCGGCTGGAGCGCGCCATGCGCCGCATCAAGCTGATACAGGACGAGATCGATGAGTACTACTGGAACTTTATAATTACATCCGATCTGGTTGAGCTGCGCAACATCGCTACTGTTGCCGAGCTGATTGTAACCTGTGCCCAAATGCGCAAGGAATCGCGGGGCTTGCATTACAACATCGACCATCCCGAACGGGATGATGAGCATTGGAAGCGAGACACCTTCATAAAAAAACAGTTCTAAAGACACCTCTCATAAAGCTCTCAAGAGCCAAAAAGAGCCTGCCTCTGCATCAAGCTTTTCCTATTACAGGAGCGCATAGTGGATATTATTGAGATTCGCAAACGGATTGACCTGTTGGATGATGTACTGCTGCGCATCTTTAACGAACGCGCCCGACTGGCGCTGGAGATCGGGCATTTCAAGAAGGAGCTGAACCTGCCTGTTTTTGATCCGGCTCGAGAAAAAGGCATCTTTGCCCGCATGAAAGAAGATAATCCCGGACCTCTGGACGATGGCGCCATTGTCAGGCTATTTGAGAGGGTAGTAGATGAATCGCGCCGTCTTGAGCGGATCATGTCGCATGGGGAATGAATGCTAAAGCTTAAAGCTTTAAACCAGAGGAGTGAGTATAAATGTTGATAATAATGAGGAAATATGCGCCAGAAGAAGCACTAGACCAGATAAAGGAATACCTGATTACCCGCGACTTTGATATCCATCAATCCACCGGCGCCAACCGGACAATCATCGGCGTTATCGGAGACACGGAAACGCTTGATGACCATGCTATCGAAGCCATGCCAGGGGTAAGTCAAGTGGTCAGAATAAAGAAGGATGATTAATCGATTGTCGCTGAAATTTGTACAGATTTGATGTCTTGATTGCCGGCAACGGCAACAGGCTTGCCTGGTGCGACCACCTATAGATTGTCTCGCAATTCCTTCATGATCTGATCCGCCACAAGCAACACCTCACGCTGGGTACCATCGTCCATACGCTTAAATGAAGCGCGGCCCGCAGCCACTTCATTGCCCCCGATTACTATGCTGTAACGAGACTTCAGTTTGTCGGCCCGGCGCATCTGGCTCTTCAGGCTTTTGCCCTCATAGTCCATCTCCACCCTGCCTCCCTGCTGCAACAGCTCGTGCATAAGACTAAAGGCGAAGGAACGCTCGGCAGCCCCCAGGGTAGCAATAAACAGATCCGGCCGTACTGCAAAATCCTGCTCTTCCAAAAGCAGCGCCACCCGTTCCACACCCATGGCAAAACCGATACCAGGTATAGCCGGACCTCCCAATTGCGAGATAAGGCCATCATAACGCCCCCCTGCGGCCACCGCCGACTGTGACCCAAGCAGACTGGTAACCATCTCGAATGTGGTACGGGTATAGTAGTCGAGCCCTCTCACCATGCGAGGATTGATGCTGAAAGGGGTATTGGTAGATTCCAGGTAGGCCTGTACTTTACTGAAGTGATCACTGCAATCTTCACACAGATGATCAAGCATCGAGGGTGCACCGGCAGTAGCCTCAGAGCAGGAAGGCACCTTGCAGTCCAGAGCACGCAGCGGATTCGTATGGTAGCGACGCTTGCAATCCTCACAGAGATTATTGAGTCGATCTTCGAGAAAGGCCAGGAGCGCTGCCCGGTAAGCAGGGCGGCATTCCGGGCAGCCCAGTGAATTGATCTGCAACTTCGGTTCATCCAACCCGATCTCCCGGAAGAACTGAACCAGCATGTTCAGCACCTGGGCATCAATGAGCGGGTCATTTATACCGGTCACCTCGGCGCCAATCTGGTGAAACTGGCGGTAGCGGCCCTTTTGCGGCCTTTCATAACGAAACATTGGGCCCGTATAGTAAAGCTTGGCAATCGGGTCCTGGGCATACAGTTTGTGCTCGATAAAGGCCCGCATCACTCCGGCAGTACCTTCCGGGCGCAGGGTGATATTGTTATCTCCCTTGTCTATGAAGGTGTACATCTCCTTTTCGACAATATCGGTTGCATCACCGATTGAACGAGAGAAAAGCTCGGTTTTTTCCATGATCGGTACGCGAATCTGCGAAAAGCCGTTTAGCTCGAATACCCTTCTGGCAGCCTGCTCAATATGGATCCAGCGGCCCGACTCGTCAGGTAGAATATCGTTAAAACCTTTGATTGCAGTTATTGCCATATTTTCCTCTATATTTAATTAAAAAACCGTTCCCCCTCGATAAATACTGGGCGAACGGGCCAGGACGAAAAAAAGCTGATTTAAGACCGGATCAAGGTGCAGACAAACGAGTGGGACTAACTTGCTTTAAGGAAACGATTTACGCAGTTCTTGCCGCTGCTCTTGCCGGCATACATTGCCTGATCAGCCATTTCTAACAGCTCCTGTTTGGACATAGTATCGTCCGGACAGCAGGAAAAACCAATACTACAGGTGAGACGGATATTAAATCCTTCAGAGGCAAGAAAGATATGCGAGGCGACCAATCCGCGAATACGTTCGGCAACAATCCCGGCTATCTCGAAGCCGGTCTCCACAAGAATAATGGTGTACTCGTCGCCGCCATAGCGTATGACAACATCCACCTCACGAACCGACTTCTTCAGCAGTGACCCCATTTCCTTGAGAACACGGCTGCCAACCAGGTGACCATGGGTGTCGTTAACCTGCTTGAAGTAGTCGATATCTAAAAATAAAATGGCAAGATGGGAGGCATACCGTTCGGCGCGTTTCAGCTCACGCTCAAGGGCGACCTCAAGATAGCGATGGTTGAACAGGCCACTCAAATCATCAATAAAGAGCATATCCTTGGCCTGAGAATAGGTCGCTACATTGTCAAAAGCCCGCGTAGCCTGATCCATCAAAAACAGGATATTCTTTTTCTTGCTCGGGAACTCAGGCAGGGGTTTACCCGGATCATTGAACAAGGCCACCAACCCCAGTAATTCTCCTTTGTTTCTTACGAATACGAGGTAGGCCTCTTTTATACTTGTCCCATTTTTGGCTGTTGACTCAGCTGACCTTTCAGCAAGCTTTAGAAGGGTCATTAAACGGTTATGAGGCTGATGTTTGACCACGCCTGCCAACAACTCCTCAAAGTATTGCATGGCTACACTGGTAGACAACCCTTTTGCTTGCTTCAGCTCAAGAGAACCATCGCTGACGAACAATCCAATGGCACGACTGACACCGATTTCTCGCGCCACAGAATCCACAATCAGATGATAAACACGCTCTGGTTCAAGGCAACCCGCAATAGCCTGGCTGGCCTGAAAAAGGCTCACCATATGTTTCAATTCCTCGTTTTCATCCAGCAAACGACGCTGCTGCATGCACAGAGCCACGGAATGACGAAATTCATCAGGGTCAACAGGTTTGATAAGGTAATCTCTGGCGCCGTGTTTTAAGGCAAATATGGCCGATTCCATATTGGCATTCCCGGTAACCATGATGACATCAATGGTAGGATCAGTTTCCCGCACCCGGGACAAGATCTCCATACCGCTGATATCCGGCATCATAAGATCGGTAATCACCAAGCCGTAGCGGCATGCAGCCAACATCTGCAGACCTTCGCTACCGCAGGTGGCGCAGTCGACCTCGTATCCCTCACCCTTTAACAGGTAGGAAAACATCTCCCGGAAAAAACGATCATCTTCAACAATAAGAATTTTGTCCATTGGCTCACTTGGCCTTGTATTAAATTCACTTTCTTTATTACCCTATCGGTACAATGCGTGTCAAACAGACTTTTCCATCTTGAGGACTTGGATCAAGAGCATATCACCTCTAGAGACGGAAGGGAGTGAAAATCTGCCACGTTTTGCCATCACTAACAACTTCAATGGTTCCATCCCTATCGGTGCGGTAAGTAGCTACCCCCCGCTTTTCAAGAAGTTTCAGTGTAGCCGGCGAAGGCAGTCCGAAATTATTGTTAAAGCCCGAGGAAATCAGGGCTGCCTTTGGCTGGATTTGATCCAGAAATTTGCTGGAGGTTGAAAAGCGGCTACCATGATGGCCGACCTTCAATATTGTTGATCTGAGATTAATCCGGTTGTTCAGCATCTGATCCTCGGCCGGCAAACCGGCATCGGCGGTAAAGAGCATGCTAAAATTACCATACTCCAGTTTAAAAACCAGGGATTCATCATTCAGGCCTATTTGATGATCGTCGCGACTTTTTAATGCCGGCGCTGGTAACAGTTGCGGTGACAAGACCGAGATACTTACCCCCGAGCCAAGCTTGATTTTGTCGCCTGCTGCAAGCTGTCGCATTGGAACCTTTTTTTCCAGTAAATTCAAACGCACCTGTTCATATTGTTTACCAACACCTCCCGGTGCTGCCTCCCAGAACTCACCTATTGAGAAAGCGCTGGAAACAAAAGGCAGTCCCCCAATATGATCGGGATGGCTATGGGTCAATATGAGACGGTCAATCCGGTGTACACCCATTTTATGTAAAGCAGGCACCAGTGTGCGTTGACCGAAATCCTTGTCGCTCTCCTGGAGATACCCCCCTCCGTCGACCAGCATGGTACCGCCATCTGGTAGTTTGATCAAAAGCGATTCGGCCTGCCCGACACTAAGCATGCTAATGTGCAGGCGGCCGTCTGCCGAAGAGGGTGCGGATGCATGGGCCAAGATCGCCAAGGATGGCAAGAGACCACACATAGCTAACTTTATGCGCCGGTTGGCAACAAAGGTTAGTGAGATCATTAGCCCTAAAAAAGCAGCCATATCCAGCCTTGATACGCAATAAAACTGCAATAGCGGTAATTTGGCAAATAAAAGGATCAGCTTATTGGAAAACCATACGATTTTCCCGGCCATCCAAAGCAAGGCCAAGGCAAACGGTTCAAAAACATAGACAAACGGCAGTGAACAAAAGCCGATTAAAACCGCGCCATAACCTAATAAAGGAACAATCACAAAATTAGAAAGTATGCCATTCAGTGAAGCTTGATTAAAAATAAAAAGTACCGGCACGGCAGTAACCAACGATGCAATGCAGGAGGTGATCACAAACTGGAGCAACGAACGCTGCCAGCTGACTTTCATATTCCTGAAAAGATTCATAACCGGCGGTACAAGGATAACGATACCCCACAGCGCTACAAAAGAAAGTTGAAACGATATATCGAACAGGCTGGGGGGGTGGATGGCAAGCAATAGCAAGGCAGCAGCCAGCAAAGAGTTGATCGGATCGCTCTCACGCTCGGCATACAAAGCCAGAACCATGAAGATCAGCATGATCACCGAACGGGTCGTGGCCGGTGCTGCACCAGTTAGAAAGAGATACATCAACATAGCCGGCAGAGAGAGCAACAGGACCAGACGCCGCAGATTAAATCTTATGGCCAGTGTTTCAAAGCGGGTCGCCAGCAGCAGGGCTATTTGAACGATAAAAAAGGCGATAATGGCGATGTGAAAGCCGGAAACCGACAGGATATGATTAACGCCCGCCTTTGTATAGGCCTCGGTTAACTTTAGCGGTATTCTTTTCTGGTCCCCGATCAAGAGAGCCGCCAGTACCGCGGCTACCTCATTGTCAGGCACGGCATGTCTTATGAATGCTCCCAGTGATTTAGCAATCATATCCAGCCTGCGTTGCAGCGAGTCCTCTGCCGCGCCCCGAATCAAAACGATTTCATCGCCACTGCTCACTCTTCCAACAGCGGCAACTCCTTGAAACAATAAAAAACGGGGATAATCAAACTCGCCCGGCAGTCCAAGAACGCGCGGGATACCAATACGAGTGCTAAAACGGATTCGGTCCCCCCGTTCAAAGGGGAGGTCGCCGGGAGAAGAAACATAGACCAGCAGATTGTTTTCGGCAGGAATAGCGTGACCATCTTTGACAAATGCTTCTGTACGCAGAATGAAACTACTGCCGTCAGGCATAACCGCAGGCCGGGAACCAACTATGCCTTCTACTGTAATCTGGGAATGTCCTGCGAAGAACTGAATAGCTGTTGGTGAAACCGGACTGTTTTTCCAGGGCGATAGTGCGTGCATACCCCAGATACTGAAGAATATAATCGTACAGATAGAAAGCGCCAGATCATTACGGATAAAACAGGCTAGCAGCAGACAGCTAAATGCTGCCGGGACTATCGGTAAAGAGACCAATTGTCCGCTCAGCTCAGAGCAGATTAGACCCGCAGCAAGCCCGAACAAGGGGAACAGCAGGGGTCGTTCATGCAGCATGGTTTACTTTCTTACCGGGTACTTTTCTTGTATAGATCTGATCAGTTTATCGGCTTCATCCGCGCCGACCTGTCGGTCGGGAGCTCCATTCAATCCGGCCAGAAGCATAAAATCGCCAGCCGACGTACCCAGGCGGGTGAACTGGATCATATCCAGGCCCCCCATAGGAGGAAGTTTAACCGTAAGCATATTTTCGCCGGAATCAAGTCTGTAGACACCCAGATCGAGCAGGTCCAGATACTGCTTGCCGGCCACAGAAAAACTGGTTCCATTGACATCCCCGGTGATAGATACTCCCAGAACGCGGACCCGCAATTTGTAAATGCCGGTTTCTTTAACTCTTATCGGAAGGCGAATCTCAGCCCCCCTAAACCCCGCTCGCAGCCACGCCCGCGATGAAAAAGCTCCGAGATAACTTACCACCGATGGACTGGCATCCCGTGAAGGAAGCGCTACATCAACAGCTGCCATCGGAGGGGGAACATCCTTATTGACGACCGGTAGCTTGTCATAGAGGTTCATCAGTGACACAGCCACCTCGGACAATCGATCGGCTGTCAGAGGTTCTCTAAAACGCCAGCCGGAAAAAGGCTGGATAGGATGGTAATTAGGGGCTACAAAGGAAAATGAATCTATTCCGCCACCAGGTGGAATCGCAAGCTTAATCTGGAAAGCGCCCGGCTTTAATGTGATCGTGCCGCAATCAACCTCGCTAAAACCACCCGCTACAGAACCTGCTTTATAATCGTTTCCGTTTATGGTCCAAATAAACCCGTTGCCCTGCAAGACCGCCTTCAACCTGTACTCCCCACCCATAGGAACCATCACTGAAAAAGTGGCGCTCGTCGTATCAGATGTGCCCTGCAGCCATCCGCGTCCTGTAAATGGCCCATGAAGGTTATAATCAGCCAAACTGACACGATCGGTTTTCGGGTTATAGACATCCTCCGCCTCAAAGCGGAAGGTGCGCTGGCCTCCAAGAACAAGCAGATAATCCCTGTCCGAGATTTCCTTGGAAAGCCCCGCATCCCAACCAAATCGGTGGACTATCATTCGCCCAAGATTTTTTTGGGTAAAAACAGCTGGGCTCTTTTCAGCTGACCAGACAGGGACTGCCGCAAAAGCAAGGGCCGTAGCCATCATGAACAGATATTTGAACATTTTTATCTCCGATCAGACTTGCTTTAGAAACTAGCACTACAAAACTGTATTATTACTTTTGTTAAAAGACTATCAAAATTTATGTTACTTGAAAACCTGGCAATTGAATGATAATTATGAAGGCCTTTACATATAATCATGTCCAGGTTTAGTATGAAGCCTCAAGACTCGCTGAAGCTGGATATTATTTCCTGGGGACTGGCTGGAGTTGCATCATTCCTTCCGGCCTGCCGCTGGGAGGAACAGTCGTACGGATGAGCTTTTCGGGGAGTTTGTCATGAATGAGCATATTCTCATAGTCGACGATGAAGAAATGATCAGAGAGCTACTTTCCTCGACACTTGTTCAGGAAGGCTATATCTGTTATCAGGCCGCAAATGTTGATGAGGCTTTCAATATCCTAGGTGATCACAGGATTGATCTGGTCGTATCCGATATTATGATGCCTGGCCGCAGCGGCGTCGAACTACTAAAAGACCTGAAAAAGGTTGATCCCGAAATTGCTGTACTTATGATTACCGGGCTTTCTGATATGAATACCGCCATGGAGTGCATTCATCTCGGTGCTGATGATTACATCACCAAACCTTTCGGCATCAGCCGAGTGCTTCTAACGGTAAGAAACCTGATTGAGAAGCGAAGCCTGGCAATTGAAAAGAAAAATTATCAGGTAAGCCTTGAATTCAAGGTTATGAAACAGACCGAAAAGATCCGCAGCACCATGAGCGACTTGCATACCGCCTATGACAACACTCTGTCAGCGTTGGTCAAGGCGCTTGATGCCCGCGAGAAAGAGGTCGGATCGCACTCGGAAAGAGTCATGAGTTACACTATGTTCATTGCCAGCAAGATCGGCATTTCCGGAACAGAGCTGGAAAAGCTCGGCAAAGGTGCCTTACTTCATGACATAGGCAAAATCGGCATTACCGACAATATTCTTCTTAAGCCTGGAAAACTGGACGACCAGGAATGGGTTGAGATGCGACGGCATCCCCAGATCGGCTATGATATTCTGTCTGAAATTAAATTTCTGGAAGGCCCGGCCGAGATCATACTGACACATCATGAACGTTTTGATGGCAATGGTTATCCGAACAAACTTATAGGCCAGCAGATACCGATTGGCTCCCGTATTTTCGGTGTGGTGGATACGCTGGATGCCATGACATCTGATCGGCCCTACAGGAAAGCCCTACCCTTTGAGGCAGTTATCCACGAGGTAAAAAAATTCCGCGGCACCCAATTTGATCCTGACATCGCCGATATATTTCTTTCAATCTCGCGCGCTCAATGGGAAGAATGTGCTGGAAAACATTTTGAATAAAGAAGGGGAGGCAGTATCTATAGCTTCCCCTTCTTCATAACTTATTTATAGTTTATTCTTCCCAGCCCCCATCGTCATAGCCTTCTTCATTAACATCATCTCCGAAAGCAAAGTCATCTTCTTCCAAGCCATCAGAATCCTCATCCAGATAGGGTGCTATAGGTTGCTCATCCTCCTCGGCAATACGTTCAAAACGTGCCAGCAGTTCAGGATTCTCACAAAACCCGCCCACTTTATATTTGCATGACTCCAGTTCACACAAATCAAAGAGTTGAATCTCACTGCATAGTCGCTTAGAGGGCTTCTTTAACTCTTGTTCCTCATCCATAACCTGTTCCTTCAACAGTTTATTAGCAATGTCCATTTAAAAATTCACTGGCCTTTTCAACATCGTCCTGGCACCCGATATAGATCGGGCTTCTCTGATCAAGCCCGTCAGGGACAATATCAAGAATGGGAATTTTACCATTGGTGGCCGCCCCGCCCGCCTGTTCAATCAAGAACGCCATCGGATTTAACTCAAATAACAATCGAAGCTTGCCATTCGGTGCGTCTTTAAGGGCTGGATACATAAAAATCCCCTTGCCCTTCATGAGCACCTGGTTAATATCAGGAACGAATCCACCGGAGTACCTGAGCTTGGCTCCCTTATCCTCCAAATGACGGATAAAACGTTCGTTTTCATCAGTATAATTTTTACGCAATCCGCCGGGAGAATATATGTCCCCGGCAGGTTTCATCCGGACATTTTCCCTGGTCAGGGTATATTCCATCAATTGGTTCATGGTAAACTCATAGACCCCTTTACCGACGGAATAAACCAAGGAAACTCTCGGTCCGTAAAGGATATAAATAGCCCCTACCATCTTGCGTCCCGGTTGAAGCAATTCACAACCCTGATAAATACCCATAATAGTACCGACAGCCAGATTTACATCAACCAGTGAAGAACCATCCAGCGGATCATAGGCAACAGAGAACATGCCCCGCGGATTACTGCTCACCTCATATATTTCATCCATTTCCTCGGAAGCAATGTTACAAACCACACCGGAATGTATCATTCGTTTACGCATGATGCGATCGGACAGCACATCCAGAGCCAGCTGTTCTTCGCCATAAAGATTCGAGGTACCTGCCACGCCCAGGTCACCGGTCCGTACAGCATTGATCACGTATTTGCTTGCCTCGGCAACTTCACAGATCAGATGAACCATGTTGTCACTGATATTCTGATCTCTCAGATGCCTGCGCAAATCGATCTGAAATTTCGTCTTGCCTGCCTCGCTGGACATGAACCCTCCTATTGATAATTAAGTAAAAGCAATTCAAGTGTTTAACATTACTATAAATTTATAGGTTTAACAAGCCTCAAAAAAATTTAGTTTCAATAATTTTTTAATATTTTCAGCCTAAACATCAAAAAGCGGGAGTGACGAGATATAGGTGAATCATAGGGGATATGCCAACCAATCGAGGCTATAATGAAACTTCCTACAAAGGCTGTCAGCATGAATTCTTTAAAATTCGTAAATGGCGCCATCATGGAGAAGTTCTATCTGCTGCATTCCAAGACTCTTTATCTCATTTTTTATAATTTCATAATATTGTGGCTTTGGGTGAGTAATGAGAATTCGTTTTGGTAGTACCTTTATCTTTTCCAATTCCGCAATTAGCAACGAGCATGTCAGATGCTTGGTCAGAAGCGCCAGCGACTCCATGCTATTGGGAAAAGAAACCTCTATTATAAGGGCATCTACATCAGAAACATGATTCCAAAATTCAACAGTAGGCCCGGTATCGCCTGTATAGGCAAGCGTCTTCCCCTCCTTGGCAAGAATATAACCGACCGCAGGAACCGTATGGTTTACTGATACAGCTTTTACCGAGTAACCACCCACCTTGAATTCCTGATTGGTAAGAATGGTTTCGAAATTCAGGACCGGATTTTCATCGTCAGGCAACCTGGTAAAGTCAGGCCAGATTATATTATTAAAAAGATGGTTCTTAAGTGCCGATATAACATCGATGGTACTGAAGACCTTGACTGTATGATGGATGTTTTTAATGATGATATTATCGGCCAGGACAGGTATGCCGCGAATATGATCGAGATGGGAGTGGGTGATCAAAATGTTATGTATCTTCCACTGTTCCTTTTCGGTCAAAACAGAGCCGGTAGTGCCAGCATCCAATAGAAGATGGTCATCAACCAGAAAAGCCGGGGGTCGGAAGTCCGGAAACTCCGCGCCAGCGCTGCCCAAGACCCGCAACCTCATAAACGTTCCTTTCAAGAACAAGGTCAACCCGAGAAAAAATTAATCCTATTTTGTAACACCGATGTCAATAAAGTCAAGGATTGGAAGAACCTTACCCTGGCATAACTTTTTTATAATTGCTGCAAACAATATTTTTGGAACAATTCTATGATAGTTTCTGGCAAAGCGGGCACAAGTGAGTGCCCCTTTGTCCGACCCTGATTTTGATGATCTTTGTCCCGCAGACAAAGCACTGACAGCCATCTCTGCCATAGACGCTAATCAGGAATTTTCCAGCTTTAAAGACACCGTCGATATTAGCTCCATTAGCAGCAACCGCTTCGTCTAATACCGCTTTAATACTAATAAACAAGCGCTTTACCTCAGCGGGCTCAAGATGGCTGGATATCGTGAGTGGGTGGAGTCGGGCACGAAAAAGGCTCTCATCGGCATAAATATTCCCGATACCCGCCAGAAAGGACTGATCAAGCAGCAGCGGCTTGAGCTGGCGGCGATAAGCAGCCAGCCGCGAGGCAAACTCTTCAGAACCAACAGACAAGGCATCCGGACCCAGACCGGAAATGACCGCGGCGGGATCATCCACTAGCCATACCCGACCGAATTTACGCGGATCATCGAAACGCAAGGCCACATTGTTATCCAACAACAGCGCCAGACGGGTGTAACGGTCAAAGGCCTGCTCATGTGGAACCAGGAACAATCTTCCGGTCATGCGCAGGTGGACAACCAGAAAACATTCAGCATTAGCCTGCTCGTTTGGCGATTTCAAGCCCAGGATCAAAAATTTGCCATGCCGGGTTACAGAGGCGAATTGATATCCTTCCAGCTCCAACAGAGAATCTCTACTGGAAACTTTGGAAAAAACCCCTTTCCAAACCTGATGCACAGCCCGGATGCATCGCCCCTGTAGCGATGGAACACCATCCCGTAGGCTCCGAGCTATGTTTTCGACCTCAGGCAGTTCCGGCAAAAAAGCTCCTTTAGATGGGGCAGGGTATGTATCAAATGATGATCGGATGATAAAGAATAAGGACCTGAACCCTATCAGCTATGAAGGCCACTCGGAAGCGGAGTTCAGCCACGGCCTTTGTCGAAGCCTGCATCAAAAAACTGCACCCCGAACTGTATCAACAGGTTTGTGTAAGTTCCAACAAGTGGGAGGGTTAATTCGGACCTGCCTGAGTGTTTGATTTATCCTTTGGTTTATGTTGCGCATGCAGCACCACCAGAAAAAACGGAAACACCCCCGATAAAAGTCCCCACAGGATGGGGTTTTTTCCACGCCGCCTGGCCATGTAGCTACCCAGTGCTGCAGGCAGACCAAATAGCAGCAGCAAAAAGATTAATTCACTCATCAGATTTCCTTGTTTTTGCAGATGGATCGACTGTGAAGAGTGTAGCACTCCTCCGCCCCGGTTTGCAAACCGCAACATTTATCAGACAACAATACTTGAGAGAATGTTTGAAAAGGCAAACAGAATGTCGTACGGGGACGGCGCTGCAAAACGTGAAATGTTGAAAAGTTTATTTCGAAGTTCCCAAAACAAAGGCGCTTCGTGTACCGAAGCACCTTTGTTTTTTATAGACCAGCTTACATCCAGGCAACCACAGCATCAGCTATATTCTTCATCAGCCAGTCGGCACCCTGTTTATCCACAAAATCGTATTTGTCCCCACCAACAGCCCCCATATACTCGGCGCAAGGCGGACACACTCCGAACGTCGCACCCTTTTCCTTCAGCTTTTTCATTAATTCCGCGGCACTGCCAAATTTCTTGAAGATCGGTGACTCAATCCTTTCGGCCTTGCCCTTGACCGCCAACTCAGCCCCATCCAGCGTCATCCAGACGTGAACCGCCCCAAAGCCCTTGTCGAGTGCTGTCACAGCACATAATAAGCTCAAGATAGCCTTGTTGGGATTGCTGCCGCCGTTGGTAGCCACGACAATGTATTTTTTGCCTTCAGCTGGTGCAGCAGAAGCGTTTCCGGCTATAAGTCCCCCCAGCGCCACAGCACCAAAACCGGCCCCCACACCCTTCAGAAAATCTCCCCTGGTGATATTTTTACTTTCTTCCATAGCCGCCTCCTCGCAAGATGATTACGAGAAGCAGTGTAGACGAATGTAACTAGCTGTCAAATGGGTAATATCTATGATTTGCCAGGTTTGTATCGTTAATTCGATTTCTTCTCACCATGCGCGAGCATCAGCCCCCAGAATACTGCCGCCGCCGGAGATAGCTCCCGGCTGTCCCGGCGGGCAGCGTAAAAGGTTCTGGAAATATTTAGTCCCGGAATCCTGACCGTGGTTAGTTGCCCGTTGGCAAGCTCTTCGGCTATGGAGATGCTGGAAACAAACGCATATCCGGCACCGTTCAAGAGCGCGCGGCGGATGGCCTCACTACTGCCAAGCATGGCTACGATGGTAAGGGCGTCCTTGTTGATCCAGGTCCCAGCCAGCGCCTCGTAAACCGCCTTTTGAGTTCCCGAACCATCCTCACGAACCAGCAGTGGGACCTTGCACAGCTCAGCCTGACTGAGACCGTGCTTGAATTTAATGACACGATCAGGAGAAACCGCGCATACGATCGTGTCCTGCCCCATCGGTTGAAATTCGATGCGCTCATCTTCATAGCGCCCGCCGATGAAACCCAGTTCAATATCCTCATTCAGCAACTGCTGGACCACTGAGCGGCTGTCCCCCTGAACCACCTCCAAACGAACCTTGGGGTACTCATGGAGAAAGTGCTTCAATACCGCCGGGATCAACCAGGTGCCAGGAATATTGCTGGCACCGACCCGCAACACGACATCCTCCATCCCGAGAAAACGGCGGATCGCAGATCGGGAGTCATCGCAATCAGACAATATTTTACGCGCCCGACCAAAAAACAACTTGCCGGCCTCTGTCAATAGCGCTCCACCCCGCCCACGATCAAAGAGCCGGATACCCAATTCATCCTCCAGACCTATAATATGCTGGCTGGCGGTCGATTGGGTAATACACGTTTTTTCAGCTCCTTTGGAAAAACTGTGCGTCTCAGCGATTGCCACAAATACTTCCAGCTGCTTTAAGGTCATGAAAGCCCTCTTGTATTGATAAAATCGATTGACTTGATCGCAATCTTACAAAAAATCAATTTGCGTTACAATACAAAAGGATGCTAGTCGTGTACAATCTCAATATTGGAGGCTGTAATGTTCAAACGTATCATTGTTGCCGGTATGCTGACCCTCTGTGCTGGTTCTGTTTTTGCTGCCCAGTACATAAAACCGGATGAACTTAGAAACAAGCTCGAGCAAAAAAAGCCGGTGATCATCATTGATATTCAGACCCCTGCAGATTTTGCCGTCCATCACCTCGAGAGTTCCCTGGAAACCAACGCTTACCCAGTTAAAAGCGATGAGGAACGAAAAAAACTCGACACCACCCTTCCGGCCATCAAGTCATCCAACTCACCGGTTGTTATAGTCTGCCCACGCGGGAAGGGCGGCGCGGTGAACAGTTACGAATATCTGAAATCACAGGGAGTTCCAGAAGAGAGACTTTTTATCCTTGAAGGCGGCATGGCCGGCTGGCCTTACAAGGACCTTCTTAAACAGGGCCGATGAGATATCCGGCTCTTCTACTAGCAGTCCTTCTACTATCTCCCGGCCATTCCAGCGCTGAAGAAATAAACATCAGCCGGTTTTCCAGTGCCGGGCTTTCCGGCTGGGAAACAAAAAAATTCAAGGGCCAAACTGATTACACCCTGTTAAAAGAAAATAACGGTACCGTTGTCAAGGCACACAGCAAAGGAACCGCATCCGGGTTATTTAAAAAAGTGCAGCTGGACCCGGAGCGGTTCCGATATCTGCGCTGGTCGTGGAAAATCGCCGGGACAGTGACCGGCGGGGATGAACACAAGAAAGCCGGGGATGACTATGCCGCACGGGTGTATGTCGTTTTTCCGGGGCGTTTTTTCTGGCAGACCAGGGCGATTAACTACATCTGGGCTAACCGATTACAGATTGGCCAGTCAATCCCAAATGCATTTACTGGCAATGCCATGATGGTGGCAGTTGAATCAGGAACAGCCCAAGCAGGTCAATGGCTTCACGAACAACGCGACATACTGGCTGATTATCGCCTGCTGTTCGGTGATGAGCCTGGCCAGATTGGCGCCATTGCCATCATGACCGATTGCGACAATACTGGCAGCGAGGCCACTGCCTGGTATGGTGAGATCAGCATTTCAACCAGCAAGTGATCTCCACTTTTCCCCCTCAGTGACCGGAAATCAAATAAATTATCTTCGTTTACAAACACCTTCCAAGTATAAATTTCATCCACCGTCTGATTTTTTAGTTAAAATATGATAGGTACTTGCGAAGGTTCTCAAAAACTACCACGAGGGAAATTATGAAACTAGATTTGATCGCCGTACATCCGATTGAACACACTACCCCTGCCCTTGTCATTGGCTGCTGGGAAGACTATCAGGATGAAATATTCACCCAATCCAATACCGCTTTGAACGGCTGCCTTGGCCGTTTGGCATCCAGCCGCGAGTTCAGCGGCAAGATTAACACCAGCCATCTGCTGCATACCCTGGGCAGACTGCCAAGCGAACGACTCTTGCTGGTGGGACTTGGAAAGCGAGCGGAATTGGATGATGAGCGACTTCGGCAAGCGGCCGGTAATGCGGTGCAGACGCTGCGTACGGCCAGAATTTCATCCTTTTCCACGACGCTGCATTTAGCAGGTAAGGAAAACACGGCGATTGAGGCAGTCTGTGAGGGGACCCTGCTCGGAAGTTACATATTTGAGCATTATAAAACCAAGGATAAAGATCAGCGTTTCCACTTTGACCGGATGTGCCTGCTGCTGCCGAAGGGCTCTACAACCGGTAATGCCCGCGCCAGGGTCGACCGCACCCACATTATCTGTCAGGGAGTCCGGCTAGCCCGCGATCTGGTATCGCAGCCGGGTAACGTAGCCACCACCGGTTTTTTGGCCAATACCGCGCGGGAACTAGCTGTTCGTTATCCTTTGCAATGTAGTGTTTATGAGCAGGAAGACCTGGAGAAGATGGAGATGAATGCCCTTTTGGCGGTTGGCAAAGGAGCTGCGGAACCGCCCCGCTTGATCGTACTGAAGTACCGGGGTGCAGGAGAAAAGGATCGTCCGGTGGTGCTGGTAGGCAAGGGAATTACCTTCGACTCGGGAGGAATTTCCATAAAACCGGGAGCCGGGATGGAGGAGATGAAGACCGACATGGCCGGTGCAGCCGCGGTGCTGGGTATTATGGAGGCTGCGGCTGGGCTTAAGCTGCCGGTCAACCTGGTGGGGATTATTCCTACTGCGGAGAATATGCCGGACGGTAAGGCCTTCAGGCCGGGCGATGTGGTCACTTCGCTGTCCGGGACCACCATTGAGATTACCAATACCGACGCCGAAGGGCGCCTGATTCTGAGCGACGCGCTGCACTTCGCTCAGAAATACCGGCCCTTGGCGATGATCGATCTGGCCACCCTGACCGGCGCCTGCGTCGTGGCGCTGGGACATCTGGCCAGCGGCCTGATGGGCAATGATCAGCGCCTGGTGGGCGCGCTCAAGCGGGCCGGGGAACGCAGCGGAGAGCGGGTTTGGGAACTGCCGCTCTGGGATGGCTACGGCGAGACCATGAAAAGCGACATTGCCGATTTGAAGAACGCCGGCAGCCGCGACGGCGGCAGCATCACCGCAGCGTGGTTCCTGAAGCAGTTCGTCGGCAAAACCCGTTGGGCACACTTGGACATTGCCGGTACCGCCTGGAGCGACAAAACGCTGCCCTACTCCCCCAAAGGAGCCACCGGGGTTGGCGTGCGCCTCTTGCTGGAGTATCTTAGCGAACTCGGCAAGGGAGGCCGGAGCTTGGACAAAAAATGACGTGATCGATGATTATTACCCGATCATTTTAAGTTGCTTGCGCAGTTCGAGATGATCCGGCACGTAGCACTCGACCATTTTCCAAAAACCGGGGCCATGATGCCTGACCTTGACGTGGCAGAGCTCATGAATGATCACGTAATCGAGGCAGGTCTGGGGAAGCTTGATCAGGTTAAGATTCAAGTTAATCCGTCGGGTGCGATAGGAATAACTTCCCCAGCGGCTTTTCATGGGGCGGATTACAATCGTCGGAAGCGGGATGCCCTCCGCCTCCAACATCTGCTGGCACTTCTGCGCACGGCAAGTGAAGATGTCCAGGGCTTGCTGGCGATACCAGATATCAATCAGCCCACGAACTCGTCCCTCACTTAACTCTCCGGGCGAGACTACAACTAACGAATCTGCGCTTAGAGAAACTGCTTCGAGGTTTCCCACCTCAAACTTCAACCGGTATTCCTCTCCCTGATACCAAAAGATCGAGTCTTGTACGTAACGCTGCGGTGGTCGCGGGATATGCTTATCAAAGTCTTTCTGTACCTTGATGATCCATCCTGCCCGTTTGGTAACAAAGGCGCGAATTTCTGCCAGTGAAGTGCGTAAAGGCACCCGCACTGTTACTGACTTGTCGGGCCTGACTGTCATCCCCAAAGTTCGACGCCGGGAATGGCAGTAACGGTAGCAAATAGTAACCCCTTCAGAAACCACCCGGTCTTCAAGCAGACTTGATTTTAAAGATGTTTTTTTATTCATATATCCTAAAGATCCCGATCAGACCAGTCCAGGATCAGTTCACCATCAATTGACAGTGCTCCTCAAATTGTAAATTTTCTAGTTTAACCTATCATAAAGATTGATACCTCGACATTAACACAGAGAGGGCGCCAATGAAAACCCGCGTTGATGAAATCAGACCTGGTCTTTACCGGTTTTCTACCTACGTTGCCAAGATCAACCTCGAATTCAACCAATTTCTGGTGGATGACGATCAACCGCTCCTTTACCACACCGGCCTGAGAGGAATGTTCCCGCTGGTTAAAGAGGCGGTGGCGAGTGTCCTGGATCTGGCGCGGATTCGCTGGATCGGCTTCAGCCATTTTGAGGCCGATGAATGCGGCTCACTGCCGGAATGGTTGGATGTGGCTCCTACCGCGGAGCCGGTTTGCGGCGCTATCGGCGCTCTGATCAACATCAATGACTTCATCGGCAAAAAAACGCCTGTAATGGCTAATAATGAAACCTTTACAACCGGCAGATATCGTTTTCGCTTTCTAGAGACCCCCCATGTTCCCCATGCCTGGGATGCCAGCCTGTTGTTTGAAGAGACTGAAGCAATCCTGTTTTGTTCGGACCTGTTTTTCCACAGCGGCAATAAACCACCCTTGACCGAAGAAAATGTGGTTGAATTGTCACGACAAACCTTGCTGGAATATGAGGCCGGGCCGCTCCATCATTCAATGCCCGCCACGACCTTACTGAATGCTACTTTAAAAGATTTGGCCAAGCTCAAACCCAGGCTTCTGGCCATTATGCACGGTTCGTCATACAGTGGCGACGGTGCCGAAGCCTTATTTGAACTGGCTGCAATGGCCACGGCGACTTTTTCCTGAGGTTACCTTGACGCCCTTCACACGCTGTAGTAATCTTTGCTGATTATATTGCATTTATTCCCGACGATGGAGAGAACATATGAACCAGAACGAATTGACATGGAATACAGCGCTACTCTACCCGGCCCCGGATTCACCAGAGCTGGAGGCTGATTTAAAAGCGCTTGAGGGACTGGCGGACGATTTCCGCAACCATTACTTTGAAAAAACCGCCAGTCTTGACGACACAGCTATTCTTTCAGCTATCAGGGAGTACGAGGCACTCCAGGTGCAAATTGCCAAGCCTTTCTGCTATGCCCACCTGCTGTTTGCATCCGATTCAGGCAATGAAATTAACAGGGCCTTGTCGCAACGCTGCTCCGAATCAGGCAGCCGGCTTTCCCAGCAGTTACTGTTCTTTGACCTGGAGTTGATGGAACTCCCCGAGGACCGTTTTAACTCGCTGTGCAAACAACCCGAGGCCGTTAATTACAGCCATTTTTTACAGGGTATCCGCAAATTCCGCCCCTACACCCTTAAGGAAAATGAGGAGCGGCTTCTGACCCGCAAAAATCTGACCGGGGTAAATGCCTTTACCAAACTTTTTGACGAGCTGTCCGCCTCTTTAAGCTACCGAATGCTGCTAGATGGCGAAGAAAAGGAGTTCACCGGCGAGGAGCTGTTGTCCCTGCTGCATCATCCTTCAGGAGATGTCCGCTACCGCGCCATGACCACTTTTCTGGAAAAGCACGGCGAGCACGGCATCATCTTCAATGCGGTCTTCAATAACACGGCCCTTGACCATGGGCAGGAGATGGAGTTGCGAGGCTACCAGACTCCGATCCAGCCCACAAACATCGGCAATGAAATACCGGATGAGGCGGTCGAGCACCTGATGAGCGTAACAGAGGCCAACTACGGACTGGCCCAGGATTATTTCAGGCTGAAGGCAAAAATGCTGGGAATGGAAAAAATACGCAACTGCGACATCTACGCACCTGTTGCCGAGGCCGATAAAAAATATTCCTTTGAAGAGGCCCGTAGCATGGTGGTGGCCTCCTACTCCGGCTATGACCCTGAATTCGGCAGAATTGTGGATGCTTTTTTTAACGAACAACGGGTGGATGTACTGCCCCGCACCGGCAAATCCGGCGGCGCCTTTGCTATGGGTATTTCCCCGGTGGCGCCCCCTTTTCTGCTGCTCAACTACACCAGCACCCTGCGCGATCTGGCCACTATTGCCCATGAGGCTGGCCATGGACTGCACTTTGTACTGGCCCAAAAGCAGACCATGCTCAACTACCACGCCCCGCTGCCTCTGGCGGAGACTGCTTCCGTCTTTGGAGAGATGTTGCTGACCCGCATGTTGCTGGACAAGGAACAAGACCCGACTGTTCGAAAATCACTTCTGTGTGCCAAAATAGAGGATATCATAGCCACGACATTCCGTCAGACCGTGCTGACCCGCTTTGAACTGCGTCTGCACAATGAGCGCAATAGCGGCCTGTTGTCGAACGACCGGGTGTCTGAAATCTGGCTGGAAGAGAACAGCAGGCTGTTCGGTGATGCAGTCGAAATGATCCCGGCCTACCGCTGGGGCTGGAGTTATATCAGCCATTTTATCCACAGCCGATTCTACTGCTATTCCTATACTTTCGCAGAACTATTGGTATTGGCACTTTATCAAAAATACAGGGAGGATGGCGATTCTTTCAAGGCTGGTTATCGACAGCTGCTGGAATCGGGTGGATCACTGTCGCCAGCCGACACGGCCCGTTTGGCCGGTATTGATATTACTGAGGCAGGTTTTTGGCAGAAAGGTTATGATTTTCTAGGTGGTTTGATAAAAGAACTTAAAGATATCGTTTAGATAAAAACTTCAAAAACTGGCTCTCACAAAGGCACAAAGAACACAAAAAAATCAAGGTGAAGCTTTTTTACGTAAATCCTCAAAATTCTTGGTTTCTTAGTGAACTTGGTGAGCATTGTGTGAAAACAGCAGTTTTAAACAGCCCAAAAAAAGGAGCAAGTCCGAGGACCTGCTCCCTTTTTACATCCTGCCCAGCACTCTGTTAAATCGATTCAAAAAACTGCTTCTCCTCGTGAGTGAACATCCGGTCCAGATCGAGCAGCACCAGCAGACGCTCGCTCAGGTTGATCACCCCGGCAATACAGTCCTGGTCGATACCACTGGCCGCCACCGATGGCGAAGGTTGAACCTCGCTGCCGGAGATACGGATTACCTCAGACACCGCGTCAACGATAAAGCCCATCAGCTCACCGCCGATATCCATGATCATGATACGAGTATGGCTGTCATTATCGGTTACGGTAAGCCCAAATTTTTTACGCATCGAGATGATCGGAATCACCTTGCCGCGCAGGTTGATAATGCCTTCTACATAATGGGGTGTGTTCGGCATATGGGTGATGGTATTCATGCGGATGATCTCGCGAACTTTGAGAACCTCGACTCCATACTCCTCCTGGTCAAGGTTGAAACTAACCAGCTGGATCAACTCACTTCCAGCATCTGTACCTTTCATTGGAACCAATGCGTTTGACATATATTATCCCCTTTAAACCAGCTTGAATTGACTAACGGTTTTGCGCAGATCATCGGCCAGCGCGGAGAGTTGATTGGCGGCGGCAGCCGATTCCTGAGAACCGCTGGCCGTCTGGGCGACCACCTCGGTAATCTGCTGCATGTTGCTGCTAATCTCCGAAGTGGTGGCGGTCTGCTCTTCGGCGGCGGTGGCAACCTGATGAATCTGGGTGGTTACTGCATTAATCTGCTCAAGGATCTGCTCCAACGCTTTGCCGGAGTTTGCGGCTTTTTCACTCCCCTTACCAACCTCGACAACCCCTTCTTCCATGGCGATGACCGCACCCTTGGTCTCACTCTGGATAGCCTTGATCATCTCACCGATTTCACGGGTCGCACGGGTGGTCCGTTCGGCCAGGGCCCGTACCTCGTCGGCGACAACCGCAAATCCGCGTCCCTGTTCACCGGCACGGGCGGCCTCGATGGCGGCATTCAACGCCAGCAGGTTGGTCTGGTCAGCGATATCCTCGATAGTGCCGACTATTTCGCCGATCTGGTCGGAACGGGAGCCGAGGCTTTCGACAGCCTTGGCGGAGTTCCTGACCCGCTCAGCAATGGTGTTCATGACAATAATGGTCTCGTCCACGACCTTGGCGCCGGACACCGCTGCCGCACTGGCCAGTTGTGAACCTTCGGCGGCAAACTGGCAGTTCTGGGCGATGTCGCTGGACGTAGCTGACATCTCCTCACCTGCCGTTGCTACGGTACCAGCCTGGGCGACAACCTGCTCAATCCCGGTAGCCATCTGTTCGGCCGTAGAATGGAGCTGATTGGAGGCCGAAGCTACCTCCTGGGTGGCCTGGGAAATCTGGTTGATGATGCCGTGAAGCTTTTCAACAAAGGTGTTGAACCAGCGGCTGACCTCTCCTAGTTCGTCCTTTGAGCTGGAATCAAGGCGCTTGGTGAGATCACCCTCACCTTGGGCGATATCCTGAATCATGTCCCGCATTCTGCCGAGCGGAGCGGTTATACCTTTGGTAATCAGCACAGCACAGACGATGGCAATCAGGATGGCGATGACGCAAGCGATGATCAGACCAGACACGACGGATTTCTGCAAGGCAGCAGCCTCTTTTACTGCTATTTCGAGCTGATCATCCTGATATTTACCCATCTCACCAAATGCATTCTGAACTAATTTGTATGTCGGCTCCCAATCATTTTGAAGGACCTTGTCCGCTTCGGCCTGTTTGCCCGAAAGACCCAGTGAAATGATCTTATTGTTGACCTCGGCAATTTTTGCGGTTGCCTGCTTCATCCTCTCGATCAGAGCCTTCCCCTTTTCGCTTTTTTCCAGATTTTCAAGCTTTTTAAACGATTCCCTGTAGCGAGCTCGCTGCTCCTCAATACTTTTCTGCTCCTTGTCCCTAAAAGCCGGATCTTCGATGGCGGCGATCAGGACAACTGACCGGCTCACGTTCTGAATAAATTCCAGACTGTCGGATCCGGCCTCCATCTTGGGAAAAGCAACCATTGTCATTTCATCAACATCAGCTTTGATCTTTCCCAACTGAATGAATGCAAATGCCGTCATAATGACGATCAGAACAACCATGATCCCAAAAGCGATCCCCAGCCTCGCACCGATTTTCAGATTTTTCATAGCCCCCCCCACGAAAATATATAATGATTAATGTTGATTAACTGTTTGTATACAATTAGTCAACACTTACTTTTAAACAACCAAGAGGAGGTAAGAGTCTCTGCAACTTGCAGGAAATATCGCGGCACATTTATCATCTAGGCATTAAAGTTCCACGCCTCACCCGAGATGAATTTCCGGCAACACACATAGAACATAAAAAAACGGGAGCGAGTCAAAGACCCGCTCCCGCGATACCTGTTTTGCATGTACTCCTGATTTCTAGCTGAAGAGTTCTTTTTCCTCTTGCGAAAACATCCGGTCCAGATCGAGCAGCACCAATAGACGCTCGCTCAAGTTAATCACCCCGGCAATGCAGTCCTGGTCGATACCACTGGCCGCCACCGATGGCGATGGCTGTATTTCACTGCCGGAGATCCGGATAACCTCGGATACTGCGTCGACGATGAAGCCCATCAGTTCGCCAGCGATATCCATGATCATGATACGAGTATGGCTGTCATTATCGGTTACGTTAAGTCCGAATTTCTTACGCATCGAGATAATCGGAATCACCTTGCCGCGCAGGTTGATAATCCCTTCTACATAATGGGGCGTGTTCGGCATATGGGTGATGGTATTCATGCGGATGATCTCGCGAACCTTGAGGACCTCGACTCCATACTCCTCCTGGTCAAGGTTGAAACTAACCAGTTGGATCAACTCACTTCCAGCATCTGTACCTTTCATTGGAACCAATGCGTTTGACATATATTATCCCCTTTAAACCAGCTTGAATTGAGCAACAATCTTACGCAAATCTTCCGACAGATTGGAGAGCTGATTTGCAGCGGAGGCTGATTCCTGAGCTCCGCGGGCGGTCTGGGCGATAACACCTGTGATCTGCTGCATGTTGTTACTGATTTCAGAAGTAGTGGCGGTCTGCTCTTCAGCAGCGGTGGCAACCTGATGAACCTGGGCGGTTACAGCATTGATCTGCTCAAGGATCTGCTCCAGGGCCTTTCCTGAACCGGCGGCCTTCTCACTGCCTTTGCCAACCTCGACAACCCCTTCTTCCATGACGGTAACTGCCTGTTTGGTTTCAGACTGAATGGCCTTGATCATCTCGCCAATCTCGCGGGTAGCGCGGGTAGTACGTTCAGCCAGGGCGCGAACCTCGTCGGCAACAACAGCAAAACCTCGTCCCTGTTCACCGGCTCGGGCCGCTTCAATGGCTGCATTCAGGGCCAGCAGATTGGTCTGATCAGCGATATCCTCAATAGTGCCAACGATCTCACCAATCTGATCGGAACGGGTACCCAAACTCTCTACCGCCTTGGCAGAGACCCTTACACGTTCGGCAATGTTATTCATGACAGCAATGGTCTCATCAACAACCCGTGCGCCGGATACAGCTGCGGCACTAGCCTGTTGGGAGCCTTCCGCTGCAAATTGACAGTTCTGGGCCATGTCGCCGGAAGTTGCCGACATTTCCTCTCCGGCAGTAGCAACTGTACCGGCTTGAGCGGCAACCTGTTCAGCGCCAGTTGCCATTTGTTCGGCTGTTGTGTGAAGCTGGTTTGAAGCAGCAGCCACCTGACTGGTAGTCTGGGCAACCTGGCTAATGATGCCCTGAAGCTTTTCAACAAAAACATTGAACCAGTGGCAGGTTTCTCCCAATTCGTCCTTGGAACTGGCATCCAGCCGCTTGGTAAGGTCTCCCTCCCCCTGAGCGATATCCTGAATCATGGCGCGCATTCTGCCCAATGGTCCGACGATGCTGCGGGTAAGAAGAAAACCGATAACAATAGCCAGCATGATTGAGACCAGTGTCAAAATAATTGCAGTGGTCTTCAAGGTTGTGGCTATGGAATTACTGGCCTCATATTTTTCTTTGGCAAGTTCTATTTTGGTGGTGTTTAATTTGTGAATGGAGTCCTCCACCTTGGAGGCTCTTGAACGGCACTGCTTGATGATCAATTCCTGCCCTTCGCTGTCCTTGCCGGCCTTGGCAAGACTGCACACATCACCGCCAAATGCCATAAAAGCAGCAAGCTCTTTTTTAAGAGCATCAAATTCTTCCCTTACCTTAGGGCTGGCAACCGACTTTTCGAATTTGGCCAGTTCTCCATCGATTTCCTTTTTTAATTCACCGATTTTATCAATATATTTCTGGCGATCTGCCACATCCTTGTCCAGGTAGGCATCGCGCACGTTGACCCGGATGCGTTGGAACAGGATGCCTATATTTCCAATATAAGGCAGCGGCTCTGTATTATGAAGATACATCGTCTCAATCTCTGAATTGATCTTGTTGACTCCCCAGAAAGATACTCCACCCAGGATAACAACAAGTACAACCATACAAGCAAATCCTGCGATCAGCTTTTGACTGATTTTCATATGTCCACTCCTTTTAATAAAAGATATTTATTTTTTAAAGAATAAGAAAAAACAAGTCAAGTAAATTATCATTTAATTACAGTCATTTAAATGAAATTAATTAAGAATATACTTGCAAACAGTTAATAAAACATAGTTGTATTTTTTATACTTAACAAGAATAGGGACTTAAGCTTAAATGATTTTCAATAAAGGAGGTCGAATCAGAAGTACTACGAGGTAAATTAAAGAAAGGGGAGCAGGTTAAAACCTGTTCCCCTTTTATAATCTTCAAATAATGCTGTTAAATTGATTCAAGAAATTCCTTTTCCTCGTGGGAGAACATCCGGTCAAGATCGAGCAGCACCAGCAGACGCTCACTCAGGTTGATCACCCCGGCAATGCAATCCTGGTCGATCCCAGTGGCCGCCACCGATGGCGAGGGCTGAATCTCGCTGCCGGAGATTCGGATAACCTCGGACACCGCGTCAACAATAAAGCCCATCAACTCTCCGCTGATATCCATAATTATGATGCGGGTATGACTATTATACTCCGCCACCATCAATCCGAATTTCTTACGCATCGAGATGATCGGAATAACCTTGCCGCGCAAATTGATAATACCGTCAATGTAATGGGGGGTATTCGGCATATGGGTAATACTGGGCATACGGATAATTTCGCGGACCTTGAGCACCTCGACCCCATACTCCTCCTGGTCAAGGTTGAAGCTGACCAATTGGATCAGTTCGCTCCCGCCATCCGCACCTTTCATTGGAACCAATGCCTTTGACATACTAATCCCCTTTACACCAATTTGAATTGAGCAACTATCTTGCGCAGATCTTCCGACAGGCGGAGAGCTGATTGGCGGCGGCTGCCGATTCCTGAGGCCCGCTGGCCGTCTGGGCGACTACCTCGGTGATCTGCTGCATATTGCTACTTATCTCCGAGGTGGTGGCTGTTTGCTCTTCAGCAGCAATACGACAGATTGCGCCCAACAGAGGTGGAAGGATTCCTTGGAAAACCTAAAAAACACCATGCAGTGGTCCACCTTTCCTAGCAAGTTCATCCACCTTGCGCTCCACCTGCGGGTCGTTTTCCAGCACCGGCGCATGGAACGGCTTGACTCGCGCATCAATCACCAGCGGTCCAATACACCCCCAATGCCGGCCGTGTGTGTCGGCCCCAATTCCGTAGAGATCCGTGGCAGGGTTGGAACGGGTGAAGGTGACCCACAGGAAGTTGTTCAAGTTTTTTGCTGTAAAGCTGCTGTCGTCGCAAATAACGATCAACGGGAAACCGCCGAAGCAGTCCCGATCCCCGTAGAACCGGCAGAATTCCTCAATGGTGGCATCGCACTCGCCTCTGCCCTGCTCGGATGGCGGCCCCTGAATGGCTAGTACCCCAGGCAGACAGACATCGGCCCCGCCGAACCCGATCGGAAAATCCAGGCCGGCCGGTAACTGGGCCGAAAGTTTATGCCGCACCGGTCCGGCCGCAGCAATAACCACCTTGGAACCCTGGTTCAGTCCGGTCCCGCTATAATCAAGGGTATCGATGGTGGAGGCGGTCTGGAAATGCAGGTCTCTACGCCAGTCGGCCCGTTCCAGGATATGCTGCAGGAAAGCAGGGATATCGTGGGTATGCAAAGCTGGGGCATCCTCCTGGGCAGCGACAAACAGGTACTTGGCCAGCGAAAGCTGCCCCTGGCCGAGAATGGCATTGGCGATGGTCAGCAACTCCTGCGGCTGGCGCTCGGCAGCATAGGGTACGTAGCGTTCGCTGGCAATGGCCAGCAAAAGCGGATGAACTCCGGCTGCATCAACGGCATGCACCTCCTTGACACCATTGACAACCGTCGGGATCAACGGGCCGGTCAGTTCGTGGACAAAGGCCCCGAAGCTGGTATCTTCCTGCGGGGGGCGTCCCACCGTGGTGAAGGGCCAGATCGCATCCTTGCGATGATAAACCTTATCGACCTCAATATAAGGGAATTCATGCGCCAGGCTATAATAACCAAGATGATCACCAAAAGGACCTTCCGGCAAGGTCTTGCCGGGGTGAACAATTCCGCAGATACAAAAATCAGCCTCGGCACTAACCGGCAATTGACCGGTTAGTTTAGCCATAGGTATTCTGTGGCCGGCCAAAAGCCCGGCAAACGAGATTTCCGGCATCCCCTCCGGCAGCGGCATTACCGCCGCCACGGTCATGGCCGGAGCACCGCCGATAAAGATGTTTACTCTCAGAGATTCGCCGCGGGCAATAGCCTCGGCATGATGGCCGCCAATGCCGCGGTGAATCTGATAGTGCAGGCCGATCTGCCGGTCCGGCGCGTAATTATTACCCGACAGCTGCACCCGATACATCCCCAGGTTTGATTTGGCGACCCCCGGGGCCGCAGGGCTTTCGCTGTAGACTTGCGGCAGGGTGATGAAGGCGCCGCCATCCAAGGGCCAGGAGACAATCCGGGGTAATTTTGAAATCGTAGTTTGACCTTCCAGAACAGGTGCATTGGAGGTGGTGCTGGGCAGCAGGTGCAGGGCAGCCAATGGGGCTTTAATTATGTCCAGCGGATGCTTTAGAATGGAGAAGGGATTGATCTTCAAATTCACCAGACAACGAATATCTTCCAGGGTATCCCTGAAGATGAAGCGGGTCCGCTCCAGAGTCCCGAACAGGTTACCCAGTAGCGGAAACTGACAGTCGACCGGATTCGTGAATAGCAGGGCCGGACCACCGGCCTGGTAAACCCGACGCTGAACAGCGCCAATCTCAAGATTCGGATCAAGCGGCGTAGAAATACGAATCAGCATACGGCGGCGCTCCAGATCAGCAACGCATTCCTGCATATTGCGGTAACCCATGTTTAGTTTTTCCTCCTGATTTTAGCCAGAATCCTGTCGGTCAGCCGCAGTCTCTCCCGAGCGGCAATCAGCTCCTGCCGCGAAGACTGGTCCTTAAAGTGCTCCAGCGCTTCGGCCAGCAACGACTCGGCTTCGTTCAGGTCGCCCAGCTTGTGACGCAGACGCGCCAGGGCCACCTGGTAAGCGACAATTTCCGGATCAAAGGCAATGGCCTTACGGAGAGAGACCTCGGCCAGGGAGGACTGCTCGCTGCGGCTCTCCTTTTTAGACTTTTGGAAAAGCACCATGGCAATAGCAGCGCGTACATCCTTTTGATCGTTTTCGTTCTCAAGGGTTTTCAAAGCCTCCTCCAGAAAAGCGGTCGCACCGTCATGGTTGCCGGCCCTTACCTGGGCCGCCATAACCGCAGCAATCGTTTCCTTACCCTGAGGGTGAATCCGGTAGGCCTGCTTAAAATTTGCCAGCGCCTGATCGTACTCCTCGCGCGCCAGGGCGGCCTTGCCCTGGTCCATCAGAATGCGGACGCGGTGCCCGGTGAAGATAGCCTTTACCCCTGGATCGACGATCCTGTCGAAGCGTTCATCGTATAATCGGTTGAAATCCTGGTAGCGCCCGGCCCGGATATATGAGTTGGCCAGACTGGTTAGATAGGGAGCCAAGATTTTAGGACTTTGATCAGCAACTGCATCAACCAGTGCCAGGGCTTTTACATAGAGCGGCAAAGCCTCACTGTTATGCCCTTGTTTCACTAAAGCAATGGCTTGAGACCGAAATAACTGCGCCTCAAACTGGTTGTGGATCCAGTTGCGACGCTTCTCAGCCAATTGGTCATCTGGAATGCGATTCAAGGTGAAGCGGGCCAGGTCAAAATTGCAATCCTCAACAGCTTGATCTATATGGCGATCCTTCAGTTCCGCGGTTATCCGGTTGCCTTCGGTATAAATACTTATGAAATGGCCGCTGGCCTTGATTTCATCCTGGTATGGATAATTTACTTCCAACCTGGCGCGATTCGACCCGGAAAAGCGACCGATAGTAAGCTCTTCACCGCTAAAATAGCCGCTGGATTTAGTTTCAGAGTCATTGAATACCATCTCGACGGCATGCCGGTCTTTCAGATCCTTGCACGCCTTACCGGACGAAACCAGTACCTGCATGGTGCCGGTATAATAGCGAAGCTCAGAAAACCCGCTTTGCGGCACTGCGCAAGTCACGGCTAACAGGCTGATGATTATAGAAGTTCGCATAAACCTTATAAAAGAACCCTTTCCTTACCTTGTTTTATCAATGTAATCTGACAGAAACCACCGCGGATTGCAACGGAGTTTCAGTGCCCGGATTAACCCTTTTCAAGAAAATTGTAATCATCACAATGCTGCTTTTCGTTGCTGCCGCTTCTGGCGTCATCGCTGATTTTGCTTTTAAATCTTGATTTGATCAATCGCATCTTACGGCGGCCATAACCACTCCGACCGCCATGAAGCTCTTTTCGTTGCAATCAATTGCGCCTCGCTGCCGGCCAGCCTTAAATTGCCTCGCTTCTTAATACCCTCATAAGTGCCTGAATATAGCCACACTCTGGCCAATTCCAGCACATACTGCCCTCAGCGTCACCCCCGGTAACTGTATTTTCTCGATATTCATATTATAATTACACTAGATTTTATCTTCATTAACGAGTAGCATCTAGCTTACAATAAAACAGCATTTCGCAAATCACTAGGACCACATCTAAAAAAGGGAGGCTATCATGTTAAAACGAATCGGAGTAGCAACATTAGCGCTGGCCTTGGCTATCCCCGGTACCGCCCTGGCTGCCAAAGTAAAAATCGGTTTTATAAACACAATCACCGGTGCCGAAGCCCCTATCGGCGAAAACTTGACCAACGGTGTTTCCCTGGCCCTTGAGGATCTTAAGAAAAAGGGCATCGAGGTCGACTTGATCAAGGAGGATGACACCGGCAAACCTGAAAAATCTCTGGCAGCTTTTGAAAAACTGGCTACCCGCGATAACGTGGCCGGCGTAGTCGGTCCCTACACCTCGGCCTGTTCCAGTGCTGTTGCCAGCCAGGCCGACAAGTACAAAGTTCCGATCATTATTCCGGCTGCAGCCAAAGAGGAGATCACCCGCAAAGGCTACAAATATGTCTTCCGGCTCAACGCCCCGGCCGATGTCTACTCGTCGGTTCTGATGGACGCCATCCAGACCATCGACAAGCCCAAAACCATCGCCTATATCTATGAGAGTACCGATTTCGGCACCTCCACCGTAAAGACAGCCAAGGAATACGCCAAGAAGCTCGGCATCCAGGAAGTGGCTGACGAGAAGTACCAGAAGGGTGCCCCTGATTTTCGCTCGACCCTATCCAAGATCAAGTCCAAGAATCCAGACTTGGTCTTCATGGTTTCCTACGTGGTTGACGCCATCACCCTCATGCGTCAGTCCAAGGAGATCGGCCTGGCACCCAAGGCCTTCCTGGGTGGCGGCGCCGGCTTTACCACCGCACAATTCTTGGCCCAGAAGGAAATCTCCAACATGGTCATGTCCAGCACCCAGTGGACCGATGATGTAAACTGGCCGGGCGCTGCTAATTTCTCAAAGCGCTATTCGGCCAAGTTCAAGAAGGAACCGACCTACCACGCTGCCTGTGCCTATGAAGCCATGATGATTATGGCCGAGACCGCTTCCAAGAATGCCGGCGATCGCGACAAGACCCGCAACGGCCTGAAATCCGGCCAGTGGAACGGCATCATGGGCGATGTCAAGTTTGCCGACTACGCCGGTTTCACCAACCAGAACAACCACCAAATGCTGGTTCAACAGGTACAAAACGGCAAGTACGAAACCATCTTTCCACCCAAGTTCGCCACCAAGAAACCGGTGTATCCGTTCAAATGGAAGTAACTGATGCAGTGAGGGGTGAGGGTTTTGTCTCTGTTTTGAATCTCACTCACTCCTCACGACTTACTCCTTACGCCTCACTGGAGCTTTTATCATGACCTTTTCTGTATTACTGCAGTCGATTATCAGCGGCGTCCTGATTGGCGGCGTCTACGCGCTGATCGGTATCGGCCTGACCATCATCTTCGGCGTCATGCGCGTAATAAATTTCGCCCACGGTGACATCATGATGGTCGGCATGTACCTCACTTACTTCCTCTTCACATTGGCAGGTATTGATCCCTTTATATCGGTTCTGATCACCATGCCGCTCATGTTCCTGTTCGGCGCGATCCTTCAAAGAATATTCATCAATCGTATCCTGGGATCACTGCCACAGAACCAGATTCTGCTGACCATCGGCCTGGGCCTGATCATGAGCAACACCACCATGCTGGCCTTTACCTCGGATTATAAAATCCTGACCACGACCTATTCTTCTTCCAGCTTCAATCTGGGAGGCATCTCCATCTCCGAACCGCTTTTGATCTCATTCCTGATTACCGCAGCAATTACCGCCGCCCTGTACTGGTTTTTGATTAAAACCGATACTGGCCAAGCCATACGCGCCACGGCCCAAGACCGTGAAGCTGCCCAGTTGATGGGCATCAACGTCAAGTGGATGTCGATCCTCTCCTTCGGAATCGGCTCTGCCATGGCCGGTACTGCCGGGGCACTGATTGCCCCGACCTACTACATCTTCCCCCAGGTAGGCAGCGCCTTTACCCTGAAAGCCTTTGTCATTACCGTTCTGGGAGGTATGGGGAGCATTGTGGGCGCCACGCTGGGCGGCATCATCATCGGCTTGGTCGAATCGGTGGCGGCCGTCACCATCTCGTCCGACTGGAAAGATGTGGTTGTCTTTTCCATATTCCTGCTGGTACTCCTCATCAAGCCTTCCGGCCTGATGGGCAAATCGCGCATGTAAGCGGAGATCATGAAACAATGAAAGCCTTTAATCCATTGCATTCTCAGCGGGGAGCTTCTGCTGTACAGGTATCTATCGGCATTGCCGTCATTGCGGCCCTGTTTGCCTTCCCACAGTTTGTAGAAAGCCCGTATGTCCTGCACATGATGATCCTGTTTTTTCTCAGTACCCTGATGGGGCAGAGCTGGAATATCATCGGCGGCTATGCCGGGCAGTACTCGGTTGGTCATGCCGCTTACTTCGGAACCGGCGCCTACACGACCCTGATCCTGCTGACCACCAGGGAGATCGCCCCCTGGTACGGCATGTGGGTCGGCATTGCTGCGTCCATTGTCCTGGCGCTGATCATCGGCTCGATCTGTTTTCGCCTGCGAGGCCCTTATTTTGTCCTGGCCTCCATTGCCGTGGCCGAGATAGTGCGTGGTACAGCGCTCAACCTGACCGATCTCACCAAAGGGGCTGAAGGAATCCTGGTGACCGACATTCCGGTCTTCAATATCGGCGAGACCATCATTACCGACTTTTCCAGCAAGGTGCCCTACTACTACATCGCCCTGGTACTGGCGCTGATAATAATCGGCGTCACCTGGCTGGTACAGCACTCCAAGCTGGGTTACTACTTCCAGGCCATCCGCGAGGATCAGGACGCCGCCCACTCACTGGGCATCAACCTTACCATCTGGAAAAACAGCGCTTTAGTCATCTCGGCTGCCTTCACCTCGCTGGCAGGAAGTTTTTATGCCATTTTCGTCAAATTCATCGACCCTTCGACAGTACTGCCGCTCGACCTGTCGGTGCAGATCGTCCTGATCAGCATCATCGGTGGTATCGGCACCATCTTTGGGCCGGTAATCGGAGCACTGGTGCTGGTTCCGCTCTCCGAAGCGCTACGCAGCAATGTCATCGCCCAGGGCCTGATCAACTCCGGCCTGGTCAGTGAAGACTCCGGTGTCGGGATTTTCCTGAAAGAGAATCTGGCCCATGCCCATGTCCTGATCTACGGCATCCTGGTAGTCGTGGTCATCCTGTTCATGCCGGAAGGGGTATTAGGCTATTTCAGGAAGATGGCCGCCAAGAAAAAGGGGGGTAACGCCTGATGGCCATTCTGGAAATCAAACATGTCAGCAAATTCTTCGGCGGTCTGGCCGCCAACTCCGATGTCTCCTTTGAAATCACCGAAGGTATGATCATGGGTCTGATCGGCCCAAACGGAGCCGGTAAAACCACCTTGTTCAACTGTATTACCGGCTACTATCCGCCTTCCAAAGGCGAGATAATCTTTAACGGTCGGACAATGAACCACCTGCAACCGGACGCCGTCTGCAAACTAGGCATGGCCCGCACCTGGCAAAAGGTGCGCCCCCTGGCCAAGATGACCGTTGTCGACAACGTCATGGTCGGGGCGCTCTGCCGTACCAACTCCATCAAAAAGGCTCGTGAAATGGCCATGGAGCAAGTCAAAGTCGTACGACTTGAACACCGGGCCGATTTTCTGGCTGGAGGCCTGCCGATTGGTGAAAGAAAGAAGCTGGAGGTAGCCCGCGTGATGGCTACGCAACCAAGGCTGCTGCTGCTGGATGAGGTTATGGGCGGTCTCAACCCGGCCGAAAGCGAGGAAATCATCCAGTTGATCCTGGATATCAAGAAGCTGGGGATCACCCAGATGGTCATAGAACATGATATGAAGGCCATCATGCGTATCTCCGATCGTGTGGTGGTGCTTTGTTCCGGCGAAAAATTGGCCGAAGGCTCACCGCAGGAGGTCGTCAGCAATCCCGAGGTAATAACGGCATATCTGGGAAGCGAATAAATTCAAGAGGATTCTCCATGCTCACAATCAATAAACTTAATTTCAGTTATGGCGACCTGAAGGTCCTCTGGGATATCGATCTGGAGGTCCACCAAGGCGAGATCGTCACGGTGGTCGGCGCCAATGGCGCGGGTAAGTCCACCACGCTCAAGAACATCTCCCGCTTGGAGAGACCCGCGTCCGGCAGCATCACCTTCAATGGTGAGAGCATCAATGATCTGGAATCGCACCAGGTGGTGGAACGCGGCATCGTGCAGGTTCCCGAGGGCAGAAAAATCTTCCCCGAAATGACCGTTCTGGAAAATCTTCGCATGGGCTCTTTTATAAAGAGCGCCCGACCTGACCGTGAGGCTAATGTGGAGCGGGTTTTCAGCATGTTCCCGCGTCTCAAGGAGCGTGAGAAACAGTTGGGCGGCACCATGTCGGGGGGTGAGCAACAGATGCTGGCGATTGGCCGCGGGCTGATGGCCAACCCCAAACTGCTGCTTTTGGACGAACCTTCGCTGGGACTCTCGCCACTGTTTGTAAAGATCATCTTCGGGATCATCCAGGAGATCAATAAACTGGGAGTTACCATCCTGCTGGTGGAACAGAATGTATTTCAATCATTGAAAATTGCGCATCGAGCCTATGTTCTGGAGACCGGCCGGGTTGTCTTGTCCGGCACCGGCAGCAATCTATTGAATAATGATCATGTCAAGAAGGCCTTTTTGGGCATGTGAATAAAAAAAAACCTCACCCTGCCCTTCTCCCACGGGGAGAAGGGCAGGGTGAGGGAAAATGAAAGGAACTGCCATGCAAACAGTCGCACAATGGATGACCGCCAATCCGATCACCATCGAGTCGAATACCCCGATCATCGAGGCCATGCACCTTATGAAGGAGAAGAATGTTCGCCGTTTCCCGGTTACCTGCAAAGGAAAATTCTGCGGCCTGATCACCGACCGGATGATCAAGGACTTTACGCCCGGCCAGTCATCTTCGCTGGACACCTGGGAGGTGCACTATGTCCTCTCCAAGGCCACGGTAAAAGATGCCATGAATCCGCATCCTTTCACTATTACCCCCAATGCACCGCTCAGCCAGGCTGCCCAGATCATTCATGACAACAAGCTGAACGGTTTGTGCGTGACCGATAATGAAAACCGACTGGTGGGACTGCTTACTGTTACCAACCTGACGGAGGCGCTGATTGCGCTCTGTGCAAAAGGTTAGCCCCTGCCTGCGGCTTTTTGACCAGCCTCGCAGTAGAAGGCGACTACCACGCGCGTCCTACCGGCACAATAAAAATGGGCCTGTTTATTGAAGTAAGGCGGGACTAACGGTAAACCGAATGTTACCAAAGCGAGCGATTGGATATCCTCGCGGATTGATTTTTCAAAATAAAGAAACCAACAGTACCTGCCAAAAATGAACTGAGCAAAATGCTGACCTTGGAACTTTCAATAATTGCGGGATTGCCAAAAGCCAACAACGTGATGAATATCGACATGGTAAATCCAATACCACCAAGAAAACCGGCACCAACGATATGTTTCCAATCCACTTCGTCTGGCAATTGAGACAAACCGCACTTGACAGCTAAAAGACTAAACAGAACAATGCCCAGCGGCTTGCCGGCGAACAACCCGGCGAAAATACCGAGACTGTTTGGTGTTGCCAAGCCTTCAATCAAGTTCCCTGTAAGAACAATGCCGGTATTTGCCAGCGCAAAAAGTGGCATAATGATGAATGCCACCGGTTTATTCAAGAAATGTTGTAACTTGTAGGAAGGCGATTTGTTGTCACCCTTCCCGAAGGGAATGGCAAAGGCAAGAAGAACGCCGGAAATCGTGGGGTGGACTCCAGACTTTAGCATAAAATACCACATGATCAGACCAGGAACGAGGTACAGGGGTAGCCAGAGAATCCTTAGACGATTTAGAACCAGTAGTCCGGCAAATATCCCAATTGCCAAACCGAAATAAAGAAGCGAAAAGTCCTTCACATAAAACAGACCGATAACGATAATGGCTCCCAAGTCGTCTATGATGGCTAATGCAGCAAGAAAAATCCGTAAAGACATCGGAACTTTATTCCCTAGCAGGGCAAGCACCCCCAGTGCATAAGCAATGTCGGTTGCCATTGGAATACCAGCACCGCTTTGGGTTTCTGTGCCCTGATTGAGAAGAAAGTGAAGCAAGGCAGGCATGGCCATGCCACCAATGGCGGCAATAATCGGCAATGAAGCATTTTTCGGATTCGATAGCTCACCCACATAAAGTTCTCTTTCAATTTCAAGCCCGATCAAAAAGAAGAAAATCCCCATCAACCCGTCATTGATCCAGTGTTGCAAACTGTACTTCAAGGAGATAATCTCACCCACCTCAAAACCGACTTTGAAATTCCAAAGTTCCAAGTAGCCTTTTCCAAACTCGGAATTAGCAATAACGATTGAAGCAAACATGGCGAGGATGAGAACGATTCCCGAAGCCTTTTCGCTCTCAAAAAATTCCACGAAGAGTTTGGTCAGTTTTGTTTTCATAGGATTGATAGCCTGGTTGGTTCATGCCCGGCTTGGGCATATGGAGACTCTGCGCTAATCATAATGTGCGGCTAAGTCAGGAATCTATGGACGGACGATCAGCTGCATTAACCCAGAGGATACATAGGTTGTTTGAAGTTTTTTTTAGCATAGCAAATATTGCCGAATACCGGCACCAATCAGAGCTTTACCCGCGGATCGAGCGCATCCCTGATCCCCTCCCCGAGAAGATTGTAAGCCAAAACCGTTATCAGGATCGCCAGACCGGGAAAAAGCGACAGCCACCAGGCGAACTCGATGTAATCCTTGCCGGAGGTGAGTATATTGCCCCAGCTGGGGGTTGGCGGCTGAACGCCGATACCAAGAAAAGACAAGGCCGATTCGGTCAGGATAGCGCCGGCAATCCCGAGAGTGGCCGCCACCAGGGCCGGGGACACGGCATTGGGCAGGATATGGCGGAAGATAATGCGCTTGTCGGAACAGCCGATGCAGCGAGCCGCCATGATATAATCCATTTCGCGGATCGACAGGGTCTCGGCTCGCACCATACGCGCCACCCCCATCCAGCCGGTCAGGCCGATCACGATCATGATGTACCAGATCGAAGGCCTCAGAAATGTTATCACCGCCAGGATCAGGAAAAAGGCGGGAAAGCAGAACATGATATCCACCACCCGCATCAGGATGCTATCCAGCCAGCCGCCATAAAAGCCGGCTACCAGCCCTACAAAAGTACCAATCAGCACCGCGATGCCGGCGGCTATAAAACCGACCAGTAAAGAAATCCGGGCGCCGTAGATCACCCGGCTGAGCACATCCCGGCCCAGGTCATCGGTGCCGAACCAGTGCTTAAGCGTAGGAGGGTTCAGCACCTCCCAGGCATTGATCTCGTTGGGGCTGAACGGCACCAGCAAGGGAGCCGTGACCGCAATAATAAACATAAACAGAACAACCGCGCCGCCAGCCACTGCAAAGCGGTTGCTCATCAAACGCGGCCAAAAAACCGCCCTGAGATAGGAATGTGGTGCAATCATCGAGCACCACCGTGCCGGATGCGGGGATCGGCCAGTGCATAGCTGACATCTGCGATCAGGTTCCCGATCAGGGTCAGCAGCGCGCCGATGATCAGGATGCCCATCACCACCGGATAATCGCGAGACATGACTGACTGGTAAAAAAGCTGTCCCATGCCGGGGATGGAATAGATCGATTCGAAGATCACGCTGCCCCCGATCAGGGCCGGAATTGAAAAACCAAACAGGGTGATCAGCGGCAAGAGGGCGTTACGCAGGGCGTGCTTGTAGATCACCACCCGCTCGGGCAGCCCTTTGGCGCGAGCCGTGGTAATGTAATCCTGACCGATGACATTCAGCATCGAAGAGCGCATGTAGCGGGACATGCCGGCCAGGCTTCCGAAAGAGGCCACCGTAATCGGCATGATCAGATGCTTGGCAAGATCCCACAGATAGCGCAAGGTCCCGTAGTTTTCGCTGCCCAGGGTGTGCAGACCGGAGATCGGCAGCCAGTTCAGCTTGACCCCGAAGAAGTACATCAGGAGCAGCGCCAGCCAGAAGGTCGGCACGGCAAAACCTAGAAAGACAAAGATCGTGATCCCTTTGTCAAGCCAGGTGTCGCGGTGGGTAGCGGCCAGGATGCCGATCGGAATGGCCAGGCCGAATTCAAGCACCAGGGCGATGATATTAAGCGACAAGGTAATCGGCAGGCGCTCCTTGATCTTGTCTTTGACCGGACGACTATCCGAAGAAAAGGAGCGTCCCATATCAAAACGGGTCAATCGGCCGACCCAGCTGAAATACTGCTCGGCTAGCGGCTTGTCCAGACCGTAGAACTTGCGCAACCGTTCGCGGGCCTCTTTACCCACCTTGGGATTCATCGCCATCTGCATCTCCACCGGCTCACCCGGGGCCAGATGGATGACCGTAAAGGTGATCAGGGTAATCCCGAACATAAGCGGAATCAGCATCAGGATGCGTTTTAAAAGATAATTTGCCATCAATAAACCTGCTCCGCCTTCGGCACATACCACTTGATCTGATTATGCCCGATCCCAGCCGGGGCCGGCTCGATGCCGCGGATACGGGAACTGACCACCGGCAGGGCGTCCGGAACATACAGGAAGGTGTAAGGCTGCTCGTCAGCCAGGATTTCCTGGATGCGGAAATAGGCCTTTTTGCGTTTCTCGATATCAAAAGTGCCGCGCCCCTCAATCAGCAGGCGGTCCACTTCCTGGTTTTTATAACCGACGAAATTAAGTTCGCCGACATTGGTCTTGCTGGAATGCCAGATATCATACATATCCGGATCCGGCGAGATATTCCAGCCCAGCATGACCACCTCAAAATTACCTTTATCGACAAATTCCTTCAGAAAAGTGGCCCATTCCACAATACGAATCTTGACATCAATCCCGACAAAGCGAAGGCGTTGCTGAACGATCTGGGCCGTCAGGAGCCGCTGCTGGTTGCCCTGATTGGTCAGAATGGTGAAGGTAAATGGCCTGCCATCCTTTATCAGGATACCATCCGCATTCTTCTGTTTCCAGCCCGCCTCAGCCAAAAGTTCCGTTGCCCGCTTAGGATTGTAAGCAATATCCTTAACAGATGGATTATAGGCCCAGCGCCCAGGCACGATCGGGCCGTGCGCCTTTTGCCCCATTCCGAACAGCACCCCGTGGATCAGCTCTTCCTTGTCAATGGCGGCCGTGATGGCCTGGCGGATGCGCTTGTCCTTAAAGGTCGGATGGCGCAGGTTGTAACCCATATAAACATAGCCGGAGGATGGATAGCGGAACTTGTTGAAACGGGAAGTAAAGTCGCTGGAGGTGGTTTGACGGGCAAACTGCACCGGAGTGAGGTTCATCAGGTCAACAGCGCCGGCCTTCAGCTCCATGTACATGGTGGATGAGTCTGGAATAATGCGGTAGATATAGCGATTGATCCAGGGGCGCCCTTCAAAGTAATCATGGTTGGATTCCAGCACGATCTTTTGGCCGGCCACCCATTCCTTAAAGCGGTACGGCCCGGTGCCGATCGGTTTTCTTGCCAGCGGGCTTTTGGTAATGTCCTGTCCCTCCAGCAGATGGGCAGGCAGGACAGCTGTTCCCCAGGAGGCCAGAGCCGGGGCAAACGGTTTGTCATAGATCACCACTACGGTATGCGAATCAGGGGCGGAGATGCCCTTGACCTGCTTGAAATCCTCAGCATAGGCAGTGGGAGTTTTGGGATCGATTACAACCCGGTAGGTATAGAGGACATCGCGTGAGGTAAAGGGAGCGCCATCATGCCATTTAACCCCACGTCGCAGGTGAAAGGTGATGACCAGCCCGTCTGATGAAATATCATAGGATTCGGCCAGCTCGGGAACGATATTCAGATTCTTGTCGTATTTGACCAGGCCATTGTAGATCTGACCGGCCACGGCATGGGAAGCCGAGTCCGACGCCAGAAGCGGGATTAGTGTGGAAGACTCGCCTATGGTGCCTTCCACAATGGCGTCACCATAGGCGGGCTTTTCATCCTTTACCCCGGTCTGTTGCTGGTTTGAGGCGGGTTGGGAACAGGCAGGCAGGAGGTTTAAAAGCAGGAGCAGCATTAAGCAGTAGGCTGCCTTCATCGATCAGAATGCTCCCCTTTAAGCTTGTGAATCTTTTCTGTCAACTCTTTGCGGCCAGGTTCAATCTCAAGAGCTTTTTTATAGGCCTTCAAAGCCTTTTTTGTTTCGTGAAGGGCCAGATAGCCATCACCCAGATGCTCGCTGATTGTTGAATCATCATCCACCAGGCTGACCGCTTCCTCCAGATATTTGACAGCCTCGTTATACCTATTCATTTTATAGTACACCCAACCCAGGCTATCCAGAATAAAGCCGTCATCCGGGCGCAGGCTCACCGCCTGTTTCAGATATTCTAGCGCTTCTTCGAGATTGATGCCCATTTCGGCATAGGTATATCCTAAGAAGTTAAGGGCCTGAACATCTTTCGGATTGAGTGCAAGCACCTTTTTCATCCGCTCGATCGATTCGGCTTTCTTCCCCAGCTTGTCATAGAGAACGCCAATGCGGAAGTTGATGCGCGGGTCCTTCGGAAAGCGGTTCTCTGCCTCCAGCAGCAGATCAAGCCCCGACTGGGTCTGATCCATTGATTCATACAGCGAGGAAAGATTCAGATAATATTCGATCTGGGCAGGATCCGCGGCAATAGCTTCTTTGAGAATATCGACCGCCTTGGCTTCATTGCCCTTTTCCTTGAGTATGAAAGCAATATGACCGATGGTGTCAACATAAACGGGGGAAGCATGCGGAATCTTATTGAACTCCTGTAAGGCGCGGTCCAGATCGCCTTTTTCCTCGTAGCTCATGCCCAGGTAAAACCGGATAGGATGAGCAGCTGGGTCCTTTTCCAGCATCTCGCTGAAGACCTTGATCGCTTCGTCATATTGTTCCAGCTCAAGATGGAGCAGGCCCATCTTGCGCAGGGTTTCCTGCCCCCCCATGCCGGCTTCTACCGCTAGCTCCAGGTATTCCAGCGCTTCGCCAAACTTGCGTTGTTGAATAAGGAGCTGGATAAGACGCTGCATGACGGCCGCCCGGCTTTCATCCTCCTCGAGAAGACTGCGGTAGACCTCGGTAGCTTGGGGATAATCCCCCATGGCCTCATAAGTGGCAGCCATGTCGATGGCAGCCTGTGTAAAATCGGGCCTGAGCTCAAGCGATTTTTTGAAATAGCCGACCGCATCCTTGTAGAGCTTCATTTGGCTGTAGGTCCGACCGAGGTAGTAGTAACCCAGCACCGAATCAGGGGTCTTCTTGATCAGTTCCTTGAGGGTATTAACAGCCTCCTCATATTCAAACAGTCTGGTAAGAGAAACTGACAATTGCAGGTATGCATCTTCCTTGCTTGGATCGAGCTTGACCGCCTTACGTAGATAATTGGCCGCTTCCAAATCCTTACCGGCAGACGCCATGATCGAACCGGCCATGATATAGGGCTCGCGCAGGTTAGGATCGAGCTTGATGGCTTTATCGATATATTCCATGGCCTCTTTGACCTGGCCGATCTTTAGCTTGATCTCGGCAATGGCTGCATGCAGAAAGGCTGAATTGGGATCTTGATCTAGAGCTTCCCGCATAAGTGTCAGTGCAGCAGGATAATCACCCTCATAAGCGGCCAGACGAGCACGGGAGTATAAATAAAGGGCGCGGGAGTTGCTATCGTGGGCAATATTTGCCGGGGGGCTGGTTTGGTTAGGTAACCTTTCAGACGTAGTGGCACAGGATGAGAGCACCAAGACACTCAAAAGAATGATCAGAACATATGGCATTTTTGTTGACGACCCGTTGATGTTAATAGGAAATGTGTAATGAAAGCTACCATGAAATAGTACCTTCGTCAAACGATTATCAGTAAGTTCCAGTGCTTGCGAACGGGATGTTTTAATGGTATTCTACCCGAATAGCGCGAGGCCCCGAAATGATACGGACTATCCTGAAATCCTTATTGAAACCAGAGGCCTACCCTGAGCCTACCCACTCTGTTGAACTCATACAAACACATGTTTCCTGGATATTCCTAACCGACAACTACGCTTATAAGGTAAAGAAACCGGTTGATTTTGGTTTTCTTAATTTTACAACCATTGATCGCCGCCGCTTTTACTGCAATGAAGAGGTCCGCCTGAACCGCCGGCTTTGTCCTGATATCTACGAAGGGGTAGTTGAACTGCGGGAGACCTCTTCCGGTGCCGCTTTTCACGGAAATGGCCCGATAATCGACTTTGCAGTCCGCATGAAGCGGCTCCCTGCCGACAGGATGCTGGATCGGTTGCTCGCAAAGGGTGAGATTTCTGCAACAGAAATTCGCCAGGTTGCCGGTGTCATCGCAGATTTTCACCTCAAAGCCGTCACCGCGCCTGCCATTGCAGAATACGGACAACTCGACCGGATCATGTTCAACTGGCAGGAGAACTTCGAGCAGATGAGCGGATTTGAAGACAGCACCCTGCCGGCCGAGGAACGGGAATATATCAGGAACTGGGTCAGCTCGTTCGCCGGCGAACAGGCCGGTTTATTCAAAGAACGGGTGGAGCAAGGCTTTATCCGGGAATGCGACGGCGATATTCATCTGGAAAACATCTGCCTGGTCGATGGTCGCGTGTACATCTTTGATTGCATCGAATTCAACGAGCGTTTTCGCTATTGCGACACTGCGGCAGATGTGGCCTTCCTGTTGATGGATCTTGATTTTCATCACCGCAAGGATCTGGCGGACCAGGCCATGGCGACCTATCTGGAACTGACAGCTGATAAAGATATGCCGGCTCTGGTTGATTTTTACAAAATCTACCGCGCTTTTGTACGCGGCAAGGTCGAAAGCTTCCGCCTGAACGACAGCTGCATTGACCAGCCCGAGGTTGACCAGGCCAGGCTAAAAGCGATCCTGTATTTCAGATTGGCGCGCGGCTACGTTGAACGCCGCCGGCTCAAGCCGACCCTTTTCATTACCTGCGGCCTGATGGGATGCGGCAAAAGCACACTGGCTGCTCAACTCTCCTTTGAATTAGGGATCAACAGTTTTAATTCGGACGTCAGCCGCAAAAAAATAGCCGGCCTGCCGCCAACGCCTTCCAATGCCGAGGCCTATGGCTCTGGGCTTTATAGCCCGCGGGCCAATGCCGATACATATGCCGAACTGCTGCGTCTGGCACAAGCTGAATTGACCACCGGTCGATCAGTTATCATTGATGCCAGCTTCAAGAACCAGGCTGCCCGATTGCAGTTTGCCGCGCTGGCGGAACGGTTTTCGGCCGAGTTTATCATCCTGCAGGTCACCTGCAGTGACCCTGAAATCCGGCGCCGGCTGGTTGATCGCAGCACTGGCGGACAGTCCGTATCAGACGGGCGCCTGGAACTGCTTGACCAACAGCAGAAAGAATTTGAGCTGCCGGAAAACAGCGAGGGAAAAATCATTGTCCTGTCCACCACCAATTCTCCAGCGGCCCAAACCAGCATGATCTACGCGAGGCTTGGCTGATATGCTTATGCGAATGAGGCAAAAGCTTCTGCATCGACTGCAATTACCCGAGTCTTGGTTTATTTTCTTTATCATGGGCATCATCATGATGAATTTTCCCTTTCTGCATATCTTCAATAAATCCGATCTGATCTTCGGTTTCCCTCTTCTGTTTCTGTATCTATTTATCGGCTGGGTGGTCTCCATTTTCGTAATTTATCTTTTCACGCTCACCTTCAAGCATGCTGAAGAAAAACATCAGGAGCCACGTCAAAAGTGAAACAGGGTCTTCTTCCAGCAGCCCTCATATCACTCCTGTACGCATTGCTGATCTTTCTGATCGCTTGGTATGCCCATTATCGCAAGGAAGCCGGTCGCAGCATTATTGCCAATCCTTATGTCTATTCGCTCTCGATTGCGGTCTACTGCACCACCTGGACTTTCTACGGCAGTGTTGGCAAGGCGGCTACCACCGGTATTGATTTCGTGATGATCTACCTAGGGCCTTCCCTGACCGCTTTCGCCTGGTTTTTCCTTTTGCGGCGCATCATACAGATCAGCAAAGAAAACAACATTACCTCGATAGCGGACTTCATCAGCCTGCGCTACGGAAAATCCCACTGGCTGGGGGCACTGGTAACCCTGATCTCCATTCTGGGGGTCATGCCTTACATTGCGCTCCAGATCAAGGCAGTTTCCACCAGCTTTTATCTTATCAGCGGGCTCCAGAAGGAAAGCATAACCATCCCTCACACCGATACCGAGCTGTTCATACCAACCGGCCTGCTTCTGGCTCTGATTCTCTCCATATTCGGTGTCATTTTTGGAGCTCGCCGGCTGGTGTCATCCGAGCGGCATGAGGGTCTGGTAGCGGCTGTTGCATTCGAATCACTGGTAAAGCTGGTAAGCATGTTTGCGGTCGGTATTTTTGTAACCTATCAGCTTTTCAATGGTTTTAGCGATATATTTTTACGCTTCCAGGCCCTTAAGCCGGTACTTTTCGACCGGCTTTTCACCCTGGCCAGTTCCCAACAAGACCCGGATTATATTTCTTCTTTCACCATGCTGTTCATGTCCATGGGAGCAATCATGCTCCTTCCACGCCAATTCCATGTCATGGTGATCGAGAATTCGGATGAGCGGCATGTGACCAAGGCCATGTGGCTCTTTCCAACCTACCTTTTCCTGATCAATCTGTTTGTGTTGCCGATCGCCCTGGGAGGCATCATGATAACCGGCAGTCAGGCGGGCGCTGATTTTTTTGTCATCAGCCTGCCGCTGATCACCGGTCATAGCGGGCTTGCCATGCTGGTTTTTCTGGGCGGGGTTTCAGCCGCCGCCGGCATGGTCATGGTAGAAGCGGTGACTATCTCGACCATGCTGCTGAACAACATATTCATGCCGATTATAGTCCGTTTCACGCCCCAGGCCTGGTTTCCGTATCTATTGATCAATCTCAAGCGTATCGGAATCTTCCTGGTGGTCTTCCTGGGCTATTTTTATTACCGGGTTGTTGGCGACACCTACATGCTGGTCAACATGGGCTTGATATCGTTTTCGGCCGCCATACAGTTCCTGCCGGCCATGCTGGGGGGATTGTACTGGAAACGCGGCAATAAAGCCGGCGCCATGACCGGCATGCTGCTCGGTTTTGTGATCTGGTTTTACACCCTGCTGCTCCCGTCATTCATTCGCTCGGGCTGGACTGAAACCGATCTTCTTTCGGCGGGCCCTTTTGGAATACAACTGCTCAGGCCGACCGAACTGTTCGGCATGTCCGGGATGGACATCTGGAGCCACTCCCTTTTCTGGAGCATGCTTTTCAATATCAGCGCCTACATCGTCTGTTCGATCATGTTCAGGCAAAATGAGCGTGAACGCGAGCAAATCAGAAAATTTATCGGCGTCTTTGACATAGATCACGGTTACCGGCATTCAGAAAACAAACGGCTGTCAAAACCGGTTACGATCACCAAATTTACCAATCTGATGGCGAAATTCATCGGCGAGAACGAGGCCCATCGGGCCATCTTCAGGTATATCGGCGACCGGGAGATCGATGCCAGTGGCAATGTATCCGAGTTTGAGCTGCCCAATCTGAAGCGATTTACCGAAAAAACACTGGCCGGCTCGGTCGGTGCCGCCGCAGCAGGCGCTATTGTAGACAGTTTTCTGTCCGACATGGGCTCCCGCATGGAGTCAGTCTATGACATATTCAGCACCGTAAGAACATCTCTGGATCAAAGCCAGGAAGCGCTTTTTGTTCGTCTGAAGGCCTCCGAGATTATCAACCGCACCCTGGATCTGCAGATCATCATGGATGACCTGCTCAATCTCCTTCTCAAGGAATTCAAGCTGGATGTCGGCATCATCCAGCTGCGTGGCGAAGATGGCACCCTGTCTGTAAAAAGCTATCAAGGCAGCAATCGCCATCCAATCAACAAGAATCACTGGTTCATGGAGGGCAGGCCGTACTATGACATGGCGCTGCTGGACCGCAAGGCCCATATAATCAACGATGTTGTACAGGCCGGCGAAAGCGTCGCGCTGGATTTGACCATCGCTGAAGGCATTGCCTCGTGCGCGCACATACCGATCCTACGCGAAGGCGAAGAGGCGGTCGGCATCCTGTCGGTCTACTCCAAATCCATCGCCGGCCTTTTCACCGAGGAATTTACCGGTCTTCTGGCCAGTCTGGCCGGGCAGCTTGCCCAGGCAGTCACAATAGTCCGCGAGATGGAGGGCAAGGAACGCGAACGCAGCCAGAAGGAAAAGGCCCAGCTCGAGCATGCCCGGGTTATGCGTGACATGGAAATCGCCCAACAGATCCAGATTTCGCTGCTTCCCAGTTCGGCGCCGGAGATATTCGGCCTGGAAATGGGCGGTCGGTGTGTGTCCGCGGCCCATGTCGGGGGTGATTACTATGACTTCTTTCAGCATGATGAACATACCGTTGACCTGCTGATTGCGGACGTGTCGGGTCATAGTGTCGGAGCCGCCCTGATCATGGCTGAGGTGCGCACCCTTTTACGGGCCCAGGTCAATTCGGCTCTCAACGCCAGCTCGATTCTGCAGGCCCTCAACAATCAGCTCTACGACGATCTGACTCGGGCCGAGCTATTCATCACCATGTTTTATGCTAAATATAACTCGGCTACCGGTCGGCTCTCTTACTCTAATGCCGGCCACAATCATCCCCTTATCAGGCGCGGCAGCCTTGCATCCTGCATTGATCTGGATGCAGATGGCTTGATAATCGGTGTAAAAAAATCAGTTATTTTTGAAGAGCGCGGCATCGAACTGATGAAGGGTGATGTTCTTCTCTTATATACCGACGGCCTTAACGAGGCTACCGACGCCAATGGTAATTTTTTCGGAACCGACCGCATCTGCACCATTCTCGACCAGGTCAGCCATCAGCCTGTAAAAGAAATCATAGATTTCTTTTTTAGGTCTATAATCGAATTTACAGGGTCAACTACCTTTCAGGACGATATCTCAATCGTAGTGCTCAAAATACTCTAGAGAGGATGCCAAATCATGAATCTGAAAACTGAAGCAAGCGGGGATCTGATGGTGATTTTTGTTCGTGAGGAGCGCCTTGATGCTCATAACTCGGATGAACTTAAGAAAGAAATGAACCGGCTTTTCGATAGCGGAGCCAAAGATATTCTGCTCGACCTCAAGGAGGTGCGTTTCATCGACAGCTCCGGGCTGGGAGTGCTGGTCTCCGGCTTTAAAAACGCCTCCACTCGCCAAGGCAGTCTCAAGCTTTGCGGACTGCAGGCCCAGGTCAAATCGATGTTCGAACTTACTAGATTGCACCGTGTATTTGATATTTTTCAGACCGTGGATGAGGCGTTGGAGAATTATTAATTTCGATTTCAAATCAAAGATGAAATCAAGGCGGCAAGGAGGAGGCGACGTAGGCGTACATAAACAGTACGTTGAGGAGCCGACGAAGAAGCCAGCGAAGATAGACTTTGATTTGGAAGTGTAAGCCATTCATATCCCACCTTGAGGGGGAATCATGAAGAACACTATCGAGCTGGATATAACGGTTCCCAATCAAACCCGCTATCTGGGCCTGATTGGGAAGATCGGTGAGAATATGGCCAGGGAGCTGGATCGTTTTCAGGGAGATCGGGAAGCGCTGGCCCACCATTTGAACATCGTTCTGACCGAGGCTATGGTTAACGCCATTGTTCACGCAAATGCAGCTGATCCTGAAAAAGAGCTGCATATCCGCATCAGCATTTCCGACAGTGAGATTGCCATCAGGGTCTACGACTACGGCCAGGGATTTGATTTAAATTCCATCCCCTGCCAACCAGATTTTGAAACTGATCAATTAAAAGACAAGGGGCGCGGCATTTTCATAATCAGGTCTTTGATGGATTCGGTAGAATACATAAAATTAAACGGACAGAATGTATTGGAAATGAAAAAAAGTATAAATAGTTGATGTTTTTCGACAACTTATAGTAAGTGACTTAATGTCACGCTTCAGCTTTCAAGCAAGTTCCAGGTGTACCCCCCACCCATTCAGTTCACTCAAAACCAGTTTCAGCAGATGGTCCAACTGCGCCTCAACCGCCGGGGTCAGTATAATCCCCATTTCGATGCTGCCCGGCTGAACCCCCACCAGAACCATTTCCTGCGGCACATGCCCCAGCAGCATTGCTACAGCCAGCAGGTCCTTCAACCCCATCTGATGAGGAGAAACCTTGGTCTCCAGCGCCACCGGGATTTCATCGCCAGCCATGCGTACACAACTGCCGGGCGCCAAGCCGGTCTCAACAGCATCTATTATGAGCAAACGCTCGATACCCTCCAGGCGAGGCAGAATGTCGAGTCCCAGCGTGCCGCCATCCATTACCTCCACATGTCCGGGCAGGCGGTAATCCCGCTGCAACCTCTGAACAACCAGTACCCCGACTCCATCATCGCTCATGACGAGATTACCGATGCCTAAAACAAGTACTCTTGGTTGGGAAACATCCTGCTTATCCATTGGATCTCCTTGTAAAACAGAAAAAAAGGGCGCGAGTAACGCGCCCTGAAAGAGACAAACAGCTATTTAAGTTGCTTCAGGAGACCTTCACACTAACCACTTCATTGCCGTTTACGTCCAAAACATGAACCGCGCAGGCCAGGCAGGGGTCAAAAGAGTGAATGGTCCGCAGGAGCTCAAGCGGCTTGTTCTGGTCAGCCACCGGCGTACCCACCAGTGCCGCCTCGTAGGGCCCACGCTGTCCCTTGGCATCGCGAGGCGAGGCATTCCAGGTCGAGGGTACCACCGCCTGGTAATTGAGAATTTTCTGGTCCTTGATCTTGATCCAATGTCCCAGCGAGCCGCGCGGCGCTTCATGCCAACCATAGCCCTGCGCCTCGGCCGGCCAATCGGCAGGATCCCATTTTTCATTGCCGTGGATGCGGTAATCACCCGAGGCTATATTAGCGATCAGTTCATCCAGCCACTTAGGTGTCTGGCGAGCGATCAAAAGACAGTCAATGCCGCGGGCGGCGGTTCGGCCCAAGGTGGAGAAAAGTGCGTCGGCTCCCACCCCAAGCTTGGCCAGTACCATGTCAACGGCAGCCTTGGTCTCTTTATGACCGGAAACATAGGCCACCAGAACGCGCGCCAGCGGTCCGACCTCCATGGGACGTTCCTCGTAGCGAGGCGCCTTGACCCATGAGTATTTTTTGTCGGTATCCAGGTATTCGTATGGTGGCTTTGGTCCGGTGTAGGCCGCCTCCGACTCCCCATCCCAGGGATGCAGGCCCTTGCCTTTTGAGTCGGCATACTCGTACCAGGAATGGTCAACGTACTCGCTGATTTTTCGGTGATCGACCGGCAGGATCCTGGAGATATCCTTGTTCAGGATTATGCCCTGCGGGAACCAAAGCTTGCCATTGGCATCGGGAAATTCGCCGTAACACATGAAATTGCCGACCCCGCCGCCGATAGCAGCCCACTCCTTGTAGTAAGAAGCCACCGCCAACAGGTCGGGGATATAGACATTCTCAACAAAATTTTTGGCCTTCTTCAGCAGCCCTTTGATCTCAATCAGCTTGTCGGCATTGAGCGCATTTTGTGAATCAGGGTCAATCGGGATTGACATACCCCCCACCAGAAATGTCTGCGGGTGCGGATTCTTGCTGCCCAGGATGGCGTGGACCTTAATGACATCCTTCTGCCACTCCAGGGCCTCAAGATAATGAGCCGTGGCCATCAGGTTGGCCTCCGGTGGCAATTTATAGGCCGGGTGCCCCCAGTAGGCATTAGCAAACGGGCCCAATCGCCCGGAGCCGACAAAAGCTTTGAGCCGGTCTTGGGTGGCCTTGAAATAAGTGGTTGAGTTCTTGGGCCACTCCGAAATGGAGGCAGCCAGGGCCGAGGTCTTGGCCGGATCGGCCTTGAGAGCAGAGGTTACATCGACCCAGTCCAGCGCATGCAGATGATAAAAATGGATCACGTGATCCTGCACATTCTGGATACCCATGATTATGTTGCGGATCAACTGGGCATTAGGTGGAATTTTAAGCTTGAGGGCATCCTCTACGGCGCGGATGGAAGCGATCGAGTGGACAGTGGTGCATACCCCGCAAAAGCGCTGCGTCCAGTACCAGGCCTCGCGCGGGTCGCGACCCTGAAGGATCTTTTCAATCCCGCGGAACATGGTGCTGGAGCTCCAGGCATCGGTGATCTTACCGTTGTTGATCTCGGCCTCAATGCGCAGATGCCCCTCAATCCTGGTGATCGGATCTACAACAATCTTTGCCATTCATCCCTCCCCTACTTCATAAGCAATCATAAATTGAAAAACTATAACATAAAAAATAATCAAGGTCTTGTTTTGAATTTGGGCTTCTTTTTCTGCTTCATGGATTCCTTCAACCGGTTCTCGGCCTGATCAATCAGCATCATATGACTTCCCGCGGTATTTGCTTCATCACCGGGCATTCTCTGGACATAGGAGCCATCCGGTTGCATGTCCCAGGCCGAGCGCTGATCAGCAGCCTGTATTTCAAAAATCTTCCTTAAATCTCGGGTCAGCTCGGACGATTCCACCGGGCAAAGCACCTCCACCCGCGCCTCCAGATTGCGTTTCATGGCATCGGCCGAAGCAATGAAGTATTCCTCGGCGCCACCGTTATTGAAGTAGTAGATGCGCGAATGTTCCAGAAAACGGCCAACCACGCTGACCACGCGGATATTGTCGGACAATCCCGGGATTCCGGGACGCAGCCGACAGGTATCGCGCACATACAGGTCGATCTTCACGCCAGCCATGGAGGCGCGGTAAAGCGCCTTGATGACATCGCCATCCTCCAGCGCGTTCATCTTGAACTGGATGAATCCGCCACCCTGTTCAGCCTGCACCAGCATCTCGCGCTCGATCCTGGCCAGCAACGCCTTTTTCAGGAACCGCGGCGCCGGCGAAAGTTTTTGATAGTTGCGTTTGGCGGTAAAACCGGTGGTCAGATAATTGAACAGTTCGGTGGCATCCTGCCCGATGGTGGGATCACAGGTCAGCATGCCGATGTCGCTGTAGATGCGCGCTGTATCGGCGTGATAGTTACCGGTGCCGATGTGCACATAGCGCCGCAGGCCGTTGTAGTCCTGGCGCACCACCAGGATCACCTTGCAGTGGGTCTTTAAGCCGACCACGCCATAGGTGACATGGATACCGGCCTCCTCCATCCGTTCCGCCAGCCGAATATTGGCCGCCTCATCAAACCTGGCCTTGAGCTCCACCACCACCGCCACCTGTTTGCCGTTCTGGGCAGCCAGAACCAGTGAATCAATGATCCGGCTCTCCGTTCCGGTGCGGTAGAGGGTCATCTTGATGCCGCGCACCTTTGGATCAATAGCGGCTTCTTTCAGAAACCGCTCGACCGAGGTTGAGAAGGATTCATAGGGGTGCTGGAGCAGGATGGGCCCGGCATCGCGGATGATATGGAAGATGTTGCGGGTAGTCTGCAAACGGGGGTGATCAATGGGATGGTGCGGGGCATCGTGAAGCCGCGGGTAATCAAGCCTGGCCAGCTCGAACAGGTCGCGCATGGCCAGCATGCCAGGGGCTTCGTAGACATCATTTTCCTCGTCCAGCTCAAGCTCCGAAGCCAGGCGGCCACGGTGGACCGGATCCATGCCCTGACCAATCTCCAAACGCACGATCGGGGCGAACTTGCGCTCTTTCAGCTCCGACTCGATCATCGCCATCAGGTCGTCGGCCTCTTCCTCATCCTTTTCGGTATTGGCGTTGCGCGTCACGCGGAAGATCTCGCAGGAAACAACCTCCATGCCAGGAAAAAGCATATCCAGGTTGTTCATCATCACATCCTCGACCCCGATGAAACGATCCCCCTTGCAGACCCGCAGGAAACGCGGGGTGCCCAGCCCGACCGGCACCTTGACCCGGCATAGCGAAACCTCGCGCGCCCTGGGGTAGCGCAGGGTCACCAGGAGGTTTAACGACAGGTTGGAGATAAACGGGAACGGGTGGGCCGGATCAATCGACTGGGGGGTCAGCAGCGGGAAGATGTTGATATAGTAATGTTCGCGGAGCTGTTTTTTCTCCTTGGTCGAGAGTTGCTGGTAATCCTCAAAAACGATGCCCTTGTGCTCCAGGAGCACCAGCAATTCCTGGAATATGCCTCGTTTGCGGGCATGGATATCACTGACAATTGCCAGCGACTCCTCTACCTGCTGGCGTGGCGTGCGGCCATCCAGGGTCAGTTCGCGCATACCGGCGCCGATCTGCTGCTTCAGACCGCCGATTCGTTTCATGAAGAATTCGTCCAGGTTGGCGCTGACAATGGCAATAAACTTGAGCCGTTCCAAGAGCGGCGTGCGCAGGTCTTCAGCCTCGTGCAGCACACGACGGTTGAATTCCAGCCAGGTCAGTTCCCGGTTCAGAAACCATTGGCTGTCATTCAGATCGAATAGCTCAGCATTGGGCGCCGGTGCACCAACAACCGAAGCCTTGGCCTTGGCTGCTTTGGGTTTGACCAATTTTAGCTTGGCTGCTTTGGGTTTGCTTGTTTTTGACTTGATTGTTTTGGGGTTATTTTTTGATTTGGCTGGCTTAGCTTTGGGCTTGGCACTCTTGCTCGAGGCCGGGTCTGTTGGCACAGGATTCAGCTCAGACGAGGCCGGTTTTTTATTTTCAGGATTGGCTTGTGGTTCTGTCACCGGAAATTCTCCCCGCCGAGTAAGCCTTAGATTACTAAGAACATGTGATTTTTACACAGTTTTCAGACAACTGCAAGTATGACATGGGCTTCTGTACATGAAATTAAACAAAATTGCCTCGGCACCCTGTTTATGTTAAGTCTTAAGCCATGAAGAAATTAAACCCTCCGCAGCAGCAGGCGGTCTACCACATCGAAGGCCCCCTGCTGATCCTGGCCGGGGCCGGTTCCGGCAAGACCCAGGTTATCACCACCCGCATTGTTCACCTGCTTAAAGACAAACGCATCCCGGCCGAGAATATTCTGGCGGTCACCTTCACCAACAAGGCTGCCCGCGAGATGAAAGAGCGCGTCTGCGGCATGGCCGGGTCGCTGTCCGACGGCATCGTCATCTCCACCTTCCACTCGCTGGGGGTGCGTATCCTCAGGCGCGACATTCGCACGCTCGGCTTCAAACCCAATTTTTCGATCTATTCGACTTCGGATCAGATTGGTGTCCTGCGGCAGGCAATGCGCGAGCGCGACATCGACCCGAAACAGTGCGACCCTAATCTGGTACTTTGGAAGATCTCCGGGGCCAAAAACCGCCTGATCGCCCCGGCTGACTACCAGCCGAGCAACACCGACCCGCTTGATCTGTCCACGGCCGCGGTCTATCCGCGCTACCAGGAGTTGCTGAAAGGTTTCAACGCCATTGATTTCGACGACATCATCATGCTCTCGGTCAAGTTGTTGCACAGCTCGGAGATCCTGAACTACTGGCAGGAGCGCTTCCGCTACATCATGGTCGACGAATACCAGGATACCAACGCCTCGCAGTACCTTTTGATCTCTTTGTTGGCCAAACAGCACAGAAATCTGTGCGTGGTGGGGGACGATGACCAGTCGATCTACGGCTGGCGCGGGGCCGAGGTCGAAAACATCCTCAACTTCGAGCACGACTATCACGGCTGCAAGGTGATCAAACTGGAACAGAATTACCGCTCCACCAGCTCGATCCTGGATGCCGCCAACAGCGTGATCAAGAACAATGCCGTCCGCACCGACAAGGCGCTCTGGACCGCCAGCGGCCAAGGCAGGGAGATTGACCTGATCGTGGCGGTCAGCGAAGAGGAGGAGGCGGCCCAGGTGGTGGAGGCCATGCTGTTGGAGCAGTATCGCGACAAGCTGCCCTGGTCGGATATGGCCATTCTGTATCGTTCCAATGCCCAGAGCCGGGCCTTTGAAGAGAAGCTGCGCCAGGAGCGCGTGCCCTACGTGGTGATCGGCGGCATGCAATTCTACGAACGCAAAGAGGTCAAGGACGCCATTGCCTATCTCAAGGTGATCGACAATCCCAGCGACGAGGCCTCGCTGCTCAGGATCATCAATTTTCCGCGGCGCGGGATCGGCGAAAACACCCTGATCCACCTCAACCAATGGTCCCTGGAGCAGGATGTACCGCTGTTCGAGGCCCTGGGCCGGGTCGAGGAGATTGCCGGAATCTCGGTCTCGTCCAAAAAAGCGGTGGCCGCCTTTTACAGCATGATCAAGGGGGTGATTGACGAATTTCAGCCGATCCAGTTAGGCAAACAGGTCAATCAGCTGTTCAACCGCCTGCGCATCGAGGATGAACTTTATCGCACCCTGAACGACGCCGCCCAGGCCAGAAAACAGATCGAGAACATCGAGCAGGTGGTAAATTCCCTGGCCGCTTACGAGGAGTGCAATCCGCGCGGAACCCTGGCCGATTTTCTGGAACGGATATCACTGTTGGACGAGGACAAACCTTCCGAGGATGACAAGGACCATGGCCAGAACGCGGTCACGCTCATGTCGCTGCATTCCAGCAAGGGTCTGGAATTCAGTCATGTCTGGCTGGTGGGAATGGAGGAGGAGCTTTTGCCGCACAAACGCTCCATTGAGGAAGATCCGGGCGTGGCCGAGGAGCGCCGGCTCTGTTATGTGGGGATTACCCGCGCCCGACGGCATCTGACCATCTCGCGCTGCCTGACCCGCCGCAAATACGGCTCAATCGAAGAGCGTCACCCCAGCCGTTTCCTGGCAGAAATACCGGCTCACCTGCTGAACGAGACTTCGAGTATTGCTAAAGACAAGCTGGGTGAATCAGTTGATATGGCTGCTGATTTTTTTGCGCAAATGCTTGGCTATTAGTTTAGTTCTTTATTCCAGCCTTAGCTTCAGATGTTTTAATGTTTAAAAGTTTTCTAATGCGTGTTATTGGTGTTTCATTCCAATTACGAGAGTTGCTATGAACAACAAAAACACCATTCTGATCGTCACCATCTATGCTTTCCTGCTCACAGGCTGCGGCGGCGGAGGCGGATCATCCGATTCGACCGCCTCGCTTGTTAATCTGCAAGCTGGCAGCTGCACTGCCGAGACTCAGAAGACCTGGGTACGCGCCCACCTTAACGATGTCTATCTCTGGTATGGCAGTATAGTTGAAGTAGATCCTAACTTGTACTCCAGTGCCTCGGATTACTTCTACGCCTTGCTGGTCAGGTCCCAGGACCGCTTCAGCTATGAGATGTCGCAGACCACTGCCGATAATTATTATCAGGCTGGACAGGAGGTAGGCTTTGGTGTCAGATGGGGATTTGATTCGAACAGCCGCTTGCTTGCCTTCTATGTCGCCCCCAACTCACCTGCAGCTGGCATAGTAGCTCGTGGCACTCAAGTCATCTCGGTCAATGGCACGCCGGCGGCGCAAGTTTCCGACACGGCCCTGAATGAAGCACTGCTGCCCAGTCAGACAGGGGTCGCTACACAACTGACCATTAAAAAAACTCCCTCCAGCCTCAATCAAAACATTACACTTATCTCGAACATCTACACCTCAACTCCGGTTTCCCAACCGCTCACCTTTTCCCGCCCCAGCGGAAAAAAGATCGGTTACCTGTTATTCAACTCGCACATCTCTACCGCGGAACAGCAACTGATAAGCGCCATGCAGGGCTTCAAGCAGCAGGGAGTAACCGAGGTAATACTGGATATGCGCTATAACGGCGGTGGCTACACCTATATCGCCGAAGAAATCGCCTCGATGATCGGCGGCGCAGCGGTGCAGGGCAAGGTCTTCATGAAATTGCTTTTCAACGACAAACACCCTGAATTAACCAATGATCCCCAATATACCCTGCGCTTTGTAAACGGTGACACCAATTCCGCTCTGTTACCGCAGCTGGGCCTTCAACGCCTGCTGGTCATTACCGGATCCAGCACCTGCTCGGCAAGCGAGGCCATCATAAACAGCCTGACACCCTTCATACCGGTCGTCCGCATCGGAAACACCACCTGTGGCAAACCCTACGGAATGCGTCAGACTAACAACTGTCAGCAGGCCTATTTTGCCATCCAGTTCGAAGGGGTCAACAATCTCGGGCAGGACAATTACCAAAGCGGTTTTTCACCAACCTGCATGGTTGCAGATGATCTCGGACACGCGCTTGGCGACTTTGCTGAGAGCCGTTTAAATGCGGCTATCTACTATATCGACAATAATATCTGTCCTGTTGGCACAGGGAAAACCATTGCCAAATCGCTTCTACTCCCGGATCTCGACAACGAAGATATTAAGTTTATATCAACCCTGCCAGCAGCGAATATCGTCCAGTGAGCAGATGTTTCGGCCTTGTCTATCGGTTTGGGCTGATTTTTATGCTGGTTATCCCAGCCGGCTGCCAGACAATCTCCGCCCAGTCTCAAACCGTAGCCGCGCTGCTGGACAAACCGAGTGTAAATTGCCGGCAACAGCTGGAACAAGCTCTGAGGACATTAACTGGCGGAAACGTAACCCTGGCCCAGGATGCATTCACCAATGCACCGACCCTTATTCTGGAGCGCGCACAAATAATGGATCTTAACGGGGTGGTCCGGGATGGAATGCTGCTGGAAAAGCCACCTGGCTTTCGTTTATGGCTAAGCGGTGCTGGATGTGTTTTGGAGAACCAACAGACTGGAGAGCAGGAAAAGCTGGTGGGATGCAACTGCAGGCCAGCTAAATAAAAACAAATTATCTCTGCTGGAATTGAAAAAGGCCCACCGTCAGGATGGGCCTTTTTTTCAAATTCTGTAGCTCATAGTTAATCAGCTTTCCCCCAGCGGCAACTCCCGCGATCTGGAGCGGGTATAGAGCAGCGCCAGATTGCCAAGCGTGAACAGAACGGTCCCGGCCAGCGCCAGAGCGGCGCCCGGCTCACGATGAACTTCCAGAAAAGCCACCGGTTGCTGACCCGGTTCGGCATGTTTGATATAGACCCCGTAACCGTTACTGAACCAGGGATGGTTGGGTGTGATGGTCACCCCACCCTGCCCGGTCTGTTGTGACACCAGCAGCGCCTTGTAGCCGAGCGGCATTTCGCCCCCGCCGGGTGAGAAGATCGCCCCGACCCGCGCCACCTGGACCGCCGTCCCATCCGGCATTTGAAATCCGCCCCCCTCGGGGATCTCGATCGTACCCTTAAAACCCCACAGCGAACTAAGCAGATGCGCCAGCACAATCAACAGGAACCCGGCATGGATCAGTTGCGGTGGCAGCCAGGCCAGGACCGCCGCCCGGCTGAAACGCTGGATGACGCTGTCAGCGCTGCAACAGAGGGTGTTCAGCACCAATAGCGCCAAAAAAATGATCGTCAGCCACAGCCACCAGGTGTTGGAAAGGGGGAATTCGCGCAGCCAGCTAAAGAGCGGCATTGCGTTCAGCGCACCGGCAACCTCACCGGTCAGAGCAAACGATCCGGCCGCCATGGCAACGCAGACCAGGGCCAGCAGGAACAGTCCGATTTCCAGCGATATGAGCAGATTCCAGAGTTTTTTCATGTTCAAAAGCTGTGTGAGCTTTTCATCAGCAGGCTCACCCCCAGGTAGGTAAACAGCGTCACCACAAAACCGAAAATCGCCACCCAGGCCGACAGAACCTCCCACTTGGCCCCTTTCAGGCGCAGATGCAGCAGCAGGGCATAAAACAGCCACAGGATGGCGGTCCACAACTCCTTGGCGGTCCAAAGCCAGTAAGTGCCCCAGGCGTAGTAGCCCCAGATCCCGCCGGCAATCATCGAGGCCGAGAAAAACGACCAGCCCGCCAGGGCGGTCTTGAACTGGATGTCCATCAGATTGCGATCCCTGTTTGCCAGCCAGCCGCCGGACACGATGGCACCCACCCCGAACAAGGCATAGGCGAAAAAGGCCAGCACCACATGCAGCTCGAACCAGAGCGTATCCAGGATCGCGGGCAGCGGCATATCCCGGACCGGAAATATCAGCGACAGCCCGCCAAACAGACCGGCCGTGATACCGGCCGCGGCATTGAACCAGCCAGCCTTGCGCAGCGACGGCGACAAGCGGGTGGCCAACCCCATCAGCGTCAGTGACACGGCAAAAAAGGCGATTGTATCATGCGGCCCGACCAGCGGCAGCCGCCCCAGTGACCAGCCCCGCACACCCAGATAGCCGAGACCGGCCGCCAGACCGATCGGCGTTAACCAACGGTTGAAGGCCCCGCACAGGCTGAGGGCCGTGAATGTCAGCAGAAGTGCTTTCATGCCAGACCTGCCGGTAGTTCAAAGTTGCCAACCAGTTTATTGAACAGGGGCGGAATTTGAGTTTCAAAAGTAAGCCGTTTGCCGTTAGCGGGATTGGTGAAGGAAATCGAGCGGGCATGCAGCGCCAGGTTGGCATACGAAGCATGGCCTTGGCCGTACTTGCGGTCGCCGACCACCGGATGCCCTTTTTCAGCGAAGTGCACCCGGATCTGATGCTTTCGGCCGGTTAACAAGTGAATTTGCAGCAGGCTGAGGCCCTTGGCCTCTTTGACAAGCGTATAGGCGGTTTCGGACAGTTTGCCCTTGGTAGGATCGGGTGTGGAATAGACATTGAAGGCGGCATTCTCGGCCAGATAGCTGCTGATGGTCCCCTGGGGCGGGCTTAAGTGGCCGAACACCACCGTCAGATAGATCTTGGTGGTGTTGTCCCAGTCTGACTGCAGAAACAGCTTGGCTTGCTCGCTCTTGGCAAACAGCAGGATTCCGGAGGTGTCACGATCCAGCCGATGCACGATAAAGGCCCGGTTGCGTGACTTGGGATTGCCCTTGCGAACGTAGTCATTGAGAATCGTGTGCACGGTCCGCGATTTATCCCGGTCAGTACCCATGGTCAAGAGGCCGCACGGTTTATCGATCACGATCACATCGGCATCCTCGTACAGCAGGGTAACGCCTTTGGGCCGATATTTCATGGGCGGCAGTTTGTTGGTTTGCATTGCAGCCTTTTAAGTGGAAAAACCGCCGGGGTGGTCCCGGTGGTCGGGTGGTGCCATGGTATATCACAGCCGTTAAAATCTAATCAATTGTTGCCCATCTTCCATCTCAGGTACAGCTCCTCGACCTTATCCCTGGCCCAAGGGGTCTTCCTCAAAAACTTCAAGCTGGAGGCCAGGCTCGGATTATGGGTAAAACAGCGGATATTGATGTGCTCGCCCAGCTCCTCCCAGCCATACTCGGCCACCAGCTCGGTCAAAATCATCTTCAGGGTAACACCGTGCAGGATATCGTTGGATGGTTGCTCACTCAAGCCTAAACCTCGGGATCATAACAGGGAGTTGGAAGATTGCGGGGACTGGAGGGTGTTTCTTGAAGATGTCTCGTCCCGACGAAAGTCATCTTAACAAAAAACCAGGATTGATACTATCGATTCGTCTGCTCTTTTTTGAAATGCCGCAGCAGATACAACGCAATGGCAGTTAGCATAAAAAACGGCAGGCTGATGATCAGGACTTTGATCAATTCCACGGCCGAGGCGTAAAAGGCTTCTTGCACGGTGAACTGTCTTGGGTAAAAAGTTTTCAAGTAATGGATCTCTTCCAAGGAGTGCCAGCAGACTGCGCTGACAATGATGAAGCTGATTGCGATGGCGGAAATAAGGAGGAGTTGAGAGTTACGTTTCACAGTGCCATATCCTTTATTTTTCGGGTTCTGATCAAACTTTTTCTTACCTCTAATAGGACTTTTAAAACAGCCCAGAAAGAAGCATTATTTCGTGCCTATACTTTTAAAATTCTCCCCAACGGTGCAAGCCTGACCTGCGTAGCGAAGCGTAGACTGGTCTAGGCGTAAGTTGGGATTCACAGCTTAATGTAATCGCTGCCGGTAAATGAAATTAAAAGTTACTGCTCCACTCGCCTGAAGACACGATACTGGACGAATATAAGACCTGCTATAGCCATGGTAACGACAACATAAAGCAGATACTTGTAACGCTCGGTGAAGGGCAGACGAGCATTGTTACCAGCAAATTTGGTGTTTGGTCGGGGTTGGCTGAAGTAGGCCATTGGCAACTCGTCCAGCTTTTGCTTTGCAATAAGTCCGGCAAGATCGTACTGGGGTTGTTGTGCCAGCGGATTGCCCCAGAAGAGGTACAATTTCTGACCCGCTTGCTGTTTGAAAACCAGTAGTTTGCGATAACCTTCGCCGTTCACACCGGTAACGGAAAGCGGTGGGCTGTCGAGATTCTTGAACACCAATCGAAAATCTCTGGTCGCAACCTCCGGCATGTCGATAGCCAGTTGCGACTCATGCATAGTTGGTGTATCGAAACTAAAAACAGTCCCCTGCGCCCAACGCTCCCAGTCCCCACTACCCCGTTTGATCTGCACTTCCACTGTGCGCTGAAAATTTCGCTCAGTTGTGGCAAGAACCAAGCGATCAAGTGGAAATATCGTGTTCATGCGGACAGCAATGCTGTTTTCTTTACGCGACGTATTAATTTCTGACTTTTCAGTCTTTCCTTGTATCGTGTATGTCTGCCCCTGAGAGTCGTTTTCCTCAAATACTTTGACGTCAGTAATTGTTAGTGGCTGTGCATCGCCATTGGTAATTTTAAGTGCGAGATTGCGAAAACTGGCTTGAGGGAATGTAATGCGGGTGTGGTGAAGTTTATCTCCTCGATTTATGTCGAAAATAACTCCATCTTTACGGAGTATGTTCCAGTTTTTGCCATCAGGACTGCCAAGAACCTGAACTTGCCTGGAGAAATCGGTTTCGGGTGTAATTATTTCCACTGCATTGACACGAGTAGGTTGCTTGTCAATCAGCAGTTCAAGCCAGGTTTCCCCTTTCTCGGTACGAGAGAGATTTCGCATCTGGGCTTGCAATTCTTCTTTTAGCTTTTCCGGTCTCCTCGATATAATTTGCCAAGGAACTTCCTCTTTCTTTTCCGTCACTATCCGTAAGTCGGCAAAAGGAGTTTTGGCGGTTACTTCGCCGAACTGGTGCGGCTCCAGATACACTCCTTCCAGATTCCCATTGTCTTTGACAGAAATTGTATTGAACTCGGCATATTTCTCCCAAAGGCGCTCATCGAATGTGGAGCATAGACCTGCTGTTCCGCAGAGTAAAAATAGGGCACATATCAGTGCACAGGTTAGAAATTTTGTCATGGCTGATCTTCTCCGAAGATGAAATGTTTATATCTGTTATAGCCGTAGGACACGGCCAGCAGTAGCAGACCAAGCACTATAAATGAGATGATGCGATAGAAGGTTTGCAGCGAGGACAGATCAATTAAAAATACCTTCAATATCGTTGCACCCAAAAGCAGGATTCCCAGTACGCGTGCTCCGCGAAGCCTTTTAAAGATTCCTACTCCAGTTAAAAGCGATGCGTACAGTGCCCAAAGAACTGAAAGTGACATCTGATAGGCATAGTGGGAAGATCCCCAATCAAGAATTTGGCCGGGCGAGCGGAAACGGAAGAAGTCATGAACCTCAGCCGATAGTAATGCCAGTGACAGGGCTTGGGTGATGATAAAGGTAATTTCGAGGATATAGCGCTCATTGATGTCCAGTTTATTCCGGTAACGAGATATGAAGCTCATGAGGGCATAGAAGCCCGCCACAGCCGCAGCACAGACAAGAAAGCGACCATTGTAAATAGGGATAAATCGCTCAAAAGGCTCCAGGCACAGAACAATATCATCAAAAAAACGGAACAGTACTAACAACCCAATCAGGTAGGCTCCGCGACGTAGTACGGGAAAATCGAGTCGAAGTCCGATCCAGCCCAAGGCTGCCATTTCGGCAGCCAAAGCGGGCATAATCCAGCGCTGCTCCAAAGCGACAAAAGTTGCTATGACTGTCAGTATCACTGAAACGGCTGCATAGGCGGCAATAATCAAGCGTGCTGCAGGTGTACGACGTCTCGCAAACTCGGCCAAGCTGATTTCACAACCAGCTAGAGCTAAAGTGAAGGTCTTTACCGGCCAATTTGATACCCAATGTTGCTGTGAGAAAAACGCCAGAAAGAAAAAGGCCGCTGAACCGAATATAACGAATTGATCGACTTTGGATTCTGCATTTGGGGAATACAGGCGAGATAAAAGGATGTAGAGATTGTAGAAGATAAAAAACACTGCGATGATAGCAAAGGCAAGCCAGCGCTGATCATTGTTGAAAAATTCAGAGTGCCAGCCGAAATATATAAGCACTGTGCCGAACAGGGATGCTACCACAAGTGAAGGCCATTGGCGGAAGCGGAGCAGCAACAGAGTACCTATGTCAAGCAACAGTATATAGCCGAACAAAGTAAGCGGTTGGTTTTGTCCGGTAGAGAGCATGATTGGAGTAAGAAAACCGCCAAGCAGAGCGATAGCGGCTAGAGAATAGGTCGAATACCTAATGGAGAGAGTCATTCCTGTGGACGTGATTGCCAGCATGCCTACCGTTGCCAGTGGTGCGGGAATCAGATGGTAGAGCGCAAAGGCTGCATACAGGGACAAATACAGCACCGCCAGCCCTCCGCCGCTTAACATCTGACCGTATAATCCCAAGTTCTTTTTTTTCTGAAGGTATTCCCCCGCACCGATAAAAGCGGCGCCCCAGAATATACCGAGTATGACCCGCCCGGTTTCACCAATCAGCTTGTTGTCAAAGGAATATTTGAGAAAGAAAGCAACCCCGAAGAGGATTGCCAGCACCCCGATACGGCCAATCCAGCGCGTGCCGATTGCGTTTTCGAGTGAGGAATCAGACGACTTACTGGAGGTGTTTTTGGGGTTTTGTTTGGTAAATGAAATTGTTCGGGTTTCGTTTAATTGCGTAACTTGTTGTTCTACTAAGTTATCTTCGAAGAAAGGTTCACCCTTTAATTTTGCTACTTCATTTTCAAGGGTTTTCACTCTCTTCAAGAGTACGTCAATGCAATGATCGCGCTGTTCATCAGTTCGCATAGGCATTTCACCCTCAAAGTCAAATTTGTTCGGTTCCTCGGTTCTTTCCCTTTTCGTTTTCAAGCCAAGCCAAATTAAGTAGACCATTCCAAAGAGAGAAACTGTGGGGTCAGCCCTTGACACGAGACACTGTCCTATGTCAAGGGCTGACCCCTATGGGTTATGTACTTGCATCTAAAAATCCTTCCTCGACTGAACTTCCCGTATATTTAAGGTATCCGATGAAGTCGCTTTCACATTCCATTGTAGTTCCTTTTTTATTGGGTTTTTGTTCAATATCATCACATAGTGTCAGCCTACACCTTTGACAAAACCAGAAGTCTTTATGCTTTTGATAACCCGTCAAATGTATAGGCCTGAGCCTATGTTTTCTTTGTTAGATGAAGTGTCTTGTCAGGGTATATCACTCAGTACTCAGGTCGTCTTTAGCTAGGCTTTCGTAATAACGTCGCGTTAATTGCGACTGAAGAAAATCGTCATTCAATAATTTGAGAAAAAGGTTCTGTGATACTTTTGTATCCAGTTTAAGTTGGGACTCATCTTCACTTAGTTTAAATTTTCCTCGAAGTGCCGGGTGAGTGCCTACGAAAGAGATGATCTCGCTGT
>DASXUK010000011.1:0-34458 GCA_036504875.1 Desulfuromonadaceae bacterium
AAGAATATTGCAAAAAAATGGACAATGCCGATCAGAGACTGGAAGTCAGCACTGAATCAATTCTCAATAATTTTTGAAGGCAGAATGCCTACTTTATAAAAGACCGAAAAAACCATTTACACAAAATTATTTACAGGACCCATTAACAGCTCACCTTATATAAAAAACGCCGGAGATCATCCGGCGTTTTTCTCTTCCTCTTCGTTTATTATCTTGATCAGCTTGCTATAGAGTTCGTCGCCATCCTTGGCAGCAACCTTTTTTTTATCAACGGTTGCCAGCGGCTGATCACGGCATGCCCCGCATTGCTTTACACACTCCTTGATCTTGATGTTAAGCTCTGGGAATTCTTCTTTAAGGCGCCGGTAGACTTTGCCTTTGCCTTTATTGTGCTCGCAAAAGCGAATCTTCATACTGCTAGAGGTGCGCCGGGTGGTGGCACAAAAACTCTCTGCCCCATCTCTGCGTCAATCATTAAAATTCCATGGCCGTTATCACCAACCATTTTGAATTTAGCGATCAAATCGCGATCGTTATTCTCCTCTTCGATCTGTTCCGTTACAAACCATTGCAGGAATATTTGAGTGGCGTGATCCTTGTCCTTTACCGCTTGCTCGCTCAAGTCGTTGATACGGCTCGTAATGAGCTGCTCATGCACCAAGGTTTTTTCAAGCATGTCCAGTGGTGACTTATAGGTATTGGGCACCTCTTTTCCAGCAAGAAGGCTGATATTCACGCCTTGATCAACCAGATAAGTGTAAAATTTCATAAAATGAACCATCTCTTCGCGATATTGTACCATGAACCAGTTGGCAGCGCCCTTGAGACCGATGGTGTTGGCATAGGAGGACATGGATAGATAGAGGTGGGCCGAGAATAATTCAAGGTTCATGTGCTCATTAAGTGATTCCGCCATTTTTTTGTTGATCATAATTACCCCTCCATCATTGAATTTGCTCTTATTATAGTCCAAAAAAAGACTAAATCAATCTGAATTAGAATGCGACTGTTATAGGTGTTAAATTAATACCTTAGCTTGAAAGGATGCAGTCTTGTTATATTTGCAGATGCCGGTAGTCTCCTGCTGGTGGACAAGGAATCGGATCGTCCTTATCGAAAGGCGATGAGCCACAATGAAGCGTTCACAGAACTGCAACGCAACAAAGGCAAACAGTTGGATCCTGAATTGGTTGATGCCTTTATAGAGGGCTTTAAGCGGGGGTGATCAAGCCTGGGATTTACGAGAAAGCCGGATGATCATGAAGCTGCCGAAAATGAACATGGGCAAGCTTAAAAGTTGTCCCATGGAGAACAGTCCCATGAAGAAGCCCAACTGAGCGTCAGGCTGACGGACAAACTCAACCATGAAGCGGAACAGGCCGTAACCGGCCACAAAGGCCCAACTGGCAACTCCAACTGTGGAAGAATGCCTGGCAGCAAATCTTACAATGAAAAACAGTACCAGACCCTCCAAAAACGCCTCATACAGCTGCGATGGATGTCGTGGCAGCTCACCTGCACCAGGAAAGACAACTCCCCAGGGAAGATCAGTTTGTCTGCCGTAGAGTTCACCATTTATAAAGTTGCCGATTCTGCCTAGCCCAAGTCCTACCGGTGCGCACTGCACAACAATATCGCCCAGTGAAAAAAAGGTCAGGTCCTTTTTACGGGCATAGAGAATCGTGGCCACTATCACACCTAAAAAGCCGCCGTGGAAGGACATGCCCCCCTCCCAGACCGCAAAGATGCGCAGCGGGTTATCCAGGTAAAAGCCGAGATTGTAGAACAGGATGTATCCCAAACGCCCACCCAGAACAACGCCCATTGCTCCATAAAAAACAAAATCCGAAACGTCGTCTAGTGTCAGCGGGAGCTGTTTACGTCGGGTCTCGGAGCGGACAATGAAATAAGTGGCGACAAAGGCCAGTACATACATTAGTCCGTACCAGCGGAACTGAAGCGGGCCAATGCTGAGAAAGACAGGGTCTATGTTGGGAAATAGCATGGTGTTGGCACATCCTTCAAGGTGAAATCTTCATATTCAGCAAGAGACCTCCGAGGGTAAATCCGCGGAGGTCTCTGTGATCACATTGTGCTCTCAAAACAAAGCTGCCGCTTTCTCAGAGACCGCAGCCACAACCCCGGGGGCATAGTCCAACCCGCATATGCAGGGCCTTGATAAAGGTGGCGTCGGTGGCAGTCTTGATTTCCTGCACAACATTTTCGGGCACGGCTGAGTCCACCGATAAAATGACCATGGCCTCACCTTTCATCTGGCTGCGTCCAAGGTTCATGGAGGCAATGTTAATTTCATGCTGGCCCATGATTGTGCCGATCCTGCCGATCATGCCGGGCCGGTCCTCATAATTCAAAAGCAGCATGTGTTCTTCAGGTGAGAAATCCATGGTGTAGTCGCGCAGGCGGACAATCCGCGGCGCTCCTTCGAACAGGGTGCCCGAGATCAGCCTTTTTTTGCCCTGTCCTTCAAGAATCAGTGTAAGTACATTGGAAAATGCGTCGGCCCGGGTAGATTTTAGCTCTTCAACCACAATACCCATCTGCTGGGCGATCAGGGATGCATTAACCATGTTGACGTCCTGGTCAACCCGGCGATTCAAGAGAGCTGACAGGCCGCAGACGGTTAAGGGAGAACAGTCGTAATGGGCGATGTTGCCGGTATAACCAAAGCTGACCTTTTCCAGATTACTGTCGACTAACTGGGTACCGAAATCGCAAATGACACTCATCAGATTCAGGAACGGTCGCATCTGGTCCATCAGAGCCAGATCAAAGCGGGGAATGTTGACGGCATTTTCAAGCGGTTTATCGTCTAGATAATTGATTATCTCGCGTGAGACATCGATAGCCACATTGATCTGGGCTTCAAAGGTGTTGGCGCCCAGATGAGGGGTGACCACAAGTTTTTCACAGGCGATCAACTGCTTTACATGTTCGGATTTAGGTGGTTCCTCGCTCCATACATCCACAGCCCCACCGACGACCTTGCCGGAAAGAAGGTTGTCAAGCAGTGCCTGCTCGTTGACAATACCGCCACGGGCTACATTAAGGATGATCACGCCGCTTTTCATCAGGCCGAATTCCTTGTTGCCGATCATGTTGCGGGTCTCTTCGTTCAGCGGCGTGTGCACGGTGATTATGTCGCAGTTTTTGTAGATCTCTTCGTGAGAAACCAGCTTGACGCCCAGATCATTAGCGCGTTTGACTGAAATGTAAGGGTCGCAAGCCAGTACCTCGCACTCGAAAGCCTTCAGGCGTGTGGCCACCCGGCCGCCGACCTTGCCTAGTCCGATTACGCCGGCGAGCTTGCCTTTCAGCTCCAGGCCGGTGAAGGGGGCTCTTTTCCACTCGCCCGATTTAAGGCTCTGGTTGGCAACGGTTACATTGCGGCAGAACGAAAGCAGTAGCGCCATGGTATGTTCGGCCGCGCTGTTGGTATTGCCGAAGGGGGCGTTGACCACGATCACACCTTTTGAACTGGCATAATCGACATCTACGTTGTCGATACCGACGCCTGCCCGCGCTACAATTTTGAGTTTTTTGCCGGCATCCAGCAAGTCTTTATCAACATTGGTGCCGCTGCGGGTAATAATCGCCTCGTAATCGCCGATGATTGAAAGCAATTCCTCCTTGCCAAGCCCCAGTCGTACGTCAAGTTCGATTCGTGGCTCCTGCGTCAGCAGGGCAAGACCTTCCGCGGATACTTCATCAGTAACAATAATCTTCATTGCAGATCCTCAGCATGCTTGGGATTAAGAAAAACAAGATAATACCGCTGGTGCACGAAAAATGCAAGAGGGGGCGCGGTATACAATTATGTGGCTCGAGGCTAAGAGATGTTTTACGGTAGTTCAGGTGCCGCTTGGCTATGGCCGGGTTGATTTTGTGGGTCGAGTAGTCTAAGGTAAAAGAACTAAACTTAAGGATCAAATGTGCCTACTGAAACCCCTTTTAATATTGTGCTTGTCGAGCCGGAAATACCTCCCAATACTGGTAATATCGCCCGCCTCTGTGCCGCCACCGGCACTGTTTTACACCTGGTTGGCAAACTCGGTTTTTCCATTGATGATAAGCATCTGAAACGGGCCGGCCTTGATTACTGGGAGTATGTCACCGTCAGGCAATGGCCGGATCTGGCTACCCTGCAGGCAACAGCCCCGCCTTCACGCTTTTTTTATCTAAGCACCAAGGCCACCAAGAGTTACCTGGATGCCGGTTTTCAAGCGGGTGATTTCATTGTATTTGGCAAGGAGACCAAGGGTTTGCCCGAGGAGCTGCTGAAAGAAAACCGGGATACCGCCATAACCATCCCGATGCCGGCCGGAGCGGTTCGCAGCCTGAACCTGTCCACCTCGGCCGGAATTGTGCTTTATGAAGCGCTGCGTCAGACCGGCAGGCTGTCCGGATGAATATTGTTACCCCCCTGCAGCCGTATCCCTATTTAACCTCCGATATCCCCGGTTGCGGAGGTGTTTTAAAGCAGTCGCCCGAGGATTTCATGGTTACGGAGATCCCGGCTTACGAACCGTGCGGTAGTGGCGAGCACCTCTACCTGACCATTGAAAAACGGGGCATCACCACCTTGGAGGCCATCCGCAGGATTGCACAGGGCCTAAATGTCCCGGAACGTGATATTGGCTACGCCGGGATGAAGGATAGCGTTGGAATTACCCGCCAAACTCTTTCCCTGCAGCGGATCAAGGCCGAAGATGTTGCGGGGCGTCAGTTCGACAAGATCACAATTCTTTCTGCCACTCGACATTACAACAAGCTCAAGCTCGGCCATCTGAAGGGCAACCGCTTTCGCATCATGATACGAGACGTATCTAACTCTGTCGCGGAAAACGTCCCGGCGATTCTCGCTATTCTCTCCGAGCGCGGCATACCCAATTATTTTGGCTTGCAGCGCTATGGCTCCCAGGGAAATTCACACCTGATCGGGGCTGCCATGTTGCTACGGAACTGGCATGGGGCTGTTGACCGATTGATGGGGGAGGCGGATTCAGTGCGGGATGAGGAGTGGCGAGCGGCCATCAATGCCTATCATCAAGATGGCGTCGCTGCAGCTTTGCGGTTGATGCCGCATCACTGCCGCAGTGAACGCGACGTGCTCCAGCGACTGGTCTCCCGTCCGGATGCCTGGGAAAAGGCCTTTAATGCAGTTCATCCACGGCTTAAAAAACTCTATCTCTCGGCTTTTCAGTCCTACCTGTTCGATCAGGTAGTGGAACGGCGCCTGGCCGGGCTTGACCGGCTGCTGTCGGGCGATCTGGCTTGGAAGCATGTCAACGGCGCCTGTTTCGTGGTTGAGGATGCAGCAATTGAGGCGGAGCGGGTCAGGAGCTTGGAGATATCCCCCAGCGGCCCGATGTTTGGTTGTAAGATGAAGCAGCCCGGCGGGGAACCGCTTGCAATGGAACAGCAGATTCTTTCTGGGGTCGGAATTCAGGCCGAGGATTTTGACCTGGGGAGCGGACTGCGCATGGAGGGGGAACGCCGGCCGCTGCGGGTTCCGCTAGGTGAACCCAGCTTCTCTTGGGAGCAGGATAGCCTGGTGCTTGAATTCAGCCTGCCAAAGGGAAGTTATGCCACCTCGGTGGTTCGTGAGATCACTAAAAACTTCTGATCGATGGGTCTGAGCCGAATGGACTTTTCGAATCTAATTCAATAGAGGAACAGCAATGAACAACGGTATTAAACTCATCGATTCACATGCTCATATCTATTACCGCGATTATGAGGCCGATTTTGAGGAGATGCTATCCCGAGCAGCGGATGCCGGTGTAGGGGCCATGCTGGTGGTCGGCACTGACCTCGACTCGAGTCGTCAGTCGGTTGAGCTGGCCGAGAAGTATCCCCAACTGTATGCGGCGGTCGGCATTCACCCCCATGACGCCTCCGGTGTCACTGATGCCTGTTATACGATTATCCGCGATCTGGCCCAGGCCAGCCCAAAAATGGTAGCAATCGGCGAGATCGGCCTTGATTTCTACCGAGATCGCTCGCCACGAGAAGATCAGGAACGGGTCTTTCGATCTTTTCTGCGCATGGCGCGTGAACTGGATAAGCCGGTTATTGTCCATGATCGTGATGCTCATGAGCAAGTCCTGACCTGCCTGAAGGAGGAACAGTCCGACTGCGGGGTTTTACACTGTTTCTCGGGCGATAGCGCCATGGCGGCCGAGGCCATCCGGATGGGTTTTTATATCTCGATTCCGGGCACGATTACCTATCCTTCCAATGAAGCGCTGCGCCAGGTGGTTGCCGTCACCAGCCTGGACCGCATGCTGGTGGAGACCGATTGTCCTTATCTCACCCCAGTGCCTTACCGTGGCAAACGAAATGAACCAGCTTATGTACGCCTGGCAGCCGAAAGAATGGCCGAGGTCAAGGGACTTACGCTTGATGACATTGCCCGTATTACCACCAAGAATTGCCGCGACCTGTTCGGCATCCGGCTTTGGGACCAATCCACAAAGATCGCCTACCGGATCAGGAACTCCCTCTACCTTAACATCACCAATCGCTGTTCAAACCGCTGTAGTTTCTGTGCAAAGTTTGATGATTTTACTGTTAAAGGGCATAATCTTTTGCTGGATGGGGAGCCGGATTTCAATGAGGTCATGGCAGCCATCGGAGTACCCGGGAAAGAGATTGATGAGGTTGTCTTCTGTGGTTATGGTGAATCACTGATAAGATTAGAACTGGTCAAACAGGTGGCCGGCCAGCTGAAGAAGCAGGGCTTTCAAATCCGCATCAATACCGATGGTCAGGCCAATCTGTTCCATGGCCGCAATATTCTGCCGGAGCTGGCCGGCCTGGTCGACAGCATCTCGATCAGCCTCAACGCCCCTGATGCAACCATCTACGCAGAACTCTGCCATACCCCTTATGGTCAGGCCGGATTCGAAGCTGTTTGTGAGTTTATTCGTCAAGCAAAACAATACATACCTGTGGTTAGCGCCAGCGCCGTGACTGTTCCGGGTATTGATATCGAGGCTTGCCAAAAACTAGCCGAGTCCTTGGGAGCAGAATTCAGGGTCAGGGAGTACGCTGAGGTCGGGTAGCGCTGCCATCCATCCGGTATTAACTCACTAACAGAAAACTCCATGTTTGGAGCGGAAGCTAACTACCCCTTTTTTTCAGCAACAATTTATTTATCTTATATTTTTTTACCAACGAATGTGCCCTTCCGCGCGAGATCAGTACTAAAATACCAAGTACCACTTAAATCTTTGGTTGAAACATTTATAGACCCAGTAAGTGAACATCCTAATTGTGCCTTCCCGTCAAAAATAATGCCCTTCGTGATATTTCCATCTATCTTTTCCTGAGAACCATCAAGGCCTTTTCCAGTGACTAGCCCACTGGTTGGATCTATAGTCAGTTCCCATTTAGTAGAAGCAGCAGGCCCCATAAAAGTCCCCTGATAGGTACCTCCATATATTTTTAAAATATTAGCCGTTACTTCATTCGTCGCTTCTTCGATACTTACTAGAACAGAATTTCGGTCGTTGTTTAGAATTCTAACCATTTCCAATAAGTCCGGCTCACTGATAACATTAAAATCAATTGTTTTGCCTTTGGCTGCAGTGAACACACCTTCCGATATTGTAATATTTTTTGTTTGTGGATCGACTTTGCCTACTGATAATAAAAACCTGGCGATGTTAGTCACTTTTGCATTTGCAGTATCTGCCCCAGGAACAAGATGAAGGAGCGTAACCACTGGCTCTCCTGTTGTTTCACCTATTATAATATCACCTAGATAAAACTTAACATTCTTTCCCTGTTCGTACTCAAACTCGCCATTGTTCCCAGTAATTCCGCTTTTACTACCGGATTGAAATCCTAAGCCATTCACAGGACCATCAACGAAAATACCCTTAGCTAATACAGGACTTGCCGTCACAGTATTATTTGAACCACTGCCTCCTCCACACGCAGCTAAAAGGTGAACAATAAATAAAAAGATCACAAAAAAAGCATTTTTTTTCATGTAAGTCTCCTTGGATTTTTTAAACTTCTTTCGTAGTTTTAGTCATTCGGTTTTGCAGAGAAAGCAGGAGCTTTATATTTTCTTGGTTAAAAGTACCCCCCCTGAAAGCCATTTGTATTAAACCTAAAGATTACCTACTAATAACTATGGATATATTTTACCGAACTTTTGGCGTGACGCAACTGATGCTCATTGAGTAAACTCGGCTTACTATCAATCGTGAGAGGGAAAGAGGTATTGCGAAGGCTGACGGTGTTCATAAAGGTTAAAATGGGAGATGTCGCCGGAGAGGTTGCAGAGATAATGAGTCGAGGTGAGGAGGGGGAACCTAATCAGTGATCACGAATTTACAAGGCAAAGATACTTTCTACCGACCTGTTCCAAACGGGATCGGCTTTAATTATGTCCTGTCAAGCCTACACGGTGAAATAAAAGGTCGCTCCTTCCCCCGGTTTTCCTTCGGCCCACACTTTCCCGCCGTGACGGGTGATTATTCTATCTACAGTGGCCAAGCCTATTCCCAACCCTCCGACATCTTTCCCGCTCTCAAGGCGTTGGAAGGGAGCAAATAGTTTTTCTGCTTCTGCAGGATCAAAGCCGAGCCCATTATCGCGGACAAAGTAGGCTAATTTTCCGTCGATCTCCGTGGCACCGAATTCAATGACTCCTTCCTCACGATAGCTGGTGTACTTCCAGGCGTTCCCCAAAAGATTGCCCAGGACCACTCGCAGCAAATCCGGGTCTGCCTCGGCTGCAATTCCACTGGGTATGTGAAAAGTTACATGCCGCTCAGGTTCAGCCAGCTTCAGTTGTGAAGCGACTTCTTCGCTTATGGCACAGAGGTTCACGTGTTCCCTTTTTGGTTCGGCATGGGCGACTCGGGAGAAGTTAAGGAGGGCATCAATAAGCCTGTCCATTCGTAAGGCGCCTTCATAAGTCTCCTTCACGTATCCTTTACACTGGTCATCGAGTTTGTCGCTGCATATCTCTGTAAGAACCTGAGCATAACCGTTTATCACTGCCAGTGGCTTGCGCAAGTCATGTGCGACCGTGTAATTAAAAGTTTCCAGCTCCCGGTTAACGGTTTCCAGTTCGGCGGCGTGTGCAGCTAGGGTGTTATTCAGGCTCTTGATCTCCTCCTCGGCCCGCTTGCGCTCCGTGATATCACGCGTTACCTTTGAGAAACCACTCAGCTTCCCCTTTTCATCGCGTACCGCAGTTATTATCACATCGGCCCAGAAGCGGCTCCCATCCTTGCGGACCCGCCAACCTATGTCTTCAATCCGTCCCTCGGCTGCGGTTTTTTCCAGTTGATCTGCGGGCGTGTCCGCATTCCGTTCCTCTTCGGTATAGAAACAGGAGAAATGCTTACCGATGATCTCCTCAGCCCGATAACCCTTCAAGTACTCGGCACCCGCATTCCAATTCAGAACATTTCCCTGAGTATCGAGCATGAAAATGGCATAGTCCTTCACGCTCTCCACCTGTATACGAAATAACTCCTCGCTTTCCCGAAGGCGCAACTCGAACTGCTTTCGAACCGTGATGTCGCTGATGAGGGCAATAACAAGGACGCCATGGATGGTTTCGATATAGCTCAGGCTGATTTCCACAGGGAACTCGCTTCCGTCCTTGCGGCGGCCGCAAAGGTCGAGACCGATACCCATTGGCCTGGCGCTGGCTTCTTCGAAGAAATGTGCCATATGGCCTTCATGAACTTTGCGGAAGCGTTCGGGAATGAGAAGGGAATGGGCCTTACCGATCAGATCATCTTTTGTATATCCAAAAATTATTTCAGCTTGAGTATTAATGAGCAAAATAGTGCCGGAGTTGTCCACGACGACGACCCCTTGGGCGAGCGACTCCAGAAGTCTGCGTATCGTGACGTCTCCCTGGAATAGTTCGGAAGCAAAAGCTATCTGTTGCTGGATTCTTAATTCCTGCTCCTGGCGGGCCTCTTCTTGACGGGGATTTGACATAAGGGGGTTCCACTGCTCGGTAGATGATTGTTGGTTATAAAAGAATACTCCTAGATAAAAAGATTACTCCTGCCCCTCGGGGAAAGCAAGTACGACCAGCAAAGCGCTTTATAGGCTTCCAAAATCAGCTTTGCAAGGCTGCGGGTAAAGGAGCATGGACCTCAACGACATCATGATGATCATCAATTCAAGTCATTGCGTCGATGAGATACTTCACAAGATTGTGGAGGGGGCTTACTGTTCTGAATGGTATCATCACATCCTGCCCAGTCAATCTAATAAACAGTTGTAAATTTTCGAGATGTTATAGCCGGCCAAGGTTTTTGTTGCGGTTCGGTCTTGACGGGGATTCTTATATAATTCTAGCGAGGTAGTGAAGAAGGTCAGCGGGAACATTGCATGGAAGGGAGACGCATTAAGGCTTGCTCCTGTACCTCGAATTGAGGCAAAAACAGAAGCAAGCCTTAAGAAAACAACCACAAATTAAGTGGTTGTAGGATTTTTGGGGTGGCTAGTGGGATTCGAACCCACGTATGTACGAGTCACAGTCGTAAGTGTTGACCGCTTCACCATAGCCACCATAAAGAATACTCTTTCTATCCTGAAATACATGCCCAAGTCAAGTTGAATCTTTGTCCCTTCAAAAGAGCCATTTGCCACCCCTCTCCACCAATTCAGTCATAGACTAGGTTTAAAAAATCCTGTATTTTAATATTACCTGAATATCCTTATCTTCCTATAAACATTTTCGAGTTTGCCAAAGGCCAACTCTAAACAGAAATTATTGGGGTCATAATATGGCAGATGATCTACCCAGCGCTACTAAACCGAGTGGCATCGAGTACAAGAAACTCGGCTACAGCCTGTTTGTCTGGATATCCGACGACTTGCTGGAATGCAGATGCAGTTATATTCCGCGCGAACAAGGGTCGATGATAACTGCTGATGAACTGCGAGCATATGTTGCTCAAACAAGCGTTAATTTTGGCATTGACGAGGAAGCACTCAATGAGTTTGCAGTCAATGGGGCGGCCGGTCGTGTACTGACCTCGGTTCTTCTGGCCTCAGGAGAGCCTCCTGTACATGGCACCGATGGCTGGATTTCATATACCGCCGAGGCTTCGGTCGTTGTCCGGTCTGGAGATGATGATAATACCAGCAGCATAGATATGCACAATGTCCAGACCTTCATAAATGTTTTACCGGAAGAAGAAATCGGCCGCATTAATCGGCCTGTTCCTGGCAAATTTGGACGCGGTATTAACGGAAAAATTATTCCGCCCCAACCAGGAAAGCCGGTTAACATTAAAATTGGTAAAAATATACGGGCTGAAGAAGGTGGCCACAGACTGGTGGCTGTATCGGCGGGCAGGGTTTGTGTGGCGTCCGGTGAGATCTCGGTTGAGGAAGAGTATGTCGTGTCGGGTGATGTCGATTTTCATGTTGGCTCAATTGTGTTTAATGGCTTTGTAGAGGTGCGCGGCGATGTACTTGACGAGTTCAGTATCTCCTCCACTAAAGGTATTCGCATCACCGGCAATGCCGGGGACTGCAAGCTTGTCAGCGAAGGTGACATTTCGTTTTGCGGCATGGATGGTCAGGACAAGGGTAGTATAATGTGTGGCGGCTCGATCAGGTCGCAGTTCATACACAATAGTACCATTGAATGTGTTGGTGACGTCATTGCCGAAGTGGAAATCCATAACTGCAAAATCAAGACCTTGGGTAGGTTAGTTGTAAATAAGGGGACAATTGCCGGAGGAAATTATATAGCTCTTGGCGGGATTGAAGCAAAAAAAATAGGCTCTCCAGCTTCAGTGCGCACCAGACTTAGTGTTGGCGTTGATTATCATGATGCCGAGGAGCTGGTACATTTGTTTGCTGAACTTGAAAAGAATCAGGCTCAGCTTGATCAGGCAAATTCTCTGGTCGAGATGGAGGAGCTGCGTACACAGAAAGGGGCCTTGACAGACAGGATCATGGAGCTCCGCACAAAAAACGATTCGCGCGCCAATGCAAAGCTGAATTTTAAAACAGCCCTGTACGAAAATACGAAAGTTTCCATTGGCTCTCTCAACGAAGCGATTAATGAACAACTGGACGGACCAACCAGCATGATAGAGAATACGATTGAAGGCGGGTTGCGGCTATTATCAATGACCAGTCTGGATGTAAAAGCTACGGACATTGAGATGGCATTTGTCAGAGAGCAGAAGATGAAGTCCAAGGCTTCCGAATTGTAATCCCATCTATACCACCAAGCATTTATCTCCTAACTTCGAATATCCCTTGGCACAATTTTTTATTCGATAGCTCCGGCAAATACCAACAGATTTTAAAAATTGAGTATAATTAAATGTTCATTCTTCATTTTTTTATAAAGGAGGCTGGGCTTCCATGAAAACAGCAGAAACCTTATATCGTCTGGCAATAGCCTTGTGGTTTGGTGGCAATGCTCTTTTTACACTTGTACTGACCCCGCTGTTGTTCAAAACAGAGGCGCGCGACACAGCGGCCCGAATTGTGGGTACTTTTTTTCCCGGTTATTTTCGCTGGGGGCTGGCCTGTGGCTTGATAGCATTGATCACTAGATTTTTTATGCGCGGCCGCGGGATAGATCTGGCCGCTGCTATCCTGGTAGCTATGCTGGCTGTAACCGCGGTGCAAGCTTTTTATGTGGAGCCTCGTGCAGCAGCCATTAAGCGCGAGATAGGCTCTTTTGAAGCGACCTCCAAAGAGCATCCTTTGCGCCGGAAATTCTCAAAACTGCACGGGATCTCGGCCGTCTGTAATCTGGCAGTGCTGGGTGGCGCGGTGGTGCTGGTAATACTGCTCTGACAAGCGTAACTAAATAACTACGGCAGTCAGATCACTAGCTGGTCCAAGTCCGGTTACCAATACCTCTATCTCCCGGTTTCGCATATCCTGGTTTCCCGCAAAAGAGACGGTCGCATAGTTTCGGGCCAGTCCTCGACAAAGACCATTTTCAGCGTCATAACCTTGTACGAGTACCTGCAGTTTCCTCCCCGTCTGTTTGGTTAAAAACTCCCTTTTCTTTTTTGATGCCAGATTTCGCAATTCTTCCGCCCTCTTCTTGACTATACCGGTTGGCACCTGTCCGGGCAGCTCAGCCGCCTTGGTGCCGGGACGGCGAGAATAGGGAAAAATGTGTAGATCCGAGAAGGGCAAGTCCTGAATCAGGCGGAAGGTTTCAGCAAACTCCTCCTCGGTCTCTCCTGGAAAACCGGCGATGACATCGGCTCCGAGAAAAACGTCGGGTAGGGCGGCAGTCACTTTTGCTATCAATTCACCAAATAAACTTTCGGTATAATGTCGGCCCATCCGCTTCAATACCGCATTACTGCCACTTTGCAGCGGCAGGTGCAGGTGTGGGCAGATGACTGCTGACCGCGACATCAAGCTAATCAGCTCGTCATCCAACTCATTGGGCTCAATTGAACCAATTCGCAAACGTGGAACCAGACCGGAGCTTTCAATGTGTGCTACCAGCTCAGTCAGTGAAGCCCTTGTTGCAAGATCCAGCCCATAGGCCCCCAGATGAATGCCTGTCAACACCAGTTCCTGATATCCATTGGCGGCAAGGTTTCTGATCCCCTCCAGCACCTGGTTGACCGGAACGCTGCGACTTCTGCCGCGGGCGTATGGGACGATGCAATAGGAGCAGAAAGAATTGCAGCCGTTCTGAATTTGAAGGAAAGCACGGGTGTGCTCGGCAAAGCTGGAGAGCTCGAGCGTCCCGGCTGACTGTTCAGTGGCAATATCCGAGACATGACTCTTCCCGGCTTCAACAAAGTGAGCTATATCCTGCTTCTCCATATTACCGAGGACACTGTCGACCTCCGGCATCCGCTCCAGATCTCCGGCCGCCACCTGAGCATAACACCCGGTGGCGATGATGCGGGCCTGCGGGTTAAGCCGCCGGGCACGGCGTATCAGGCGACGCGTTTCGGCATCGGTTTTGGCGGTAACGGTGCATGAATTGATTACATAGATGTCGGCCGACTCAGAGAAGGGGACAACATCATAACCAGCTTTGACAAATTGTTCAATCATGGCTGCTGATTCAAACTGATTGGTCTTGCACCCCAAGGTGGTGATGGCGACCTGTTTCATACTGATTGCATGTCCTTTTCAAGTTTTTTTAGTATCCAGCTGATGTAGGTTACAAATAAAGCTGCTGCTGACCAGGTTATCATAAATATCCCCCACCAGATGCCCATTATCCCCCAGCCAAAGACAGTCATCAGCAGATGAAACACCAGGAACGGTGCAGCGATCTGGCGATAGATTCCAATCCCCAGAGTAAACATGGGCCTTTTTATGCCCTGCATGGCTGATGAGCAGATATAGAGCATTACATAAGCCGGGATGACAAAGGCCTCGACATGCAGGAATTTTATACCGGCCGCTATCACCAAAGGATCGCTGGTAAAAAAGGCCATCAGTTTGTCGGCAAACAGCAGGGCGGCAATGGTTCCGAGCGACGAAAGCAGAAACCCGTAGCGCAGGGAGATGCGCAGAACCTCGCGGATGCGATTGATATGTCCGGCGCCGTAATTCTGGGCAGTCAACGCCAAGGTCGAGATATTCAGTCCCATCACCGGCAACAATGCGATCTGCTCGATACGGGTGCCGATGCCGTAGGCCGCCACAGCTTCTTTGCCATATCTGCTCACAAACCAAGTTATTATAAAGATGCCTAGGGTCACTGTCATCATATTCATGGTTGAAGGATAGCCGAGTTTAAACAACTCGCGGTAGTACTGCCAGCGGGGTATCAACTCTTTAAGATGGATTGTCCCCACAATCCCGGACTTGGACAGACGCCTGAAGATGAAGGCATTTCCCAGGCACTGGATAACTACCGTCGCCAGGGCAATTCCGGGCAGTCCCAAGGCCGGTAGCCCCAGTCCTCCGTACATGAACCAGGGGTCCAGAATCACGTTCAGAAAGAAACCGGTTATCAGAAAATTGCGATAAGTGGCGGTGTCGCCATGCGAATTAAGGATCGCGCTCATCACAAAGTTGAACATAAAGAAGAAGCTGCCGGCAAAGATGACATTCATGTAGCTGAGCGCTAGAGCCAGATATTCACCACTGGCCCCCATGGATCTGAAGATATGCGGGACCATGATCAAGCCCAGTATGGTCAGGGCAATGGCATGGATAAAGGCAAAGGAAAAGGCTTGGCGTATATACACGGCAGCCTCTTCAGGCGCATCGCGTCCCAAGGCATTTCCGATCAGCGCGGTGGCACTACTGGATACGCCGGTTCCGATCGACAATATGATAAAAAAGACCGGAAAAGACAATGACATGGCTGCTAATGCCGTGGTGGAAAGTCGGCCTCCGTACCATGTGTCCACAACATTAAACATGGTATTGAAGAAAAAGCCGGTTCCGGCCGGGATAGCCAGGCGTCGGATCAGAAACCCTATTGGGGAGGTGGTCAGGTCGATAGTTCTATCCGTATTATGTAATTAATTGACCAGCATCCGGTTTTTACTGAGCAATGGCGTTGAACTCTACCCGGCTCCGGCTGATGTTGTCTTTTTCCGGGGCCTTATTGATGTCATCATTTTTCTGGAAGAGCCGTTCCGGAGGCAAAGCTCCCTTGTTCACCAGGAAATTCATTACATTTGCGGCTCGTTCCCTGGCCAACGACTGTAACTCATTTTCACCAACCAGCGTGTTGGCGATAATCAGTTTCTTCATCTCGTTGTCGGGCAGATCCTTGACCATACCCAGAATATTGCGTGGCTTGGGGAACTTCTCTTTCTTATAGACCGCCTTCAGAAATTTTGGGTACTCATCCGGTAGCACCTGCATCGATTCTACATTATCACCTTCTTTTAGCTTTTCTTCCTTGGCCAGGAAGAGCAATTTCTCATTGCGCAGCTTGCGACTGAGCAGTTCTTGGCGGTAGCCCTCGGGATCCCTGTCTTTATCAACAAACCCCTTGATTTCTACCTTCAATCCAGGCCGCTCGCTTAGTGCCTTAGCCAGCAGCTTCAGTTTCTGTTCCGCATCGGAATTTAGTTTGCTGCTCCCAGGTGTGAATGGGATAGAGCTAAAATCCTGGCCACCTCCCATCATTGAGGAAAGCAAAGCAAAGGGGGAGGTGGCCGCCTTGACTAGCAGGTTTTTGAGCACCTGCCCAATTAAGCTCCAGATGCTGAACTGGGGATCATCGGTGCGACCAGTGACCGGTAGATCCAGGTGGATCTCTCCCTTGCGGTCCTTCAGCAGGGCCACGGCCAGGCGAACCGGCAAGGTGGTGGCTTTTTTGCTGTCCACCTTCTTGCCGAAGGTGAATTGATCTATGAAGATCCGGTTCTCGGAACTAAGCTGTTTTTTTTCAATCAGATACTTCAGGTCAAGGAACAGCTTGCCTTTGTCCACTGTATACCCCAAGTAGGTTCCGGAATAAGGAGTGACCGGAGAAAGTTCTATATCGGTGAAGGATACTTTTAGATCAACATACAGGTCATCTCGCAACGGGTTAACACGGCCTGTGATTTGTAATGGGGAATGATTTTCCAGGTTCCCCCGCAGGTCTACCTCTGCAAATTTGGTCTCTTCCGATGTTAGCCCGCTGACCCGCCCACCCAGGTTGTAAAAGGTGCTGCTGAAGGTCTGGGGTAGATGGTGGTCGGTGAAAAAAATGGTGCCATCCTGCACTGTAAAGCTGCCGATTGAAATCTGGCTTTTGGACGTAGGCTGAACCGGAGCCGCAACAACGGCCGATTTTACTGGAGGTGTAGCCGGAGGAGTGGCCGGTGTAGCCTGGACAGTGGGTTCTTCCTTGTCCACCAGGTTTTGAAGGTTTAGGCTGCCATCCTTGCGGACCACAATGCGGGAGTAAACATTATTCAGCGCCACCTGGTGTATATTCAGATTGAAGGGCGCCAGGTTGCCGAATATCTCGTCAAACTGCAAACTTTCCCATTTAAGCAAGTCTTCTTCGGCAACGGCATCAATGCTATGAAAGGCGCGCACCCCGGCACTTCCTTTGAAGTTGCCAACCGGCTTGTTGTCTTTTAAAGAAACATCCAGATCCATATTGGTGTCTACGTAGCCGGCAATGATTTCGACATTTATATTGTCGGGGATGTAGCTTTCAAAGTCCCGGATCGGAAGTCGGGCGACATTGACATTTCCTTTGTAATGAAACGGGAGTGGTGTGATTTGGCCATTGGCTTTGAGTGATGAATCTTTCCCGAAAGTCGAGGAAAATTGCAGCGCAGCAGGAGTGAATCTAGGTCCATTAAGATTACTGAGGCTCAGTTTGGTCTTGCGCAAGGTGAAACGCGGAGCATCCTCCTTGGTCTTATCGGTGAAACTCAGGTTGAAACCGTCCACCTTGATCCGCTTTAGACGGTAGGAAAGGGGCGGATTGGTCTCCCGGTCCTGTGTTTTTTTTGCGGTTTTTGTTGTGGCTGAAAGCTTTTGCGCACCTATGCTGCTTGCTGATTGTTGTTCTTGTTTCTTCAACAACGAAAGCAAAGAAAGGCTCCCGTCAGTTTCGCGCGATAAAGAGATGCCACCCCTTGAAAAGCGGATCTCACCAACTTCCAGCCTGTTTTCTTTCTGCCTAAACATTAAGTCTTCAACCGACAATTCAGCCAGATCAAAACCTTCCTTGGTACCGTAACGAGTTGAGAGGTCCTTTACCGCTAAGCGCCCTTGTTGGATATTTAGCCCGGCATCTTTATCAAAGCTCGCCTCAGCCGATAGATCGAGTTTCCCCTTGATAGGGGCTGTTAAATATCGGGTCAAATAGGGCCAGCTTCGGTAGATGTTTAAATCAGCCAGTTCTGCAAAAGCCTTGGCTTTGAGGGGAGTAATGGAAAAACTGCCCTCAATGTTTAGCTCGGCTTCACCGTCCAGCAGCATGGATAGTTCATAAAGTGCGGATTTAGCAGGTGCAGTACTAAAATTCTTCAATGCAATATCAATATCCTGCACGTGGGTCCTAAATCGCTCTCTGGGCAGGGCATCCTCAAAATGTACACTGCCGTTACTAATGCTAAAGGAACCCACTTGGATCAGCGGCTTTTTCTTGTCAGACTCGGCTTTTTGCTCTTGAGATGTGCCCTTCAGGCTCTTGGGGGGCAGTAGCCTGGAATACATCCACTCACCCTTTTTGTCGCGGCTGACATACAGCTCCAGGCCATCCAGTCTGATCGACTCGAACTCAAACAGCTTGTCAAAGACCTCCAGTCTATTTGCCTTTAACTCCAGCAGCGGCAGCTTCGCAAGTGGTCGATCCTCTTTCATATTCAGACTGATATTGTCGAGTCTGACGGTCCCTTTGATGATCAATTCGGGCTTTTTACTGGCTGAGATGCGGTAGCTCACATCCGTATTAACGGTCAGTTTGCCAGAGGCCAGATCAGCCGGGGGTTTAAATGGAGAGTAGGCTACGTACTGCGGCAGGCTGAGTTGCTGCAGATCGATATGCACCGAAGTTTCCATTGATTTACTGAGCGGCTTGAGCTGGCCGGCAAAATTGAAAGGGGCGCCATTGACCACGGCAGAAATACGGGGAGCGGTGTAACTTTCAACCAGGTAGGGGATGTTGCTGATAAAGGGAAGATTCAGCTCAAGGGCGCGGACAGTATGCTGTCGGCCACCGTCAGCAATCCGATCGAAAAAATCCACCGCACCGTTTTTGATGGTGATGTTGTTGATCGAAAAAAGTAAGTTACCTTCTTTTTTCTCTTTTTCAGGAGCAGGCTTGGGCCGGTTGAGAATATCACTGAAACTATATTGGTTGGGAGCATTTCTGGCAAAGCTGATCGCCGGGCTGTCGATGGTGATTTTTGATATAATCAGCGCCTGTTTGTAAATGGATGCCAGGGCTAGGGAGGCCCGCACCTGACTAAAGCTGATTAGTGGCGGCCCCTGTTTTTCATCAATGGAAAACCCCTTAACAACAAAGGTCAGTGTGAAAGGATTGATTTCTACCGATTCAAGTCTGATTTTTCGCCCAGTAGCCTGCTCTAGGCCGCTGATGGTCTTGCTTTTGACAATCACAGGAAGTATCGCTGTGATAAAGAAGAGTATGCTGAAGGACACTATTATGGCGATCAGTGTATGCTTTTTTCGTTTTGACATAAATTGTCCCTCCTGAAACACTTATATATTAATTTATACTACAAAAGGTCAAGGTGAGGTGAACCCTATTTTCTGTTCAAGCAGGTCTTATTTAGCCTGAATCTGCAGTATGTCAAATGACAAACTGTTTATGTTGAAATATTGTTGCAAAACAGATACAAATAAAAACCTTTGTTCTATTCAGAAAGATCTTTACCCATTCAAATCTGGAGGTTGCAATGAGCCTTATAAAACTGTACGACACAACACTGCGAGATGGTACCCAAGCCGAAGATATTTCTTTTTTGCTTGAGGATAAGATCCGCATTGCCCATAAGCTGGATGAGTTGGGGGTCCACTACATTGAAGGGGGCTGGCCAGGCAGTAACCCCAAGGATGTGGCGTTTTTCAAAGAAATCAAAAAAGAGAAGTTGTCCCAGGCTAAAATTGCCGCTTTTGGCTCCACTCGCAGGGCCAAGGTCACGCCGGACAAGGATACCAACATCAAGACACTGGTGGCGGCTGAGCCGGATGCCATAACAATTTTCGGAAAAACCTGGGACTTCCATGTGCGCGAGGCGCTGCGCATTCCGCTCGAGGAAAACCTGGAGCTGATTTTTGATTCGCTTGAATTCCTGAAAAAAAATGCACCGGAAGTGTTTTATGACGCAGAACACTTCTTCGATGGCTACAAGGCCAATCCCGAGTATGCAATCAAAACTCTGAAGGCGGCTGAACAGGCCAAGGCCGATTGTATAATCCTGTGCGACACCAATGGCGGTACAATGCCTTATGAAGTTTCGCAAATCATAAAAGAGATAAAAAAACATATCTCCACCCCGCTTGGCATCCATACCCATAATGACTCCGAATGTGCCGTGGCCAATTCGCTCAACGCCGTTGCCGAGGGTATCGTACAGGTTCAGGGGACTATCAACGGCTTTGGTGAGCGTTGCGGAAATGCAAACCTCTGCTCGGTCATTCCGGCCCTAAAGTTGAAGATGGAAAAGGAATGTATCTCAGATGAGCAGATGAAGCACCTCCGGGATATCTCGCGCTACGTTTATGAACTTGCCAATATTTCACCCAACAAACATCAGGCCTATGTTGGTAATTCCGCCTTTGCCCACAAAGGAGGCGTGCATGTCAGTGCCATACAGCGCCATCCCGAGACATACGAGCATATGCGTCCCGAGTTGGTCGGCAATTGCACCCGCGTGCTGATCTCTGACCTCTCCGGCCGGTCGAACATCCTGGCCAAGGCCGAAGAATTTAACATCAACCTGGACAGCAAAGACCCGGTCACCCTGGAGATTCTTGACAATATCAAGGAGATGGAAAACCGCGGTTATCAGTTTGAAGGTGCTGAGGCATCATTTGAGCTGTTGATGAAGAAGGCGCTTGGAACTCACCGGAAATTCTTCCATGTTTTGGGTTTTCGGGTTTTGGATGAGAAGCGCGGCGATGATCAGAAACCGATGGCAGAGGCAACCATCATGGTCAAGGTTGGTGGTAAGGTGGAACATACCGCTGCTGAGGGTAACGGCCCTGTAAATGCCCTTGATAACGCCTTAAGAAAGGCCTTGGAGAAGTTCTACCCCAAACTGAAGGAGCTCAAGCTTTTAGACTACAAGGTGCGGGTACTTCCGGCCGGTCAAGGCACGGCATCTGCAACGCGCGTTCTGATCGAGTCAGGCGATAAGCACAGTCGCTGGGGAACTGTGGGTGTTTCCGATAACATCATTGATGCCTCTTATCAAGCCTTGATCGACAGCATTGATTTCAAGCTTCATAAATCCGAGGAGGAGTAGCATCGATACGTCATGGATATGAAAACAGTCAAATGCTGATGCCTCTGTTCAACCGGATAATTATCATTGTTTTAGCTGTTGCTGTAACCATTCCAATTATTTTAAAAAGCCGCTCGGACAGACAAAAACCTGTTCCAGCGGCTTTTTTTGTTAACTCCTCAGCGAGAGGATATTATCAGATTGAAGGTGATGTTCGACACCCGGGAACATACCCAATAACCGCCAATATGGTGACGATAAGCGCCATTCAATTGGCGGTACCCATGGAACCCCCAAAGCAGTACATCGAACCCGATTCCACCCAAAGATCGCTAAAAAATGGGACCAGAATCCGTATCTCATCGATCTCTAAAGGTGTTTTTAGCGTTTCAGTAGATCCAATCCCCACCTCCCAAAGGATGGTTCTGGGCATCTCCCTGGATATAAACACCCTTACGGCTGAGGACTTAGACCGTATTCCCGGTATTGGTCCGGTACTTGCTCAGCGCATAGTTAAATATCGTCAAAGCAATGGCGGTATGATGAGCCCGCAGGAACTGATTTTAGTCGAGGGGATAGGAGATAAAAAATATAATCAGCTGGTAAAATATTTTAACTGATTGTAAAGAAGCGTTTTTTAAAAAAAGCAAAAATGATTGCCTTACTTATAATTTTTTTTGGCACACTTGCTGAAATAACTCCCCATTACTTAGCGACACAAAATAAAGATTGGGGGGGTTGTTTTATGCAATGTCCACGCTGCAAAGGTCGTATGTTTGCCGAGAAATTCTATGATTTTGTGCGTTCTTTTGATGCCTGGAAATGCACCTGTTGTGGTGAGCTGCTTGACTCGACCATTCTGGTGAACAGGGCTCGAAGTAATAACACTCATCTGGGCTAAAAATCCTGGAGAAAAATTTATAGCGTTAAAAGGGGGACCCACTTCAGGGTCCCCCTTTTTATTTGACACAGTAGCCCCAAAAGGCTATTGAACAGGACTGGCTTTTAATTGATCAGTAAGGGGTTAACCATGGCAAGAAATGATGGTAGAAGCAATTGCGAACTGCGTCCTGTGTCCATAACCAGAAATTTTATCAAGCATGCCGAAGGCTCGGTGCTGGTTGAGTTCGGGGATACACTGGTAATCTGTAATGCTTCGATCGAGGAATCAGTGCCGTCGTTTTTAAAAGGCAAGGGTACCGGCTGGGTAACAGCTGAATATTCCATGCTGCCAAGAGCTACCCATACCCGTTCACCACGTGAAGCTGCCAAGGGAAAGCAGAGCGGCCGAACCCTGGAAATTCAGCGCCTGATCGGTCGCTCCTTGCGGGCAGTCACTGACATGGCGGCGCTGGGCGAACGATCCATCTACATCGACTGCGACGTGATTCAAGCGGATGGTGGTACACGTACCGCTTCTATTACCGGTGCCTATGTGGCTCTGGCGGATGCTCTTTCTACGCTTTGCAATAGGGGGCTGTTAACGCAGATCCCGCTTAAGGAGGCGGTGGCTGCCGTGAGTGTCGGCCTTGTGGGCGGAGAGGTTCTGCTCGACTTGAATTATGAGGAAGATTCGGCCGCCGAGGTGGATATGAATTTTGTTATGACTTCCAGTGCTCGTTTTGTAGAGGTTCAGGGGACGGCCGAGGCTGACCCGTTCAGTATTGAACAGATGGATGCTTTGAGAAACCATGCCATGGAGGGTATCGCCCGCCTTATCGAGATCCAGAAAGAGGCTTTGAAGGGATGATGAATCTGGTGGTGGCTACCCGAAACCAAGGGAAGCTGAAAGAGATTGAGGCACTACTGTCCGGGCTTGTCGAGGACTTAAAATGTGTTGCAGATTATCCTGATTTTCCTGAAACAAACGAGGATGGCGTCACCTTTGCTGAAAACGCTCTAAAAAAAGCGCGTGAAGCTGCTCAATTTACAGGGTGTCCGGCTTTGGCTGATGATTCGGGGCTGGTGGTTGATGCTCTGGATGGTCGTCCGGGCGTTTATTCTGCCCGTTTTGCTGGAGAAAACAGTGATGATGCCGCCAACAATTACAAGCTTCTCTCGGAGATGAAGGAAATCCATTCAGGAAGAACAGCCGCATTTGTGTGCTCACTGGCATTTGTGACTCCTGATGGACTGGAACAGGTTTTCACCGGTAGAATTAACGGCACAATTTTGTTCCAAGAGCGTGGCTGCGACGGTTTTGGTTATGATCCGCTCTTTCTGGTTGATGGTTTCGAGCGGACTATGGCTGAACTCACACTTGAGGAAAAAAATCAAATCAGCCACCGCGGACAAGCATTGAGGCAATTCAGGAATTATCTGGATAAAATGACAGCTTTTCAATAAGATAGTTTAGTATATTTAAAGCATGATATACAGCTGGATCAATTTATAGGTTAAATAATTGGTATATAAATGAAAAAAGATAATAAACCTGCCGGGCTCAAGCGCCAGGCTTTCCCAAAAGAAGATAGAAAACCGGTTCCGGCAACCGCGCCTGAGGCTGGCCCCAAACTTTCTGCAAGATCGGTACTGGAAGTGGTTATATCCGGCCTTGATGACGAAGGCTATGGGATATCCTGTAGCGAGACCCATGCCCTCAGAATTGCCGGGGCACTGCCGGGTGATACAGTCCGGGTAGGAATTGATCATGTTGCTCAGCGCATGGCCTTTGGACATGTTAAGAAGGTTCTGGTTGCTTCGCCGGTTCGCAGCAAGCGCCCGCCGTGCAGCGACAGCGCCCAGTGCCTGGGATGCCCTTTGATAGCGATGAAATATAAGGATCAGGTGGAGTGGAAGCGGCGATATATACATAACCAGCTTCGCGAATACCGTGAACTGGGGGAAATGACGGTTAATCCGCTTCTCTCTCCCCTGCGGCTGATCCATTACCGGACAACCGCCCGTCTTGTAATAGCCGGCAAACATTCTGAGCCGTTCATAGGCATCTTTCGACGTTCCTCGCATGATGTATTTGACCTGGATGATTGTGCCATCCACCACCCGCTGGTAAACAAGGTAGTAGAGACGGTGCGGCGCGGAATAAAAAAGAATAAGGTAACAATCTACAATCCACGCAGCAAAATGGGACTTTTGCGTTACCTGGTGGTTAGAGTCTCCGAGGCGGAGCAGAAGGCAATGGTCGTGTTTGTGACTGCCGAGCGCTCCTATAATGAGATACATCACCTGAGCAAGTTTGTACGCGAACAACTTCCTGAAGTGGAGGTGGTGGCGCAAAACGTGAACAGCTCGGAAGGTAATGTTATCATGGGTCCTGTGGATTATTTTATAACAAAAAAACAGCATCTTACCGAGCGTATCGGCGAGATCGCCCTGATGGTCTCGCCCCGTTCCTTTTTTCAGGTCAATCGTGACGGCGCCTGCCTGATTTATGAAAAAGTCAGGGAATGGGCCCGCTTGACTCGAGATGAGACAGTGCTTGATTTGTATTGCGGCATTGGAGGTATCGCACTTTCCCTTGCATCCGACGCCGGAAAGGTGATTGGCGTAGAAGTTGTCGAAGCTGCGGTAGCGGATGCGATTAAAAATGCTAAGCTTAATAGAATCAACAATTGTACCTTTGAGGCAGGAGATGCTGCCGAACTATTAGAGGAGTTGGCATCAGACGGCGAAAAGGTGGATGTGGTAGTATTGAATCCACCTCGCAAGGGTTGTGATGAAAAGGTTCTGCGGAGGGTTGTCGCTCTTTCGCCCCGTTCTGTGATCTATGTTTCCTGTTCACCGCAGACGTTGGCTCGGGATCTGAACCTGCTTAAAACCCTGGGGTATACGACCCAGGAAATTCAGCCCGTAGATATGTTTCCGCAGACAATGCATGTCGAGAATGTGGCACGGTTGGAAAAAACATATAAAACGCTTGACAGCAAAGGCTGATTATTGGTATTACTTCTCTGCTTTGGTATAGGCGCGTAGCTCAGGGGGAGAGCGCTACCTTGACACGGTAGAGGTCGGCGGTTCGAGACCGCCCGCGCCTACCATAAAGTTTTTGTGTCAGGGGCATCGATAGTTTCGATGCCTTTTCTGTTTGCACTTTAAAAGGGATTTGAATGTCCACTATTAACATCACACTTCCGGATAATTCCACGCGTGAACTATCAGCTGGAGCAACGGTCGCTGACCTGGCTGCTTCTATCGGGGCTGGACTCGCCAAAGCCGCCATCGCCGGCAAGATCAATGGTGTCATGGTTGATCTTGCAGCTCAGCTATCGGATGGCGCGCGAGTCGAGATTGTTACCGAAAAAAGTCCCGAAGCACTTGAGATTGTTCGCCACTCAACATCGCATCTCATGGCTCAGGCCGTTAAAGAGCTTTTTCCCCAGGCCAAGGTCACCATTGGCCCGGCTATTGAAAACGGTTTTTACTATGACTTCGATGTTGATTCGCCTTTTACGCCTGATGATCTGGAGCGGATTGAGGCCAGAATGGCCGAGTTGGCCGGCGCTGATCTTAAGATCGTGCGAACGGTTCTAAGCAGTGCCGATGCAATCAATAAATTCGAAGAGATGGGCGAGCCTTACAAGAAAGAACTGATCGAGGGTATCGGCGCTGAAGAGGTTTCCATCTACACTCAGGGAACCTTTGTCGATCTCTGCCGTGGCCCGCATCTGCCTTCAACCTCGCGTATCAAAGCCTTCAAGTTGCTTTCAATTGCGGGAGCCTACTGGCGAGGCGATGAAAAAAACCGCATGTTGCAGCGCATCTACGGGACTGCCTTCACCGATAAAAAAGAGCTGGAAGCCTACCTGAACCGTCTTGAAGAGGCTAAACGTCGCGACCACCGCAAACTGGGCAAGGAGTTGGATCTGTTCTCCTTTTCCGAGGAAGTTGGTGCAGGTTTTGCGATCTGGCATCCCAAGGGTGCCATGCTGCGTACAATTCTGGAAGATTTCGAGCGCAAGGAGCATCTGAAGCGTGGTTATGATATTGTTGTAGGTCCGCAGGTCCTGAAAACCGAGTTGTGGCAACGTTCCGGACACTACGAGAATTACCGCGAAAACATGTATTTTACCGAGGTTGATGAGCAGAGCTTTGGCATCAAGCCGATGAACTGCCTGGCCCACATGATTATTTACAAATCACAGCTGCGCAGTTACCGTGATCTGCCTTTGCGATTTTTCGAGTTGGGTACTGTGCACCGACATGAGCGGGCCGGAGTACTGCACGGGCTTATGAGGGTGCGCTGCTTTACTCAGGATGATGCCCATATTCTTTGTACTCCCGAGCAGCTTGATGCAGAGATCAAGGACGTTCTTTCCTTTGTCAGTGATATAATGAGTATTTTCGGTTTTGAGTACGAGATGGAGCTCTCCACCCGTCCTGAAAAATCTATCGGTGATGATTCTGCCTGGGAACTTGCTACCAATGCCTTGCTCTCGGCTTTGAAAGATACAGGTCGTCCTTATGAGATAAATGAGGGTGATGGCGCTTTTTACGGACCGAAAATCGACATAAAATTGCGTGATTGTCTTGACAGGCGATGGCAGTGTGCTACTATCCAGTGCGATTTTACTCTGCCAGAGCGCTTTGACCTGACTTATGTCGGCAGTGACGGCGAGCGTAAACGCCCAGTAATGGTGCACCGGGTCATTCTCGGATCCATCGAACGCTTCATTGGTGTTCTAATAGAGCACTTCGCCGGAAACTTTCCCCTTTGGTTGTCGCCGGTTCAAGCTATTCTAGTGACAGTGACTGACAATCATATTCCCTTTGCGCAGGATGTGTTCAAGCACCTGAAGCAAGCCGGCGTAAGGGTGCAGCACGATTTCCGCAATGAAAAACTGAGCTTCAAGATCCGTGAAGCCCAGTTGCAGAAGATACCCTACATGCTGGTAGTCGGTGATAAGGAAGTCGAGCAGGGCACTGTAACAGCTCGCTATCGTGACGGCAAAAACCTGGCGCCAATGAAGCCGGCTGAGTTTGTAGATTTTATTGAAAAAGAAACCAAGAATTTTAAATAGAAGTGATCGAGGAGCCGGCGAAAGCCGCTTTATTCAGGAGGTGCAGTCATAGCAAAACCTACCGTTAATATTAACACCGCCATCCGTGCCGTCGAAGTTCGCGTTATCAGCGCTGAAGGCGAGGCTCTTGGCGTCATTCCGACCTCTACTGCACTTGAAATGGCAGAACAGCAACAGCTTGATCTTGTGGAAGTATCGCCCAATGCGGTTCCACCGGTTTGTCGTATAATGGATTACGGCAAGTTCAAGTATCAGCAGAGCAAGAAATTGCAAGAAGCCAAAAAGAAGCAGGTGCATGTCGAGGTTAAGGAAATCAAGCTGCGTCCAAAGACCGATGATCATGACCTTATGTTCAAGGTCAAGCATGTAAAGCGCTTTCTTGAAGAGGGTAACAAGGCCAAGGTGACGCTGGTGTTTCGTGGCAGGGAGATCACCCACATGGATATCGGTCGGGCCGTCATCGAGAGATTTGCCGCTGAATTGGCCGATGTTGCCGTTGTCGAGTCACATCCCCGAGTAGATGGCCGCAGCATGTTTATGATCTTGGCCCCTAAAGTTAAAAAATAATTGAATTTAAATTGATATTTTCAAAGAAGGAGAAGAACAATGCCTAAAATGAAAACAAACCGCGGTGCTGCCAAACGCTTTAAAAAATCCGCCAGCGGTCGCATTAAGCGCGGCGGTGCATTCACCAGCCACATTCTGACCCACAAAACCCGCAAGCGGAAGCGTAACCTTCGCGGTGGCGCAATGGTGGCCGATGTGGATCAGAAAAACATTGCAAGGTTAATCCCGTACAAATAACGGGGCCAAAGCCAAGAACCATGAGGAAATTGTCTCCCCTTATGGATCGGGCGAAATCATATTACCAAGGAGTAAAGTATGCCACGCGTAAAAAGAGGTTTTAAAGCGAGACGAAGACGTAACAAGGTGCTCAAACTTGCCAAAGGTTATCGTGGCGCGCGAAGTAAATTATTTCGTAGCGCAACCGAAGCTGTTGACCGGGCTCTTAATTATGCCTTCCGCGACCGCCGCGTTAAAAAACGCGATTTTCGCAGTCTTTGGATTACCCGCATCAATGCCGCATCACGGTTGAGCGGACTGTCCTACAGTAAATTTATTTTCGGTCTGAAAAAGGCTAATGTAGAAATCGACCGCAAGGTTCTGGCAGATATCGCTGTCTCCGATCCTAAAGGGTTTGTGGAGATTGCCAACTTGGCCAAAGCCGGCATTTAAGTTAAAGCAGCATGATAATCACCTAAGGGAATGGGAGGAACACTCCCATTCCTTTTTTTTAAGGAACATTTCTTAGAAGCAGCTGCTGTACATATTATGTAGACGAGTGCTTGCTCCTGGATCCGGAGCTTCTAAAATCCGTTAAAAGGTATGAAATTATGCGGGAAAAGCTTGAACTTTTAAAAACCGAAGCCTTGAAGGCCATTGAAGAAGCCGCTGGTGAAGATGCGCTTCAAGAAGTTCGGATTCGTTTTTTGGGACGCAAAGGCGAGTTGACGGCGCTGATGAAAGGGCTGGGGGCTTTGTCGTCCGAGGAACGTCCGGTAGTGGGCCAACTGGTGAACACTATAAGAGACGAGATCGAATCCCGGATTGAAGTCGGCCTGTCATCTGCCCGCGAACAAGCCAAGGCCAAGCGGATTCAGTCTGAACGGGTGGATGTGACCCTCCCGGGCCGCCGGCAGTTAAATGGCACCAAGCACCCCATCACACTTGTGATTGAGGAAGTTTGCGACATATTTGCCGGCTTGGGTTTTTCTGTGGCCGAAGGCCCGGAGATCGAGCACGACTGGTACAATTTCGAAGCATTGAATTTTCCGCCTGAACATCCTGCGCGTGACATGCAGGACACTTTTTTTGTCGAGAACAATTTGCTGCTTCGTACCCATACATCCCCGGTGCAGATTCGTACCATGCTTAAGCAAAAACCACCCTTGCGCATTATCGCACCTGGTACGGTTTACCGCTGTGACTCGGATGCCACTCATTCACCCATGTTTCACCAAATAGAGGGTTTGATGGTTGATAAAGGGATTACTTTTGCTGATTTAAAGGGGATCCTGACTGTGTTTACCAATCAACTGTTCGGCCAAAAAAGTAGTGTTCGTTTGCGCCCCAGTTTTTTCCCCTTTACCGAACCTTCAGCCGAGGTTGATATATCCTGTGTGCTCTGCGGCGGAAAAGGCTGCCGGGTCTGCAAGAATAGCGGGTGGTTAGAGATTCTGGGAGCCGGTATGGTTGATCCGGAGGTATATCGTCATGTTAAATATGATGCCGACGAGATATCCGGCTTTGCCTTTGGGATGGGTATCGAGCGCATTGCCATGTTGAAGTATGGCATTAACGACATGCGCCTACTGTTTGAAAACGATATACGTTTCTTGCGTCAATTCTGAAAACAGCCGTTGAAATGAAATAACACCTGGTAAAAAATTCTATTTCTGATGGTGCCTGTATGAAAGTTACCTATAATTGGCTCAAAGAATGCGTTGATTTTGATCTCACCCCGGAACAGCTCTCCGATCTGCTGACCATGCTCGGTCTGGAAGTAGAGGGGATGGAAAAATCAGGCGCGGGCCTGGATGATGTTGTTGTGGCTTTGGTTGAAGAAAAAAAACAGCATCCCAATGCCGATAAATTATCCTTATGCCGTGTCAATAATGGTAAAGAGATTTTGGATGTCGTCTGCGGAGCCCAGAATTTCCAGGCAGGAGACACGGTTGCCCTGGCCCAGATCGGCGCCGTTCTTCCGGGTGATTTTAAAATAAAGCGCTCAAAGATTCGTGGCGAAGAGTCCTGCGGCATGCTTTGTTCCGAAAAGGAGCTGGGTCTGGCCGAAGAAAGTGCCGGTATCATGATCCTGCCTGCAGGCCTTACTTTAGGCCAACCGGTATTTGAAGCACTGGGACTAAAAGATACATTACTCGAGATCGGACTAACTCCCAATCGGGCCGACTGCCTCAGTGTAATTGGCATTGCCCGCGAAATAGCCGCTAAGCTTGGTAAGAGCTACACCTATCCGCATACCCCGATTCGCGAGGGTGAGGAGTCGGTTGACAAGATTATTGGCGTGACTATCGAGGATGCTGAATTCTGCCCCCGCTATGCTGCGCGATATATTTCCGGTTGTCGCATCGCCCCTTCACCTGAATGGCTTGTGAAGCGTCTTAATGCCGTTGGTTTCCGCTCCATAAACAACGTAGTCGATGTCACTAACCTGGTGATGATGGAGCTAGGACATCCCCTGCATGCCTTTGATTGTGATCAACTGGCAGAGCATCGCATAGTGGTACGTAGAGCTGGCGAGGGTGAAGGTTTTGTTTCCCTGGATGGCCAGAAGCGCTCCTTGTTATCCACTGACCTGGTTATATGTGATGCCGAGCGTCCAGTAGCTCTGGCCGGGATTATGGGTGGAGAAAACTCTGAAATTTCGGATTCAACCACCAATATACTTCTGGAGAGCGCCTGGTTCCTGCCTTCGGCAATCCGTAAAACAAGCAAGAGACTAGGGCTGCACACCGAATCCTCTCATCGTTTTGAAAGAGGGGCTGATATCGGCGGAGTAATCCGGGCTCTTGACCGCGCTGCTGGGCTTATTGCAGAATTGGCTGGTGGAAAAGTCGCCAAAGGCGTGATCGACAGCTACCCCGGAAAGAGCGAGCCCTCCCGAATAGCCTTTCGCCCTGAACGTGCCAATCAGATGATCGGCATCAATCTTGTCGACAGCCAGATTAGGGATATCCTTACTCGACTTGAATGTGAAATAGCAGACCAGGCCGATGGCTCCTGGGAGGTTACAGCCCCTACCTATCGTGTAGACATAGAGCGCGAGATCGATCTGATTGAGGAAATCGCCCGGGTAAACGGTTTCGATAAAATTCCTGCAACTATGCCAGAAGCACAGGTTGTTTCTGATCGCCCCTCGGCTCACCAGCAGTTGGAAAGATTCGTCAGGGATGGTCTGGTTGCCAGTGGCATGAACGAGATCATCAACTTCAGTTTTACTGCACCGGATGCCGCAGATAAACTGCTTCTTGGAGCTGACGATCCGCGCCGCGCCGTTATTCGTCTTGCAAATCCGCTGATCGAAGAACAATCAGTGATGAGAACATCTCTGCTCCCTGAAATGCTGGAAACCCTGGCCCGCAACATAAACCTGCGCTCCCTTGATCTGAAGCTGTTTGAAATGCGCAGAATCTATCTGGCTAAAGGGGATAACATGCCACACGAGCCGATTTTTGTTGTTGGCGCTATTTCAGGCTCTCGCGAAAGGGAAGGGTGGTGTCAGGCGCGTGGTGCTGTTGATTTTTACGATGCCAAAGGTATCGTCGAAAACCTGTTTGAGCAGCTTCGCATAGAGGGGGTAAAGTGGGTTGCAGATACCCCGGAACCCTTTTATCATCCTGGAAAATCATGCAGCATAATGGTGGGAAAGAAACGCGTCGGTTCAATAGGTGAAATCCATCCCACTGTTCAGGAAAACTTTGGCCTGGAAAAACCGGTTTATTGTTTTGAGCTTGATTTTGAGCAGCTGGTTGATTTAAGTTGTCAAAAGTACACAGTCAAGGCGCCTTCACGTTTTCCCGACAGCTCGCGGGATATCGCCATGCTGGTTTCGGCTGAACTCCCAGCCGAAAGTATCATTGAATGCGTTAAATCGGTTAAATCTTCGGATGTAGAGCGGGTTGAAATCTTTGATCTTTATTGTGGAACAGGTATACCAGAGGGCTTTAAAAGTATTGCTATCAGGATTCGTTACCGCTCATATGAACGGACGCTTACCGAGGATGAAATAGGATTGATTCACAAAAAAATAATCGATAGTCTAGTTAATAAGTTAAAAGTATCAGTAAGATAAAAACTGTTGCGAAATCAAAGACCCTATGTTATAAAAATCATCCTTTTGTTTTACTTCAGAACTTAATAATAGAGGTTGTTATGACCAAAGCAGACATTGTTGAACGTATCCATCAAAAGATCGGTTTTTCAAAAAAAGAATCCGCAGAAATGGTTGAGACAGTCTTCGGTCTCATCAAGAACACACTGGAGTCGGGTGAAAAAATTAAGATTGCCGGCTTTGGAAATTTTGTGGTCAAACAGAAGGCTGATCGAAGAGGACGTAATCCCCAGACAGGTGATACCATCACTATTGCTGCAAGGCGCATCCTTACCTTCAAACCTAGCCAAGTCTTAAAAAACGCCATTAATAACGAGACAACTGAATCCTAATCATCCATTTGCCTTATGAGCGCTACCTATCCAGAGAAGTTGTACTACAAAATAGGCGAGGTTGCTCAAATGGCTGGTGTGAAGACATCAGTGCTTCGTTTTTGGGAAACCGAATTCGAATTTCTCAAGCCTGAAAAAAGCTCCACCGGACAAAGGCTGTATCTAAAAAGCGAAGTAGACCTGATTCTTGAGGTCAAACGCCTTCTTTACACAGAAAAATTCACCATTGAAGGTGTAAAAAAGCGCATCTCTCCCAAGGGAAAAATTAATTTCAGTAATGTTATAATAGAATCAACTGTTAATGACCATCTGGTACTGCTAAGAGAAGTAAAAGTGGCTTTGCAGGCACTAAGATGTGAGATGTAAATAGTTTTTCGGTGCGTAGCGCAGCCTGGTAGCGCACTAGACTGGGGGTCTAGTGGTCGCTGGTTCGAATCCAGTCGCACCGACCAAAATGTGTAGTAAAAATAAGGGGTTAGCCGAAAGGTTAACCCCTTATTTTTTGCTTTTTTGATACATCTTGGACACGCTGGGACACATAATTATTTTTTCTTTGTCTAAATAAAACACGTAACATTCCGTTAAGTTAGCTTTTTTAAGGCCGCACACAAGACTCTAGTGTCTAGCGGTCGCAACTTAAATCTTGCCTTACCATCCATGAAAACGGCCTGTTAGAAACTTTGCAATAGTAACAGCTGTTATTTGCTGCGAGGTACTCTTGCATATTTTAAATATTTTGCACAAATTAATTTGGTTGTACGTACTGGGTGACAATATGCCGGCAATTCCATTGGGCTAATGTGTAGCCCTCAGACGGTCCGACCTCTCACCCGAGGACACCCAGGCCGCCTGAGGGTGAAGCTAAAAGGTCCAGTGAATCTCCTCCAGTTATCTAGACACTCACTGTTTTCATAATTTGAGCTGTTTAAGCCAAGCGTAGTAATCACTGCCGTGAATCATCATCATGTGGCAGAGGTTGCGAATAGCAAACTGATCTATATGCGCCCGGATAAAGGCATCCTCACCGGGATCTTTTGGTTTTTAAGCTTGCGGAGCAGATACGGTCAGAACGTGTTGTTTGCTACTGACATCATCACAACACTAAGAGCTGACATTAGCTTGACTTTAGAAAATTCAAATGATAAAAAGCACATCTATTATTATTCTCAGGAGGTTTATCATGAAAAAAAGTATCATTTTGACCGGCTTATTGATTATTGCTTCAGCTTTACCTTCCTTCGCTGCGGGCCCGTATGTTGGGGCATCCGGCGGTGTGAGTTTCATTCACGATAACGATGTGAAAGTCACCGGAGTCGGTACAGCAACCGCCCAATACAAGACTGGCTATGGTGTTGATATCCAAGCGGGTTATAATTTTGAGCCTGTTCGCGTCGAGTTTGAGTTCGGCTACAAAAATGCCGATATGGATAAACTGACTGCTCTTGGCCGCTCAGCTTCAGTGAAGGATACCGATGTCACTATTATGAGTTACATGGTAAACGGCCTCTTCGATATCAAGAATAGTTCCCCGTTCACTCCGTTCATTGGTGCCGGTATCGGTATCCTCAACGGTGAGCTCAAGAGCTCCGGCGATAAAGACGATGACACCGTCTTTGGATACCAGTTCAAGGTCGGAGGTGCATATGCACTTAGCAAAAACGTGGACCTCAATCTGTACTACAAATTCCAAGGTGCAGCGTCTGACTTTTCCAAAAACGGCGTGAGCTTCAGCTACACAAGCAGCAACATCTACGGTGGTCTGCGCTACAACTTTTAGCTGTAAAGCTGCACCCTTCATTTAATGCATTTATGGGGTCTAAATCGAGGCCCCTTTTTTTTGGCAAATTCCCAGCGCGGCCTATATACAAAAAAAGGCTGCTTCCATGAGAAAAATGGCCTTTCTGGTTTTGGCTCCCCGCTTCGGACAAATCGGAAGAGTGACATTTGTTGCCGCAACCTGATGAAGGTTTTATGGCATCTTAGCCCTGTGTCAAATCTTAATTTTGAAGATATTCCAATAGAGGAGAACTCTGATGGGTCAACCTTGTTAGAGGAAATTGACAAGACGAATCTCAAAAAGAATAAGGTTCCCGCTCCAAAAAATTCTGGTGATTTTCATGCCAGTTATAAAGGATTCTGCTCCTGCCAGTGCATAGCTTCGTCCGGGGGGGACGATAAAAACTAATGAGAAAACCTGATTAGTACTGATCTCCGGCTAATCGCAACCAAGCCTCTGGACGTTTGCCTGTCTGGGCAGTTGCAGTGACCAACCGGGTGAGCATCCGGGCCAAATCGAAGCGTCGGTTGAAACGATATTGATACTCGCCAAG
>DASXUK010000012.1:0-16393 GCA_036504875.1 Desulfuromonadaceae bacterium
AGCCTGACCCTTGCCGGCCAATACCTTGGTAATGGCTGCCGTCAAAGTAGTCTTGCCATGGTCAACGTGACCTATCGTACCAATGTTTACATGCGGTTTATTGCGCTCGAATTTTGCCTTTGCCATGATGTCTGGCCCTCCTTGTCTCTATGTATTCTCTTAACCTTTTACTTTTGCAACTATTTCGTCCGCTACAGATTTAGGTACCGGCTCATAATGATCAAATGTCATTGTATATGTTGCGCGTCCTTGTGTGGCAGAGCGAAGATCGGTAGAGTAGCCGAACATCGAGGCAAGCGGCACCATTGCTGAAACCACCTGTGCACCTGCACGACTTTCCATTCCCATGATGCGTCCGCGTTTTGAGTTCAAATCGCCGATAACATCACCCATGTACTCCTCGGGAACAACTACCTCGACTGACATAATCGGCTCAAGGATAATAGGAGCTGCCTTGGCGCAACCTTCTTTAAAGCCCATAGAACCAGCAATTTTGAAAGCCATTTCAGAGGAGTCAACTTCATGGTAAGAACCGTCTATCAGTGTTACCTTGACATCAACCACAGGGAAGCCAGCAAGAACACCGGTATCAGTAGCTTCAAGTATCCCCTTGCCAACAGCGGGAATATATTCACGGGGCACAACTCCGCCCTTAATAGCGTCAACAAATTCAAAACCTTTTCCGGCTTCCTGAGGTTCAACTTCCAACCAGACATGACCGTATTGGCCACGACCACCAGACTGACGAACAAACTTACCCTCAACCTTAACCTTCTTGGTGATGGTTTCACGGTAAGCAACCTGCGGCTTCCCAACGTTTGCATCAACCTTGAATTCACGCTTTAGCCGATCTACAATAATCTCAAGATGTAACTCGCCCATTCCCGAGATGATTGTCTGACCAGTTTCCTCATCAGTTTTAACACGGAAAGAAGGATCTTCACTCGCTAGCTTTTGAAGGCCAAAACCAAGTTTTTCCTGCTCAGCCTTAGTCTTGGGCTCAATTGCAATTGAGATAACCGGATCTGGAAAATCTATGGATTCAAGAATAACCTGATCATCTTCATTACAAAGAGTATCGCCAGTGGTGGTGTATTTTAAACCAACTGCAGCCGCAATATCGCCAGCATAAACTTCTTTGATCTCTTCACGTTTGTTTGCATGCATCTTCAGAATTCGACCAAGGCGTTCTTTTTTGCCCTTGGTGGAGTTATAAATATAAGATCCAGCAGTAGCTACCCCGGAATAAACCCGGAAGAATGTCAGCTGACCTACAAACGGATCAGTCATTATTTTGAAACCCAGAGATGAGAACGGCTCAGTATCAGAGGCTTTGCGCTCAATCTCAGCGCCAGTATCTACATCGATACCTTTTATCGGTGGTATATCAAGAGGCGAAGGCATAAAATCTACAACTGCATCAAGCAAATTCTGGACACCCTTGTTTTTAAAGGAAGAACCACAAATAACAGGGATAATTTTGATAGCAATTGTGCAGGAGCGAATCGCAGCCATGACCTCTGCATCAGACAAAGCATCACCACTAAGGTATTTTTCCATTAGCGCGTCATCGTGACTAGAAATCTCCTCGATCATTTTCTCACGATATTCCGTGGCCTGATCAAGTAAACCGGCAGGGATCTCTTCTTCATGATAATTTGCGCCTAAAGCCTCGTCTTCCCAAATAACAGCCTTCATACGCACGAGATCAATTACGCCTTTAAAAGTTTCTTCACTCCCGATCGGCAACTGAATCGGAACAGCATTAGCCTTAAGGCGATCTTTTATCATGTGCACGCCGCGAAAAAAATCAGCCCCAACGCGGTCCATCTTATTAATGAAAGCAATGCGGGGGACACCATACTTGTCAGCCTGACGCCAAACCGTCTCCGACTGAGGCTCCACCCCACCCACCGAACAAAAAACAGCTACCGCTCCATCAAGAACCCTCAGTGAACGCTCGACTTCAATGGTAAAATCAACATGACCAGGTGTATCAATAATATTGATGTTGTAGTCACGCCAGCTGCAAGTAGTCGCTGCAGATGTAATAGTAATGCCGCGTTCCTGCTCCTGCTCCATCCAGTCCATGGTAGCAGTACCTTCATGAACCTCACCAATCTTATGAGAAACACCGGTATAATAGAGGATACGCTCGGTCGTCGTGGTCTTGCCAGCGTCGATGTGAGCCATAATCCCAATATTTCTATATTTATCAAGTGATACTAAACGGGGCACAAAATCCTCCAGAAACTGATCAACTATTTACCAGCGGTAGTGAGCAAAGGCGCGGTTAGCTTCTGCCATTTTATGGACATCTTCACGTTTTTTAACAGCAGCACCACGATTATTAAAGGCATCCAGAATCTCACCAGCCAATTTATCTTTCATGGTTTTCTCACTACGCGCTGTCGAATACTTAATGAGCCAACGCATAGCCAGAGAAATACGCCGGTCTGGACGAACTTCTATAGGAACCTGATAAGTAGAACCACCAACCCTGCGCGACTTTACTTCAAGCATCGGCTTGATATTATCAAGGCTCTTTTTAAGCACAGTAACCGCTTCAGCATTTGCCTTCTGAGCGACGATATCAAGCGCCCCATAAAGAATGGACTCTGCGATACTCTTTTTACCAGCCAGCATCAAGATATTGATGAGCTTAGCTACTGTCTTATCGTGAAACTTAGGATCAGGAAGTATATTTCTTTTGGGAACTTCTCTTCTTCTTGGCATAAACTATCCCCTCACGGAAATCAGTACGATTTATTTCGGCCGCTTTGCGCCGTATTTTGAGCGACTCTTCTTGCGGTCCTTAACACCAACAGAGTCGAGCGTCCCACGCACAATGTGATAGCGAACACCCGGAAGGTCCTTAACCCTACCACCGCGAATCAGAACAACTGAATGCTCCTGAAGATTGTGACCAACACCAGGAATATAAGAAGTAACCTCAATCCCATTAGTCAACCTAACCCTGGCAACCTTACGAAGAGCAGAGTTTGGCTTTTTTGGTGTAGTTGTATAAACCCTTGTGCAAACACCGCGCTTTTGCGGACAGCACTTAAGAGCAGGCGCAGTTGACTTATCCTTCTTGTTTTCCCTGCCCTCACGAATCAGCTGATTAATCGTTGGCATAATCGTTGATTTCTCCCAGCAAAAAAATCTTATCGCCCCAAAGAAGCGAATCGCAAAACTAACAAATTTAAGCTCACAATGTCAATACATTTTTTATTATATCAAAATAAAACACTAACTAATTTTCCTGAAAAAGCAAATTTTTTACAAAAAAAACAGTCCATCAATCGTATGGACACAACATTTACCTTCTTACTGAGCTTGAGATCTTGCCGGTTTAGAACGCAGGGCGTTAAACGTGGAAGGGAATGGAATAGGTGTAGGGCCAGAATTCAACTGGCATCTCCATTCATGTCACAAAGCTATAAGCACTTTGGGCAATCGATCTCAAAAGAGACATGATAAATACAAGGTTTCTGATTGCTTGTCAACAAAAAAACATAGTATTGTTTTTTTTCTACTGTAACCGGATATAATTTGACTCATATCCGGTTACAGTAGATTTTTAAGCAGCTTCCTGTTCGGTATCAAGCTCATCAACTTCAGTTTCAACTGCTTGGTGAAGCTGCTGCTCGGTAGCCTCCGCAATTAAGCGCAGGTTTCTATACCTGGCAAGACCAGTTCCGGCAGGTATAAGTCTACCCATGATGACATTTTCTTTAAGTCCGCGCAGGTAGTCTACCTTACCTTCAATAGCCGCCTGAGTTAACACTTTGGTGGTTTCTTGGAATGATGCCGCCGAGATAAAAGATTCGGTTGACAACGATGCCTTGGTGATACCCAGGAGCAAGGGTTCAGCAATGGCCGGCCGCTTACCTTCTACCAGCGCTTTTTCATTTTGCTCCTCGAATACAAAACGCTCAACCTGATCATCCACCAGCAGCGCAGTATCGCCAACATCCTTGATTCGAACCCTACGGAGCATCTGACGTACAATCACTTCAATATGCTTATCATTTATCTTAACACCTTGGAGACGATATACTTCCTGGACTTCGTCTACCAGATACTTGGCCAGTTCCTTAACCCCCAAAACCCTGAGAATATCATGCGGATTTGAAGAGCCATCCATAAGAGCTTCACCTGCTCTGACCTGATCTCCTTCATGAACACTGATATGCTTGCCTTTAGGGATGAGATATTCTTTCGGTTCACCCAGTTCAGGGGTTACTATAACCTTACGTTTACCTTTTGCGTCTTTACCATAAGAAACACGCCCATCGATTTCAGAAATAACAGCAAAATCTTTCGGCTTACGTGCTTCAAACAACTCGGCTACCCGCGGTAGACCACCGGTGATATCCTTGGTCTTGGTTGTTTCACGAGGAATTTTGGCAATAATATCACCAGCACTGATCACAGCATCTTCCTGTACGGAGATATTAGCTCCAACTGGAAGGAAGTAGCGTCCAATTGTTCCGCCACCCTCTCCACTAACGTCCTTGATGGCAATTCTGGGTCGCTTGTCACTATCCTTTGATTCAATAATGACTTTACGCGATAGTCCAGTTACCTCGTCCAACTGCTCTTCCATACTTACACCTTCGATGATGTCACCGAATTTTATTTTACCGCTAAATTCAGTGAGAATCGGCATGGTATAGGGGTCCCACTCAGCCAGGGTTGCAGCCTGTTTAACTTTACCACCCGGGGCAATCTTGATCTTGGCTCCGTACACGACTACATATTTTTCACGTTCGCGTCCGGTGTCATCAACAACAGCAATTTCACCATTTCGGTTCATGACGATGTGGTAACCTTCAGCATTTATGACCGTGTTTACATTGATAAATTTCAGTGTACCATCAGTTCTTGCCTCTAGAGAGGTCTGTTCGGCATGACGGGAAGCGGTACCACCAATATGGAAAGTACGCATTGTTAACTGAGTACCCGGCTCACCAATCGATTGAGCAGCAATTACGCCAACTGCTTCACCCTGGTTTACGCTATGCCCTCGTGCAAGGTCACGCCCATAACATTTCGCGCATATTCCACGACGACTTTGACAAGTAAGCACTGAGCGAATCTTGATTTTTTCTAAACCAGAATCCTCAATACGCTTAACCAGGGCCTCGTCGATTTCCTGATTATCCTCTACCAACACCTCACCGGTAATCGGATCAAGAACATCGTCCAAGGCAACTCGACCCAAAATGCGGTCACCGATATGCTCGATGATCTCGCCACCCTCGGTGAGCGATGAGACAACAAGTCCATCCAAAGTCCCGCAATCATCTTCGGTAATGATCGCATCCTGCGCAACATCAACCAAACGACGGGTCAGGTAGCCGGAGTTAGCAGTTTTAAGAGCCGTATCCGCCAAACCTTTACGGGCACCGTGTGTTGAAATAAAGTATTGGAGAACAGTTAATCCCTCACGGAAATTAGCTGTAATAGGTGTTTCAATAATCTCACCGGATGGTTTAGCCATCAGACCACGCATACCGGCCAACTGACGAATCTGCTGAGCAGAGCCCCTGGCGCCTGAATCAGCCATCATATGAATTGCATTAAAGGATGGTTCTTTTCTTTCAGCGCCGGTTTCATCGATAAAACTTTGAACCGAAAGATTATCAAGCATTTCTTTGGCTATATCCTCGGTAGCTTTGGCCCATATATCGATGACTTTGTTATAGCGTTCGCCGTCAGTGATGAGACCTTCTGTATATTGATTCTGTATCTCCTTGACCTCATCTTCGGCCTTGATGATGATGGCTGCCTTACCTTCTGGAATAACCATGTCATCAAGACAAATAGAAATACCGGCCAGATTTGCATAGCGGAAACCTATATCCTTTAGCTTATCGGCCAAAATCACTGTTTCCTTGCTATCAGCCATACGGTAGCAGGTATCTACCAGGTTGGAGAGCTCCTTCTTGTTCATTACCTTGTTGACTGCACTGAAAGGTACCGATTCAGGAAGGATTTCACGCAAGATCACGCGTCCGACTGTAGTTTCAATAAGTTGCGGGCTTTCATCTGAAGCAAGGTTCCGCATACGGACCCGGATAGTGGCCTGCATGTCAACCGCGCCCGCATCAAAGGCAATCCGCACCTCGTCAGTGCTGGAAAACACCTTACCGGTTCCCCTGATCCGCTGATAGACTGGTTTGCCAGTCTTTTCATCTATTTTTTCCTTACCGGTTGCCTCATCAATTTCAGGCTCGTAATGCCGGTCTCGGGTCATATAGTAAGCTCCCAGAACCATATCCTGGGATGGAACAATAATTGGCTTACCATTAGCCGGAGAAAGAATATTGTTGGTAGACATCATCAGCACTCTGGCCTCAACCTGACTCTCAACGGAAAGAGGCAGGTGCACTGCCATCTGGTCGCCGTCGAAGTCGGCGTTAAAGGCGGTACAGACTAGCGGATGAAGCTGAATCGCTTTACCTTCTATCAAAACCGGCTCAAAGGCCTGTATACCAAGACGGTGCAGAGTTGGAGCGCGGTTAAGCATAACCGGGTGTTCCTTAATAACCTCTTCCAGCACATCCCATACCTCGGGGCGCTCTTTTTCCACCATTTTTTTGGCACTCTTAATGGTGGTGACCAGTCCGCGCTCCTCCAGCTTGTTGTATATAAAGGGCTTAAAAAGTTCCAAAGCCATTTTTTTGGGGAGTCCGCATTGGTGCAACTTGAGTTCCGGTCCAACAACAATGACCGAACGTCCAGAGTAATCCACACGTTTACCAAGCAGGTTCTGACGAAAGCGGCCAGATTTACCTTTGAGCATATCAGAGAGAGACTTGAGCGGCCTTTTATTAGGGCCAGCAATAGCGCGACCACGGCGACCATTGTCAAAAAGGGCATCAACCGCCTCTTGCAACATCCGTTTTTCATTACGGATAATAACCTCAGGTGCCTGTAATTCAACCAGGCGCTTAAGGCGGTTATTGCGGTTAATAACCCGACGATAAAGGTCATTCAGATCGGAGGTGGCGAAACGGCCGCCATCCAGAGGCACGAGTGGGCGCAGCTCAGGGGGCAGGACCGGTATGCATTCTAGGATCATCCACTCAGGCTTGTTTCCGGAGTTTTTGAAAGCCTCCACTACCTTCAGTCGCTTGGCATTCTTTTTACGCTTGGCTTCGCTGGTTGACTCCATCATGTCTGTCCGAAGTTGCACAGCCAGCTCATCCAGGTTGAGCGCTTTCAGGCACTCCCTGATCGCTTCAGCTCCCATTCCGCCATCAAAAGCATCATAACCGTATTCTTGCTGGGCTTTGATGAATTTTTCCTCAGACATAACCTCGCAGAACTGCATAGGCGTATTTTTGGGATCGCTGATGACGAACGCTTCAAAATAAAGCACCTTCTCCAGGTCTTTTAAAGTGATATCAAGCAAGTTTCCGATCCTTGAAGGAAGAGACTTGAGAAACCAGATATGCGCTACCGGAGTAGCCAGATCGATGTGACCCAACCGCTCGCGACGGACCTTGGAGGGGATTACTTCAACACCGCATTTTTCACAGACAATGCCACGGTGTTTCATTCGTTTATACTTGCCGCAGTTACACTCGTAATCCTTAGTCGGACCAAATATTTTAGCACAGAACAAGCCGTCTCTTTCTGGCTTGAAGGTACGGTAATTGATTGTCTCCGGCTTCTTTACCTCTCCGTGGGAACGCTCTCGGATTTTTTCCGGAGAGGAAACAGAAATCCTTATAGCTGAAAAATGGAGTGGATCCTTGGGTTTATCAAAAAAGCTGAAATAATCTTCCACGATGCTCTCCTCCGTGTAATCTTAAGCCTTGCAGCGGTGCTTCGACCCGCTGCAAGGTATGCTTATGCTTGTGCTGATGCGTGGCGTGCAGATAATAGAGACCCGCCCGCGCCTCTTACTCCTCTTCCCCTTCCAGCAACTCCACATCGAGACAGAGCGATTGCAGCTCTTTGATGAGGACGTTGAAGGATTCAGGCAGTCCAGGCTCCAAGGTATGCTTGCCTTTCACAATGGCCTCATACATCCTGGTACGACCAGAAACATCATCCGACTTCACGGTTAGAAATTCCTGCAAGGCATGAGCAGCACCGTAAGCCTCCATTGCCCATACTTCCATCTCACCTAACCTTTGTCCACCAAACTGTGCCTTACCACCCAGCGGCTGCTGGGTAACCAGACTGTAAGGTCCAATAGAACGGGCATGGATCTTATCATCAACAAGGTGATGGAGTTTAAGAACATACATCACGCCAACTGTAACCTTGTGCTTGAAGGCATCACCGGTTCGTCCGTCGAAGAGGGTAACCTGCCCAGAAGAGTGAAAACCGGCTTTTCCCAGCATACCTTTGATTTTTTCCTCGCTGGCCCCCTCAAAAACAGGGGAAGCCATAGGAACTCCGCGTTGCAAACGACGGCATACCTTCAATAATTCTTCCCGGTCAAGGGAATCTACAAATCGGCTGACTTCTTTATCCCCATAAACATCCTTCAAATACTTCTTTAGATTTTCTTCGGATGTCTGTTTTTGGATCATTTCTTCGATTTTCCAACCGATACCTTTGGCAGCCCATCCCAGATGAGTCTCCAAAATCTGACCGACGTTCATACGAGAGGGAACGCCCAAGGGGTTTAAAACTATCTCGACAGGCCGCCCATCATCCATATAGGGCATATCCTCTTCCGGCAGAATACGCGAGACCACACCCTTGTTACCGTGGCGACCAGCCATTTTGTCACCAACCTGCAACTTGCGCTTAATAGCGATGTAAACCTTAACCATCTTGATTACGCCAGGGGGCAGGTCGTCGCCACGCTTAAGTTTCTGAATCTTATCGTCAAATACTCCTTTTATAAGGTCGATCTGGCGGTTGAGAGTGTCAAGTACCTGACTAACTTTATCATCAGTTTCTCCACCATCGCTAACTGAAATACTGCTCCAGCGGGTTAAGGGAAGATCCTTCAAAGCCTCTTCAGTGATTTTCTTGCCTTTTGCCAGAATAAGAGTGCCTTCACCGTCCTCAAGCTTGACAGCAAGTGTTTTATCCAGCAGAAGACGCTTTAGCTTGCCTATTGCTGAATTCCGGATAATACGGATCTCATCCTGCTCATCCTTACGAAGCTTAAGTTCCTCGGCCTTCTCAATTAATTCAGTACGTATATCCTTATCAGATCCTTTACGCGAAAAAACTTTGGCACCGATCACAGTACCCTCGACACCCGGCGGTACTGTCAAAGAGGTGTCGCGAACATCTCCAGCTTTTTCTCCAAAGATTGCACGCAGCAATTTTTCCTCAGGCGAAAGCTGGGTTTCACCCTTAGGAGTGATCTTGCCTACCAATATGTCGCCCGGCTTGACTTCGGCGCCGATTCTAATAATGCCCGACTCGTCCAGATCTTTTAATGCTTCTTCTCCTAAATTGGGTATATCCGAAGTGATATCTTCTTTGCCCAGTTTGGTGTCACGGGCTACACATTCAAATTCCTCGATATGAATCGAAGTGTAACGATCATCTTTAACCATCTTTTCAGAGACAAGGATGGAGTCCTCGAAGTTGTAACCACCCCAAGGCATGAAGGCAACAACTACATTCTGTCCCAAGGCCAATTCACCCATCTCGGTTGAAGGACCGTCAGCGATTACCTCGCTACGCTTAACCGCGTCTCCGACCTTTACTACCGGCTTGTTATTGATACAGGTGTTCTGATTGGAGCGGGCAAACTTTATAAGATTATATATATCAACACCGGTACCGGTCTCGTCGTGTTCGTCTTCATCAATCTTTACGACAATTCGTGAGGCATCCACTGATTCTACAATGCCGTTGTGGCGGGCAATAACAGACACGCCCGAATCTTTGGCGACTATGCGTTCCATACCGGTACCCACCAGTGGTGAGTCGGCACGTAACAGAGGTACTGCCTGTCGTTGCATGTTGGAACCCATCAGAGCACGGTTGGCGTCATCGTTCTCAAGGAATGGAATTAGGGCCGCAGCCACGGAAACCAGCTGTTTGGGAGCCACATCCATAAGCTCTATTTCATCGCGATGCACAAGAATGAATTCTCCGCTTTTACGGGCGGAAACATAGTCGTTTACGAAACGACCATCTTTATCAACCTCGGCATTAGCCTGGGCAATCGCATGGCCTTCCTCCTCGAGTGCTGAAAAGAAGCTGACCTCGGTTGTGAGCTTCCCCTCCTGGACAATGCGATAAGGAGTTTCAACAAAACCATGTTCATTGATACGAGCATAGGTTGAAAGTGAAGCGATCAGACCGATATTAGGCCCCTCAGGTGTTTCAATCGGGCATACACGGCCATAATGCGTCGGGTGAACGTCACGCACCTCAAAACCGGCTCTTTCGCGGGTGAGTCCCCCTGGTCCAAGAGCCGAAAGACGGCGTTTGTGAGTAACTTCGGATAAGGGATTGGTCTGATCCATGAACTGTGAAAGCTGTGATGATCCGAAAAATTCCTTGACCACAGCCGAAACAGGCTTTGAATTTATCAGGTCGTGCGGCATGAGGTTCTCAACCTCCTGAAGGCTCATGCGCTCTTTAATCGCACGCTCCATACGCACTAAACCGATCCGGTACTGATTCTCCAACAACTCCCCTACTGCCCGCACACGTCTATTACCCAGATGATCAATATCATCAATAGTTCCGCGGCCATTTTTGAGGTCTATTAAGTAACGAACAATTTCCAAAATATCGTTTTTGGGACTCGTTTTTATTAATGAGGTATATAAATCCTCAAATATCATACGATTGCGACGCAGGACTTCAATTGCTCGACGGTTTTCATCAAAACCGCCCTGGTCAATAACCTCTGTCAGTTTTATCGTGTGGTCACTAAGGTGGAATCCGGCGAAGATCTCTTTTTGAAAGAAATCCTGGTCTTTGACAAGGTTGTTCAATTCATTTAACAGCTGCTCACCGAACTTTTCAGACACCGGCTGTGCAGAATCTATTTTTTTGATAGTTTTAATGAAATCTGCCGGTAATTTTTCTTGCAAAAATTTTGAAAACGGATCGGTTCCATGAGAAATTTCTTTTACTAACCCATCTAAATTGTATATATCACTAGCTGCAAACATGCAGGGTGCGTTGAGCACTTTGCATTCAGGCCATACTTTAAGGCCGAGTTTGTAATTTAGCTTTAAACGACCGACTGCGGAGAGATCATAGCGCTCGGGATTAAAAAAGAGATTGTCGAAGAGCGCCAGAGAACTCTTTAATGTAGGTGGATCACCCGGACGCAGCCGACGATATATTTCAATCAGTGCCTCGTCAGTAGAACTAATCTTGTCAACCAACAGAGTATCCCTAAAAGAAGAGGTCACGTGAAGATTGTCAATAAATAGAAGCTTGAAACTGGGTACATTGCGGGATCTTATATCTTCAAATTTATCAGCGGTAATTTCCTCGTTACATTCAACAATGATTTCACCAGTGGCTGGATCAACTATATCAGATGACGCATAACGGCCAATGATGCCCTCAACATTAACCGGCACGGTCTTAATGCCATGTTCAAGCATCTTCTTTATAGAAGCCTTGGTGTATTTACGATTGGCCTTAACGATTACTTCGCCGGTTTTGGGATCGCCAACATCAACAGCTGCTTTCTGAAGCGTCAACAACTCCTGGTCTATTCCCTTGCTTATTGTTTCGCCCTGAACAAAAATTTCCTCGCTCTTATAATAATAATTTAGAAGCTGTTCCGTAGAATAACCTAGCGCTTTAAGCAGAACAGTTGCAGGCATTTTGCGGCGTCGATCAATACGCACATAAAGAATATCCTTGTGATCGAATTCAAAATCGAGCCACGATCCTCGATAAGGAATTACCCTTGCCGAGTAAAGCACCTTGCCACTGGAATGGGTCTTGCCTTTGTCATGATCATAGAAAACACCGGGAGAGCGATGCAGCTGGCTGACAATAACACGCTCAGTCCCATTTATAATAAAAGTTCCATTGTCGGTCATCAATGGAATCTCGCCGAAGTAAACCTCCTGCTCCTTTATATCCTTAATAGCCCGGACGCCAGTTTCTTTACCCGAATCCCAGATTACCAGACGCACCTTTACCTTCATAGGGGAGGCGAAAGTCATGCCACGTTGGTGACACTCCTCTACATCGTACTTTGGTTTACTGAGTGAATAAGACACATACTCCAGAGATGCACTTTCGCTGAAATCCTTTATAGGAAAAACGCTTCTGAATACAGCTTCCAATCCAGTATTCTGGCGAGATTCAGCAGGTGTTTCCTGCTGAAGAAATCGACGATAGGAATTCTTCTGAATGTCAATCAGATTTGGTATATCAATGATGTTTTTAATTTTTGCGAAGTTTTTCCGCAACAGGTGATTATTGGCGATCGAATAAGCCATAGCTTCTCCTTTGGCGTGTATCGTGAAGACATCCGGTCGAAACAGCTAATCGACTGGAATTACAGGCTATTATAGTATGTGGGGACCAGCATAAACAGGACAAGCCAAGGCCGCACCCAGGCGACCTTGGCTTTCATCTTCTTTAGCAAAAACAAGTTTCTATTTGATTTCGACCTCAGCACCAGCCTCAGCCAGTTGTTTTTTTGCGTCTTCTGCTTCTTGCTTGGAAACACCTTGTTTAACAGCACCAGGAGCGCCGTCAACCAGATCTTTAGCTTCTTTCAGACCCAAACTGGTCAATGCACGGACCACTTTGATAACATTGATTTTATTAGGGCCAGTAGTTTTCAAAATAACATCAAACTCAGTCTGCTCTTCAGCAGGCTCAGCAGAAGCTGCCGGGCCAGCAGCGGCAACAGCAACCGGTGCAGCAGCAGATACACCGAATTTTTCTTCCAGCTCTTTTACAAGCTCAGCAAGGTCAAGAACCGTCATGTTCTCTATAAAGCTTACTACATCTTCTTTAGTAATTGCCATTGTTTCTTTCCTCCAGAATTTTGATATTTATTGTTACCGAATGGATTAATTGCCGGCTTTCTTAGCCCGGATAGCATCAAGGGCGCGTACCAGAGAGCCAGGCAGTGCGGCCAACACACCAACAAAGTTGGTAGCAGGGGCCTGCATGGAACCGAGCATCTTGGCGATCAGAACTTCACGCGACGGCAGATCAGCAAGGGCCTGGATCTGTTTTACATCAAGCAGTTTACCCGTAAGAACTCCGGCCTTCAGGACAAATTTCCCCTGCGGATCTTTAGCAAATTTGCTAAGAACCTTTGCAGCGCTGACTGGGTCGTCATAGGAGATTGCAATGGCTGTTGGTCCGGCAAGATAAGGGGTTAGACATTCCATGTCTGTGCCCTTGGCTGCCAGATCAAGCAAGGTATTCTTAAAGACCTTGTATTCCACCGAGGCATTACGCAATTCATTGCGAAGATTGGTAGCCTGACCAACATTCATGCCGCGGAAATCTGCTAGAAAAACAGCCTTAGCACGCATGAGACGTTCATGCATTTGGGCAACCTGTTCTTGCTTATTTTCCTTGTTCAAGCGACTTCCTCCTTTCTTTTGGTATCTGGGGCAATGCCCCGCCAAAGTCAGGAAGCGTAAGAGATCTTACGTCACCCAAGTCTCGGCAGGTCTTATACAGATTAAGTGTAAGCACGCCTGCTGTCTTTGACTTTGGCAAATTATAAGTTAAAATTGTGAGGTAACATCACTGACATCTAAATTAATGCCAGGGCCCATAGTAGAAGAAACAGAAATCTTTTTAATGTATATCCCTTTAGCAGCAGAAGGTTTGGCTTTAACCAAAGCTTCTACAAGAGCCAGAACATTGCCTTTTAGTTTTTCAGCATCGAAAGAAACCTTGCCTACAGGAGCATGCACAATACCGGCCTTTTCAACACGAAACTCAACCTTACCGGCTTTAGATTCTTTTACAGCTCGGCCAATATCAAAGGTCACAGTACCAACCTTTGGGTTCGGCATTAAGCCGCGAGGTCCCAGGATTTTACCAATCTTACCAACTACACCCATCATATCAGGAGTAGCAATAGCAGTATCAAAATCAAACCAGCCCTCTTGAATTTTAGCAACAAGATCTTCAGACCCGACAAAATCAGCTCCGGCATCCAAAGCTTCTTTTTCCTTTTCGCCTTTTGCAAACACTAAAACGCGAACTGTTTTACCCAAACCATTGGGCAGTACCACTGCACCGCGAACCATTTGATCGGCATGCCTGGGATCAACACCCAGTCGAACTGCGACATCAACGGTTTCGTCAAATTTTGCAAATGTACCCTGCTTTACGACATCAAGGGCAGCCGCGAGGGGGTAAACCTTCGCTCTGTCAATCTTTGCTGCTGCCTCTTTATGTTTTTTTCCAGTATTCGACATGATGCAACCTCTCTTATATCGTAAATATAGTGCCTTTAGACGATATCAACGCCCATAGAGCGTGCAGTCCCTTCAACAGTTCTCATTGCTGCCTCTACCGAAGCGGCATTAAGATCGGGCATCTTTTTCTTGGCGATCTCCTCGACCTGAGTCTTAGTAAGTTTGCCAACTTTGGTTTTGTTTGGAATAGCTGAACCACTCTCGATACCTAAAGCCTTTTTTATCAACACCGGCACAGGAGGAGTTTTGGTGATGAATGTAAAAGAACGATCAGCATAAACGGTGATGACAACAGGGGTAATTGTGCCTTCGTCAGCCTGGGTTTTGGCATTGAATGCCTTACAAAATTCCATGATATTAACGCCGTGCTGGCCAAGAGCCGGTCCGATGGGTGGTGAGGGGTTAGCCTTGCCGGCGGGTACTTGCAATTTAATATAACCTGTTATCTTCTTTGCCATTATTGTGCTCCTTTATATTCCAGTATGCCTTTGCCTGTTACGTTATTAACTTTTTTCTACCTGCATAAACTCGAGTTCAACAGGTGTTGCCCGGCCAAAGATGGTAACAGTCACTCGAAGTTTACCCTTGTCAGGTTTGACATCCTCAACAACTCCAGAAAAGTTGAGAAATGGTCCGTCCACAACTCGCACAGTTTCGCCAACCTCAAACTGTACTTTAGGCCTTGGTTTTTCAGCCCCTTCTTCCATCCGGCGAGCAATTTTGTTAACTTCCTCATCCTGAATAGGAAATGGGGTGTTACCTCCTACAAAACCGGTGACTTTCGATGTTTCCTTGACGATATGCCAAGTTTCATCAGTAAGCTCCATATTGATAAGGATATATCCTGGGAAGAATTTTCTTGAGGAGGTTTTCTTCTCCCCCTTCTTTAACTCAACTACAGTCTCAGAAGGAATCAGAATCTCTTCAAAAAAATCCTCGACCCCTTCATTTTTGATTCGCTCCAACAGGTTAAGCCTGACCTTATTTTCGAAGCCGGAATATGTGTGAACACCATACCACTTTTTGGACATATATATTCCTTTACCCCAGTATCAATCGCATAAGTTTCGCCAGAACAACATCACAAGCCCCAAGATATAGGGAGATAATCAAAACAATGACAACAACTACAGAAGATGTTGCTACGGTTTCTTTTCGTGTTGGCCAGGTAACTTTGCCAAGCTCTATCTTTACCGAATCAAGAAAGGTCTTAACTTTTTGCACGATTCTCTCCCGCGGTGTTATTCTGTGATCGCTCAGCAGCACCTTCAAGTATTGCAAATTAAGAAATTGGCAGGCCAGGAGGGATTCGAACCCACAACACCCGGTTTTGGAGACCGGTGCTCTAGCCGTTAGAGCTACTGGCCTGCATGCCCACAGAAAACTTTATTTTGTTTCCTTGTGTGGAGTGTGCTTGCGACAAAAACGACAGTATTTACTAAACTCAAGCTTCTCTGGCTTAGTTTTCTTATTTTTTGTTGTTGTGTAATTTCTCTGCTTGCACTCAGTGCAGGCAAGGGTAATTATATCTCTCATTGCATCATCCTTTTAAATTACAAGTCAGGGGCAAATCCCCCGGATGTAGATTTTATTCAATAATCGAGCTGACAACTCCGGCGCCAACAGTACGGCCACCTTCACGGATTGCAAACCGCAAGCCTTCGTCCATGGCGATCGGGGTGATCAAGTTAACGGTCACTGCTACGTTGTCGCCAGGCATGACCATTTCAGTTCCGGCAGGAAGATCGACAATGCCGGTAACGTCGGTGGTACGGAAGTAAAATTGGGGACGATATCCATTAAAAAACGGAGTATGGCGGCCGCCTTCTTCTTTGGTGAGAACATAGGCTTCTGCTTTGAATTTGGTATGTGGGGTAATTGAACCCGGCTTGGACAGTACCTGGCCGCGCTCAATGTCTTCACGCTTTACACCGCGAAGTAGGGCGCCGATGTTGTCGCCGGCACGACCTTCGTCAAGCAGTTTGCGGAACATCTCAACACCGGTGACAGTGGTTTTG
>DASXUK010000013.1:0-3821 GCA_036504875.1 Desulfuromonadaceae bacterium
AATCAGGCAATATGAACGTGTAAGTGGTTAATTTCTTAGGCCCCTTTTTTTTATAATATAATATTATATTATGAGCTAAATCAGCTACTTACGCAAATTATTGGTTGCGCTATGGAAAGTCATAGGCTATGTTCCGGCAGCGAAGAATTTTGACACATGGAGGAAGAATATGAACGTACATGACACCAAATGTCGCGATAGAGCAATCAGGCCCTCAGAATTGCAGCAAATTCTGGGAATCTCGCGATCCTCTGTCCATCGACTGGAAGTTTCAGGTGCTCTGCCGAAAAAACGTAAGTTTAGTGGTGGCGTTAGTTGTTATTGTGATTTTTCAAGACCATTCCCCCACTTGAGCCCCTGATTTTTCAGGAGCATTCCCCCACCCCTTTTTCAAGAGCATTCCCCCACCCAGGCAGGATTATTCACCCGGCGCTCTGTACAACCTGTAGCATCGTTTCTTCATAACTTTCATGGAGGAAACGATGGCACACAAGGAGTATGGCGTGACGGATATTCTCGATATTTTACGCAGATCACAAGCCGGTGACAGCATACGGCGAATAGCCAAGGCAACCGGCATGGATCGCAAGACCATCAGCAACTACCTGCGGATTGCCGCCGACCATGGCTTTGCTGCCAGTGCGGCTGATGATCATCTGGCCGAGATTGCATCGGCAGTGTTCCGGGCGGTACATGGGCCACAGCTGAAGTCTCCGCCTTTGGCTTCGGCTTCTGCCCCGCTTATCCCACACCGCGAGCTGATTTCCGATTGGCTGGAGAAGGACGGGTTGACCCTGACCAAGTCGCATATCAAGCTTGGCCGCATGGGGGTAGCCGTCAGCTACAGCGCCTTGTACCGCTATGCCCGTGATGAATTCGGCTTCGGCAGTCAGAAGGTCACCGTGCGGATGGCCGAGACGGAACCGGGCGAAGTAGCCCAGGTCGATTTCGGTCGCATGGGCATGGTCTTTGATCCCGAGACCGGCAAACAGCGTGTCCTGCATGCTTTGGTAGTGACCCTCGTGTTCAGCCGCCACCAGTATGTGTATCTCACCCACCGGCAGGATCTGGACGCCCTGATCGGCGGCATGGAGGAGGCCTGGGAGTTCTTTAACGGCATCACCCGGCGCCTCATTCTGGACAACATGAAGGTCGCAGTGGTGAAAAGCGACCGCTATGAACCGGTATTCAACCGGACCTTCCAGGAATACTCACAGCACCGGGGCTTCATCATCGATCCGGCTCCGGTCAAGCATCCCGAGGCCAAAGGGTGCGTGGAAAACCAGATCAAGTATGTGCGGGACAACTTCTTCGCCGGTGAAGAGTTCAGCAACCGGGAGCATGCCCAAAGGGCTGCACTGACCTGGTGCCGCACTACTGCCGGTCTGCGCCTGCACGGCACCACCCGCAAACGTCCGCTGCTGGTCTTTGAAGAAGAGGAACAGAAGACATTACTCCCCTTGTCCTGCGAGCGGTTTGATGTGCCGGTCTGGGCTGAGTGCAAGGTCCATCGTGATCATCATGTCCGCTTCAAAAACGCCCTTTACTCCGTGCCGACCTGCTATGTGGGCAAAGAGGTGGAGGTCAAGGGAACCAAGGCACTGGTGCGGATCTACCACCAGCAGCAGTTGATCAAGACCCACCCGAAAAAGGCAACCGGGCTGCGGTCAACGGACTTTGACGACTATCCGAAGGAGAAGAGTGCCTATGCCATGCGGGACGTTAATTACTACATAAGCACGGCCCAGAGCCGAGGCCAGAAGCAGGGAGCCTTCATGGCTGAACTACTCGCCGGAGATGTCCCTTGGACTTACATACGCCAAGCCCAGGCCCTTCTGCGACTGGGCGACAAATATGGAGTAAAACGAGTGGAAACAGCTTGCACCCGTGCCCTGGCCTTTGGTCTCATGAATGTCAAACGGGTGGAAGGGATCATCAAACAGTCACTGGAAAAAGAGTCGGCCCCGGCGGCAACTGGAACCAGGATCTTCAACCTGCCGCCACCCCGGTTCGAGCGAGACGCCGATTACTTCAGTCATCACACCACCAAGGAGAATGAACATGGAAACAACCGTTGAACTGAAACAGTATCTGAAAGCGCTGCGCCTCTCCCCTTTGCTTGACACCCTGCCGGAGCGGGTGGCCTATGCGAAGGGGAATAAGCTCACCCATCTGGAATTCATGGAGATGGTTCTCTCCGATGAGGTGCAGCGGCGCGACCAGGGGGCTTTGGCAAGAAGACTGCAATCAGCCAGGGTCAGTCACGACCAGGTGATGGAACACTTCGACTGGGATGCCAAAATCACCATTGACCGTGATCTGCTCAAAGGTCTTATCGGCCTTGACTGGATTGAGCGTAAAGAAAACGTCATCCTCACCGGACCGGTCGGCGTCGGTAAGACCTTCATCGCCAATGCCCTGGCCCATGTGGCCTGCCGCAGGAACAAAACCGTCGTTATCGTCAAGGCGGCGCAGATGTTCAAGAACCTCTACGCCGCTAGGGCCGATAACTCGTTGGACAAGGAGCTGATCAAGCTGATCGCCCCCAGCCTCCTGGTCATCGACGACTTCGGCCTGGAAAGGCTCAAGCCGGAGCAGGCGCATGACTTCTACGAGATCGTTGCCGAGCGCTACGAGCGTAAATCAACCATCATCACCAGCAATAGGCATATTACCGAGTGGGTTAATCTCTTTGACGATTCGATCCTGGCCAACTCGGCGCTGGACCGCTTGGCGCACAATGCACACCAGATGATCATTGAAGGGGAGAGCTACCGCAAAAAAAAGGGAACCATGAAAACAATCATGTGATAGGCTGACAACACAATTCAGAGCGCCGGGCCTGGTGGAATGGTCGTGAAAAACAGGTGGCGGAATGCTCGTGAAAAATCACATTATTACCTCGAATCCGAGATCGTCGAATTCCTCAAAAATCAGCCACAGGTTGATGGCAACAAATAAAACAACCCCTCAGGGCCTAAAAGTAGGTAACCTGAGGGGTAAGGGTGGATAAATCGTCTGCAAACGACCAATCCTGATCTTGCCGATCTTGGATAAAAACTACCACATCTGAACGCCGACTGCAATCGGCACGTGGTCCCATGGTCCCACCGAAGACGCCTCCCCCATTCATATCTACAGAACTCTAATTGGGAAATGCAGGGAGAGGTATATGCAGAATCAACTACCAATCATCACACACTCATGCGACGCCAGTCAGACACCTGTCATACCCCCATTTGACCCTGGTGTGACCCCCGTCACACCTCCTCAGACTCATCTCATACCCACTCAAACCGGAGTCATACCCCCCAGTCAGACCGCCCTATCTCGCAAACAAGCTCTTGTGTTTCATTATCTTGTCCAAAATATATCGCGCCAGACCAGCTATGGTGCTATTGGCACCGCCTGCGGCATCAGTAAACCTGCGGCTCGCGCGGCTGTTTCGCGATTGGCGGCCAAACAATACATCTCGGGTATTGGCACCGTACACGGTGGTGATTTCCAGGGATTTGTTTATCGGATCATAAACATTTACCCCCTCACACCCCCACCTCAGACGGTATGCCCTCTCTCAGACTCCTCTCACACCCATAGTAGTAGTTATAATTTAGAATCAAAACTAACTACTAAAACCGTGGACCTTAATGAACCGGAGTTGTTGTGGTGGTCTGACCTGGGATTAACTGACAAACAGATATTATCCTGGCTCGATCAGTTCAAGATGTATCCTGAATACTTGGCCCAGGCACTTCGCTTTGCGAGATTTGACATTGTAGAAAACAAGATAAAGCCGAATGGGGAGCCGATTAGCAAGCCAA
>DASXUK010000014.1:0-49322 GCA_036504875.1 Desulfuromonadaceae bacterium
GCAAGCACTTCCTGATCAAGGCCGGCACCTACATCCTGGCGGTCTCGATCATGGTCTGGTTCCTGCTCAACCTACCCTGGGGGGTCGAGCACAAGCGCGATTCGTACCTGGGCCAGGTCGGCCAGGCAGTGGCCCCGGCCCTGGCGCCGCTCGGCTTCGGAACCTGGGAAGCCAGTTCTTCACTGGTAGCGGGCCTGATCGCCAAGGAGATCGTGGTCGGGACCATGGGCGAGATCTACGTACAAAAGACAGGGGAGAAAAAGAAGGAGGCTACGCCCACCTTCAGCGAGGATCTCAAGGAGGTCGTCAGCTCCTTTGCCAAAGCAACCAGGGACTCTGTTGAAAACGTCGTCTCCACGGTCGGCATCACCACCATCTCGGCCGAGGAGAATGCCGAAAAGGCGGCCGAACGGGCGCCGCTCAAGGCGGTCCTGAAGAGTCAGTTCACACCCTTGTCGGCCTACGCCTTTATCGTCTTTGTGCTGCTCTATATGCCGTGCGTAATTGCCGCGGTAGCGATGGTCCAGGAGTTCGGCACCTGGAAATGGTACGGGATCGCCTTTGCCTATCAGATGGTGCTGGCCTGGGGAGCAGCCTGCCTGGTCTACCAGGTCGGCAGCCTGCTGAAATGGGGGGTTTGATATGTCAATTTCCGACATGATCATTGCAGCCGTCATACTGGGAGGAGCCTTTTGGCTCCTCTACCACTCCCTCTGGAAGAAGAAAGGGCATTGCCCAGGGGGCTGTAGCGGCAGTTGCAGCTCGAAGAAATCTAAATAGGAATGGAAACTGGGTGGATAGCGCTGGACGCTATTTGCCCAGCGCCTTCTCAATCCTCTCACAAAGCGTCTTCAACACCTTAATGCGGGCAAAATGTTTATCATTGGCCTCCACCAGGGTCCAGGTTGAGATCTCGGTGCTGGTGCGGTCAACCATGTCACAGGCCGCCAGCTCGTATTCATCCCATTTGTCCCGGTTGCGCCAATCCTCTTCCGTGATCTTGAAGCGTTTGTAGCTGATTTTTTCTCGCTCCTTAAAACGCTTCAGCTGCTCCTCTTGGGTGATGGAAAGCCAGAACTTGACCACCACGGTTCGATTGCGCACCATCTGCTCCTCAAAATCATTGATCTCGCCATAGGCCCGCATCCAGTCAGTTCGGTCGCAGTAGCCCTCCACCCGCTCCACCAAAACCCGTCCGTACCACGATCGATCAAAAATGGCAAAGCGCCCCTTGCGGGGGATGTTGCGCCAGAAGCGCCATAAATAGGGCTGGGCGCGTTCCTCCTCGGTAGGCGCGGCCACCGGCAACACCCGGTACTGGCGCGCATCCAGCGCCTGGGTGATGCGGCGAATAGTGCCTCCCTTGCCGGCGGCGTCGTTACCCTCAAAAACAACCACCAACGAAAGCTTTTTGAAATCCTGGTGGCGCGTCAGCAGATTTAGTTTGCCCTGATATTTCTCCAGTTCACTTTCATAATCCGATTTCTTCATCTTTTTGGTTAAGTCAAGCGTTCGCAGGATTAGAACGTTGTCTATCGCTGGCAGTATCGGCGGAATCGGCTCTTCATGACGGGGAGGGTCTGGAGCATCCAGGCGCTCACGCAAGGCATTCAGAATCGATTTGCCAATGGTGACATAACGGTAGTGCGGGTCGGTGCCCTCCACAATCACCCAGGGTGATTCGGGTGTGCTGGTCTGGCGCAGCATTCGTTCGGAAACCTTGCGAAACTTGTCGTACAGCTTGTAGTGTTGCCAATCGGTTCCGGTTACCCGCCAGCGGGTTTTGGGATCTTTTTCAAGATGCTTGAGCCTTTTTTTCTGCTCCTCTTGCGAGAGATGCAGCCAGAATTTGAGGATCAGAGCTCCCTCGTTGCACAGCATCTTCTCAAAATGACTTATACGCTCAAGCTGCTGATCCAGCTCGGCGTTTTTAATGTTTCCATACACGTTATCCACCAGAGGATTGGAATACCAGGTGCCGATAAAGATGCCGATCTTTCCCTGGGGAGGCAGCACTCGCCAGTAACGCCACATTTGTGGCCGCTCGCGTTCCTCATCGGTCAGATCCCGCAAAGCATGGGTCTCGATGTGTCGCGGGTCCATCCATTCATTGATAATGTTGACAGTCTCTCCCTTGCCGGCACAGTCTACTCCGGCCACCAATATGATTACCGGAAACTTTTTTGACTGAAACAGGTCCAACTGGGCGTCCAGAAGCGCGTCCCGCAGTCCGGGAACCTCCTTTTCCCAAGTCGACTTGCTGATCTTGTGACCAAGCTCCGCAGATTCAAACATATTCCCTCCAACAATTTCTTGTTTCCGCTGGCCACTTGTTTGATTCGAGACAACATAATTTCAAGTTGTTCAAAAGCAAACCAGGTGTCTTAATAAGAATTATTTTATTGAATTTTTTTATAACATAATTGCTTCAATCATGGAAAAGCTTACTTTTTAAATTTTTTTCTTGGTTTGTCACACATTGCTATGCTAAAAAAGACTGATACTAAAAATCAGGAGGTTGCAGGTGAAAAAAACAATATTCGCACTTCTTACCATTGCAGCACTCGCGCTTTCCGGGTGCAAAGACAAACCCAAGACAGAAGCTCCCCAGCAGCCCGCAGGAATGCCTGCACAGGGCCAGATGCCTCCCGGACATCCCGGTGGTGCGACTCCCGGTGCTGATCCGCACGCCGGCATGAAAGCCCAGGAAATTCCCGCTGGCGTTGGCAAAAAAGGTACCGTAACACAGACCATGAATTCCGGTGGCTATACCTACGTTGAGGCCGCTGATGAAAAAGGCCAGAAAACCTGGATGGCTCTGCCTGAAATCAAGGTCAATGTGGGCGATAAAATTGAATTTCCTGAAACCCCCCCCATCACCAACTTCCAGAGCAAGACCCTCAACAGGACCTTTGATAAGATTTCCTTCATTCCTGGCATCAGGATCGTTAAGTAATTCTATTCCTGTAATTATTCGAAACCAAGCGGGGCCGTCAGGTCCCGCTTTTTTATTCTCCTCGTTTATCTGCCTGCAGCTTCCAATGCTTACCATCTGTCCTTGTTGAAATGTATGTTCCCCAGGACAACTCCCCTGTAAATAACGCGAGGGAAGTTAGCCCACAGGTCCTACAAGGATTTCTCGGACAATATCAAGAGCGACGCATTAAGATAAATCCAAAGACTTTGGGCTGGCTTGGAAAGCGGTCGAAAGTGGCGGGGTGGCGGCTGGCGAAGAAGTAACATCGCGCTGGAGATTGAACTACTCAAGAAGTAGCGCTAATTGCGGTGCCCGGTACCGGAGGAGCTTTTGCACTTCCGGTTGCGTAGCCTGAAGATTCTGTAGCCAAATGTTTGGTAATAGTTGAAAGTTATTTTACAGTAAGCCCTAGACGCGAAGGTTTATGTTGCGGAACAATTGCAAGCACCTTCCGGTAACAGCGTTCTGCCATCCCCTGCTTATTCATTTCGTTGTACAGCTCCCCCAAAAGGTACCATCCCCAAGGGTTATTCGGCTCTTGCAGGGTAATCTCACTGAATTCCTTTTCAGCGGCAGAGGTATTGCCGGATTGCCGGTACCATTCTCCGGCCAGCACATTGGTGGCATAACAATAACCTAAAATGAGTTTCTGAGGCTCAAAGCGAACATTGTCAGTCGGTGCGTTCTCTGCCAGAACCTTTAAGAGCCTGCGCGAACCACGCCCCGGCTTTTCCGCGACGAACAACGCCGGTTCCTGGCTCTTCACAAAAATTTCCGAGTCTACCAGACCATTCGCAAGCGCCTCTTCAAAAAGCCTGGTCCCAGGGTAATAGGCCAAGGGAGAAACATAACCATCATCCGGACGGATCCGCTTTATCAGCTCGACTGTCTGCTGAAAATCTTCCTCTGTCTCGCCGGGAATATCTGAGATCAGATAGATCGACAAATTTATGCCGACCTTCCTGATCAATCCAGCGGTCTCGTCAACCTGGGCCGGGGTAATCTTTTTACCAAGCATGCTGAGAATCCGTTGCGATCCCGATTCAACCCCCAGCTGGATGCATTCACAGCCGGCGCGCTTCATCCAGACCAATAGTTCCTCATCCAGAGCCGTGACCCTGGATTGACAATTCCAGAGAATACCGGCCTTGCGCTCTATCAACAGGCGGCAAAACCGGATGGCACGGCTGCGGTCGGCAGTGAAGGTGTCATCCCTCAGTGAAAAGTAGATCAGCCCAAGGCTGTCGCGAATTGAGAGTATCTCGTCAACAATATTTTCTGCTGAACGGAAGCGGACCTGCCGTTCCCAGAACCCAGGCGAACTGCAGAAATAGCAGCTAGACGGACAGCCTCGCGCAGTAAGAATGAATTCCGACTGCAACTCTATATCTATGCCGAGCGATTCACTTAGATAGCTGCTGGCAAAAGGGAGCCGGTCGAGATCGGTTAATAAAGGAGCCGAAGGATTGACCACAAATTGATCATCATGGCGGAAGGCAATGCCGCGGGTTGTTTGCCATGTTTTTCCGATTGATAGGCTTTTTATGATCTCTATGACGGCGGACTCACCCTCACCCAGGACAACCAGATCAACCGGAGAAGCCTCACCCAAAACTTCGCGATAGCAGAAAGTGGCATGCCCTCCTCCCATGATGATCAGGCTGTCTGGCAGGCGGCGACGGATAAGCTTGGCCAGCCTAGTGGAGGCATGACGATTGTGGGTCCACTGGGATATGCCGATAACGTCCGGCTGTAAGAGATTAAGCTGCTTTATAATAGCAGCTTCGCTCCAGGCTGAGAAGTTACACAGACAGGAATCATAACCGGTCTCGCGTAGACAGGCATGCAGAGAGCAGAGTCCGGCTGGCAACAGGTTCAGGTAAGGATCTTTACGATTGGAAGAGCCTGATATGTAAGTAAGCAGTATTTTCATTTTTGTATAAAAAAATCCGGGCTATGCCCGGACTTTTAAAGTTACGTCTATTTTAGTTTTACCTGCTAGTCATTAGCAGATAATTCGATATTCAAAGTGTCATTTGACAGGACATCACCATCACGTTCTTCCTCAACACCCCGCAGAAGTTCATTGAAATTAATACCGTCAGGTACAGAGCTTCCGATCCGGCGCGCTCCCAGAAAACGGTTGAGATAGTAAGGGGTATCCATAGAAGAGATCACAACGCGACGATCACGGGACGAGGCATGGATCATCTTGCGATTCCCGAGATAAATACCGACATGTGAAGCAAAGCGGGCATAGGTTTGAAAAAATACCAGATCACCTTTCTGGAGATCACCACGCATCACCTCACTGCCTACATAAAACTGTTCTCGCGCGGTACGGGGCAGGCTGATTTTCTGCTCGCGAAACACCTGCTGAACAAAACTGGAACAGTCCAGGGCATTACGACTATTGCCGCCAAAACGGTAACGGGCGCCCAGGAAACTGTAGGCTGATTTCTTGATCTTATTGATGCCTGGACTGTTTTCTTCAAGGCTTTTAGCCAGATCAACTGGGTGATCAACCTCGATATCGCTTAATTCTGCTAAAGTGGCGGAAAGTTCTTGTTCATTGAGGAGGTTTCGGTTGACCAGCTCCAGTCGGTTGGCAGCCATGACTGCACGTGGTGCCTCTTCAGTAACAACAGATTTAGCCTCGTTTAAGGCCAGCATCATGCCTACTTTGATCCTGTTGCCCTTCAAGCTATTCAGGCGCCGCAACTCTGACATTTTAACGCCGGTTTTCCTGGCGATCCTGGGCAGCGTATCCCCTTTGGTAACCTTGTATATGCTGGCATTCTCAACGACATCAGTCTTTTTTTTCTGTGAATAGGAAGGGATGATGAGACGAGCTCCCCGGTTGACATGCGTACCGGAGATGTTATTCACGGATTTGAGCTCATCAACGGAGACTTGATATTTGCGGGCCACAGAAACAAGCGATTCGCTCTTGCGCACCACGTGCGTCTTGGATGCCAGAACCAATTGAGGGGAAACCAGTAGAATGAGACATATCACAGCAATCAAACGGGTATGTGCCATTTTCCCTCCTCTTTGTTCTAGATTGCAAGGTATTGCACGGTTGTTTTATAACAAAAAAAACATAAAGTCAAACCCAATATTCTTTTTTTAAAAAATTTAACAGTAAAATCAGCTATTTACATCAACTGTCGGTTTTTGCGTGACACCAATTTGATGACAACAGGTTCATCCCTAAGAATAACAACCCTTTTCAGGGGTGCTTGCAGGCTTTTCGAATATTCCCGCCCTTTGGTCAAATGCGTTGCGTCACATTCCTCGGTGCCCAGGCTTTCAATTCTGGACACCTGGCTGGTTGGCCCTTCAATCATTACCTGCGCCGGCTCTGAGACCGCTTCATAGCCTTTCAGGCTTTTGCCCAAAGAACCTCGCAACATCACCTTGACCGGCACTGTTTTGCGAACCTTTTTTTCCGCCACGATTTTTATCGTGGAGGGATTAATTCCCATTATTGCCATGCCAGAGGGGAGATTAAAATCCGTGTTTCTGATCCGGATATTCGACTGTCCTTCACGGATACTGGAAAGATCAATATCAGCGGAAATATCCAGCTTGGTAGACGATGGGGTCAGACTGGAATAGGATTTTACCTGTACATCCACCTCCTCCGGCACACCGCGCAACAGAACCAGTTCATCAGGAAGACCGTGCAGTCTAACCTGGGCAGCAATTGTGGCAATTTGACCTTGGCGGGATGTGATTAACGCCCAAAAAATAATGACCGTAAGCAAAATTGTTAATTTGGGCAGCAGGTTGGAGAACAGTCGTACCCTCAAGGGAAGACGTTTGGCCGCTCTGACCGGATTGATCAGTTTATCCAGCCAGACGATCAAGTCCCCCTCGGTGGCGACACGCTGTAAATCACCTCCCACAGCCAGCGACACTTCTCCGCGCTCCTCAGAAACAACTACAACAACTGCGTCAGTGCGTTCGGTAAGTCCAAGTGCGGCCCGATGGCGGGTACCCAGAAACTGAGGCAATTCGGGGCTGGTCGAAAGTGGCAAGTGACATGCAGCCTGTACTATCCTGTTGTTGTTAATCAGAGCGGCACCGTCATGAAGCGGGGTGCCATCGGTGAAAATCGCCTCCAGTATCTGGGGAGACAGTTCACAATCCAGGCGCACACCGTTCAACATCAGATCGTTGAGCAGTTCATTGCGCTGAAAAACCAGTATTGCACCGATCTTTTTACTGGCAAAATCAAAAACAGTCTCGCTTAACTCCTGGAATTGGCTCTGCTGATGAATCTGCGGGTTGTCGAACAGGTAACGCAACAGGCTGAACCGGTACAGAGCCTGCCTGATCTCGGACTGAAACACCACGATGATCAAAACGATCAGAACGGTGCCCAACTCCTGTAAAACCCAGCTGGTCATGTACAGACCAAGAAAGCGGGTGGCAAAATAAATCAGGGTAACCACCCCCAGCCCCAGTAGCACCTGTATGGCACGTGTTTTGCGAAACCAGGAATAGAGCTGATACAGCAAGCAGGTCATGATCAGGATATCAGCCACATCCTGTAAGCGGATAAAAGATGGCACCGCCGGGACTCCTTTATATTTGAGTTTTTCAACGCTGAGGACGTTGTTTATACAGGGAGAGTGCCGTTTCGGCAGATGATTTTTTCTAGTCTATGACTGCAAAATGTGTTAAAGACAAAGTCTTAATAATAGCAATAAATTTCCATAAAGGGTAGTACCAAACTATGTTCCGACTTTCCGAAAAGGGTGAAAACATCCAGCAGATGTTCGGGGCCATTGCGCCGCGCTACGATTTCCTCAACCGGCTTCTCAGCCTGGGTATCGATCGCCGCTGGCGCACCAAAGCGGTGCAGCAGCTCATGTACCGGCCGGGTGGGCGCATACTGGATGTGGCCACCGGTACCGGCGACGTAGCCATAGAAATTGCCAAAGCAACCCCTGCCTCGGTGAAGATCACCGGCGCTGATTTCTGTAAGGAAATGGTTGAATTGGGCAAGGCCAAAGTGGCTTTATCAGAGTACGCCCAGAAAATTGAACTTATTGTAGCCCCTTGCGAGGATCTTCCTTTTCCGGAAAATACCTTTGACTCGGTAACCATTGCTTTTGGGATTCGTAATGTGGTGGACCGGAAACTCGGCATGGCGGAGATGCGACGTGTGCTGCGTCCTGGCGGCCGAATGATTATCCTCGAGTTCTCCACGCCACGCTCGCAATTGTTCAGGCAGATCTATTATTTCTATTTCCGACGTTTGCTGCCGATGGTCGGCGGACTTTTCTCGCGCTACAACGCCTATAAATATCTTCCTGATTCAGTTCTCGAATTCCCTTCTATAGAAGAATTTTCAAATACGATCAGGGAAACAGGTTTTGAAAACGTAAAGGTCCAGGAACTGACCTTCGGTATCGCCAGCATCTATGTCGCTGAAAAGATTTAAGTTTAATTCTGAATTAAAGCTGGTAAGCCTGGCAGATTAAGTTCTTCCAGGTTTTTTTCATTGCTTGAATTTGTTTTCTGTACCTGCCACCAGCCGCTTTATGTTTTCGTGGTGTTTGACGATCACAATCACCGCAATCAGTACTGTGACTATCAGCATGTCCCGTCCGCCCCCCAAAAGAGCAACTGCCAGCGGCATGATCCCCGCAGCAACAATTGAGCCTAGGGAAATATAGCGCCATTTCAGCACCAGCACTAGAAACACCCCCACCGCAATCGCCACCGACAGTGGAGACAAGGCCAGGAAAATGCCCAATGCAGTTGCAACGCCCTTGCCCCCTTTAAAACAGAGGAAGATGGAAAAAACGTGCCCGGAAAAAGCTGCCAAACCGATCCAGGCGATCTGGTCCGGACTAATCCCATATTCTCGGGCGATCAGCACCGGGACAAGCCCTTTAAGACAGTCGCAGATCAAAGTGACCACTCCGATCTTGCGCCCGACTGTACGATAGAGGTTGGTGGCGCCGATATTGCCGCTTCCTTCCTTGCGCACATCAATACCATAAAGCTTTCCCAGCAGTAAGCCGGTCGGTATTGAGCCCAGTAAGTAGGCGCCGGCCAGCCAGATTAACAGTATCCGTGGATCAGAATGCATAGGTTGTTCCTTTGTTACTTTTAGCTCTGCTATGGTTTTTAAATGAGCTTATAATCCGGCCGTTATTTTCCAGCCGGAGGGTTCCTTGACCAACTCGAGGTGTTCCTTGCCATCCAGCACCATCTCATGCCCCCGGATCACGACCTTCATACGATAGGACCCGTTAACATCGGCTTTTAATCCCCGAATGCTGATATTTTGCTCATTAGGACGATACTCAATCTTTTCATAGATCTTGAAGCCTGCCGCGAGAGCATTTTTAAGTTGTGCAAGATCCTTACCTTTATCATGATAGTTAGCAGAAATAAGCGGCATATAAAGGTTGATATTACGCTGGTTCAAGGCGCTCACCCGTGACTGTAGCACTTGTAGCACATTTCTTTCGTCTACCCTGGATGGACCACAACCGGCTGGAATCGCAAGACAACCCGATATTAATACTGCAGTTAGCTGACGCACTTTTAGAGATTTCATTGGTATACACATGAAAGTGACAGTTAGGAAGATTTGCACGTGTGGCTTTCGTCAAACGCGCCTTATTGCGGAGTATCTATTTGTGCCTAAATAGAGGCCACAGCAAGTCTTAGCTTTTTAAAAGAATTTGTCCATGGCTTTATTGGCATCATTGATATATCGGCTGCCGGAAAATTCTCGCGTAAGCCGGGCAAAGACCTCACGCCCTTTAGATTTCTGGCCGCTTTCAAGATATGACAAACCCAGATAGTAAAGCAGCTCGTCGCGGCGGGATTGCTCTGGGAAAGCCTTGAGCGCCTCCTCAAAACGGGCTATGGCGGCCGGGTAGCTTTCGTTGTTAAGATAGAAGCGCCCAACGTAGATCTCATACTGAATCTGCTTGTCACGGCAGTCGCGGATTTTTTCCGTCACCTCCGCCAAATACTGCCCCTTTGGATAGGTTTTCATATAAGACTCAAAGACAGTCAAGGCGTTTTTAACCGGGGTCTGATCGGTATCAATGCGGTTTATCTGATTGTAATTGCAGAGTCCTTGTCGGTAAAGGGCATACTCCGCCCGCTCATGTGAGGGATGCAATTTGCGAAAATCCTCATAGGCCGCGGAAGCTTCGATGTAATCCTTGTTAAGAAAATAGGCATCGGCAATCCCAAGTTCGGCGCGGGTTGTCAGCTCCTGAGATTGGTAACTTTCCTTGACTTTTTTCCATTGGGCAATGGCATCTTCATAGTTGCCTTGCTCAAAGTATTGCTCACCATCCTTGTAAAGGGCATCCGCAGGCTTATTCACCTGTGTGGTGGCGCAGCCCTGCAACAGAGTTCCGCTTACAAACGCCGCAATTAAAACCTTGACTATAGTCTTCATAAATCCCCTAACACTTTAAATCTTACCGGTTATACCTTCACCCGCAACAGGTGTCACAGGATTCCCTCTCCGCGACTATCGGCCAGCAGTTCGGCAATGTTAATATGATTCAACCATACAGCCGGAGCAGCTGGTTTCCAAGACGAGTGGAGCATAAGCCTGCCGGTAGCCAAAAATACAATCCGCGACAGCTCGGCGCATACTAGCCGCTTCTGATCGGAGTGCATGCCGAGCAACTCGGCAGAGGCGCTCAACATCAATTCGGCCTGTTCGCGGGTGTTGTGTTGCGGCCATGTATCATAATCAAGGATGGCGCTTAAGACCGGAGACGCGAGGTAGGTGTCGGCCCGTTCCAAAAGACACTCAACGGTTTCTCCCTCCTTCAGCATACCCTGACAATTATCATAAAGCGGGGTTGACAGATCGCCCACTGCATTCCGGATGGAGACCAGCAGCGGATAAAGCGATATTTCCACCCCCAGAAAAAGGGCGCTTGAATTAGTCTGAATCTCAGGACAGTTGAACACCGTGGCCGGGATTCCCTTGCGCTGCGCCTCCAAGGCAATATCCTCAAGGCGCATTTTGGCCCAGCCTTGTACATAAGGGGTGTACGACTGCCAGCGGTACTGACCGCCAACCAACACGCTGGTGCCGTGATAACCGTAGGCCGTGTAACAAATCCGGCCGCCGGAGGCGGAAATGCGCTCTCTGAGGTCGGCAGTTTCTTCCAACAGGTAGCCAAAGGTATCGGCAGAGACCTCGTTAAAACTTGTGTTGCAAAGAATGCCCAACCCGCTCTTCCAGAAGGCCTCCGATGACATATATTTGTCACCGGTTCCCTTGAAGACGCGGTTTAGCAGCGGCATGAAGACCCGCGCCCGAGGGATACCGCCCGCCATTGAATGGGCAAAAAGCAGATTGGCTCCGGCAGGAATACGCACCTCAAGCTCTTTTATCATCTGCGACAAGGCCGCCCGAAAACGCGCTGTGCCGGCTGCTCTGACACTTTCAATGAAGCTCTCGTCAAAGAGGATCGATTCCCAATCGTCCGGTCTGGCTTTTTTCAGCTGTTCGGCAACTGACGGCTGGCCAGCGACCGCCTCCATGTCAAAACCGGCTTCCAGGGGAACATTTATGATGCTGCCACCCAACAAAGCTTCAGCCTCGGCCAATTCGCCGCTATTCAAAGGTCTTAACTCGCCGTTGCTTTCGCGGCGACCCACGGTAGTACCGATCACGGTCATGCCCAGACGGCGCGCCTCCTCAACCATGCCGTTGGCATAACCGCGACCAAACAGCTCCCCTATCAGCACCAGAACATCTCCAGGTTTGTAACCAGCTATATCCGGCAATCCCTGCATTGGTTTATACTCAGTCATACAGTCCTCCCTGCATATCATTAGCGTACTAGACGATTCTATTTCATATCATGACATGCCTGTAATGTGAACAGAAAAAGCAGTTCGTGATATCGTGACATGGTCTTTATTTCATGGTACTGTGAGCACCTTGTAACACTTTCAAAAAAGGAGAAAAGATTGAACAGCGACCTCATCCTATTAGGCCATGGCAGTGGCGGAAGACTTTCACATCAGTTGCTGGAAGAGCTGATTCTGCCGGTTTTGAGTGAAATCGGCCACGAGGGACAGAATGATGCCGCCCTGCTTGAGCCTCCGACAGGACGACTGGCCTTTACAACCGACTCCTATGTGGTGGACCCGATAATATTTTCGGGCGGCACCATCGGCAGCCTGGCTGTGCATGGTACTGTCAATGATCTGGCCATGATGGGGGCTCAGCCGCTCTACCTGAGCGTAGGACTGATTATCGAAGAGGGCTTCAGCAAAGCTACACTGAGCCACATTCTGTTGGATATGCGCCAGGCGGCTGATCGGGCCGGCGTCCGGATTGTTACCGGAGATACCAAGGTAGTCCCGCACGGCAAGGCCGACAAACTTTTTATCAGCACCTCGGGCATCGGCTTAATCGGGCATCAGTTTCATATAAGTGGTGCCAATGCTCAGCAAGGCGACAAAATCATTATCAACGGAACTGTGGGCGATCATGGAATTGCAGTCATGGCCGATCGTGAAGGCCTTAATCTCTCGGCTGATATCAGTAGTGACTCGGCCGCACTTAACGGCCTGGTAGCCGAGATGATTGCTGTGGCAGGGCATGATCTGCATGTACTGCGAGACCCGACTCGCGGCGGAGTAGCTACTACGATTAAAGAAATCGCCCAACAATCGAACGTCTCTATCACCGTCAATGAAGAAGCCTTACCGATCAAGCCGGTTGTACGTGGAACCTGTGCGATACTGGGTCTTGATCCGCTTTTTGTAGCCAATGAAGGCAAACTGCTGGCTTTCGTAGCCCCGGATGCGGCCGAAAATTTGCTGGAGAGCATGCGCAAACATCCTCTCGGTAAAGAGGCCGCTATTATCGGTCAGGTAGAAGAGGGCGTCGGCGGCAAGGTCATCATGAAAACCTTAGTTGGCGGTATTCGGACGGTCGAAATGCTGTCCGGCGAACAGCTTCCCAGAATCTGTTGATGGAAATCCGGTATCCAGAATCAAGTCCAGCCTTAATAGATAAAAATTAAATTTGGCTGCAACGAGAAATTGGAATAAGGATTCAATGCAACGCTTATTATCACTGCCCATACGTTTTCATATGTCTGCTGGTTTTGCTGCTTGCTCTTCCGGCCGCTGGTGTCCTGATCGTATCCAGCGGACATTCCAATGATCCGGTGCTTTCAGATTATAAAGCGCATGGCTTTTGTGCCGCCGTTACCAAACCATTTATGATTGAAGAGCTAAACCACACGGTTGAAATGGCTCTTCAGAAAAAGAGTCGCCGATGACCAAGGAAAAGCTGCCGGTAACACCAGCGGTGCGCGTACTGCGAGCAGAACAAGTGGCTTTTACCAGCCACCCCTATGAATACCAGGAAAAAGGGGGCACTGCCGTATCGGCCCGTGAACTAGAACTGGACGAGCACAGCGTGATCAAGACGCTGATCATGGAGGATGAGAACAAGAATCCGCTGATCATCCTTATGCACGGGGACCGGCAGGTCTCCACCAAGGAGTTGGCGCGTCAAATAGGCGTGAAGCAGGTACAACCCTGTTCCGAGGATGCCGCCCAAAGGTATAGCGGCTATCAGGTGGGCGGCACCTCCCCCTTTGGAACTCGGCGCAAGATGCCGGTTTACCTGGAGGAGACCATCACCTTGCTTGAAAAGATCTATATCAATGGCGGTAAACGGGGCTATCTTGTTGGCATGGGGCCAAAGGAGCTGATCCGGGTATTACAACCGCAGATGGTGAAAGTTGCTCTTTGCTGACGGAGACAGAATTCGGACAGCCTTAAAATTGTAAATGAAAGTATGATATCTTAAAGGTGTTTTTCGCTAATAATTAAGAAGGAAGGTATAAGCAAATGATTCGTAAGGCCCAGATAAGCGATGTTAAAGAAATCCAGAAGCTGTTAACTAGTTTCGCCAACCGTGGAGACATGCTCTCCCGCTCGCTGTCCGAGCTTTACGAGAATATTCGCGATTTTTATGTGGCAAAGGAGGCGGACAGGCTGTTGGGCACTGCTGCTTTACATATAGTCTGGGAAGATCTGGCCGAAGTGCGTTCAGTGGCTGTAGCTGAGGAATCCGGGCGTAAGGGGATCGGCAGTCAACTGGTACAGGCCTGTATCGCTGAAGCACGCGAGATTGGTCTGAGGCGAATCTTCTGCCTGACCTACAAACCGGACTTCTTCGCCAAGCATGGCTTCAGCCTGGTGGATAAATCCGAACTGCCCCACAAGGTCTGGAGCGACTGCATCAAATGCGTCAAGTTTCCTGATTGTGACGAAAACGCGATGATACTGGATCTGTAAAAACAGAAGATCGGCATTACCGCCGACTGTGCCCATTACGGAGCTACTAAACAATATCCGCTATAAAAAAAGCCCTTCCGATGCGAAAGGGCTTTTTTTTGGAGAATGGCGGGCGACTAAGGGCCTACAGTGACCAGGTTCCTGCCGCGATGCTTGCTCTCATACATTAGCCGGTCGGAGCGTTCGATCAGCATATCCATAGTATCGCCTTTGCAGGCCGTGGTTGCACCTATAGAAACCGTTGCGCTGAGGGACTGGCCATCCTCCAGGGGCAGTAACGAATTAGCCACCAGGCGCCTGAAACGGTCCACGACCGGAAACAGATCATCCTTAGCTATATTGATCAAAAGGGCTACAAATTCCTCGCCTCCCCAACGGCCGATGATGTCGCAGGAACGCAGGCTGTTGATCATGGTGGTACTGATCATTTTAAGCATTTGATCGCCTGCCTGATGACCCCACATATCGTTGATGTTCTTAAACCTATCAACATCGATAAACATGATTGCAAAGGAAAGGTCGTAGCGTCTTAGCTCTTCCAGGCGGGTGGCCAGGTTCATTTCCAAAAAACGCCGATTGGCAAGGCCGGTCAGGGTATCAAACAAAGCCATGTCCTGAAGCTCTTCCAGTTTTTGCCGCAAAGCATAACGGGGCGACTTATTGCTGAAGATCTCAACCGCCACGATAAACTGCCGGTCAACCTCCCGCACCGGTGCAATCCGGATTGAAATCGGCACCAGATACCCTTCTTTATGGCGTATGTAGGCCTCTACCTCCGATAATGTCACTGTTGTCAAGACCCTTTGCATTGGGCATTCACTGTATGTACAGAGATCATTTCCATGTTTGTCCAGGGGTTTGAAGACCTCGCAGTAATTTCTGTCAATAACATCCTCTGTCTGGTATCCGGTCAGGTTTGCAGCTCCTTTATTCCAGTAACTGATCAAGCCTTCCGGGTTCACGAAAAAGATACCATCGTAAAGGTTGTCGAGAATCTCGCGGTAGAAATCAATATTGTTAAACATAGTCCTCCTCACAATAAAAAAAAATTAATTTACTTATTATTTTTGTAAATTGCAAGGGGCAAACATGCCTGTGTCTCGATACTTGAAGTATCCTTCCTACTTGCTGTTATAAGGCCGAATGCTAAAATTGAATAATTAATAGTTATCAACAGGTCACAATAATGACAAAAACTGCCGTCATAAACATTGCAACAGATAGTAGGGGCCTGGACATGATCAGAAGGTTGGATCAAACAAGCAGCGATGAACTTATTGAAGTGCTTCACGCAACCCAGCAGCATTATGGATATCTCGAAAATGATCATCTAGCCGAAGTTGCCGAGAAACTGCGCCTCCCTCCGGCCCTGGTGTACGGAGTAGCCAGCTTTTACCACCTGTTCAGGCTTAGCCCGCCGGGAAAGCAGCATTGTACGGTCTGCACCGGCACATCGTGTCATCTTAAAGGTGGCACCTTAGTGCTGCAGGAGTTAGAAAAACGCCTGGGGATAGCGTGCGGAGAAACAACCTCCGACGGCCTGTTTTCTTTGGGGTCAGTACGTTGCGTAGGGGTTTGCGGCCGGTCGCCCTTGGCAATTTGCGGCACAACCATGCTAAGCGGCTTTGGGCCGGATGATCTGGCCGACAAGGTCTGCCTGCATCTGGCGCAATCCGTTACAGGTGACCTGACCGATGACCGTCGATGATCTGCTGCAAAAAGCGCATCTGGCGCAGCAAGCCCTTTTGGCCGCTGAATTAAAGGTATTTGTCTGCCTTGGTTCGCCTTGCATAGCCGGCGGAGCTGAAGAGGTCCTGAAAAAGTTGCGGCAAACTTACGGTTGCGGCTCGATCCATATCAGCGGCGCAGGCTGCATGGGTCCCTGTAGCCGCGGCCCTGTTTTACGGATACAAAGCGCCACTCAAACAGAGTTGCATTATGAAAAAATGAGCCCGCAACTTGCGTTGCTCGCGGTGGAATCCCACCTGCACGGTAAATTTAAAAGTGAAAAGTGGCCACCGGATCTACCCTTTGTGGGCGGGCAGCAGAGGATAGTGCTGTCCAACTGCGGCAGCTGTAATCCTGAAGATCTTGAGAGCGCCCTGGCGGCAGGTGGCTATCACGCTTTTTTAACTGTCATCAAGGAGAAGACACCGGAACAGGTCTGCACCGAAATAAAGGCCAGCGGGCTGCGTGGGCGCGGCGGAGCCGGTTATTCGACCGGCATCAAATGGGAATTGGTGCGAAAAAACCCCGGCAAAAGGAAATATGTGGTCGCCAACGGCGACGAAGGCGATCCGGGCGCTTTTATGGACCGAACCCTGATGGAATCGGACCCCCATCGCCTGCTGGAGGGCATGGCAGTCGCCGGTTACGCTGTAGGCGCCGGAGTTGGCTTTATCTACGTCCGGGCTGAATATCCCTTGGCCGCCGGCCGCTTGCGTCGCGCCATTAACGAGGCTGAAAAGGCGGGGCTTTTGGGACAGAATATCCTGGGGAGCAAGTATTCATTTCGAATAAAAATTAGAATTGGAGCCGGCGCCTTTGTGTGCGGCGAGGAGACTGCATTAATGGCCTCTGTCATGGGTCGCCGTGGTCAGCCTTCCAATCGCCCCCCCTACCCCTCCCAAAAAGGCCTCTGGGGTCGCTCGACACTGATCAATAACGTGGAGACGTTCGGCTGTATCGCTCCGATCATTGAAAAGGGAGCCGCCTGGTTCAGGTCAATCGGCACGCCGGGCAACAGCGGCAGCAAAGTCTTTTCGATTTCGGGTGATGTTGCTACGGTCGGTGTATTGGAGGTGCCGCTGGGCACGTCGTTGCGCAAGTTGCTGAAAATAACCGGCGGCATGACCGGTGGCGTATTCAAGGCAGCTTTGAGCGGAGGCTCCAGCGGAGGTTGCCTTCGCGAGGAGCACCTCGATATCCCCTTGGATTATGACAGCCTGGAACCAATCGGAACCATGCTGGGATCAGGTGGCTTGATCATCATGAACCATAGACACTGCATGGTTGATCTAGCCCTTTTTTTCATGCGATTTTCCCAGGATGAGAGCTGTGGCAAGTGTACACCCTGCCGGATCGGCACGGTTGAGGTAAGGCTACTGCTGGAACGAATAACCTCCGGCCGAGGAATTCCTGATGACCTAAAAGCCCTTGAACAACTTTGCCAGCTTATGCAGGATGCCAGCCTGTGCGGGTTGGGCCAGGCCGCCCCCAATCCGGTTATCAGCACTTTACGCTGGTTCAGGAGTGAATACGAAGAACATATCCGGGGACATTGCCCGGCCGGAATTTGTATGGTTGGGAAGAAAACTGATCATGAACCCTCTCTGGCCGGTTCCCAGGAGGTTACATGTCCCGGATAAAGTTGACCATAGATCAGCAGGCTGCCACCGCCCAGCCTGGTGATACCATTCTCCAGGCGGCGCAGAACCGCAACATTTCCATCCCGACTCTCTGCAACCTGGAGGGGCTTATCCCATGGGGTGGCTGCCGGGTCTGCCTGGTCATTGTTGTGGGGCGACCGAGACCTGTTCCGGCCTGTGCAACCACGGCTGAAGATGGTATGGAGGTAATCACCGATTCACCATCATTAAGATCGGCCCGCCAAAGGATCGTTGAACTTATTTTTGCTGAGCGAAACCACCTGTGCCCGGTCTGCGTGATGAACAACCACTGCGAGTTGCAGTCGCTCGCCAAAGACCTGCAGGTGGATCATGTGCGTTATGCATTCCTTGCCCCGGCAATGGGAATTGATCTCAGCCAGCAACGTTTCGGTATTGATCACAATCGCTGCATTCTCTGCCGGCGCTGTGTCCGGGTCTGTGATGAGGTGGAAGGTGCGCACACCTGGGATGTAAGCGGGCGTGGAGCCGCCAGCCGTGTCATCACCGATCTTGCCCAACCCTGGGGCTCAAGCAGTACCTGCACCGATTGCGGAAAGTGTGTCCAGGCCTGCCCTACGGGAGCTTTATTTGAAAAAGGAATTGTTGCGCAGCGCAAGACTTCGATTTCCCTGCAGAGATTAGTGGCATGGCGCCGACGGAAGGATCGATGAAAAAATTAAGGTTGGCAACTGCCTGGCTGAGCGGCTGTTCAGGCTGTCATATGAGTCTGCTCAACCTGCACGCCGGCCTGCTGGAGCTATTTGAAAAATTCGAGTTGGTCTATTCGCCCTTGGCAGACACCAAACAATACCCAGAACAGGTGGATATAGCGCTGGTTGAAGGCGCAGTCTCCAACGAAGACAATCTTGTTATGGCTCGTCTTATCCGGGACAAAACAAAGATTGTGGTCAGCTTGGGAGATTGTGCTGTGAACGGCAATGTAACTGCGCTGAGAAACCCGTCGGGGAAAAATGCCGCTTTTGAAGCTGCTTATCCCGGTTGTAACAAGGGGGCCTGTTTTGGTCCGGATGTACCGAAACTGTTTGACGTTGTGCTGCCACTCCACCAAGTCATTATGATAGATGCCTTTATCCCGGGCTGTCCGCCGGGACCGGAAACCATTGCCCTGGTACTCGGGCAGTTGGCGGCTCAGCTGCAGCCTGGGAACCTATAAAAGAATTTACCACGAAGACACGAAGGACACGAAGTAAATCAAAATATAACTACACCGACTTGTACTGCTTTTGTACGCATACAGATGTATCACTTTTGTGTTGAATAGTTTCTGACCATCTTTTAATTCTTCGGTGTTCTTCGGTGTTCTTCGTGGCTTCGTGGTGGAATAGAGTTTTTGAATTAGTGCTTGTCAAAAAGCCCGGTGGACAGATAGCGCTCGCCGGTATCCGGCAGGATGACGACAACGTTCCTGCCTTTACCCAGCCTCCTGGCCAACCTTTGTGCAGCCACCAGTGCAGCCCCGCAGGAAACTCCGCACAAAAGACCTTCTTCGCAGGCCAGCCTGCGCGCACCATCAAAGGCTTCTTCATCGGTAATGGCAATGACTTCATCGTAAACTGCGGTATCAAGCACCTCCGGCACAAAACCGGCGCCGATACCCTGAATTTGGTGCGCTCCCGGCATGCCACCGGAGAGGACTGCAGAATCAGCCGGTTCAACGGCAGCAATAACAATAGCTGGATTATGCTTACGCAGCACCTCGCCTACACCGGTAATTGTACCGCCGGTTCCGACACCCGCCACAAAACCATCGATCGACAACCCTTGCATGGCAGCGATAATTTCCGGAGCTGTAGTAGTACGATGTATCTCAGGATTAGCCGGATTTTTGAACTGCTGGGGAAGCAGCCAATTGTTCATATTGGCCAGTTCCTCGGCCTTTTCAACCGCTCCCTGCATCCCCAGGTTTCCAGCAGTTAGCACCAACTCGGCGCCGTATGCCAACAGCAACCTGCGCCTCTCCAGGCTCATGGTATCCGGCATGGTCAACACCAGCCGGTACCCCTTTCTGGCACAAACCACGGCCAGACCAATGCCGGTGTTACCACTGGTTGGCTCAACAATGGTGTCGCCAGGCTTAATGGAACCATCCTTTTCGGCCTGCTCGATCATTGCAAGTGCAACGCGATCCTTGACACTGCCGCCGGGATTAAATCCTTCAACCTTGGCGTAAATAGCCGCTTCATCCGGACAGGAAATTTTAACAAGCCGAATTATGGGGGTATTCCCGATCTGATCAACAATTGAGGAACTATTTTTGTTAGGCATATTTTCCTGAACTTTCTGTTACAAGGCAATAGCTATTCAAGCTGATTCAAGACAATCAGATGTAATACATGAAGCGATGCGCCTGTTCCTTTTTTATCCCCATTTCAAGCCCGCGCTCACACAGCGTTTGCAAGGTCATGCCCGCAAAAAGGGTGTTGAGAAGGGTGCTGGCCTCCTCCCACACGGACTGCGTCACACAGTTCCCCTCAAACGGGCAATCGGTCTTGCGTTTGGTTATTTTCTTCGATTTTCCAGCACAATCAACCAGCAAAACATCCTGTTCGGTTGCATTTAATATATCAAGAACCGTAATGGCATCCGGCTTTTTGGCAAGGCTATAGCCACCCTGCGGTCCACGCTTGCTCTTTAGTATACCGGCACGTTTCAGGCTTTGAAAAATCTGTTCAAGATAGCGGGGGGATATCTGTTGACGGCGCGAAATGTCCTGGATCTGAACCGGCATGTTACCGCAGTTATAGGCTATATCGAATAGCGCCCGAAGCCCGTAGCGGCTTTTTGTTGAAAGACGCATTAATACCTCCTTTGATTATATTATTGATATTTGTAAATACTTTAACCCACTTTTCTTGTCAAGAAATTAGCACTGTTCGAAAAAAGCTGGATTGCCTTCAGGAAATCAGTAAGTTACTGCCCTGGCCACAGTAATGACAGTCACATCAATTGCCCCGGCGCGTTTAAGCACGGTGGCACATTCCTTTGCAGTGCTTCCGGTAGTTAGTACGTCATCAATCAGCAGTACCCGCTTGCCAGCGACTGCAAAACCGGCAGAAACCGCAAAAGCTCCTTTTACATTGTCATGACGTTTATCAGCAGACAGGTTGATCTGAGGCTCGGTCCAGCGAACCCTCTTGAGAGCCTGTCTTTCTAAAGGAAGACGCCAGACCCGCGCCAGGAGTTCCCCCAATAACACCGCTTGATTGAAACCACGGCTACGCAGGCGTTTAACATGCAGCGGCACCGGTATTATGAGATCCGGCGCCCTTGTAGAAATGAATTCCTGCAGGCGTTGGCCGGCCAACAGGGCCAGGGGGCGACGCAGGTGGATCTTGTTATTGTATTTAAAGGAATGGATGAGCGTGCGACAGTGGCCGTCGTAAATGAAAGCCGCCCGGGCGGCATCGTAGGAAGGTGGCTGTTTATGGCAGTTGCCGCAGATATGATCAGCGCCGGCACCAATAAAAGGAATCCCGCAGATATGACAGAGTGGTTGGCCCACCGCTTTCATCTGTTCCAGGCAGGCGGGACAGATATGCAGCGGGCCAGCATCCGGAATAAATGTGCGGCAAACGTGACAGAGCGGTGGGAAAAAGAAGTCGAGAAGTGCGGTTATAAACCGGTTCACGTTGTACTTCAGAACCCGAGATCGGCATTAACCACCAGCACCCTCAGATCAGTCATGCGAGGCTTGCGGTCAATGATGGTGGTCACGCGACAGATCCGGTCGGGTGAGTTGCAGTTGCTGCAAAAACCGGTTTGGGCGCAGGGAGTATTGAAGCTTAGGCGTTTGGCATTAGGCGGACTTGCGCAGCCTTTGACACGTTCAATGGCATCCTGTGGCGAACCATCCACCAGCTTGTTGCGGCCGGCTACCACGATTACTTTGCGCGGGCCAAAAAACATGGCTGCGGCCCGATTGCCGGTGGCATCTATATTGACCAACTCACCGCTTAGCGTTAACGCGTTGCAGCCCGAGAGAAACAGGTCGCAGGTGAGCTGGCGCCGCATTATCTCCACCCGCTGCTCGCGTGAAAGCCCAGTAGAACTATGGTTAAGGATATCCTTGCCCTGGTTTTGCAGGTATGACTCAACACCCAGGCCGGCAATCGATATGGAACCGCCGAAGCCGATGCTGTCAGCGTCCTTGGCCTCACTGATAATATAATTGCAGGCCTCTTCAGGAGTTGCACAGTAAAGCGCGGTAAAGCCATTCCCGCCTAACGATTCCACTGCCTTCTGGCACTTCTGTTCATGAGTCCAACATACAAGCTCTTCGGTTAATCCCATAGTAACTCCCTAACTTTTATTATGGCTATCTGAACAGTATCTTAGGGAAACACGGTAGCAGAGCCTTGTTTCGCCATCGGCCGGCACCGTAATAAAAAATTCCAGCGGAGTCGAATCGTTTTGCTGTACTGATGGCTGGATTTTAGCTCCGTCCAGTTGCCGGCACCGGCTCGTTCACCCTCGCAACAACCGTCTCTTGCCTACGGCTACTAATGATTGTTTCGTAACCGGTTACTTCAGTAACTTGACAGATTTTATAAAAATCGGTGACTCGGGATAGTTCTGGAAGACCATGTTGAGGTTAACTGTTTTAGCGGCCACGATCCTGTCCGCCACGTCCATTCCCTCAATCACTTTACCGAAAACCGCATATCCGAAACCGTCAGGATTAGGGCGATTCAACATTTCGTTATTAACAACATTGATGAAGAACTGCGACGTGGCGCTGTCGGGGCTGGAGGTCCGGGCCATGGCAAGAGTTCCGCGATCATTTTTCAGCCCGTTGTTCGCTTCGTTCTTGATTGGCGCATTGGTCGGTTTCTGTTTACGGTCTGCTGTAAAGCCACCCCCCTGGATCATGAATCCCGGAATTACCCGATGAAAAACGGTATCGTTATAAAAACCGCTTTTCACGTAATCGAGAAAGTTTTTTACACTTATGGGAGCTTCCTTCTCGAACAACTCAATCTTTATTTTACCCAGACTGGTTTCCATCTCGACCAGCGGATTTTTGGCCTCGGCCTTTACGGACATCATCATGGAAACAACTACAACAGAAATAGCACAGAGTTTTTTAAACATACTTTCCTCCTTATTCTTTTGAATTAGCGGATGTTGATAGTACGAAAAAATGTCAGGTCCATCAAGTTAAATCCCTGTTGAAAAAGAAAAGCTGCCTGTAGGTAACAGGCAGCTTCGATAGAGAACAAAAAAGCCCCGCCATAACGACGAGGCTTCATTGTGATTAAAAGGGTTATTACTTCTTTTTAGCTGCTGGTTTTGCGGCCGGCTTGGCTTTCAGGTCTTTAAGGCTTTTACCGGGGCTGAATTTACCGGAAGTTTTTGCTGCAATCTTCAGAGCCTTTCCGGTCTGAGGATTACGGCCGGTACGCGCCTTACGGGTAACGGCACTGAAAGTACCAAAACCCACCAGAGTCACCTTGTCGCCAGCTTTAAGCGCTGTCGTGGTCTCGGCAATGAAACCATTCAGTGCTTTTTCAGCCTGAACCTTAGTAAGGCCTGCCGCTTCTGCCATCTTTGCTACGAGATCAGCTTTTTTCATACGCCCCCCTATTGGTAGAAAAATTTTGGCGAATATAACACAAATGCAGATAGATACAACAATTTAGTAATCGTAAAAAACCGAATATAAAAAAAATGTATACGAGGACCACTATTTAAATATCATCCATTTTGAATAATTTTTATTAATTACAACCAGTTAAATCATTGCGGCCGAAAAAATCCTCTTGCATATAAGGTGCGGTATTCCCGCATATTTTTTCATAAGGTATCTCTGCAGCGGTCAAATATGTTTACTTTTCATCATTTGCCGACACCCACTCTTCTTAGCCCCGCGAATGGTTTCACTGATCCACCTCGTTTTATCCTATCAAAATTTGTTACAAGCAACAAAAGTAGGTTAAAGTTACCCAACAGCTTAAGTGGCTATTTTTTCTTGATAAAAAAACCGCATCCATGTCTGGCACAATTGCTGCTTGAAGAATAGACGCAATAAAAGCACAAGGGGCTTCGTATGCACGAAATAATCAGCGAGGCAAATACGTTGTTATTTTCCAGGATCTGCTTGAAGATTGAGGGCTTGTGCGCCACGTTGTACCATTATTACAGTGAGATCCATAGCGATAACCCTGAGGCAGCAAAAATCTGGAAGCAAACCGCTCTGGAAGAGGAAAATCATCAGAAACAGCTCGAGTTGGCGATTAATTTGATTAACGATCTTGATTTTGAATTGACCTCTTCCGACCTTAGGCAAGCCTGTGCGATCCATCGGAAGCTGTGTATGCTGCTGGACATTGTCAGACGTGCTCCGCCCATACTCAGAACAGCCCTGAACAACGCGATCAAGATGGAAGAACGGATGGCCACTCTCCATATTGATACCATTGGGCGCTTTAAAGATGAAACCGTTCAACAGATGTTCCAGGCAATCCGCGACTCAGACCAGGAACATGTCAATTCCCTTCGTCAATTCCTCGTATCGGTTTCACCCCCGTCTAATGAGCACACCATCTTTAACTAGTTTACAAAAATACCTAAAAATTAAAAAGGAGGCATCGGTATGGCTTACACAGCAAAAGATTATGACAAATTAGCCGGCATGCCCGGTTTTAGCGAAACATTGTTAAAGAATCATTTCACGCTTTATCAGGGCTATGTCACCAATACCAATAAAATTCTGGATTCGCTGGAAGTGATGATAGCGGAGGGTAAAACAGCCAGCACTGAATTTGCCGAAATAAAGCGGCGCTTGGGCTGGGAATTCAACGGCATGCGTCTGCATGAGCTGTACTTTGAAAACCTGGGGGGCAAGGAGCCTCTCAATCCCGACGGTGATTTATCAAAAAGCCTGTCTGAATCCTTTGGATCGCAAGATTCATGGCAAAAGGACTTTAAGGCAACCGGGGCCATGCGCGGTATCGGTTGGGCTGTGCTGTACCAGGACCCCAGCAACGGCAAGATGATCAATTTCTGGATCAATGAGCACGATACGGCACATCCGGCCGGCTGCACGCCTGTTCTGATCATGGATGTCTTTGAGCATGCCTTCATGCTCGATTATGGGCTGAAAAGGCCGGATTATATCGAGAGCTTCTTCAAAAATATCGACTGGAAGGCGGCCGAAGCCAGGTTGGGGCAGGTGGTGAAACGATGAAAGCACTGATTCTTAGTGCGGACAATTTTGAGGATCTGGAGTTATTAGTGCCGTTATATCGGTTGCAGGAGGCCGGGTACCAGGTCGAGGTTGCATCCCACAGCCTGGTGCCGATCCGCGGCAAGCACGGCTATGAGGTAAAAGTCGATAAGACTTTTGAAGAAGTTGATCCAGCCGATTATGCGGTACTGCTCCTGCCGGGTGGCAAGGCTCCCGAAGCAATCCGTAATAATGTTAAGGCACAGGCCATCGCCCGCACCTTTTTTGAACGAAAAAAACCGGTAGCGGCCATCTGTCACGGTCCTCAGACGCTGATCTCGGCCGATCTGATCAGTGGCCGGCGGGCCACCTGTTATAAGACTGTGGCTCCGGAGATGAAAGAGGCCAATGTAAAATATGAAGATAGTGAAGTCGTAGTGGATGGCAATCTGATTACATCGCGACAACCGGAGGATCTTCCGGCCTTTATGCGGGAGTTGATGCGGATGTTGGCAGCGCACTCATCCTGGCAATAACTATTCGCCATTAATAAAGGGCGTCCTGGTTGAGAACCGCAGGGCGCCCTTTTTACAAGTCATCGATCCGGCCTAATACAATTTATCCTTATCTCCGACAACGTGCGGAAATATCTCATGATGCACCTCATGGGTGAGATCAAGGATCTTACCACAGGAGTTACACAGGTACTTGTCTCCGCTGGTGGTATATTCACTTCGTTGGCACTCTTCGCACCAGATCCTGATATCACATCTTTCTGTGGGGTTTGTCCTTTCCTGGTTGTCAGTCATAACAGACCTCCTCCAAAATCGCTTTTCCACCTAGATCAATTATACCTCCATTCAGCCCGAATTCTCAGCTTCCAACTCCGCAGTTTCTGCTCCTGCGTTTCAAATGCACTTGGACCGCTGTTCTTGACATGGCGGGAAAGGATGTTTCAATTATTTTAAACTTTATCATTTGACCTCACCTGTTACAGAAATCTCAGAAAGGAGAAATTCAATGGTAAATCTCATTAAGATTCTTGCAATTCTGACAGCAGTCCCGCTCAGCGCAATTTGGTTTTCTCCACAAACGGCCGAAGCAGCAAAAAAGACCGAGTGTATCATCTGCCATGAGAAGGTTACACCCGGGATCGTCAAGCAGTTCCTTTCCGGCAAAATGGGCAGCAAGATGGACTGTTCCACCTGCCATGGCTCGGAACATAAAACCGTGAGCGATGTTGCCAAGGCAAAACTCCCCAACCCTGACACCTGCGCCAAATGTCACGCCAAGCGGGTCGAAGAGTACCGTAGCGGCAAGCATGCCTTGGCCTGGACCGCCATGAAGGCTATGCCGATGATCACCCATCAGCCCTCTGCAGTTGGCGGTGGCGATCTGAAAGGCTGTTCCGCCTGCCATAAGGTCGGTGAAAAACAGGCCAGCGAACTGAAGCACTACGGCAGCGGCGCTTGCGACTCATGCCATACCCGCCACACCTTCTCGGTAGCGGAAGCCAGAGACCCGCGCGCCTGTCGTACCTGCCACATGGGCTTTGACCATCCCCAGTGGGAGATGTGGCAGACATCCAAGCACGGCACCATTTGGGAGATAGAGCCGACCACCGGTCGCGCTCCAACCTGCCAAACCTGCCACATGTCGGACGGCAACCATGGCGTCATGACCTCCTGGGGGTTCCTGGCCCTGCGCCTGCCGGAGGATGACAAGGAGTGGATGGATAATCGGGTCACCATTCTCAAGGCGATCGGCGTACTGGATGATAAAGGCAATCCGACCGAGCGCCTGGACGCAGTCAAGGCAGCCAAGATAGCCAGACTCGACAAGGAAAGTTTCAACAAAGAGCGCAATAAAATGCTGGATGCCTGTTCCAAGTGCCATTCACGAAGCTATGCCGATGCCAATCTGAAGGCGGGTGACGATGTGATCCGCGAGGTGGATAAGATCTTTGCCGACTCGATCCGCACGGTCAAGTCACTCTATGACGATGGAATCATCAAGAAACCGGCTGACTGGAAGTATGCCCCCGACCTGCTTCAGTTCTACGAGGCAAAAACAGCCGCCGAACAGGAGCTGTATCTGATCTTCCTGGAGTACCGCCAGCGGGCTTTCCAGGGGGCCTTCCATAGCAACCCCGATTATATGCACTGGTATGGCTGGGCCAAAGTCAAGGAAGCCTCCGCCCGTATCAAGGAGGATGCCGAACGGATGCGGCGGGAGCATAAAAAATAATAGTAGATACTGAAAAAGGCGGGGCAAAAATTGCCCCGCCGAAGAAACAAAACCTAAAATTTAAAAGCTTGCTCTCACAGAGACACAGATAAATTCTTCAAGGCCTTTTCTTAGTGATCTTTGCGGGCTTTAGCGAACAGAGTGAGCGAGTGAGAGCCGCCTTTCTGTTTTTTGCAAACAACTAGCCAACTCTCCAGCCGCCGGCACCGATCAGCGGCACAAAGCGCACCGCCATCAGCCTCTCGGATTGGTACTCTTCGTCCCTCAATCTGCGGACCAAGACCAGTATTTGCAGCTCCGGATTGGTCCCGACCGGGATCACCAACCCACCCCCCACTTCCAATTGTTTTTTCAGCAGCTCCGGCACCGAAGGGGCGCCGGCAGTCACGATAATTCCATCATAAGGGGCCTGTTCCGGCAATCCCAGACTTCCGTCACCGACATGGACATGCACATTGTCATAACCAAGCTGCTTCAGGCGCTCCCTGGCCCGGTCAGCCAACACGGGCAAACGCTCGACAGTATGGACCTCCTTGACGACCAGACTAAGTACCGCCGCCGCATAGCCGGAACCGGTCCCGATCTCCAGCACCCTTGCTTCACTCGACAGCCAGAGTGCCTCGATCATGTAGGCCACCATAAAAGGCTGCGAGATGGTCTGCCCCTCGCCGATCGGCAGCGGTCCATCCTCATAGGCCATTCTTTTCATTTCCGCTGGAACAAACTCGTGACGGGGGACCTCCCGCATAGCAGAAAGCACAGCCGGATCGTAGATTCCCATCGGCTTGAGCTGTTCCTCGACCATCCGGTCCCGTAAGCCCTTGTAATCAAGCATCGCATACCCCGACAATCTCAAAATGCGCCGTCATTGCTTATTCTAACGCACTCTCTGGCAGAGTCCAATATGTGTCGGTGGGAATTAGGAATTCAGCTTCTAGGCGGGTTCATTATTCGACAACACCTGCTTGATTTTATTGCTCAGACCGTTTGCATCAAACGGCTTCTGGATGAAATGCATGCCCTCCTCGAGCACCCCTTTTTGAGAAATGATGTCCGAGGTATAGCCTGACATGTACAGAACCTTGATGCCGGGCCGCCCGGCCTCGATCTTCTCGATCATCTCTCTACCGCTCATTCCGGGCATGACAACATCGCTAAGGATCATATCAATCACATGATCATGATCCTCACAGAAATCAATGGCCTCGGCCGGTGCGCAGACTGGGTGCACGGCATAGCCCATATGCTCCAGCATCTTAGCCGCCATACCCCTGACAGTCTCATCATCCTCGACCAAAAGGATCGTGCCGGTGCCGCGCGGCGCCTTGCTTTCGCCCTTTGGATGCCGCATCGTTTCTTCCTTTGCCAGACGCGGCAGATGGATCTCAAAGGTCGTCCCGACTCCCAATTTGCTTAAAACCCTGATAAAGCCCTTGTTCTGGGTCACAATGCCGTAAACAGTGGCCAAACCCAGCCCGGTCCCTTTGCCCACCTCCTTGGTGGTGAAAAAAGGCTCGAACAGATGCTGCAATGTTTCAGCTGACATGCCTGTGCCGTTGTCCTGAAAGGTCATGCGGACATAATCGCCCGGCTCGATACTGACATTTTCAAGGCAAAAAGCTTCATCGACATGTACCGGTGCCAGCGAGATCGTCAGTGTGCCGCCACCAGGCATTGCATCACGGGCATTGACAGCCAGGTTCATGACAATCTGATCAAGCTGTCCAGGATCAATCTCTACCAGCCACAGTTTTTCGACAGGTGTGAAGAAGAGCTTGATCTCCTCCCCGATCAGGCGGGAGAGTGTCCTTTGGGTTTCACCGATGGCTTTATTCAGGTCAAGCTGCTGGGGCGAAACGATCTGCTGGCGTGAGAAGGCCAGCAGCTGTCGGGTAATATCGCGTGAATGTTCGGCGGCCTTGATGATCTCTTTCAGGTTCTGCCACAGCTTGTCTTCTGGTGAGAGTCTGTCTTGCGACAATTCGGCATAACCCAGGATTACGGTAAGCTGGTTATTGAAATCGTGAGCAACCCCGCCGGCCAGGCGCCCGATCGATTCCATTTTCAAGGCATGCCGTAGCTGTTCCTCCAACTTGCGGTGCTCGGTAGTATCGATACCGAAAAATATGGTGCCGACCACCTGGCCGTTCTCGGCAATCGGACTGCTACGCCAGGAGATCATCCTGTGCGCCCCATTCTTGGCAAGCATCTGGCTTTCAAAGATATCCGGGGTGCCCCTGGAGAGAATTTTCTGTGAGTCATCGTCGCTTCCCAGCTGGCTGCCATCCGGGATCAGCACATCAAAATCCCGGCCGGAGAGCTCTGCCGCACAATAACCCAGCACCTCCTCAGCAGCACGATTAAGCATGGTTATACGACCGAGAAGGTCAAGACATATAATCAGCGCGTTGGCGGATTGAATAACATTTTCGGTAAATTCCTTGGAGTTGCGCAGTTCCTCCTCGGCCCGTTTGCTCTCCGAAATATAGCGAGCCTGCTGGACGTTCTGTATGGCCAGGTTGGAGAGCTGCCCGGCGATCAGAAACAGCGCCTGGCATATCTGTGCAAAGCGCTCTCTTGGCATACGGGTAATGTTTTCCAGCGACTGGCGGCAGACCTGCTGATCTGCTCCGATCTCTCGGACATACTCCATGATTTTTTCTGTATCGCCGGATTCATCCAGCACTTGGCCGATTAGCCAGTTGGCAATATGGTGCTCTCCGACCCGTATGCTGGCCCCCCCATCCCACAACCCGCCGCTAAGGCAGGGCTGAAAAAGCGGACCATCCGGATTCATACTGCCGATTAGGGCGTCCGAGTTTTGACAATTGGTCAGCCCCTTTTCCGTAGCTCGGATAGACCGGCACAAAAGGGAACAGTTACTGAGCCTGGTGATCGGGTTACCGTGGGGATCGGTAATGATTGAAGCCACGCCGGTTGCAGAAGAAAAAGAATCCTGGATTCGTTGGATCTCCTCCAGATCAAACAGGTCATCGAACTGTATTTCTGACACATCCCCCAAAGGGCTGGTCAAAGCTATCAGGCGACGGGCCAGGGCCTCCTCGATCAGTTTGCGTTCGGCAATCTCCCCCTCCAGTTGCAGGTTGGCCTTTAATAGCTCCTCGGTTCTCTCCACGACCCTTTTTTCCAAAGAGGCCTTTGCTTCTTGAAGCCGACCTGTCAGTTCTTCGGCCGAATCCTTGGCCCTCTGCAATTCTATATTATTGCTGGCAAAGGTATCGGACAGCTGGTTCACACCAGCAACCAGCGTGCGCCATTCACCTTCAAAGATCTCGGCATTGCTGCGTATATTCAATTTGCCGTCCCGCACCGCCAGTATCAGGCCATCCGTCTCATGCAGCACCTGCTGAATGGTCTGTTTCATGGTGCTGAAGGCTTGTGACAGAACCCCGATTTCATCCTGCCGTTCACTCTTGATTTCCTGGCTGAAATCGCCATGGGCAATGGCATTCGCCACCACTACAATCCGGTTTAACGGGCGGGTTGCCAGAGTGATCAGAAAATAAACCAGGATGCTGCTGGCCGAGGTGAAGATGACCGCCAGCATAAGCCCGCGGGCGACGATCTTCTGCTCATTCTCCAACATGGATGACTTTGAAAAGCTGAGCCTGATCCAGCCGATATTCTGCTTTACCTGGCTAACGCTATCCTCCTGGAAAAAGTCGAAGTCCTCTTTGGCGCTAAGGGTATAGACTGGCGCGTAAAAAACAAACGAGTGATTATCTTCAGACATGGATATGGGCAGATCAGGTGGCTTGGCAGGTGATTTGGCTGTAATGGGGGGGCCGTCGTGAATAAGAGGTTCCATCCGGTTGTCGTACAGGGTGACCGAGGAAACCTCCGAATTTGTTCTGAGAAAGGCAACGGTGCTTTTAAGCAGCTCCTGGTTTCGGGACAGGATCGGCAGTTCGCCGGTTTTGGTCGCTAACGTTGTGACCGTTTCAGCCCGTTTGATGATCTCGTTTCTTATTATCTCCTTCTCGGTCTTTATCGATTCGTAGGTGTATACCAGCGACACGATTACCAAAACCGGAATCATGAACAAGAGCGCTTTCATTTTGAAAGAGGTAATCATTGAAAGGTCCTTTTGGCGCCACGAACCATGTCATCGGAGATACGAATGCCCATCTTCCGTGCGGTAGCCAGATTCAGGTACAGATCGAACTTTCTGGCCGGCAATGCCGGCAGCTGCCCAATATTGAAGCCTTTGATCGCCTTGGAGGCATACTCACCGATCCGCCTGCCGGCACTGACCGTATCAACCACCAGAGCCAAGAGCGTCCCCTGCTTGACATGCCTTTCCGATATCCCCAAAAGCGGGATGCCTCTCCGAAACGACAGCAGATATGCCTCCTCAAGGGCAGCGGCAGTCAACAGTGAAACATCCGGCAAAAGCAGGATTGCATCGGCACTGTCGATACTGTTGATAGTACTGACCAATTCCACCGCGCTCCTGACACTGTAGGTACTCATGTGCGGGTTTTCGTTGCCGGCCAATAAGCTCAACTGCTCATGGCTGCCGATTACGGCGATGTTTTTGATTGAGTGAAGTTGGTTGTTGATCAGGTCGGTGTACTCCCTGACCGGTGTGGCCATATAAAAACCGGTTGTATTGGGACGGGTGATATGAGGCGGGACGACGATTAGATCATAGATAACCGGTATGGCTGACGGAAGTGACAGGGCATCTTCTAGAGCTTCACGCCCCAGGGCCACGACCACCTTGGCCCCCTCCCGCTCCACAATACCTTTGAGACGGCCTTTAACCTCGGCCGGAGAATAAATCTTATATGATGAATCCAGGGATTTCCTGATTCCGGATACGATCTCGGTAACCGGCTTCAGCTGGACATCCCCCACAATGACAACCTCGGCTGCATCGCAAATGGATGCAGTCAAGGTGAGTGCCAGCGCGATCAGCAACCGGCTGTATATTTTGATTTTTATTAAAGACATATTAGCTCAGAACCTGAACCTGACTCCCCCCTCGACCCAGCGAAGCGGGTTGGGCTGGAGATCCAGTGTATAATAGGCACCGCTGAACAGGTTATGAACAGTTAGAAAGCCCTCGACGCTGGTCCTGTCGTTTAAGAAGATCCTCTTGTTAAGCGCCAGATCCCAGATAAAGTTATCGTATCTGGCCCCCTGATCAGCGGGGAGGTTCCACCAGACGTAGCTGCCCATGAGCTGTGCCACAAGAGATCTTCGGTCATCGTACTTGATCCCGATCTGATGGGAATAAAGATCGGTCCCGGCAGCTTGCGAGTCGGCACTCTTATGGACATAGGCATGACCCAGCTTCAACGAGATGTTATACCAAGGCACGGTCTCGGCCTCCAGCTCATAACCCTGCCGGGTGACATCGCCGCCATTCCGGTAGATCTTGGCCGTGCGCTGGGTGGCATCGACATATAGCTCATTGGCTATGTCATGACGGAAGAGGGAAACCTTTAGCTGGACCAAATCCACGATACCCGATTCCATTCCCAGCTGATACGACCAGCCCTGCTCCTCTTTGAGGGACCGGTTGGGGAGCAAGAAGCTACCTCCGGCGGATGTCAGGCCGATGCCGGGCGAGGTAAAACCGCGCGCCACTGTGGCGCGAGCCACGCTACGTTCGCCCAGTTCGTAGGTCGCACCGATGCTCGGGCTAAAAAAATAACCGCTGATGGTATCGTGATCGAGTCTGATACCGGGGGTTACGGCCAGCTTTCCAAAATCAACGCAGTCGTTGGTAAACAGAGCCCATTTATCGATGTTGGGACTGACCATTACACTGGCCGGCGCACCGCTCGACTGAAGAGCCGGCCCGGCAAAAGTGGCTTGATCGAGGATACCGTGACTGTATTCGGCGCCTGCTACAGCGGTATGCATCCTACCGGAGTAGACCAGCTTCAGATTGCCACCTACGGTCTTCTCGTCAAAAATGGTGTCCTTGTAAAGTTCGCTGGTGCTCAGAAAAAGTATCGGGTGGTCGCTCATTTGGCGTAGAAACTGGCCCGAGCCTTTCAGGCTGAATTCCTGGGAGATGCGATAATCAAAGGCGCCGGAGGCGAAGAAGCTGGAGAAGATATCTTTCCCCTTGATATTGACTTCAGGTGTGTCGCCGATATTGATCCGCGGATCGCTGTAACCGAGACTCAAGACCAGGTCCAGCTCTTTGGTCGGAGCCAGGCTAATCTTGCCATAAAGATTGTTCTGTCTGTAATCGCGGGCCTTTCGCAAGCCGTCCGAGGATTGACGGCCGGCATACAGATAATAGCCGGCGGTACCGGCCTTGCCGTAGAGCTCGGCGCGGTGATCTTGTGAATTGGCTTCGCCGTATGAGGCAGTGACGATGCCGTTGGGAATAGCGGCATTCCCGGTGCCCTTGGTGATGATATTGATCACCCCCCCCAGCGCAGATCCCCAGGCCGATGATGCCGGACCCTTGATGATCTCAATCCGATCTATGATCTGTACCGGAATGTTAAAGGGATCTACCTCACCGCTGGTAATGCTGTTCCAATAAATCCCGTCCAGAAGGATAGTGACATGGCGGCTTTCCGAGCCTTGAATGTGCGGCAAGGCGTTACTGCTGAAATCCATGCCATTGAAATCGATGAACACGCCCGGCACCCGGTTAAGCACCTCCGAAACGCTACGAGCATTCATGTCGTGGATATCTTTGGCACTGATAACCGTCATATTTTCGGCTACCTGAGTGAGGGGCTTGTCGGTGCGGGTGGCGGTCTCTACAAAAAGCTCTTTTTCCTCCCAGAACAAGAGCAGATCGGCATTGGTCGGGCCGGCCAGGGCTAGCCGGGTACTTTCCGAGGGGGCTGAATCCTGTGCAACAGCGCTGAACGGGCGGAGGAGCATCGCTAACAGGATTAGAACGATTCTTAGAAAATCGAGAAAAAAGTAGGCAACCCTTGATGCGTCCGATCTCTTTTTTTGATTCGTCAAGGGGTCACCTGCTGGCATGATTTGACACATATCTTGAAGCGACTTAACCACATAAATCACTTATAAAGCTAATAAAATACCGACAACCCTGGAGCAGGTCAAGGCATATTTTTAATTAAATATAGAGCAAATGTCTTTTGAAGAATCTTAAGGAAGGTATCAATTGGCAGCCTGAAGCGCCACCCACCAGGCCGAAGCAACCACACCCATGGCGATAATCCCAAGGATGGCGTTAGTGAGACGCCCCGGGTGGCCCTGCCGACTCAGCCTAAGCTCGGTTAACAGTCCCAGGATGATTCCGAAAATAAAGCCGAACAGGTGTGCCCCCAGATCGGTCTGCTTGCCCTCGGTACCCAGAAGGGCCAGCAGGGCCAGGGCCGCGGCCACCGGCAACAGCCAGCGTTTTTGCAACTGCTTGCGATAGCGCAAAAAACTGAGACTGGACAGGATGCCGACTGCGCCAAAAACAGCGGTTGAGGCACCAACCGAGCTGTGAGTTGGGGGTTGCACCAAGGCATTGACCAAATTACCCAGAGTGCCCGAGGCGAGCAGCAGGCTCCAGGCCAATCCGGAACCGAGTTCGCGGCAGAGGAAGATGATAAAGATTCCACCGATGGCCAGGTTGCTGTACAGGTGCAGGTCATCGGCATGCAGGGTAAGTGCGGTGACAAGCCGCCACCATTGTCCTTGGAGAATTTCACCAGCTTGGGCATTGCCAATTGCGATCCAGTCCGGATAGCGGTTAAAGACGGGGAAACTTAGTCTGGTAAGGTTATGGAAGGTAGCGATCAGCACCAGAACCGACAAGGTTGCCAAGGTATTTTCAGACAAGGGACGCGCCGGTGGCGGGAGAGGCGGCCAACCCCGATTTTCAGTCTCAAATTGTCGCAGTTCATTTAGCGCTGCATCAAGATATTCCGGCGGCACCAACAGCTCAGGGCCGCTTTCGGCATTCTCCAGACGATAAGGGAGCAGGCGGGCTTCCAACACCAGGGCCCATAGGTTGGCCTTACGTTCCGAGAGGCGTGCCGGAACTCCACCCACCACCTGTTGGGGGGTTATTGTCAGCCATCCCCCCTCGTCCGACAGTTTATGTTCGGTAGCCTGCTCCATAGCGGATGAGTATCTCAGATAGCCGGCACCCCGTCATCCTATAAATTTGACGCTCATAAGGGAGATTTCTTTTTGTGGTTCTGTGACATAGCTTCACCCCGGATTTTACGGGTCTTGAGCCCACACAACGGGCAGCGCTTTTCAGGGCTCAGCCGTTCACAGCCTTCGCACCAGTATTCGTTGGTCACCATATCCGCTGTATTCGGGCATTTCTGGCGATTTCCAGCCCCGCACCCGCATTTGTCGTTTTTGCCAGCCATCAGCCCATCCCCGCGCCCTGCAGTAGCTCATCAACTCGCGCCCGATCCAGCGTTTCCTCCTCTTGCAGGGCCTCGGCCATCCGGTCTAACTTGTCGCGGTTCGAAACAAGCAGGCTTTCCGCCAGGCTCTCAGCCCGGCTGATCAGTGCGGAAATCTCCTGATCTATTCGCCAAGCCATGGCTTCCGAAAAACTTTTTTCTTCAGCCAGCTTCCTGCCCAGGAAAGGATGCTCCTCGCCGCGACTGAAGGCTACCGCTCCTACCTTTTCGCTCATACCCCACTGGCAGACCATTTTCTCCGCCAGATCAGTAGCGGTCTTCAGGTCATTCTGTCCACCGGTGGACACCTCACCAAATACCAGCCGCTCGGCAGCCCGTCCACCCATAGCCACTGCCAGGCGATGTTCGAGATAGCTTTGGGGGTAGTGGTAGCGATCATCCTCCGGAAGCTGTTGTGTTACCCCCAGTGCCATCCCGCGCGGGATGATCGTCACCTTGTGAATTGGATCGGAGTCGGGCAGCAAACTGGCCACGACCGTGTGGCCGGCCTCGTGATAGGCGGTAATCCGTTTCTCGATGTCCGAGATGTACATTTTTCGTTCGCCACCCATGAGGATCTTGTCCTTGGCCTTTTCCAGGTGTTCCATACCGACCGCTGTTGCCTCCTCCCGGGAAGCTAGAATGGCAGCCTCATTGATCAAGTTTTCCAGATCGGCGCCGGTCATGCCGGGGGTGCCGCGGGCAATCACCGCCAGATCAACAGCGGGATCCATAGTTATCTTGGCAGCGTGGACCTTGAGAATTTTTTCGCGATCTCGCCAGTCGGGACGCTCGATCACCACATGTCGATCGAATCGCCCCGGGCGGAGTAAAGCCGGGTCGAGAACATCCGGGCGATTGGTGGCGGCCAGCACGATAATCTCCTCATGCCGATCAAAGCCATCCATTTCCGAAAGCAACTGATTCAGGGTCTGTTCCCGCTCGTCGTGGCCACCGCCAAAGCCGGTTCCCCGACTTCTCCCGACAGCATCCAGTTCGTCAATAAAGACGATGCAGGGAGAGGCCTTCTTAGCGTTAGCAAATAGATCCCGCACCCGGCTGGCCCCGATTCCAACAAACATTTCAATGAACTGCGAGGCAGAAATGCTGAAAAAAGTAACTCCGGCCTCACCTGCAACGGCCCTTGCCAGGAGTGTTTTGCCGGTACCCGGCGGTCCGATCAGCAAGACACCTTTGGGCACCTTGCCTCCCATGCGCTGAAAATGCTTAGGATTGCGGAGATAATCGACAATTTCCTTCAGTTCCTGTTTGCTGTTTTCCATGCCGGCCACATCCTCGAAAGTGGTCGTGACCTTTTCCTCGGAGGTATATTTATGAGCACCGGATTGCACAAAACCACCCAACATGCCTCCTGGATCTCGTTTTCGCATGGCACGGATACCCAACCACCAGATTCCTATAATCAGCAGCCAGGGCAGCATAAATAAAAAGAGATTGGCAAAGGGAGATGCCTCGGTAGACACAACCTGTATCTCTACCTTATGGTCCGTTAAATCGGCCATCAGTCCCTGATCAACCAGAGGGGGCATAACTGTACTAAAAGATTCTACCTCCCTGACGACCTCTTTTCCCTGGATAACCTCCGGCACCCTGGTTTTGGCCAGAAATTCACCACTGATATTTGTCCCTTTGATCCTGATTTTTTTTATGTTGTTGGCGGACAGTTCGTTTTTAAAACGGCTGTAGCTGATAACAGGCGCCTGCCCTGAAAGAGGACCCTTGAAAGAGCTACGGACCGACTCAAAAACGAGCAGGATCAGCAGAACAACAAGAAGTGATCTCCAGAGGGATTTGGTGTTCATCTTTGCCTCACAACACTCGGATTACTAAATTCTACCGTCTCCCCCGGATTTGACAATCACTATACGGTGAGCGAAGTATCTGCCAGGGCGGCAAAAAGATTACTTCTGTAAATTATTGTTACTACTTATGCCAAGACCAGTCTTTAAAGGCCGTCACGGCTATAACCGCTGGGTTTCTGTAAGATAAGCCGCTGATAAACACGGAGAAAATACAGCCTTTAATTTGGTAACTAGCAGAATACTAGCGGTTATTTCGGATGGCATGTTTGCTGCTAACAAAACAACAACCCAATCTTAGCAATTGCCAAATCATCCTTCCCGCGGGAAAGCGATTTCTGATGGCCATTGATGTTTTTACATCAGCAATTTCCCCCTGATATGGTCGGGTAGGAATGATAAATAAATTGCTAAGGTTGGGTTCCATTTTAGTTATGTCACGAGGTCCGAATGAAGCTGATTGACCGAATCCTCGGTTATTACCATTCTTTAAAGAATACCTCAGATTTATTCACAAATCTCGAAGATCCCATTCGTTATGAGGTCTTTAGCGCCGAAAGCATCATTGAACATGCCGAAAAACTGGCCGCCAGACAAAAGACATCCGCCAACCCGCGCCAGGGACGCAAGCTTTCCCCCCGCATCCATGAAAACGGCCGTTTGCTGCTAGCGGCTTATACCAGTATAGCCGAGTCGGTCAGCAAGGATTTGGCCATAACTCCGCCCGCCGAATGGTTGCTCGATAACTTTCACATCGTAGAAGACCACCTGCGGGATATACGTGACCATCTCCCCTGGGGCTATTATCGGGAACTTCCCAAGCTTTCCCAGGGACCGCTCAAAGACTACCCGCGGGTCTATGAAATCGCCTGGTCGTTTGTTGCCCACACCGACAGTCATTTCGAACCCGATCTGCTCATCCGCTTCATCCGTGCCTACCAGCGCGTCCAGCCACTGGCCATCGGAGAGCTGTGGGCGATACCAATCACGCTTCGGATCGTGTTGATTGAAAACCTCCGCCGCATCGCCGTCAGGATTGTCGGTTCACAGCAGGCGCGACTCGAGGCGGACCGCATTGCCGATGATCTGCTGAGGATCAGCGATCGTTCCCCGGCGGCGGCCGAGGAGTACCTGCGCCAGAAGGGGGCAAAGGCTTTTTCACCCGCATTTATAGTCCAGTTGGTGCAGCGACTGCGCCATCAGGGTCCCGATATGGCCTCAGCCATGCAGATCCTTACCGACAGCCTGGCCGCCCAAGGCACAAATCCGGACGAGATCATCCTGCGCGAACACAACTTGCAGACCGCCGCCAACGTGACCGTACGCAATATCATCACCAGCATGCGGCTTATCTCGGCCTATTCATGGAATATTTTCTTTGAAGAAGTCAGCCTGGTGGACGAGGTTTTACAGAGCGATTCGCTGTTCGCCGAGATGGACTTCACCACCCGTGACCGTTACCGCCACAGCCTGGAACAACTGGCCAAAGGCTCCCGGCGCCCGGAACTGGAGGTGGCCCGCCTGGTAATGGCTAAAACCGAAGAGGCACGCGAAAAGCTGGGGGAAAGTTACGAAACAGGCGATTGGCGCCGGCTGGATCCCGGCTATTACCTTATTTCCAGGGGACGGCCGGCCTTTGAAAAAGAGATCGGCTTCCAAGCGCCGCTGGAGCGAAGGCTGTTGCGCAGCTTTATCGCCCACGCCACCCCTGCCTATCTGGGCAGCATAGCCTTTTTAACCATTCTGATAGCCATTCTTCCGTTGTTGGCCTGTGTGCAAAACGGGTTTGTCGCGCCGGCCGGGCTGGTTTTGTTCGGCCTACTGGCGCTTTTCCCGGCCTCCGACATCGCCATAATGCTCCTGAATCGGTTGCTGTCCGGGCTGATCGGACCCCGCCACCTCCCGCGCCTTGAACTCAAAGAAGGCATCCCTTCCTCTCTGCGAACCTTCGTGGTTGTGCCGGCCTTTCTGGCCAGCAAAGCCGAGACGGATGAACAGATCCGGCTGTTGGAGGTCCATTATCTGGCAAATCCCGATGGTGACGTCCATTATGCCCTTCTGACCGATTGGCCTGATGCGGATTTGGAGATTCATTCCATTGATATGGACCTGCTTCAGTTTGCTGAAAAGCGCTTTGAAGAGCTGAACGAACAGTACGGGCCAACTCCGGGGGGTGGAAAACGCTTCTTCCTGTTCCACCGCAAGCGGCTCTGGAACGAGTCTGAAAACAAGTGGATGGGTTGGGAACGCAAACGGGGGAAACTGCATGAATTCAACCGGCTGTTAAGGGGAAGCAGGGATACCAGCTTCCTCTTCACCGGCAACATCCCCCCGGAGGTGCCCGCAGATGTCCGTTATGTCATTACTCTGGATGCTGATACCAAACTTCCGGTAAGGACTGTCAACGAGCTGGTCGGCAGCATGGCCCACCCTCTCAACCTGCCCAGCTTCAACAGCCGCTTGGGGCGCGTGACCGAAGGCTACGGCATCCTCCAACCGCGCATCGTGATCTCCTTTCCCGCCCGCCGGGACCGTTCACTCTACCACCGCCTTTTTTCCGGGCCGTGCGGAGTGGATCCCTACGCCTGCGCCGTCTCGGACATCTATCAGGACCTGTTCGGGGAAGGCTCTTTCACCGGCAAGGGAATCTATGATGTCGAAACCTTCGAGGTCGCCCTGGCCGGACGGGTACCGGAAAATGCTGTCCTGAGCCATGACCTGTTCGAAGGAAATTTTGCTCGCTGCGGCCTGGCCAGCGATATCACTTTGCATGAGGAGTTTCCTTCTCACACCGAAGTGGCGGCTTACCGCCAGCATCGCTGGGCACGAGGCGATTGGCAGCTGCTCCCCTGGATATTCGGCAAGCTCAGCCGGGATATCTCGCTGATCGGTCGCTGGAAGATGTTCGACAACCTGCGCCGCTCGCTCTCCAGCCCCGGCATGCTGTTACTGCTGCTGGCCTCCTGGCTTATCCCTGCCGCGCCACAGGGAGTCTGGGCGCTGCTGGTACTTGTCAACCTGATCCTGCCGGCCTTGCTCTCTTTCCTGAGCGGACTGGTGCCACGCCGGAGCGGGATCTCCAAGCACAAGCGCCTGCAGTCCTCAATGGAAGATCTGGTTTTGGGGGGCGGTCACGCCCTGGTCTTGCTGACGCTCCTGGCCCATCATGCCTGGCTGATGCTGGACGCTGTCGGGCGCACCCTGGTACGGCTCTTTATCACCCGCCGAAAACTCCTCCAGTGGGTGACGGCTGCCCATGCCAAAAAGAACAACACCTTCTACTCGCTCCATTATTTCATTCACCGATTTCTCGGCGCCGAGATCACTGCAGCCCTGGCACTTATGCTGATAGTCTTAGTCAATAAAGAAGCGCTTACGGTGGCACTCCCTTTCATCTGCCTCTGGCTGGCTTCCCCCTTTGTCGCCTGTCAGATCAGCAAACCCCCTGCTACCAGACCGACCGAGATCCTGCCGGCCGAGGAGGTGTTGCTGCTCCGTCGGCATGCCCGCCGCATCTGGCGTTTCTTTACCACCTTCGTGACGGCTGTTGACCACTGGCTTCCACCTGACAATTTTCAGGAAGAACCGCAGCCGATAATTGCGCATCGCAGCTCGCCGACAAATTTTGGCCTCTACCTCCTCTCGATAGTGGCTGCCCGCGATTTTGGCTGGATCAGCCTGGCCGATGTCGCCAAGCGGCTGGACCTGACCCTGCAATCCATGGAGGGGCTACCCCGCCAACATGGGCACTTTTACAACTGGTATGAAACCCGCGATTACAGGACCCTCGAACCAAAATATATTTCTTCGGTCGATAGCGGAAACCTGGCCGGGCACCTGATCACCCTCTGCCAGGCTGGCCGGGAGATGATCGAACACCCGCTGCCTTTCTCGACTCGCCTGCAAGGCATCAACGATACGACCGGCATCTTGCGCCAGACCCTGCAGGAGATCGGGGACACCGACCCGCAGGTGTTCCAGTTGCTCAACATGCTGGAAGGCATCCGGGCCGGTATCTCTGCCGCCCCTAACGATTTTCTGGCCCAGGCCTCCTTCTGGGACATGCTGGAGGCCGAGGCCAAAACCATTGTAGCCCGCATCCAAACCTTTTCCCGGGAGTGGAAAGGTCATCCCGGCAACGAGGCGCTAGCCTGGGCGGGGCTCCTCCTGGAAGATATCCGCAGCCATAAGCAAGAGCTTGATCAGCTTATGCCCTGGGTCAGAATTCTGGAAGAGGTCGCCCGCGAGATTCGCACTTTCGTCGGAAAGGATGAGTTGGAGTTGTGGGAGTCACTTATTGATATCCTTTCCTTGGAAATACCTCTGTTGCAGATGAATGCCTTTTGTGACGCTGCTGCCAGGAAAACCGGACAGCTTCAGGCTGTCATCAAAGACAGTAATTGCCTTGCAACCCTTGGCTCTCTTGCCCTGGCCTTCGAACAGTCGCGTAATAATTGCGCCGAGCTGGCCGGGCAGCTTTTAGGCATCATCGAAAGGGCCGGAGAGCTGTTCGATGAAATGGATTTCAGTTTCCTGGTTGATCCAGGCTGCCGGCTATTCTCGATCGGTTATCGCGCCGATGACAGCCGGCTCGATCCCAGTTTCTATGATCTGCTCGCCTCCGAGGCCCGTCTGGCAAGCTATATAGCGGTTGCCAAGGGACAGGTTTCCCCCGCGCACTGGTTAAGGCTCAGCCGGGTGCTGATCCCGGTTGAACAGGGTGCCGCGCTGGTGTCCTGGTCCGGGTCCATGTTCGAATACCTGATGCCGTCACTGATCATGTACACTCCGCGCGACAGCCTGCTTGACCAGACCTGCCGGCTGGTGGTCGACCGCCAGATCAGCTATGGGAGTCAAAACCAAGTGCCGTGGGGGGTCTCTGAATCAGCCTATAGCACCCGCGATCTCTCCTTCAACTACCAATACTCCGCTTTCGGCATCCCAGGGCTGGGTCTTAAGCGGGGTCTCGGCCAAGATCTGGTCATTGCCCCCTATGCCACGGTATTGGCGGCCATGTACGCCCCGGCCGCTGCGGCCAAAAACTTCAGGGAGCTGGAAAAAATCGGCGCCCGCGGTCCCTACGGTTTCTACGAGGCAATCGATTTTACCGCTGCCCGTCTCCCGGAGGGTACCAGGGCCGTGGTAATCAAGGCCTATATGGCGCATCACCAGGGCATGTCGCTGGTAGCGCTGGATAACGTTATTCATGATGGCATCATGCGGCATCGTTTTCACCGGGAACCAATGATCACAGCGGCCGAATTTCTCCTCCAGGAGCGCATGCCCCGCGAGGTAGGCACTGCCCGCCCACTGGCAGACCAGCTTCAGAGCGCCAAGGTCTGGGAAGCGATTCAACCGGTGCTGCGGCGCTTCCATACCCCGAGTCACCGCATCCCATCGACCCACCTGCTCTCCAATGGGCGCTATGCCGTGATGGTCACTGCCGCCGGCTCCGGCTACAGCCGCTGGCAGGATCTGGCGGTCACGCGTTGGCGTGAGGATGTAACCATGGACCAGCGCGGCAGCTTCATCTTCCTGCGCGATAGCGAGAACGGAGCGGTCTGGTCGGCGACCTATCAACCAACAATTGCGGAGCCGAAGCATTATGAGGCGGTATTTGCCGAGGATCGCGCCCGCATAATACGCCAGGATGACGATCTGCGCACTACTCTCGAGATCATTCTCTCCCCGGAAGAGGATGTCGAGCTGCGCCACCTCTCGATCAGCAATCAGGGTAAAACCGATCGGATCATCGAGATCACCTCCTATGCCGAGATCGTACTGGCTCCCTTAAATGCCGACATCGCTCATCCGGCCTTTTCCAACCTGTTCATCGAGACCGAGTATCAACCCGCCGTCAATGGCCTGGTGGCCGCTCGGCGGCCCCGTTCCGGAGATGACACACCGGTCTGGGCAGCACATGTGCTGGCAATTCACGGCAAACCGGAAGGTGGTATTGAGTACGAGACCGACCGGACGCGTTTTATCGGCCGGGGTCAAACAATTGCAAAACCTGACTCGGTGGCGCGGGGCTGGCCTTTGCACAATACGGTCGGCAATGTGCTTGATCCGATTTTCAGTCTGCGCGTCAAGGTCAGGGTGACATCAGCCACTACCACCCACATCACCTTCTCTACCATGGTGGCCAAAACCCGCAAAGACATCCTGCTGTTGGCCGACAAGTACCATGCCCCGGGGGCCTTTGAGCGCACCTCTACCCTGGCCTGGACCCATGCCCAGATCCTGTTGCACTACCTGGGGGTCGAGCGTGGCGAGGCGCATCTGTTCCAGCATCTGGCCAACCGTTTGCTCTATTCGGACCCCAGCATGCGTTCCCCCGAAGAGCTCCTCAGACTGAGCAGTCTGAATGTCACCCATCTCTGGAAATTCGGAATATCGGGAGACAATCCGATCATTTTGTTGCGCATTGAGGATTTCGACGATCGCGGGATCGCCCGCCAACTCCTGCGGGCCCATGAATACCTGCGCCTGAAGCTATTGGCGGTTGACCTGGTCATCCTCAATGAAAAGGAGACCTCCTATATTCAGGATTTGCAGAATGCCCTGGAGGGCATGGTTAGATCCAGCCTGGCCAACAGCCAGAATCCGCAGGAAAACCGGGGCAGAATCTTCACCCTGCGCGCCGATCTGATGAGCGTTGAAGAACAACAACTCCTGCAAACCGCCGCCCGGGTCGTAGTAAACGCCCGCGAGGGAAGCCTGACCGAGCAAATCATGCGCATGCGCCGGCTGGAACTAAAAACGGTCTATCCCCCCCGCCGCCGCATCTCCAAAACTCCCGACGAAGCAGCATTGTTGGAGACGCCGTCACTGGAGTTTTTCAATTCCCAGGGAGGATTTGCCGACGAGGGCAAGGAATATGTAATTGTGCTTGGGCCGGGAGAGCACACGCCGGCCCCCTGGATCAATGTAATCGCCAATGACAACTTCGGTTTTCAGGTATCCGAATCGGGCGGCGGCTACACTTGGTCCCTCAACAGCCGTGAAAATCAGCTTACCCCCTGGTCGAATGATCCGGTTTCAGATCCGCCGGGTGAGGCTTTTTATCTTTGCGACTTGGAAAGCGGCGCTGTCTGGTGTCCGATGCCGTTACCGATCCGGATCGAAAGCGCCACCTATATTGTCAGGCACGGCCAAGGCTACAGCCGTTTCGAGCACCTCTCACACGGCATTCAGAGTGAGTTGATCCAGTTCGTCAGCCTGGAGGACCCGGTCAAGATCTCCTTTTTGACGCTGGAAAACTGTTCCGAACAGTCCCGCAAACTCTCTTTGACCGCTTATATCGAATGGGTGCTCGGTTTTTCACGCACGGTATCGGCGCCGTACATCATTACCGAGATGGATGCTGAGACCGGGGCCATGTTTGCAGTAAACCCGTGGAGCGCCGAGTTCGGCGGGCGGGTGGCCTTTGTAGATCTGGGGGGACGACAGAGCGCCTGGACCGGTGACCGGATTGAATTTATCGGCCGCAACGGTTGCCTTGAGCAACCCGCCGGACTGGCCGGGACACAGCCTTTAAGCGGCAAGACCGGCGCCGGGCTGGACCCGTGCAGCGTATTGCAGACCATCATCGAGTTGGCCCCTTGCGACCGGGTCGAGCTGGTCTGCATTCTGGGGCAGGCCGAAGATGTTGAATCGGCCCGCCAACTGGTCCGGCGCTGGCGGACAAAAGATCTGTGGCGCGAGTTGGATGCTATTCGCGACCAGTGGGAGCAAATTTTGGGTAAGGTCCAGGTGCAGACTCCGGATCGTTCCATGGATCTGATGATCAACCGCTGGTTCCTCTACCAGACCATCACCTGCCGATTCCGGGCCCGCTCGGCCTTTTACCAAGCCGGCGGCGCCTACGGCTTCCGCGATCAGCTCCAAGATTGCATGGCCATGGTCATGACCGATCCGCCCCTGGTCCGTCGCCACATCCTGCGGGCCGCGGCCCGCCAGTTCCGCGAGGGAGATGTCCAACACTGGTGGCACCCACCCGCTGGAAAAGGGGTACGGACCCATTTTTCAGACGACCTGCTCTGGCTGCCCTACACTCTTTCCCATTACCTGGAGGTCACCGGAGATGCCAACGTGCTGGATGAGGAGCTGCCGTTCCTGGCGGGAGACCCGCTGCCCCCTGAAAAGGAGGATGCCTATTTTGAACCGGTTGTATCGGAGGAGAAAGGCACCCTTTACGAGCATTGTGCCCGAACACTGGACCTGAGTATGAAGACCGGACTTCACGGACTACCGCTAATGGGTACCGGAGACTGGAACGACGGCATGAACCGCGTCGGACATAAGGGGCAAGGCGAGAGCGTGTGGTTGGCCTGGTTTCTTCATGCTGCCTTATCCCGGTTTATCCCACTGGCATATAAAAGGGGCGAACAGGAACGGGCTGAGCAATGGCGACGGCACGCGGAGCAACTCAAAAAGGCGGTGGAAAAAGAGGCCTGGGATGGCGCCTGGTACCGACGGGCCTATTATGATGACGGCACCCCGCTCGGCTCGGCCTCCAGCCCTGAATGCCGTATCGACGCCATTGCCCAGAGCTGGGGTGTGATTTCCGGCGCAGCCGACCCGGAGCGGGCCAGGCTGGCAATGAAATCGGTCGAGGAGTACCTGGTCAGGTCCGGGGATGGGCTGATCCTGCTTTTCACTCCCGCTTTTGACAAGACCCCCCTGGACCCGGGCTACATTAAAGGTTATCCGCCCGGCATCCGCGAGAATGGTGGTCAGTACACCCATGCCGCAGCCTGGAGTGTGATCGCCGAGGCCATGCTCGGCAACGGCGCCAAAGCCCATGAGCTGTTTGCCATGATCAATCCGGTCAACCGTGCCGCCACTCGCGCCGGAATGCACCGCTACCGGGTCGAGCCTTATGTGGCGGTAGCGGATATTTATTCCGAACCCCCGCATGTCGGCCGCGGTGGCTGGAGCTGGTATACCGGTTCCTCGGCCTGGCTCTACCGGGCCGGGCTGGAATGGATCCTGGGGCTTACCCGGATCGGGGAAAACCTGCGCCTTGATCCTTGCATTCCTCCCGGTTGGGAAGGCTACAACATCACCTACCGCCATGGAACAGGACTATATCTGATCCGGATAGAAAATCCGGATCGGGTCAGCCGGGGTGTTGTGAGGATTGATCTCGATGGCGAAGCGCTGCCGGCTGCGGAGAGGATGGTGCCGTTGAAGGATGACGGCAAGGAACATAAGGTTATGGTGGTTATGGGGTCTGATTAGTGAATTATTTCTCGCAAGGGCCTTGCCCCCCTTTTTCAAAGGGGACTTTGATTTTTTCAGTGAGGTTGCCCATGTCCATAATCCCTGTCTATAACCCGCCTGACTTTCGCTCTGTGGAACTGGCCGGCGCACCGGTGGTGAAAACCGAGCCGGCCCCTTGCGATGGAGTGGCGCCGGAGAATTTTCACGCCACCTCCAATCATCCCGAATATCTGCATCTTGGCAAAGGAAAATGGCTGCTGGTTGAGGACAGCCGGATGGATGCGGTCCTGGTGCTGCGAGACGGGCTGGCTACGGCTGTCGAGCCGAGGCGACTGAAAACGGGCGAACCGGTCGTCGTTGGTCGAACCGAGGATGGGGAAGAAGGAATCTTTGTGCATCCCGGAGGTTTTTCTCCGCCTGCGACACAGGTAGAGGAAAAATTTACCTTCCGCTCCCGCGGCACCCGCGAAACTCCCTTTTCGCGCTCATATGACGAATTGTACCAGGTTCTGCGGCATGACCGTGTAAAAGGGCACATCGTCTGGGTGCTAGGCCCGGCGGTAGCCTTTGACAAGGACAGCCGGAGCGCCATGCAGGGTCTGATCGAAAGCGGCTATTGTCACGCCCTTCTGGCCGGTAATGCACTGGCCGCCCATGACCTGGAGGCGGCCCTGTTCCGTACCGGGCTCGGCCAGGACATATACACCCAGGCCCTGGCGCCGCACGGCCACTATAACCATCTGGAGGTCATAAACAAGGTGCGGCTCTTCGGCTCGATCACCAAAACGATTGCGGCGCTGGGGCTAAAGGATGGCATCATCCAGGCCTGTGAAAGAAAGCAGGTTCCCTATGTGCTGGCCGGATCGATTCGAGATGACGGTCCGCTCCCCGAGGTAATCAGCGATGTCTGTCAGGCCCAGGATGCCATGCGCATCCATGCGCGGCAGGCCACCCTTGTCATTTCGGTGGCTACTCAGCTGCATTCGATCGCCTTCGGGAACATGCTGCCCGGATATAAGGTGCTGGAGAACGGGGAGGTGCGGCCGGTGTTTTTTTATATCGTCGACATGAGCGAGTTCGGTGCCGACAAGCTCGTCAACCGCGGCTCGGCCCAGGCGGTGGCAATTCTCACCAATGCCCAGGATTTCATGGTGAATCTGTGGAACAACCTTAAGGACTAGTGCCCAATTGGGATAGCCTTAGGACACTACAGCGAGGGAGACCGGTGAAGAAAAAAATCAAGCTGATCGGCGTGCCATTGGACCTGGGTCAGACGCATCGCGGCGTGGATATGGGACCGAGCGCGGTTCGTTATGCCGGGCTGGCCACTCGACTGGCAAAGCTCGGCCATGAGGTCTGGGACAGCGGCAATGTAACCGTACCGGTGCGCGAAACCCAGGAGGGGGAGCGAAAAATACACTATCTGGCGGCCATTACCAGGGTCTGCAAGGTAGTTTATAACGCCGCGCGAAGCGCTGTGGAAGATGGCTACACACCGGTGTTCATCGGAGGCGATCATTCGCTGGCGATTGGCACCATTGGCGGTATCACGCACCACCAGCCGGCCGGAGTAATCTATATCGATGCCCATGGTGACTTCAATATTCCAGACACCTCTCCCTCCGGCAATATACACGGAATGCCGCTGGCGCACCTTGTGGGGGACGGTTATAGCCGCCTGGTCAACCTGGGAAGAAAGGGTGCCAAACTCAAAGCTGAGGATGTCGTGCTGCTCGGCGTGCGCGAACTGGACCCGAAAGAGCGCCTCAGACTCAGGGAGCGGGGCGTGGCGGTTTTTACCATGCGCGACATCGACGAACGTGGCATGGGGAACATTGCCGGGCAGAGCCTTGATATTCTCGGACATCATGAACGGATCCATGTCAGCCTGGATGCCGATGTGCTTGATCCGATCGAGGTCCCCGGCGTCGGCACTCCTTCTCCGGGCGGTATTACTTACCGGGAGGCACAACTACTGATGGAAATCATCTCCGATAACCACCGGCTTTCCTCACTGGACCTGGTTGAGATCAACCCGATCCTCGACAATCGCAACCATAGCGCCATCGTGATCACAGAGTTGGCTGCTTCGCTTTTCGGCAAAAGGGTTTTTTAAAGGATATTTTACAACGTTACTCTGGAGGGTTTCTCCGGCTCCTCGCGCTGTTCCTGGCAGGGCATGCAATAGTTGGCAAACGGCATCAACTCCAGACGTCTCTCATCTATCTCCTGGCCGCAGTTCTCACAGATGCCATAGCTTCCTTCCTGAAGCTTCCGTTCAGCTTGTTCCATCTGGATCAGCTGATCCTGGCGAATGTTGGCCACGGTCAGCCCCATATCCTCCAGCGTGTCGATCATGCCCTGCTCCCCGAGATCCTGAGGAATATCATACTGGGTTTGCAGGCTGTTGGTTTCCTTGAACAGGTCCTCACGCAGTTCGTTCCAGATCCGGCGCTTGTTTTCCCTTAGCACTCTAACCAGCTGTTCCTTTCGTTCTTCGCTAAGCTGGGGCATTTATCATCCTTTCATCTGCAGATGCATTACCGCTTTAGTTTCATTGTAACCCAGCGCAGCCCGCTTGCAAGTCAGGGCCTGTGGAACAGAGGGATCGCATTGGGTCTTTAATCGGGTAGGAGGCGGGGTTACCCCCGCCGTCCTCCCACACCACCGTGCGTACGGTTCCGTACACGGCGATTCATGAAGTGTGTTGAAGTCGGTGAAGCCGGTCTATGAGTGATACCAGCCCCAGTTTATCGAAGT
>DASXUK010000015.1:0-50988 GCA_036504875.1 Desulfuromonadaceae bacterium
CGTAGTGACATCTTTGATTACATCGAAATGTTTTACAATCCGGTGCGCAGGCACGGACATGTTGGAAATGTGTCTCCAGTCGAGTTTGAGCGACAACATCTTAGACAACTTTCGAGTGTCTAGCAAAAAAGGTTCGATTCAGCTTGTAGGCAACAGCTATATTTTTTGTATATAATGGCTGCCATAAGTCATCCCGCCCGTTTTTTTTAATGGCCACAGCCGTGATTGCGCTATATTATCTGCAATTGCCCCTTCTAGAGGGAATCGAAGCCAGAACCTGGGATTCGCGCCTCCGCCTGGCTCAGTCCAGCCAAGCACCACTACAGAAAATCGCCATCGTTGCCATAGACGAGAAGAGCATCACCGAGCTAGGCCGTTTTCCATGGTCCCGCTCGGTATACGCCAACCTGATCGACAGCCTGAGCCGCTCCGGCGTGCGGGCGGTGCTGATGGATGTGCTGTTTACCGACCCTGAATCGCCCCGCCAGGACAACCGGCTGGCGCAGTCCATCCGGCAAAACGGACGGGTATATCTGGCTGAATTCCTCGAGTATGATCGCAACGGCAATGCCGGCAACTACAAGCAGAGCCTCCCGGTCCTGCGCAAGGCGGCTCACGGCAGCGGCCATATTAACCTCTATCCCGATCAGGATGGGGTCATCCGTTGGTCCGCCCTGACAGTGCCTTTTCATGACAAGTTCCAGCTTTCCCTTCCACTCCGGGGGGCGATGGAATTGATTGAAACCGAAGGTGTCAGCCAGGGTAAGTACACAACCAGCCTGGCCGGCAAAAACATCCCGACCGATGACCAGCACCGCCTGCTGATCGATTACTCGGCTTCTTCCGGCAATTTTGAGACCTTCTCGTTTAGCGACATCATCACCAACCGCGTTCCCGCAGAAAAGCTGAGGGACAAGGTCATTTTTGTCGGTGCCACCGCTGTCGGCATCTATGACCTGCGGGTAACTCCGCTGTCCGGTAATACGCCTGGGGTGGTCCTCAAGGCTCTGATCACTGATACTATCGCCAGGGGCAAGTTCCTGCGACGGGGGGGGCTTGAAGCCATCTTCGACCTGACTGCCATCCTGGTCTTAAGCCTGATGACTGCCATAATGGTCCTCCGCTTGCGGCATGCCGTGACCCTGCCGCTGCTGATCACAACCGCCCTGGGGTACATATTGTTATGTCACGGAGCCCTCAAGCTCGGCAGCTGGATCAGCATGTTCTACCCGTTATCGGCGATGACCCTGTCTTTTGTCGGCACCGCCTTTGTTCGTTTCCAACTTCTCGACCGGCGGGCGCGTGAAATCAGAGCCATGTTTTCACGTTTCGTTTCCGCCAAGATAGTTGACCGGCTGGTTAAAAATCCAGAGCTGGCCTGTATCAGCGGTGAAAATCGAGTTATCACTATCTTGTTCGCCGACGTGCAGAACTATACCTCATTCAGCGAGCGCCACGAACCGCGTGAAATCGTGGCGGTGCTAAACATGTACCTCTCGGAGATGGTCTCGATCATCACTCAGTACGACGGCACCATGGACAAATTTCTTGGTGACGGCATCCTGGCCTATTGGAATGCTCCGCTAGACCAGCCAGACCATGCCGAGCGGGCGGTAAATTGTGCCCTGGAGATGATCCGGCGGGGGGATCTTTTGCGGGAAAGGATCGCCACGCAATGCGGGGAGCCGCTTTCCTGGGGAATCGGGATCAATACCGGCGAGGTAGTGGCCGGGATCATCGGCGCAGCCGAAACAAAAATGGAATACACTGTAATCGGCGACAATGTCAATCTGACCTACCGAATCCAGAACCTGAGCCGGGATGCCAATTGCCCCATCATCACAAAAGCGCTTTACGAACGGGTGGCGGATGTAGTTGCTGTAGAGCCGATGCAAGCGGTCTATGTCAAGGGTCGGGAAAAACCGGTCGAGATTTACGCCTTAAAAGGAATCAAGCATGCTTAGGCCGGCACTTTTATTAATTTCAATAATGGCCCTATTTGTTGAGGCCGCTTTTGGCGCCGCTCCCGGAAAACCGGCCGCCCAAAGGGATATCGGCGCCGTCATCAACGCTCTGAGACCCCCAGCCGGTTACCGCCCCGCTCCTCCGCAAGACCTGCAGGCTGAAGCCAGTGAATGGGCTGTTGAAATCAGCTGGAAGAAGAGCCGGGACATGTTTGTCAAACATTACGCTGTGTATGTTGAACAGGAAATCGAGCAGGAAAACCCGGAAGAGGAGACCGAGGTAAGACTGGAGAAGCTGGCTGAAATCGATGGCACCTCATTTCGCGAGGAGGGGTTGGAGCCGGACAGCAACTATATCTATTGGGTTACCTCCGTCGCCACCAATGGCAAGGAGAGCGAACCCACGATCATTGAAACCACAACATTAACCATGACCCGCCCACCACTGGAGGTTGATATCCTCGAGATGAAGGATATCTTCACCAACAATTACAAAATCTACGAAACCGAGGGCATCGGCCGGATCAACATCCGCAACAATACCGATGAACAGATTACACGGCTAAAAGTCAGTCTGAGCGCGCGCGGCATAATGGACTTCCCTTCCGAACTGGAGCTGCGCGATATCGAGCCTCATTCCAGCAGAACCGTTCCGCTTAAGGCGGTAATAAACAATAAGGCTTTGGATATACTGGAAGACACCCCCCTGCAGACCGAGATCACCCTCTCCTATTATTTCAATGGCCAACTACAAAGCTTTACCACCAGCCGCACAACCATGCTGCACGACAAGCACCGCATGCTTTGGAAGGATCCTGACATGGCCGCAGTCTTTGTAACCCCCAAAGACCCGCCGGTGCTGGATCTGTCCCGAGCGGTGGTGACCCAGGTAGGAGACAGCAGAAGTCCGCTGGTGCTGGCCGGCGCCCTCTATGAAACCCTGGGCCTGATAGGCATCACCTATGTTCGCGATCCCTCCAATCCCTACCAGATCAGCGATGGTCGTGTTGATACGGTAGATTATGTCCAGTTTCCGGTAGAAACCCTCCAGCGAAAATCGGGTGATTGCAAGGGCATGGTCATGCTGTTCAGCTCGCTCCTGGAAAGTCTCGGTATCCGCACCATAATGCTGGATTATCCAGGGCACATGTTGTTGATGTTCTCTGTGGCCAAGGGGGATGCCGTCACCAAAGGGGAGCTGTCCGGCCTGTTGTTCCCTTACGATGGCGAATTATGGGCCCCGGTGGAGCTGACCCTGATCGGTTCCTCCTTTATCTCCGCCTGGGAAAAAGGAAGCAGCCAGTTTCAAGCCTGGACCGCCAGGAAGGGGCTTGGCATGACGGATATCCGGTCGGCCTGGAAACGTTACAAGCCTGCCACCCTTCCGGCCCAACTCTGGCATCCGCCAAGCGTGTCCCGCCAGGAACTTGAAAAAAAATTTAGCAACGAGCTGACCTTGCTCAAGCGGCTTGCAATTCAAGCTGCCTCACCAGCTCTTTTCGAGGCGGTTCATGCGCATGCCGATGATGTGCAGGCGCTGTTGCAGCTGGGGATTCGTTTTGGTGAAGAGGGGGACACCGCGGAAGCGTTCCGATACCTGAAACGGGCAGCAGAGATTTCTCCCAAAAGTGCCGAGGTAATCAACAATCTGGCCAACCTGTACCTGCTGGAGGGAGATCACCAGATGGCGCTAAAACTCTATAACCAAGCGGTCGAGCTTGATCCTGCGGATCCTTTTCTGCTGATCAACCTGGCGCGCTGCTATCTCAAAATGGGCAGAATCGATGCGGCAAACAGCGCCTACAGCCGAGGTGTCAGGCTGTTTCCGGAGATCCAGGAGCAATATCGCGGACTGGCTGTGGAGCTGGCTTACTAATGTGGATTTTTAACAAAAGGAGGAACAAGATGAAATTTTTTATTGTAACACTACTAGCACTACTGATGGCCACTGTCGCAGGAGCGGCGGAAGGCCCCAAAACCGGCTTCTGGGATAGCCTCAAGGAAAAAGCTGAAAAAATCACACCACGAAAAAAACCTGCCGCTAATACGGCGGTGGGTGGGGTACGTTCAGCCAAGCAGCAGGAGACTGAACTTTACTGGAAGGGAAAGGAAAAACCGCTCGAGGCTGACGAAGAGGAGCTGGATGTTTTTAAGCAGGCCTTGAAGCAGGCCGCCGCTGGAAAGCGCGATGAATCGATAAAGTCATTTGAGGCCTTTTTAAGCAAGTATCCACAAAGCCAGCTCAAAAAAGACACACACAGGGCACTCGATCAGCTTAAACTGGAAAAATAACACTAGGTTCTTAGGGTGAAGAAATGAAATAAATTTTCTCTCACTCGCTCACTTCCGTTCGCTAAAGCTCGCAAAGGACACAAAGAAAATCGGAAAAAAAACCTTATGCGCTTTCAAAGTCCTTAATTCCTTTCTTTGTGAGCTTTGTGCGCTTTGTGCGCTTTGTGAGATAATGCTTTGTTTTAAAATTTCAATTTAACAAAGATTGAACCATTACTTACCACGGGATGGCGGGGCAAACTCCCGACATTGGCCGACCGAGCCGGATGCACAGACCCTTCCATCCCTCCATACAGCACCATCCAGGATAGCATTTTCAAGATTGGCGCCGGTCATGCCTGACAAGCGCAGATTTGACATCCTCAGGTTCGCGCCGGTAAGATCGGCCCGTTCCAGGCTGGATTCCTCCAGATCAGCTCGTTCCATATTGGCATGACTGAGGTCGACCCCTTTCAGATTGCATCTGCTCAGGTTGACCCCCACCAACTGAAGGCCGCCCAGATTTTTTCCGGATAGATCGCGGGTCGTCTTCAGAATCTCCAGGACCTGTTTGAGACTCAGCTTTTCTCCAGGGGAGGACTCAATAGTGCTTCCCTCACTTTTTTTGACAGTCCCCTTTTTGCGCCTTTTTTTACGTTTAACAACCACCTTCTTTTCCTTGGCAGCAGTGGCTTCCTTGGACGCCTCCTCAGCAGGCGGCGCAACAGGCGCCGGTTTACCAGCCTGAGCACCATCCTCAGCGGCCCTTGCAGAACTGAATTGAACTTCCGGGGTGGATAGGGCCAATAGCAGGCCGGCTGCAACAGATAATCTAATCAGTGAATTCATGGCGACCCTTCTTGACAAGAACTGTAGAAGCAACAATTTAGAGAGTTTTACCGGGAAGGTATACTAGCATGTAGTTTTAAAATTGCAATTACCTGTTGAGCATCAGGAGGAAACAATAGGGAAATGGGCAGAACCTGCACTAATGTCACCATCCTGCTGGCCCCACACTTCCGCATTATTAAATAGTGGCAAGACTTTGACATCTGAAAAGCTAGGCTATAATAAAACAGACACAGGCTGACCCTGACATCTGTGAGCAATTGCAGTACCGATCCGTGGGTTGGAAAATACAATGCTATCAGGAGGAAGTATGAAAGAGCGGATAACTGAACTGGAGCTGCGCTCCATGCACCAGGAAAACACCATCCAGGAACTGAATGATACTGTAATCCGCCAGGAACAGACCATTGAGCGGATTGAACGGGAACTGGCTATCCTTCGCCACCAGCTTTGCGCAATGGCGCCTCTGGCCACCAGTGAACCGGATCAGGAAGAGCCGCCACCCCATTACTGAAAGAGTTAATTTCTTTGCCATACCGGCGTTACAAAAGGTTGCGAGGCAACGTGCGTGGCTTCCAAAATGAGTGAAGAGAATAGCATCATTAAAATCATATTCTTTCTGACAAGCATGCTGCTGGGGTTTATGCTGTTGGCAATGAATGGCACAACATTTACCGAGCAGACCCTTCACCATGGCTATCTGGTTGAGGTTAGCGGGGAAATCAACGACTGTCTTGTCTGTCACGATGGTTCGGTTGCATCATATGCCTATTATTGTATCAAAGAATGTAATATTAAAACTTCGCATTCGGTCCTGAAGGATTATCCTCCCTGGAAAGATGCAGCTTCCTACGCGCCGGTGGCCCGGTTAAAAGAGAAAAAAATTCGTCTTCACAATGGCAAGACAACCTGTCTATCCTGCCATGATTTAAAAAATCCGGACAGAAATCACCTCGTCATAGACAATGCGGGGAGCAATTTATGCTTTACCTGTCATCTGGAATAAACCGGCTTGATCATCAAGGGGCGACCAAGGTCGCCCTTCTTATTTCGACTAAGACAACTTCCCCTAGCTCTGGAAAAGCAGTTTATTTGGTGAGCAGGTGATGTATCATTTAAGTAGGACCTGAAATGATCTCAGGCCCTGGTGGTAAAAACATCTCCATTTGAGGAAGGAGCAGATCATGAAAACTGCATCTGAAAATGTAGAGGTCAAGACTTTCAACAGCCCGGAAGAGGTCAGGAAATTTCCAAAGGGCAGACTGGAAATAGTGAAGGTTGGCGGTGCTACCATAGGAAGGGCGGTGTTTGATCCCGGCTGGCGCTGGAAAACATCGCTTCAACCGCTGGTTCATACCAAAAGCTGCGAAGCGCCCCACTTTCAGTATCATGTGGCTGGCAAGCTGCACATTGTAATGGATGACGGTAGAGAATTCGACTGCGGCCCGGGTGATGTGTCATTTTTGCCAAGCGGCCACGACGCTTGGGTGGTCGGTGATGAACCGGCTGTCATAGTGGATTTCCAGGGCATGGTTGATTATGCAAAAGCAGCCTGATCCTTGTATTGCAACATAAAAACCGCCGCGCTAACCGGCGGTTTTTATATTTTAACCTGCTTCAGTAAATTCGTCCCTTACCGAATCGGTGAGTGCCGGGCGGTGACGGTTCAGGAAGACGCGCACCGCCAGATAGACCACCGGCAGTATGCCTCCCACGATAAAAAGCGCATCGCCTGGAAAACGAAGCCATTCAAAGATACGCACCAGCGGCTGGCTGAAGAAGGCCGGCTCGCGGCCATGCCAGTATGAATTGGTGAGGATCTCATTCAGTTGCAGTAATCCCACCGGAAACAGATTAATAAAAAGCATCCAGGCCAACCCGATATTCATGCACCAGAATGCACTGGCCATGGCCAGATTACTGCGCTTGTCGAGCGGAATAAAATAACGGGCCACAAACATGAAAAAACCCATTGACAGCATGCCATAGACACCCATCAGCGCACCATGTCCGTGATTGGCGGTCCACTGGGTGCCGATTTCGTAATAACTGACAATCGGGAGGTTGATCAGAAATCCGAATACACCGGCGCCCAGGAAGTTCCAGAAGCCAACCGCGATCAGGAACATGACCGCCCATTTGTGAGGAAAGGCGATACCGCTGGTGTCGAACATCGATTTGGCGCCTGTCGGAGCTCCCAAGCGCATGAAATGCCAGGCTTCATAACTCAGGAGCACCAGCGGGATCACCTCCATGGCCGAGAAAAAGGCGCCCAGAGCCATGTGAACAGCTGGGGCACCGCTGAAATAAAGATGATGCATTGTGCCGATCACGCCACCGATGGAATAAAGAATGATATCCAAATAGATGATGGTGGTTGCCACCCGCGGCCGCACCACCCCCAGCAGAACAAAAAGATAAGCCACCATGATGGTGGTAAAGAGCTCCAGGAAATCCTCGACCCACAGGTGCACTACCCAGAAACGCCAGAAATCGATCTGAGCAAAATTGGTGTTTTTGCCGAACACCATGCCCACCGCATAGAACAGAGGGATTGAAAAGGCGCTGTAGAGGAACAGCCAGGGCATGTTGCCCGGGTGCTCGCCAACCAGCCGCTCTCTAAGACCACGCACCAAAATGATGAACCACAGGAACATTCCGCCAGTCAAAAGAATCTGCCAGAACCGCCCCAGGTCAAGATACTCCCAGCCCTGCGAGCCCAACCAGAACCAGGGCCCCGAGGTGGGGATCAGTCCTTTGAGGCTGACTGCCTCTCCGGAAAGACTTCCCACTACCACCAGGACCAGTGCGGCGAATAAGAGCAGCGCCAGTTTGTCCTGGTGGCGCGGTTCATGACCGGCGATCATCGGCGCCAGAAATATCCCCATTGCCAGAAAGCTGGAGGCTACAAAAAAGAGCGCCAGCTGTACATGCCACATGCGCGACAGGTTGTAGGGCAACAGGTTTTCAAGCGCCACCCCGTAAAAACCGGCCGGCTCCACATGATAATGGGCATTGACGCCGCCCAGCAGACCCTGGAAAAGAAAAAGCCCGGCCACCACCAGGAAATACCAGGCCGTGGCCCGTTGCGAGGGGGAAAGCTGTACTTGTTCGGGCAGACGAAACCGCCTTGGCTGCGGTTCTTCCTGCTCATCCCGATGCCAGCCCAACCATTCGTAACGACCAAAAGCAAAAAGCACCAGTCCGGTGCCTCCCAACAGCGCAACCAGACTGAGAACACTCCAGATCAAGGCCTCGGCAGTCGGCTTATTGCCGGCTATTTCATCAGGAGGCCAGTTGTTGGTATAGGAGAAACTTTCACCAGGGCGCTGCACTGCGCTTACCCAGGCGGCCCATGAAAAATAAGCCGAGATCTGGCGGATATCCTCCGGGTCTTTCAAATTTGGTCGCCGCAACCCCTGTTGGCCCTCAACCGGACCGAACCAGTTGCGGTAATAGTCGATCATCCCAGCATGCGCGAAAGCCTGCCCGGGGCTAAAGATAAGCTGTCCTGCTACCGGATCAAAGGTATTGGTCTTGAGAGCGAGCCGCACCCTTTCACGGGCCTCGGCTGGCGGGAGACCCTGGCTCAGATGATAAGCAAGCAGCTTCTCGCCCCCCAGATGCAGATACTGCGCGGTAAAATCAGGCCCCAAATAGGCGCCATGGCCAAACAGTGTGCCGTACTGCATCAGTCCGTATTTCTGGAACAGGTGCTGGCCGGCCAGGATATCAGTGCCGGTGTACAGTATCTCACCGTTGGAGGTTCTTACCTCGTTAGGAATCGGCGGATGCTCCTTGTGGATGCGGATGGCGAGATAACCGAGTACGGCAAAGCCGATCAGGAAAGTAAGGATGGCGACTTGCCACCACAGCGGCGAGAGGATCATTTTCTTTTCGGGCTTATTCATGGAATAGCTCCTTGGGAAAAGAAGATTCTGCTTGTTTTCATGGTAATACGAATCAGCTTGATGTCAAACCGGCCACCCCCTGTAACACAACAAATGGCGGACTCAGGCAACTCATCATCCATCCCATGATATAATTATTAAATTAAAGTATCAGGGAGGGCTGGATGCGGTACTCGCCACTTCTGACCGATCTGTACGAATTAACCATGTTGGCCGGTTATCTGGAGCAAGGGATCACGGAAAAACCGGCTGTTTTTGACCTGTTTTTCCGCACCAATCCCTTTCAAGGGGCCTATGCTGTTTTTGCCGGTCTGGGGCCGGCCCTGGACTATCTGGAGGAGTTGCAGTTCGAGGCTCGCGAGCTTGATTACCTGCGGGGTCTGGGGCTGTTCCGGCCACGTTTCATCGAGTTCCTGCGTGAGTTTAGTTTTCAAGGCCAGGTCACTGCGCCGCCGGAAGGCACGCTGGTATTTGCCAACGAGCCGCTTGTAACAGTGGAAGGTACCTTGGCCGAGGCCCAGTTCATAGAGACAGCCCTGCTCAACATGATCAATTTTCAAACCCTGATTGCCACCAAGGCGGCCCGCATCTGCCATGCCGCCCAAGGCGCCGAGCTGATTGAATTCGGCTTGCGGCGTGCCCAGGGACCCGATGGCGGACTGTCCGCCTCGCGTGCGGCCTGCATTGGCGGGGCTGTTGGAACAAGCAATGTCCTGGCCGGCATGAACTACGATCTGCCGGTGCGCGGCACCCATGCCCATAGCTGGGTCCAGGCCTTTCCGGATGAACTAAGCGCTTTTCGAGCCTATGCGGATACCTTTCCCGACAGCTCGATTCTGCTGGTGGACACCTATGACACCTTGAAGAGCGGCCTTCCCAATGCCATTCGGGCGGCAAAGGAACTACGCGAAAAGGGGCATGAACTGCGCGGCATCCGTATCGATTCCGGCGACTTGGCCTATCTCTCCCATCAAGCCAGACTTATGCTTGACCATGCCGGCTTTAACAATGTCAGGATCGTAGCCTCCAATGAGCTGGACGAATATGTGATCGAATCGGTCCGCAGCGAACAAGGGCGGGTTGACATCTATGGTGTCGGCACCCGGCTGGCTACTGCTAACGGCCCTGGCGGCGGCGCACTGGGTGGTGTTTACAAGCTGGTGGTGATCGATGGCCAACCAAAGTTGAAGGTGACCAGCGATATTGCCAAAGCCACCCTGCCCGGTAAAAAGCGGCTCTTCAGGGTATTGAATATGGAGGGTGGTTTTGTTCAGGATGTAATCGGGCTGGATGATGATACGCTGCAGCCTGGCGAAACAGTCTTTGACCCGGCCAATCCGCTACAGCACACCCTGCTGCCCGATCAATTTCAAATGAAGGATCTGCGCAGGGTGGTGATGCTGGCAGGCCGCCGCACTGAAGACAGGGAGAACCTGCCCACCATGGCCGAGCGCTGTCGGTGCGAATTGGCTCTGCTGCCCCAGGGTTGTCTACGCTTCATCAATCCGCACCGTTACAAGGTTTCGATCTCTGAAAATCTAAAGGGCCTGCGAAGCCGGCTGATAGATGCCCTCTGCCAGCAGGAGGCTGAAAAATGAAAGCCGGGGCCGCTCTTCTGATCGTTGATCTACAGAATGATTTTTGTTCCAATGGGGCACTGGCTGTGCCGGATGGCGACCGGGTAGTGGAACCGCTGAATCGGGCTGCACGGCTGTTTGGTGACCACGGACTGCCGGTGCTGGCAAGCCGCGACTGGCACCCGCCAGTAACAAGACATTTCAGGGACTATGGCGGTTCCTGGCCACCGCACTGTGTACAGGGCAGCTTTGGTGCGGCCTTTCATCCTGCATTGCGATTGCCTGAGGGGGCCATAGTGCTTTCCAAGGGGACTGACCCTGAGAAGGATAGCTATTCAGCCTTTGAGGCGCTCACAGAAGAAGGGCGATCGCTTAAGGAGCTGTTGATGGCGCTGGGGGTGAAGCAGCTTTATATCGGCGGCCTGGCCACTGATTACTGCGTGCGCTCGTCGGTGCTGGATGCGTTAGGGTTGGGTTTCAATGTGTCGGTTATCAGCGACGCTATTGCTGGTGTGGATGTAAACCCCGGCGACTCAGACAGGGCTCTGAAGGAGCTCAGCCTGGCAGGAGCCGGGTTTACATCGGTTGATCGTTTAGCGGATGAATTACGCGCCTTTAAAAGCTGAAAGCAAGTTTGGCAACTAAAACGTTTTCAGTATGTACTTAGCTATCTCATTGGCCTCTTTGTCGGGAATGGTTTTCTCGTCAAACCTGGTCATGCCCGGACCGGGGTTGCGCATCTTTGCCACTATATCCTTAGTGCTCTTGATGCCGTTGGCGGCCAGAGATTTTCTGTTCAAGGGTTTCCTGGCATTGATCGTGTTTTGCCCATCCGGGTGACAAACAGCACAATGCTTTTCGAATTCTTTCTTGGGATCGATCTTTCCGCGACTGGTGTCTGAAAACGCTATTGTCGCAAACAAGGAAAACATCAGGAGGAAGATTGTCACAGATAAACCTCTTTTCATCCTGCTTCCTCCTTAAGGTTTTTAACCTGCATTCAAAAACCTGAAAATAACAATGGCCTGCTAGTAGGCAGGCCATTGTTATAATTGCGGTAAAGAAACATTATTTAATTTGCCCACGTATTTCCCCATTCGGATTCATATCGGTATGGACATTTACATAGGCATCCCCGGATTTAATCAACATTACCAGGTCATCGATCATTTTACCCTGCAGGTCGCCGGTCAGATCCTTATCCATGATCCGGCCTTCTGCCAGTACGCCACTGAATTTGCCGGCTTTTTTGAGACCGGTAAACAGGTTTACCACCGGCGGACCGGCCTTACCTTTTTTCCCCATATGGATGTGGGCAGCGGTAACATTCTCTATATCCTTTAAATGGATAATATAGGTCAACTCCTTGCTATCCTTGCCCAGCTTGAATTCGGCATCTCCTTTGGCCTTGGTGCTGACGGCGGGTGTTTCTTCTTTTCCTGAAAATTTGGCCTTAAACGTTTTTTCAGCAGCCAGGCCAAGCGAGGCCGTAAAAAAAGCGGCCATCAATATAAACAGAAAAATACTTATCCTTCTCATACGAAAAGCCCCCTTTCCGCGAAACGATTGACTACTCTATACGGTAATGAAACCACAGATTTCGGCAAATGCAAGTCCAGCCTCATTTCGATTTTTCATGCCAAGGTCTTCCTGAAGCGCGCCACGGCAATCGAGAGCACAGCCAAACCAATAATTGCGAGTGCCAGGAGTTGCGACCACAAAATCCCCAGCCCCACCCCCTTCAGAAAGATTCCCCGAATCACCACCATGTAGAAACGCAGCGGGTTAAGAAGTGTCAGCCACTGCACCACTAGCGGCATGTTCTCGATTGGAAAGGCAAAGCCCGATAAAAGCATGGCCGGGAAGATGATGAAGAAGGCGGTCATCATGGCCTGTTGCTGGGTCTGGCTGACCGTGGAGATCAACAGTCCGATGCCCAGCGAACTCATCAAAAACAGAGTGGTAGCTAAAAAAAGCAGCCCGAGGCTTCCTCGCACCGGCACATTAAAGACCAGGTAACTCACCAGACTGATCAGTCCCACATCGATATAGCCAATCAGCACAAACGGGAGTGTCTTGCCCAGGATGAATTCACGCTTGCGGATCGGGGTTACTATCACCTGTTCGATGGTGCCGATCTCTTTCTCACGCACAATTGCCATTGAGGAAAGCAGCATAGTTATGACAAACAGGATATTGGTAATCACGGCCGGGACATAAAAAGGGGGGCTTTCCAGATTGGTGTTGAACCAGGCCCGGCTAGCCAACTCGACTCGGCCGATCCGCGGGGCCTGCCCTAAGTGGCGGGCCAGGAAATCGGCCTGCAGTCGGCTGGTGTAGTCGCTGGTTAGCCGAGCCAGGTATCCCATGATGACACCGGCGGTGTTGGAATCGCTGCCATCCAGCAGCACCTGTAGCGGCGCTGCTTCGCCCCGGCGCAACTGCTCGCCGAAGCCGGGCTCGATCCTCAGTATCACCCGCACCCGACCCCGGTCCAACAAGGCCCGTGCCTCTTGATCGCTGGTTATGTACTCTGTCAGATGAAAATAGCCGGAGGATGTCATGATGGCGTTCAACTCACGGCTCTCGCTGCTGTTGTCGCGATCAAGGATCGCAGTGGGGATGTTTTTCACATCCATGTTGACGGCATAGCCAAATATTACGGTCTGCAAGGCGGGCAGCACAAACAGCACCACCCGCATGCGGGGGTCGCGAAAGACCTGGATGAACTCCTTAATCAACATGGCTTTGAGACGTTCAAACATTGGCGCCTACAGTATCTTTTTCTTGAATTTTTTCACTGCAATTATCATCACAACCATCCCGAATCCTGCCAAAAAGAGCACCTCCGGCCACAGCACTGCCAGCCCCACATCCTTCAGGTAGATCCCCCGCAATATAAAGACGAAGTAACGGGCCGTGATGATCCGGGTCACGATCTGGATCGGCAGCGGCATGTTTTCAATCGGGAAGATGAAGCCGGAAAGCAGGAAGGCCGGCAGCACCGTGGTGACTATAGCTAATTGACTGGCCACAAGCTGGCTGCGGGTGATGATGCTGAGCAGCATCCCGAAGGAGAGCGCACCGAACAGGAACAGCACCGCCAACAGTGCCAACAACCACAGGCTGCCGCGCAGCGGCACGTTAAAGACGAATTCCCCCATGCAGACGCAGAGGATCAAATCGAGTATACCGATGCAGAAGTAAGGCACCAGCTTGCCGAAGATCAGCTCGGTGCCGGAGACAGGGGTGGCTAGGAGCTGTTCCATGGTACCGGTCTCCCATTCACGGGCCATGCTGAGCGAGGTCAGAATGGCGGCCATGATCATCATCACCACCGCTATCAGTCCCGGAAAGATGAAGTTGCGCGAAACCAGGTCGGTATTGAACCAGACCCTGGGGCGCAGCTCCAGAGCCGGTAAAGACATCTCACCCCCCTGTCGAACAGCGCTTCCTGATTCGGAAGAAGGAAGACTGCTAATCCTTTTAACCTGCTTCATAGCAATGTCATGTGAGAAACCAATTGCCGTGGCATCGGCATAGGCCAAGGCAATGGTGGCGGTGTTTGGATCGCTGCCATCCAGGATGGTCTGAACGATAGCCGCCTGTCCTGTTGCCAGTCTGCGGCTGAAATCAGGCGGTATCACCAGGGCTATCAACACCTCGCGCCGATCAATAGCCTGTTCGATCCGGCCGTAGTTGTCGGCATTGATGGCCAGGGCAAAATAACGCGAACCAGAGAAGCGGCTTATAAACTCACGACTTTCCACGGTCCCGGATTGATCCCATACCGCCAGCGGCACCCGGTCTACATCCAGCGACAGGGCGTAACCGAACAGGAATAAGAGCATCATCGGCATGCCGATCCCCATCATCAGGCTGCGTGGATCGCGCAGTACGTGGAGGGATTCTTTCCTGGCAACTGCCTTCAGGCGGCACCAGTTCATGATTGTTCGCCTTGTTCATCCCGCTCTTCGATCAAGCCGATAAAGACCTCTTCCAGTGTCGGCAGTTCAGCGCCTGTTGAGCGGGCACGCTTCAATTCCTCCGGCGTTCCGATCGCCACCAACTGGCCGCGATAGATCAGTGCCAGGCGATCGCAGTACTCGGCCTCATCCATATAATGTGTGGTAACAAAGATCGTGACCCCGTTGTCGGCCAAAGAGTAGATCAACTCCCAGAACTTGCGCCGGGAAAGCGGATCAACACCCGAGGTCGGTTCATCCAGGAAGACGATCGGCGGCTCATGCAATATGGCACAGCCCAGAGCCAGGCGCTGCCGCCAGCCGCCGGAAAGCTCACCGGCATTGGAGCTGCGCCGCTCGGTCAGGCCGGCCATCTCGATCACCCATTCGGTACGCTCCCGGCGCTTGACTGTAGGCAGGCGGTAAACCCCGGCGTAAAAGGCGATATTTTCCTCGACGGTCAGGTCTTCATAGAGGGAGAAGCGCTGGCTCATGTAGCCGATGTTCTCCTTGATCCTTTCCGGTTCCCTGGCGATATCGAAACCGGCCACCAGGCCGGCTCCCGAGGTAGGCGGCAGGATGCCGCACAGCATGCGGATAGTGGTGGACTTGCCGGCACCGTTTGGCCCAAGGAAACCGAAGATTTGGCCACGGGGAACGGTAAGACTGACGCCGTCCACGGCAGTGAAGTCGCCGAAACGCTTGCTGAGACGGTCGAGCGTGACGGCAGGTGGCGCCCCAACGTCGACCGGGAGAGAGCTGAGGCGAGGAGAAATCTTGCCTGCATGCGCCCCGGACCAACCCTGATGCCCCTCTTGAAGGGGAGCCGACGCAGACGGTTGCCGGGGCTGGTTCCCCATCATCGACACAAACACATCCTCCAGAATCGGTTCCACACGTTCGATGCGCGGATGCGGCAGCCCGGCCTCGGCCAGCAGTTTTTCCAGCAGGCGGGTGGTCGTAACCGGATCATCGGTCATCAGGTGCAGCCGGTCACCGAACAGGTTCATCGTGCTGCCCGGCAGCTTGTCGCGCAACAGATGCAATGTCCGGCGGGCATCGATCTCGCGCACCTCCAGGATAGTGCCGATCGTCAGGCGCCGCAGTTCAACCGGTTTGTCACAGGCCAATAGCCGGCCCTGATGCAAAAGCCCGACCCGGTCACAACGCTCCGCTTCATCGAGATAGGCAGTGGCCACCACAATGGAAACCCCCTCGCTGCGCAGCTCATTCAGGATGCGCCAGAAATCGCGGCGTGAGACCGGATCGACCCCATTGGTCGGTTCGTCCAACAGTAAAATTTTCGGCTTGTGGATCAGGGCGCAGCACAGGCCCAGTTTCTGTTTCATTCCACCAGACAATCGACCGGCCTGGCGGTTGATAAAGGGGGCCATGCCGCTGAAGGCCAACAGACGTTCCGAACGGGATTTTCGCTCTGCAGAGGATACGCCGAACAGGTCGGCGTAAAAACGGATATTTTCGGCAACAGTCAGGTCAGGATAGAGCCCAAAGCGCTGGCTCATATAACCGATCTCCCCTTGCACCGGGCTGAGGTTGGTGCTGGGGCAGCCCAAAATGTGCGCTTCTCCGCTGGTCGGCTCGATCATGCCGGTCAGCATGCGCAGAGTAGTCGTCTTGCCGGCCCCGTCCGAGCCGACCAGGCCAAACAGTTCCCCCTTGGAAATGGAGAGGGAAAGGCTGTCCACGGCCATCAGATCGCCGAAACAACGGGTCAGGCTGTGGGCTGTAATTGCTTCCATGCTAACTCCTGAGGAAGTCAGAATTCATATACAAGGCCGGTAGAAAATCAGGTATAGCAAGCAAAGGGACTTATTGCCGAGCCAACCACACAGGACTGATAATTATGGTTTCGTCTCTATCACCGCGTCGGCCGGCATACCCGGCTTCAGCTCCATTTTTGGGTTATTTACATAGATCTTGATCCGATACACCAACTTAACCCGCTCTTTTTCAGTCTGTACGTTTTTGGGGGTAAATTCCGCTTGCGGGGCTATAAATCCAATGCGTCCGGTGAAAATCCGCCCCGGCCAGGTATCAATCGTCACTCGGGCCGACTGTCCCAGCTTGACCCGCCCCAGCTCGTCTTCCGGGATATAAGCCCGCAGCCAGACTTCATCCAGCTTCCCGATTGAAACCACCGGGGCTCCCGGAGCCAGCATCTCCCCCGGTTCGGCATGTTTGGCCAGCACCATACCGGTGAGAGGGGCGGTCAAAACTCCCTGGGCCAGTCTGGTTTCAGCCAGCGACAGGCCGGCCGTGGCTGCCTGAGATTTGGCCTTGAACTGACGAACGGCATCCGGGCGAGGGCCGCTCCTAAGCAGTCTCAGGCGCTGTTCTGCCTCGCGTACCGCGGCTGCCGAGGCTTCCCGCCCAGCCCTGGCAGCATCCAGATCTTTCTGGGGTATTACTTCCCGCCGAAACAATGCCTCCATCCGCGTAGCATCCTTGGCCCAGCGGTCGGCCTCCGCCCTCAGGCGTGCCAGGCTGGCCTCGGCCTGGGCAATCTCTTCCCGGCGGCTTCCGGCCTCCAGATCAGCCAGGGCGGCCTGGGCCGCCTGCTGTTCAGCAAGGCTGGCTGAGCGCTGTTCCTTTAGCTCGTCGTCCTCCAGACGCGCCACCATCTGCCCGGCACGCACCATCTCGCCCTCATCAACCAGACGCTCTGCCAGCCGGCCACCAACTTTGAAGGAAACCTCAACCATGGTTACCTCAATGGTACCGGAAACCTTTAGTTCATCGGCCGGCTTGGGTGCTCGGCGCACTAGGACAAATGCCACAACGACCACAGCCAGACCAACTGCCGCCAATATCATGATTTTCCTGGTCATTCAAAGGTCCCTTCAGTTCATAGGATACACTAGTTCTGTTAATGCCCCTCTTTTGGCTGCTGTCAAGCAGTCAGAAGGATAATGAGTTTTAGCAAAAACAGGTCAATGAGACCATGATAATCTTATATTTAGTCAAAAGACAGTCATGAAGGTTGGAAAGGTTGGGAGAGGACTTGAAAGAAAGTGTTTTGGGTTGGCATCCGGAATCCGGCGGCATTTGCTACCGCCGGATCAGGGTCTTGTCAGGCAGCCTGGGCCAGGATTGTTTCAGGGTTGTTGGCCAAAAGGGCATCGATGGCATCGAAATCTATAACCTGTTCGGCCTGGCTGGTGATCAGCGAGATCTTTTCAGTATCTTCGGCCGAAATCTTGGAGACATGCCCGTTAAGGGCGCTGTAGACCTCGGCTGTGGTCTGCTCGACGCGCACATAGGGAATGGCGCTGTCATCGATAATACGTTGGGTGATAGCCGAAACCGGCGCATGTCCAGGGATAACAATGCCCGCGATCTTATCGCGGTAAGCAGGAATGTGATAGAGCGAGGAGAGCGTAACCAGCAGTTCATCGCGGGAGCTGGTGGTCAATACCAGAGTCGACTGGCGCAGGTTATCAATCACCTTTTGCGAGGAGGCCGCTCCTAATTGCAGGTTGTGAATGATGCGCTGTTTCTGGGATGGGTCTCCCTGAAGCGGCTGTGCCAGGACCTTGGAAACGTTTTGCAGGGTCGGATCGGCCAGCACAGGCGAGTAATTAAAGGCACCGCAGACTTGGATGCCACTGCCGGTAAAGTATTTGGAAAGGTAAGACAACGACGACTCGCGCTTGTCGGCCAACAGCTTGTTGACCAGCAGCATACGGACATCGACCCCCTCTTTTTCATAGAGCGGCAGGTTGAGCCGCACAGAATCAACTACACTGCCGATCCCGCCGCCAGCCACCATCACGACCGGCGCCTGCAATAGCTTGGCAATATCGGCGTTATTCAGCCCTATAACAGAACCAACACCACCATGGCCGGCCCCCTCCACCAAAAGCAGGTCACAGTGCCTTTCAAGCTCACGGCAGGCGCTTAAAATCTTTTCCATCGCCCATTCCCGGCAGAGCTGGCCGTCCAGAAAGCGCTTGGTAGAACCTTTGCCAAGAACGAGTGGAGACATGAGTGCAATCTGCTTTTCAAGACCAAACACTTGCGCCATCAAAACAGCATCCTTGTCCACCACCACCCCGCCATACTCCTGACACTTTGGGCCCAGAGGTTTTATGTATCCCACCCGGGCATAGCGTTGTCTGGCCAAATGCATCAACGAAAGGCTGACGGTGGTTTTGCCGCAATGCTGACCAGTCGCGGCAATGAATATTTTTTTACACATACTGGCTGCCACCTAAGGAAGAGATATTGTTACTCAACCAGTATAGAGATGCTAAAGGTCCCTGCCAATTATGTATACTGAACATTTTGTATACGAATGCTCGCTACGTAAGCAGCCATAAAAAACCCATGCAGTTCATCGTACATGCTGATATACTTTGCTTCCTAAAACCAACGCCACCGGAGGAAGCAAATGGTTACCACCTTGAACGACATTGAAGCCCGCGTACTGGGTTGCCTGATTGAAAAAGAACTGACAACACCCGAATATTACCCGCTTTCGCTCAATGCCCTTACCAATGCCTGCAACCAAAAATCCAACCGGGATCCCATACTGGCCCTGGAGGACGATGAGGTGGTCCGCGCCCTTGATGCACTACGGTTCAAGCAGTTGGTTGTAATTTCGGCCGAGGGTGGAAGGGTGCCTAAGTATCGTCATTTACTGGCTGAAAAGCTGGGTTTGGTGCCGGGCGAACAGGCTGTGTTATGCGAGCTGCTGGTTCGTGGACCTCAAACAGGTGGAGAACTGCGCATCCGCGCCGAGCGAATGCACCACTTCCCAGACCTCGCGGCGATGGAAGAGGTCCTGAGGGAGCTGATGGAGCGTGAACAGCCGATGATTACCCGCTTGGCCCGACTGCCCGGCAGGAAAGAACCGCGCTACGCCCAGTTATTTACTGGAGAGCCTGAAATATGTGCCGAAGCTAGTCCACCTCCAGAGGCTGCCCGGCTGAGAGTACAGGCCGAAAATGAGCGTTTAGCAAACATTGAGGAGGAGCTGACCCTTCTGCGAGCAGAGGTGGCTGAACTGCGTGACTTGGTCCATGACTTCAAGGCCCAATTCGAATAATAGTTAATAAAAATTCTGGTAAACTTAAATTTAGCTTGCACTGACTGCTAAGTTTTGTTATTTATTTCGTCTTCACAGTTTACAATGCGCTTGTAGCTCAGCTGGATAGAGCAACGGACTACGAATCCGTAGGTCGGGAGTTCGAATCTCTCCAAGCGCGCCATTTTAAAAGGCCTCCCACATGGGAGGCCTTTTTGTTTTGTGCAGCTGGCATAGAAAATCTGGCCTTTTTTTTGCTGATTTGTTTTAATGCTGATCTTGCTCATTTCTCTCATTTCTTCGTTTGGCAATTCTATATTTACATTGTCAGTTGAGGAATTGTCTTCTCAAGTGGAAGCCTATATGAAAATTACTCGTTCATTTTCGAGACATCAATGGCTGCTGTTAAGTCTTTTACTGCTGCCGATTATATCTTGTCCTGATTTATCTTTAGCTTCTGACCAGGGCTTTTCCTGGCCTATTGACTGCATTCCAGGTATTAGTTGTGTAGGACAGCATTTTCGCATCGGTTATCCAGATATTTCAGGGGCTGGTAAATCCTTTTCCTGCGGCACGCCTGGGTATCGCGGCCATCACGGCACCGATATCGTTGTCTCTTCGGTTGAGCAAGATGTGCATGTACTAGCTGCAGCCGACGGCATTGTGCATTGGATTCAGGATGGGCTACAAGATCATTGTCCAAACGATACAGATCGTGATTGTGACGAACAAAAGAAGACTCTTTTGACCTTAAAAGGATTTGAACAGGCCTCTCTTGGCTTTAATGCCGGCAACTACATCATTCTGGAACACAAGATTAATGGCGCTCGTTATTTAACCCTCTATGCCCATTTGCGCAATGGCTCTTTACGTGCAACTACAAAACAGAATGTCAGGCGCGGCCAATGGATCGCCAATGTGGGAAGCTCTGGCAACTCTCTTATTCCTCATCTTCACTTCGGTGTTTATAAACAAGACTATAAATTTTATCTCCCGATCGACCCCTGGAAAGGTGACTGCAATAAGACAAGTGATGGCCTGTGGGCGTATGATCCGCCTTATCAGGAAGATTCTCCAACAGTTGATCTAGAGGAAAACTAACCATAAATGATTATAAATGGGGTTTTTCAGCCACTCATCTTATTGCTACTTTTTTTAGTTGGCCTGATTGCCGGTCTTGTAGATTCCATTGCGGGCGGCGGCGGGTTGATTACAATTCCGGTCTTGCTAGGTATCGGCTTACCGCCTCAGGCGGCACTGGCGACTAATAAATTACAGGCCAGCTTCGGCTCTGGAAGTGCAATGCTGACCTTTATCCGCCACGGTACAGTGAAGTTAAAGGATTGTCTGGAAGGCATCACTTTTACTGCCTTGGGTGCGGTTTTAGGCACTTATACTGTTCAATTAATGGACCCCTCTTTTCTGCGCATGATAATTCCTTGGCTGCTGATTTTTATCGTCTGTTACACTATGCTGACGCCGCGCCTGGGTTACACTGATGTTCACCCTCGCATTAGAAGAGATGCATTTTTTATTGTTTTGGGTCTCGTTCTGGGATTTTATGATGGTTTTTTGGGCCCGGCCACCGGTTCCTTCTGGGTTATGGCGCTCATCTTTGGTCTAGGATTGAACATGACTACGGCTACTGGCTATACCAAGGTAATGAATTTCACAAGTAACTTTGCATCGCTGCTGTTATTCATCTGGGGCGGGGCGGTTTGCTGGCGTGAAGATTTGCTTATGGGATTGGGGCAATTTATTGGCGCCCGAATCGGAGCACGTCTGGTCGTCAATAAGGGGACCCGGTTCATTCGACCAGTCTTTATCACCATGGTACTGGCAATAAGTGTCAAGTTGATCTGGCAGAACTACCACTAATATCGATTTCAGGAGGGCTGATGCGTTTAAAATCTGAGGAAATAGAGTTAAGAGGTTTCTGGATAGATTTGGGAAGCTCAATGGTTCCCGATTCAACCTGGGAACGCATCAATCGCCTGACGGCAGAGTATCTGCAAGTTGTACAAAGAAGCGAAGGTGCCGACACCCTCTACCGCGACCCTTTAGATGGACGTTTCTGGGAACTTATTTATCTGCACCCAGAACTCAAAGACGGAGGCCCGCCGTTGCTAAGAGTTATTGCACCTGACGTGGCAATCGAGAAGGAGGCAAAATGAAATTTTTTATCTTGGCCGGAGTGTTTCTTCTTTCTTTACTTAGTGTCGGTTGTTCCGGTCAAAGCAAGGCCCAAGAGATGCTTGAGACAGCTCGTTTTGAAGAAAAGCAGCACAATATTGAACACGCTACGCAACTCTATCAGGACATCGTAAGGTCCTTTCCAGGTTCCCCTTCTGCCCGGGACGCCTTGACTCGGTTAGAACTATTAAAACGCCCAAGGCCTTGACACCAAAGAGCCAACGCAGATCCCGGCATTTAGTCGCCTTTTCTCCTCATATACTTACACGAGAGAAACTGTATGAGTAACATTTCCCTTAATCAATCAACCTGACCTTCTCATTGGACAGACCAAATTAGTGTAGCGGAAGATGGATGATAACATTTGCCTATGAACTTTTGAGAAAGGATCACTGAATGATACCTAGTAAAGAGGAATTGACGCTGCAAATAGACGAAGCCGAGTGGAGTCAATTACGTGCACATCTGGAGCGTGGCGGGATTATTTGGGTTGATGACAAAATTGATCTGGCTGAAGCGGCCTTAAAGGTTGCCAGCGATGATGCTGCGACTATCGAGCTGTGGCTTTTAGCCGGTTTAATCAGCAAACCATCTGACTCACAGATTAAGACCTGGAATGGGGATATCGACAAGATGTTCTCTATGCTGATCGTCAGTCCATATGTTCTAATACAAGAAAAAATACCGACATATCATTAGATGTCTATTGTGCCAAGTAGAAAATGAAAGGGGCGATCTCTATATCAGATCGCCCCTTTTGGCTGTCTTATTTGGTCAACCTATATCAATCGCACCGCTTGTTGGGCAAATTGAAGGATGAAAGAAGGAACAATACCGGGGATCAATGAGCCAGCCACTGAGATCATCAGGGCCAATGCAATAGGGGCAGACACCTGCAGCCAATCAAATTCCTCAGTCGGCTCTTTCATGTACATGTAGACCATTACGCGCAGATAGTAATAAACTGATGCAGCGCTGTTAAGAACACCTATGATGGCCAGCCAAATATATCCTTTTTGAATGGCTCCTGAGAAAAGGTAAAATTTGCCGATGAAACCAGCAGTTGGAGGCATACCCGCAAGTGAGAAAAGGAATACCGTCATGGCCACTGCCAGCAAAGGATGTTTAAACCCAAAACCGGCAAAATCCATTACATTTCCATTTGGCTCGCCCTTTTTGCCAACCAGGATAATGATGGCAAAAGCGCCAATATTCATAAAGGCATAGGAAAGCATATAGAACAGAATGCCAGCGGAACCTGTTTCGTTTCCGGCGGCGAAACCAACGAGAACATACCCTGCATGAGCGATGGAAGAATAAGCAAGAATACGTTTTATATTGTCTTGGCGTAATGCAGTGATATTACCTACTGTCATGGTCAAAACAGCCAGAACCCACAGAAGCTGACTCCAATCAACTAACAAGGAAGGAAAAGCTACCAGCAGGACACGCAAGGCAGCAGCAAAGGCAGCCGCTTTGGGACCAGTGGACATAAAAGCAGTCAAGGGTGTCGGAGCACCTTCATAGACATCAGGAGCCCACATATGGAACGGTACAACTGCAATTTTAAATGCAAAGCCTATTAGCAACAACAGCATGCCGGCCAGCAACATCATATTACTTGTAGGCACAGCCATCTGTGCTACCTGTGATGCGATTTTGGCAATGCGTGTTGTGCCGGTCGCGCCGTATATCAGTGCCATGCCATAAAGTAGAAATCCGGTGGAAAATGCCCCAAGAAGAAAATATTTGAGACCCGCTTCGTTGGATTTTAAATTAGCTCTATTAAAACCAGCCAGTACATACAGAGACACGGACATAACTTCGAGACCGAGGAACAAGGTCATTAAGTCAGTTCCTGCCGCCATCAGCATCATTCCAACTACTGCAAACAGTATCAGGGGATAGAGCTCACCATGATTACAGCCTTCTCGGTCCATGTACTGGTCTGAGATAAGGATTGCCAAACCGGCAGAGACCAAAAATATGATTTTAAAAAAACTGCCAAAGTTATCAAGAATGATCGAACTATTGAAACTTTCTACATTCGCCCCCCAACCGGAACCCACCAGTACAGCTGTAGCAACTACGCCGATAAAACTGATATACCCGATATAGGACTTCTGCACGCTGGGAATTAAAACACTAACTAGCAGCAGAGCCATAGCAAGCACGGAGAGTAAAATCTCCGGCAAAATCGGGGTCAAATTGACGGCTGGTATAGTAATCATGTCCATCTAAAATATCCTCCGGTCGGATTGACTCGTTATTTACTTTGAAACATTCGGATTAACTGCAGGTGAAGCAGGTACGGCTTGTTCAGCAGCCGGGGCTATCATAGGATGTCCTGGCGGCATTGCAGGTGAAGCGGCCTGAGCGGTCATGGAAGCGGGCCTTGTTTGAGCAATAAGTTTCTGAATGGCTGGGTCCATTTTCTCAATAAAAGGATTAGGATACAGACCCATGATGAAAATCAGAGCAATCAAGGGAACCATTATCGCAATTTCTCGGACGTTCAAATCCTTGAGGACCTGGTTTTTAGGGTTATCTAGTTCACCAAACATAACTCTTTGGAACATCCACAACATATAAACCGCTGAGAGAATAACACCACTTGAAGCGATAATAGTCCACCAGCGAAGCTCGCTCTCAAAGGAACCGATCAACACTAGAAATTCGCCAACAAAACCGTTTGTACCGGGTAAACCAATCGAAGAGAACGTAACTATCATGAAGATTGTTGCAAAAATAGGCATCTGTTTCGATAAGCCACCAAAGTCTGTTATCAGACGGGTATGACGGCGTTCATAAATGAAGCCTACAATAAGGAACAATGCGCCTGTAGAGATACCATGATTAAGCATCTGCAGCATTCCACCGGTAATGCCCTGCACGTTGAAAGCAAATACCCCTAGCATAACAAATCCAAGGTGGGCCACCGAGGAATAGGCGACAAGCTTTTTCACATCCTCCTGAACCATGGCAACCAGTGAGGCGTAGATTATTCCTATCACTGAAAGGGTTGCGATTAATGGTGTAAATTTATGAGCCGCATCAGGAAATAGCGGCATGGCAAAACGAACGTATCCGTAAGTACCCATTTTGAGAAGAATCGCAGCAAGTATAACAGAACCAGCCGTTGGGGCTTCTGTATGCGCATCTGGCAACCAGGTATGGAGCGGAAACATCGGTACCTTAATGGCAAATGCGAAAGCAAAGGCAAGGAAAAGCCAGGTCTGAGTCGCCGGGTCAAGATGTAAGTCAAAGAAATGCAGCAGACCAAAGTCGGTGATTCCTGCTGCAGTGCCTTTGAGGTAAAGGAAAATCAAGGCCACTAACATGAGCAACGAACCAACCATGGTGTAGACAAAAAACTTTACAGCAGCATATACCTTGTTCTTGCCACCCCAGATACCGATGATGAAATACATCGGGATCAGCATGACTTCCCAGAAGATGTAGAACAGGAAGAGGTCCAGTGAAATAAAAGCACCCAGCATGCCTGTTTCAAGGAGCAATAGACAGATCATGTACTCCTTGACCTTTTCTTCTACGGCAGTCCAGGTAGAGAGTACGGCAAGTGGCATAATAAAGGTAGTCAGTATAACGAGCCAGAGGCTAATACCATCGATACCGATGTTATAGCGCATAACAAAGGGTCCTGCTGCAATCCAGGGAACATTCTCCGTAAACTGGAATTCAGCATTTGACTGAAAACCGGTCAGAATCGGCAACGACACCAGGAAAGTCACGATAGTTACTGCGAAGGTTACTCCTCGTAGTACAGACTTACTGTCTTTTGGGATGAACAGCAGCAGTAGGACACCCAATATCGGCAGGAATGTCGTCAGGCTCAGTAGGTTACTCATGAATTCATGCTCCTTTATGCAAAATGCTGAGTTCGTTTATTTAAAGAGGTAGTAGCCAAGGATAACAACTACTCCAAAGGCCATACTGAAAGCGTAATTATGAATCAGCCCGGATTGCATAAACCGGAAAACACCGCTAAAGCCCATAACTACTTTGCCAACGCCGTTAACAATCCCGTCAATAACAACCACATCGAAACCCTTCCAGAGGAAACCGCCAAAAGCCTTGCAGGGATTGACAAAAACATAGTCATACAGCTCATCAATATACCACTTGTTATAAACCGCTCGATGCAGTGCAGGAAATGTTGAGGTAAACTTACCTGGCAGCTCTGTATTCTTGATGTACATTGTAAAAGCGATTGTGATGCCAACCAAAGCAATTACAACCGATAGTCCCATCAAGCCCCACTCAAGTGCATGGCTATGATGAGCGCCAACATGAGCATATTGGGTGCTGTATTCATGCGCTTTCTCAAAAACAGGATCAAGCCAATGTTCAAAATAATTCGGAATGCCCCCGAAGAGATCGCCAATTAACTTAGGTAGACCGATATAACCGCCAACTACAGCCAGGAAACCCAGAACAATAAGCGGAATCGTGATAACAGCAGGAGACTCGTGCAGATGGCTCTTGGCCTTTGGATTAATACGGCAATCACCGAAGAAAGTCATAAATACCAGGCGGAACATATAAAAAGCAGTAAAACAAGCTGCCACAGCGCCTATGCCCCATAGTGCCATGTTCAGAGCACCGTGATAAGGATTGGCAAAGGCCTGCCAGAGGATTTCATCTTTAGAAAAGAAGCCTGAAAATCCAGGAATACCGGCGATTGCAATAGTGGATACCAGAAATGTAAGGAAAGTTATCGGCATAGCATTTTTAAGACCACCCATATTTCTCATATCCTGAGCGTCATCATGAGAATGAATATGGTGCAATGCATGATGCATGGAATGAATCACAGAACCAGAGCCAAGGAACAGACAAGCCTTGAAAAAGGCATGAGTCATAAGATGGAAAATACCGGCAGTGAAAGCACCAACACCCATGGCGAGAAACATAAAGCCAAGCTGTGAAACAGTAGAGTACGCCAGTACCCTTTTTATATCATTCTGTGCAGTACCTATTGTTGCGGCGAAAATTGCTGTGGCAGCACCAACTACAGCTATCACCATCATAGTATCGGGAGATTTTATGAAGACGAAACTCATCCGACCGATCATGTAAACGCCAGCAGTAACCATCGTAGCAGCATGGATAAGTGCCGAGACAGGTGTGGGGCCTTCCATGGCATCTGGCAACCAGGTGTAAAGTGGTATCTGAGCAGACTTACCGGTTGCACCGACAAAAAAGCAGAGACTGGCAATGGTTACTACACCACCATAAGGAAGCAGGTGGGAAGCCGCCTTAATTTCCATGAAGTTAATGGTCCAGATGTTATGATTGCTTCCAAACCACCAATAAAGGGTAAAAAGCCCAATCAGAAAGCCAAAGTCACCGACCCTGTTCATAACAAAAGCCTTTTTGGCTGCATCGCCAGCAGACTTTTTATGGAAATAATAACCAATGAGCAGATAAGAGCAAAGACCAACACCTTCCCAGCCGATAAACATAACCAGCATGTTGCTACCGAGCACAAGAAGCAGCATCGACATGCAGAAAAGATTGAGATAAGCAAAGAAACGGTAGAAACCTTCTTCTCCATGCATATATCCAATCGAATACAGGTGAATTAGCGAACCGACCCCGGTAACAACCATAATCATCACGCAGGAGAGTGGATCTAGTAGAAAGGCCATATCCGCTTTAAAGTTACCTGAATGTATCCAAGGAAAAACAACCTTTTCGAATACCCGTTGTTCTGGAGGGAGCCCTATCATCTGTATAAGAATCAAGGTCGACACCACGAATGAAGAGAATATTGCCAAGGTGCCGATACCACCGATGACTGCTTCATTCTTGATTTTTTTCCCGAAAAATCCGTTGATCAGGAAACCGATCAGCGGGAATAGCGGGATCAGCCATACGTTGTCAAACATGTAAGACTCCTTTATTCAATCGATTAAGCGTTGTCAACTAAAGATAGGGTAGTGCTACCACTTCATCAGGTTCACATCTTCAACATCAATTGACTCTTTGTTGTTAAAGAATGCGATCATCAAGGCCAAACCAACTGCCGCTTCAGCCGCAGCAACTGTCATGATGAAAAAGACAAAAACCTGACCATCCAGATTCCCCAGGTGACGAGAAAGTGCAACAAAGGTAAGATTTACGGCATTGAGCATTAGCTCTATACACATGAACATTACGATTGCATTTTTACGAGTGAGTACACCAATGGTCCCTATCGAAAAGAGAACTGCGCTGACGACAAGATAGCTGTTGAGGTTTTCCATATATAGTTCCCTCTGTTAGATTTTTTTCTTGGCTAGAATAACTGCACCGACGATAGCTACCAGCAATAAAATTGAGGTGATTTCGAATGGAAGCAGAAAATTGGTGAACATCTCTTTTCCAATCAGTTCAGTATGGCCGATCTGCCTGATCATATCGCCACTGTACGGCCCGGTTGGCTGAGCAACATGACTTTTAGCCACAAGATAGACTGTATTCACCAGGGTAAAGAAACCTATAATCAATCCCACAACCACCATATGAGAATGTTTTTTAGCTGCATCAACCCTGATATTTAGGAGCATTATGGTGAACACGATTAAGACCATAATGGCGCCGGCATATACCATCACCTGTACGGCAGCCATGAAAGGAGCATCGAGCATCACATAATAGGTGGCCAGACAGAAGAAGGTCATCACCAGCGAAAGCGCGCTGTTGATCGGGTTCTTGCAGGTGATCACTAAAATTGCCGAAACTATAGCAACAAGCGTGATGATTGCGAAGAAGAGGGTTTCCATGCACTGCTCCTTTATTTCTTTTCTAAGAGTCTTTCTTTGCTGTAGGTAAAATCTTCGCGCCGATAACTGGCCAATTCAAACTCGCCTGTCATTTTGATTGCATCTACTGGACATGCCTCAACACAATAACCGCAAAATATACAACGCAACATGTCGATCTCATATTTAGCTGCGAATTTGTTATGATTGGAGTCTTCGCCAGCTTCTACCGAGATACATTTAGCCGGACAAACAGTCGGACAGAGATAACACGCTACACATTTTGCATTACTATGTGACACTTTAAGAGCATGTAGTCCTCTGAAACGCTCAGCTACTTTTGGCCGCTCCTCCGGATACTGAAGAGTGATTGGCTTCTTGAACATGTGACTCAGGGTAATCTTAAGACCGTTTATAATCGGTGTAATCGGATTCATGTTTCTATCCTCGCCTTAGAGTGCGTGTCTCGTTTTAATTATTGATGAAATACCCAATGAAGCCGGTAAGAACAATGTTTAACAGTGAAAGCGGCAGCATTACCTTCCAACCCAGATGCATAAGCTGATCGTAACGGTAACGAGGAAGTGTAGCGCGGAGCCAGATAATGAAGAACATAAGCAGATATACTTTTGCTATAAAATAAAGCGGTCCAAGCAAGGGGATGGTGGTAGCCAAGGGTCCATTCCACCCACCCAGAAATAATGTGGTTGTCAAGGCGCAAACTGTGACCATGTTGGCATATTCAGCCATGAAAAACATAGCATATTTCATGCTGGAATATTCAGTACAAAAACCGGAAACCAGCTCTGTTTCAGCCTCTGGTAGATCGAAGGGAACGCGATTTATCTCTGCCAGGGTGCAGACAAAGAATATAAAGGCCGCTAAAGGCTGTTTGAAGACGTACCAGTCAAAACCATTAAAACCGGATTGGAGATTAACAATCTCGCTTAGGGAGAGCGTTTGGCTGAGCATAAAAACCGATACTATAGCCAAACCAGCCGAAAGTTCGTAAGAAATCATCTGAGCCGATGCGCGCAAACCACCCATCAATGAATATTTACTGTTTGAAGCCCAGCCAGCCAGAACAATGCCGTACACTCCAAGTGAGGACATTGCCAGGACATAAAGTACGCCGACGTTGACATCATAAACTCTTCCGCTGGCCATATCAACGTAGCTTGCAATCTGAAGCGGTATCTTATAACCGGCTACCTCGATCACACCCCCGAAAGGGATAACTGCAAAGGTAATGAAAGCAGGGATAAGCGCGATCAAGGGTGCCAGCAAAAAAGCAAATACACTAGCTTGAGACGGAATAATCTCTTCTTTGAAAAAAAGTTTGACGCCATCGGCAATAGGCTGCAAAAGGCCATGCCAGCCAGTATACATCGGCCCTAGACGTTGCTGCATGTGCCCAATGATTTTGCGCTCAGCATAAGTAGCGTATGCCACCGTCAGCAGCACGAAGATAAACGCCACCAGGACCTTGGCAACCATGGCGATGTAGTACATCATCGGCAGTCCTAAAATCACGATATCCATCTGTCCCTCTTTCCTTGGTTTATAATATTGGCTTATTTTAAAAGTTTTATCTAGACAGCGAGACCCAGGTTACTGGTGCGCCACTCCAAATTTTGTTAATCGGGGTAGAACTGAAGTGATAAGGGGTAAAAACCAGCCCCTCGGGTATACGAAAACTAACTCTAGCTTTAAGTTGAATGCTTCCATTTGACGAAGAAACAGTCAAAAGATCGTTTTCAGCTATCTTGAGTTTGTCAGCATCCGTGCGCGAAATTTCAACATAACCTTCAGGGCAAACATACATAGGACCTTCACCATATTGTGAAAGGGTGCCATTATGATACAATGCGTTGCCGGTAACGAGAGCCAGTTTGCCTGCTTCAGCGTTTATGGAAGTAGCTTTGGGCACAATAAAAGTTGATTTTATGTTTACTGACGCAAATGCTCCGTCTAGTCCGAGTTTCGCGTAGCTCAAACCGTTATAACCAGCCGCCTGGTTCTCGATGCTGCTAAAAACAGATGCAGGTGAAACAGGAGCCTTGTTGCCTAGCTTAACTAAAAGTGCTGAGAAGATTTCAAAATCCGAGCAGGAATTACCGATCTTGCGGATGGCCGGCTTGATGTATTGAATGCGATGATCAACGCTGGTAAAAGTACCTTCCTTTTCAGCAAATGAGCAGGCAGGTAATACAATATCAGCCAGAGCCGCGGTTTCAGTCATAAAAAGTTCCGAAACAACCAAAAATTCAATCTTGTCTAAGGCTGAAGAGATTTTGGCGTGATCTGGATATGACACTAATGGATTTTCACCAGCAATAAATAAGGTTTTCACAAATCCTGATATACAACCATCTATGATTTTAGCAGCATCCAATCCACCATCAGCAGGATAAAACTTCATATCTACGGCGCCCTGGCTGTTGTTTTTCTCGGGCATGCAAAGTACGCCGCATCCTTCTTTACCTAATTTGCCAGTCAATATAGCCAAGTTTGCCAATGCGCTGGCCAGCTCGGCGTCGTGACCTGGATAGGCCAAGCCAACAGGGAACAGAATTAATGCTTTTTCAGCGTTGGCGTAATCTGTGGCAAGTTGCTTGATTTCGGTAGCACTCAGACCGCTTTGAACTGAAATTGATTCCCAAGTCGAACCAGCCAAGGCCTTTTCTAATTCAGTAAAACCAACAACTGAGGCGGCAGAGCCATCAGCAAGCTTTTCATCTATAATAGCTTTGGCAACGGCGTTGATAACAGCAATTGCTGTACCTGGACGATGTACCAATGTTGTGGCGTTTGGCAGTTTCGACAACTTACCTTTTTTATCTGACAATATATTAAGTTTTACGCCTTTGTTTTTAACCGCCATATTGATTTCAAACCCAATAACTGGATGGGTTTCATATGAATCAGTGTTGATAACCAGCAGCAGATCTGACTTTTGAATATCCAAAATAGTGGAGGGCGAAGAGGTTGTGCCGAAGCTACGGGCAAAGCCTTCAGTCAGCGCAGCATGGGCATAACCAGCAGAATGATCATAATTTTTAGAACCAATTGATTCCATCAGCTTCTTGAAAAGCATAAGTTCTTCGTTGGTCAGCCTTGCGGTCGCCAGAGCAGCAGCAGAAGAGCCTGCTCCCTTTAAACGGGTGGCCACAATTTGAAGTGCCTCATCCCATGTGGATTGTACTAGTACTCCATTTTTGCGAACAAGCGGAGTGGTGAGTCTTTTATCACTGTTGACAAATTGATAGCCGAAACGCCCGCGACAGCAAAGTTGTCCCTTGTGAAAACCCTGCTCGGGGTCATAAATGGTAGTCAGAACTTTGTTGTCCTTGACACCCAGAGTCAGGTTACAGCCAGTACCGCAATAGCTGCAAATTGATTTTTCTTTAGACATTGCCCAAATGCGAGCTTTGAATTTAACCGGCCTGGCCAATAAGGATCCGACGGGGCAGACCGAGACGCAGGAACCGCAGAACTCGCAATTCAGGGGTGCCTCAAATTCGCAGGCTATTTTAGTTTCAATGCCACGATCCATAAAAGTCAATGCACCGTAAGAAACAATCTCGTCACAAATTCTTGCACATTTCCCGCACAGCACGCAGCGATTCATATCCCTTTCAATCAGCGGATTGTTGTAATCGATGTCGTGATGAAATTTTTCATCGGTGAAGCGATTGGCACTTACCTTATATTCATATGTCAGATTCTGTAGATCACAGTCCCCGCCTTTGTCACAAACAGGACAATCAATAGGATGGTTTAGCAGCAGTAGCTCAAGAACCATTTTTCTAGCTTTTATGATATCTGGGGTAGAAGTGCGGATGATCATCCCCTCAGTAACTGGTGTAGTACAGGCAGGAATCTGACGCCCCTTCATTTGTTCAACCTCTACAAGGCACATGCGGCAGGCGCCAAAAGGCTTTAATTTTTTGTCATGGCAAAGAATAGGGATGTTAATCCCATTAATTTTTGCCGCCTCGTAAATAGTTGCCGTCTTGGGTGCGGTGCATTGCTTATCATCTATTGTCAGATTTACCATCTCAACCTCTGCTCAGTGATTTGACCCGTTTATTTCGTAAAATGGAAGTTATTCAATAGCCATAAATCGGCAGGCATCATAGCAGGATTTACACTTGGTGCATTTTTCTTTATCAAGGAAGGCTAACTGACCTTTTTCCCAAACAATCGCATCAACAGGGCAGGCCTTTTTACAAGCTCCGCATTTTACGCATTTATCTTCTACTACCTGCCACAAAAGAAGCTCTTTGCAGCAATTGGAAGGACAGCGTTTATCGTTGATGTGCGCCTCATACTCATGGCGGAAGTAGTTTATAGTTGAGAGTATCGGATTGGGAGCCGTCTGTCCGAGACCGCACAAAGATGCCTTTTTAATTGCCGCACCGAGATCCTGGAGGGTTTCAATATCAGAAATTTCGCCATGCCCTTCGGTAATCCGCTCAAGAATATCCAGCATGACCTTGAGGCCGATGCGGCAGGGCACACACTTACCGCAGGACTCCATCCTGGTGAAATTGAGGAAAAAGCGTGAAACATCCACCATGCAGGTGGTTTCATCCATAACGACCAAGCCACCCGAACCCATCATGGCACCAGCTTTGATCAATGAGTCATAATCAACCGGGGTGTCGAGTATGTCGGCCGGAATACAGCCGCCGGACGGGCCACCAGCCTGTACAGCCTTGAACTTGCGATTATTAGCGATGCCTCCGCAAACGTCGTAAATGACTTCACTGATCTTCATACCAGCGGGGACTTCTACCAGGCCGGTGTGTTTGACCTTACCGGTAACAGCAAAGATCTTGGTCCCTTTTGTGGTTTCGGTTCCCAGCGAGGCATACCAAGCTGAACCCTTGTTGATGATATGACGGACGTTGCCAAAGGTTTCGACATTATTGATGTTTGTAGGGTATCCCCATAAACCGCGAACAGCGGGAAACGGAGGGCGAGGACGGCTCATGCCGCGATGTCCTTCAATCGAAGCCATCAAGGCTGTTTCTTCGCCGCAGACAAAGGCACCGGCACCCATTTTGATGCGCATATCAAAATTAATGCCCCAGCCCTGGATATTCTTGCCCAAGTAACCCTGCTCATAGCAGACGTCGATAGCATGCTGTAGACGTTGGACCGCCAAGGGATATTCGGCGCGGACGTAGACATAGCCAAAATCGCAGCCAATGGCATAGGCAGCAATCATCATCCCCTCGATAATACAGTAGGGGTCGCCTTCAAGCAGCGAGCGGTCCATGAATGCGCCAGGATCACCTTCGTCAGCGTTGCAAATAAGATATTTATGATCACCAGGAGAAGCCTTGCAGAAAGACCACTTCATACCAGTGGGGAAGCCTCCTCCCCCACGGCCACGAAGTCCGGATTTTTTGACTTCCTCAATCACTTCTTCAGGCTTCATGGATTTAACACATTTCTCAATAGCCTTGAATCCGTCTTCTTCTTTATAGGCATCGAGACTATCAGGATCAATCTGGCCACAACCGGTCATGACAACACGCATCTGCTTATCTACGAAGGTATTGTAATACGGTTTTGCCTTTCTTTTTTCCATTATCGACTTGTTGACAATATGCTCGTCAATGATCTGTTCGACCTCTTCAGGCTTTACAAAGTCGTAGGTGACGCGCCCCTGTTCGGGTGTGATGATGTCAACCAAGACGTCATTGGCACAGAGACCACGGCATCCGGTCTTGATAACATCGCAACGTTTGCCGACGAGAGCGTCAACACCCTTTTCCGCGAGATGTTTTACGAATGCCGCCTCGACCTCTTTGGCGCCCATCGAAATCCCACCGGTTCCCTGGCAGATCAGTATTTTTATCGCTGCGTTTTCGCTCATGACTGAATTTTCCCCTACTGGATAGTTTCGAGCTACTTACTATTTCAATGGTCTCTGGTTATAGTCGGTTACAATTTGGTCAACCTTCTGCACCGTCATGGAACCGTAGGTAGCATCATTCACCATGGCCAACGGCGCCATTCCGCACGCTCCCAGACAAGCAACCTTTTCGAAGGTGTAGCGAAGGTCTGGGGTGGTCTCAGCGTGACCAATACCCAATTTATCGAAAAAGGTTTCTACGATGCGAGGAGCGCCTTGAACGTGGCAGGCAGTTCCTACACAAACACGGATGATAAATCGTCCGCGAGGTTTAAGATGGAATTGGGCGTAGAAGGTGAGAACGCCGTAGATCTGGCTCGGGTAGACGTTGAGGCGCTCGGCAATCAAATCTGCTACTGCGCGGGGAATATAACCATACTCATCTTGCGCGCCCTGAAGAACCGGCATGAGGTTTCCAGGCATGTCAATATATTTATCGATTATCTTATTGGCGAGCGAGAGGTCGATTTCCGGTTCCTGCTCTGTTGTCTGTTGAGCAACTGCTTCACTCATTCGCGCCTTCTCCTTTTGCGTATGACTCGGAGTTATCTATCTATCTCACCAAGAACAATGTCCAGAGTACCAATAACGGCCACCAGATCGGCAATCATAAACCCCTTGCACATCTTCTCGATTGCCTGAAGGTTCACAAATGAAGGGGGACGAATCCTCATGCGATAAGGCTTGCTAGTGCCATCACCAACTATATAGTAACCAAGTTCTCCCTTGGGAGCCTCAACACCCTGGTACACTTCACCTTCAGGAACCGGGAAACCTTCCGAGGCAATTTTAAAGTGATGGATAAGGCCTTCAATTGTGTTGTAGACTTGCTCTTTGGGAGGATAGCAGACCTGAGGGTCATCTGCCAAAATCGGTCCAGGCTTCAAACTATCCAGGGCCTGTTTGATAATCTTACATGCTTCACCCATTTCCACTAGGCGAACTTTATAGCGATCAAATGTATCGCATTTTTCTCCGACCGGGACATGGAAGTTATACTTATCATAACCGCTGTAAGGGTTATCACGCCGTAAATCCCAATCCACGCCAGACCCTCTTAATGCCGGTCCCGTAACACCAAAATCAATAGCTTCCTCGGCCGAAATCACACCATTACCAACGGTACGCTTGAGCCAGATCGGATTAGTAGTCAAGAGACCTTCATAGGTCGCTATATGCCCAGGCATTGATTCGATAAAATCGCGTACTTTTTTCTCAAATTCAGGCGGCACATCCTGCGATAAGCCACCCACACGGAAGAAGCTGCTGGTCATTCGGGCACCAGAAATCAACTCATAGGTTTCCATGACCGCTTCACGCTCACGAAAAGCGTAGATAAAAACAGTCATAGCACCGATGTCGAGAGCATGACATGCCAGCCATACCAAATGTGACTGAAGGCGGGTCATCTCGGCCATAATTATGCGAATAACTTGTGCACGCTCAGGAATCTGAATTCCTAAAAGCTTCTCAACAGCAAGAACATAACCGAGATTATTGCTTAACGGCGCCAGATAGTCGAGACGATCAGTCAACGTAATGTTCTGGTGGTAGGTCCGGTACTCGGAAAGTTTTTCAACCCCCCGATGTAGATAGCCAATGTCAGGGGTTACCTTGGTGATGACTTCGCCATCCAACTCAAGCACCAGCCTCAGAACCCCGTGGGTACTAGGATGCTGCGGCCCCATGTTCAGTGTCATTTTCTCCGTATTTGCCATGTATCGCCTCTTCTATATAGAGATGCAAAAAGTATTCTTGGTTAAGAAAGCCGACCCTTATAAGGTTCGCGGTCCGGCCCTTGCAACGGATAATCCTTACGCAATGGATACCCTTCCCAATCGTCAGTCATGAGTATTCTGCGCAGATCAGGATGGTTGTCGAAATTGATCCCGAAAAGATCAAAAACTTCTCGCTCAAGCCAATTAGCCGTTCGCCATACCTGAGTGGCGCTCTGAATACTCACGCCCTCCGGCAGCGAAGCTTTGATACGGAGATAATCCTTGTTGGGGATTGAATATAGGTGGTACACAACCATGAATCGATCAGCCTTTTTACCAAGATAATCGACTGCGGTTACGTCTGTAAGGAGATTATATTCAAGGGACTGTTTAAGAAAAGAGAGTATTGGGAGAATATTCTCTTTATTAACAGTAACAGTGATCTCACCCCTGAATTCAACAACGTCAACGATGGATGAGGCAAATTTTTCCTTAAGCTTTACAACTGCGCGATTGTTCTCTGCCATAGTATCCAACCCTTTTTATTGGGATAGTAAGTCTTAATTCTAGGTTTCTATGCAACAGTAGATTCTACCCTGTCGCCGAGACCAATAGCAGAACCGAATGAATTCTTGTCGTTCCAGATCTTATCCTGAAGTTTGATCAAGCCGTAAAGCAAGGCTTCCGGGCGAGGAGGACAGCCGGGTATATATACATCAACCGGCAAAGCTTCATCTATACCCTGCACCACACTATAGGTATCGAATACTCCGCCCGAACAGGCACAAGCCCCCATTGCAACGACCCATTTCGGTTCAGGCATCTGCTCATAAACAGTTTTAATAACCGGTAACATCTTCTTAGTCACTGTACCGGCTATAATGATACAATCGGACTGCCGGGGTGAAGCGCGAAATATTATACCAAAACGATCCAGGTCGTGAGAGGAAGCACCCGTAGCCATCATCTCGATGGCACAGCACGCCAAGCCAAAGGTCATCGGCCAGATGGACGACTTTCTGGACCAGTTGACAAGTTTGTCTAGTGACGTGACAATAATGTTATCGCCTAGCGGATTGTCTACTCCCATTCCAGTGCTCCTTTTTTCCAAACATATATATATCCGACAAAAAGTATGACGACGAAAAGGCCCATCTCTACAAGACCAAAAACACCAAGTCTCTTATACAAGATCGCCCACGGATACAAAAAGACAGCCTCGATATCGAACAAAATGAACAACATTGCAATCAAATAGAACTTGATCGAGAAACGCTCTCTCGCCGTACCAACCGGCTTGCAGCCAGACTCATATGGACTAAGCTTGAGGTCGGAGCTCTTTTTAATACCAATCAGCGATGAAAACACGATCGAGCAAAGACCGAACGCAACCGCTATAATAACCAGAAAAAGTATCGGCAGGTATGTACCGAGCATTTAAAGCCTCCAAAAAAAAATTCGGTATACTGTATACAAAACAGTGTGAAAATAGGTTATTTGATTTTCTTTGTCAAGCAGATTTTTCCTCTTTTTTTGACAAGAGCAAAAATTGATTATAGGTTGATAAGGCTTTAATTTTAGTTATAAAAATAATCCTACGTCTTGACACAAATGCTTTCTGTGTGTTAACCCGTAAAGAATAACACCATCTGATAACATTGAGGTTAAATTATGAAATATGATCGCTCCAGCACACTTTTTCAACAGGCAAAGAAATGTATTCCAGGTGGAGTCAACAGCCCTGTCAGAGCCTTTAAATCCGTTGGAGCTGATCCGCTTTTTATAAAAAAAGCCATCGGCTGCAAAATTTTTGACGAAGACGGTAACGGCTTTATTGATTACGTCGGATCCTGGGGACCTATGATACTTGGTCATTGCCACCCCGAGGTGATCGCCGCTGTCAAACTAGCTTTGGATAATGGAGCCAGCTTTGGCGCTCCAACTGAACTCGAGACCACTCTTGCGAAAATGGTTATAGAGGCAGTACCTTCCATCGAGATGGTCCGCATGGTCAGTTCCGGTACCGAGGCAACCATGAGCGCCATACGACTGGCGCGCGGCTATACCGGCCGCGACAATATAATAAAATTTTCAGGTTGCTACCATGGTCATGCCGATGCCTTACTTGTGAAAGCGGGATCCGGCGCCGCCACCTTTGGGGTACCTGATTCTCCTGGCGTGCCGGCTGATTTTGCTAAACACACTCTTACTGCTGAATACAACTCGCTTGATTCAGTTAAAATGCTGGTAAACAATAACAAAGACTCCATTGCCTGCATCATAGTAGAACCTGTTGCCGGGAACATGGGCACGGTCCCCCCTAAAGAAGGTTTCCTTGAAGGATTGCGTGAACTATGCACCAACGAAGGAATTGTACTCATATTTGATGAGGTTATGTCCGGTTTTCGTGTTTCTTATGGTGGCGCCCAGGAACTGTATGGCATCACCCCCGACATGACCACGCTTGGCAAAATCATCGGTGGAGGTTTACCGGTCGGCGCATTCGGCGGCAGGTGCGACATTATGGAGAAACTCTCTCCTTCCGGTGGCGTCTACCAGGCCGGTACCCTTTCCGGAAACCCATTGGCCATGACGGCCGGCATTGCCACCCTTAATCTTTTGAAGCAACCCGGTTTCTACAAAGGCCTTGAAGATAAAAGCCGCCAGATTGCCGAAGGCATTGCCAAGGCTGCCAAAAATGCCGGTTATCCCATTTTTTCAACTCGGGTTGGCAGCATGTTCTGTGCCTTCTTCACCCCTGGTCAAGTCTATGATTGGCCTTCAGCCGCCGCCTGCGACACTAAGGCCTTTGCAAAATATTTCCTCGCCATGCTTAATGAAGGTATCTATCTGGCACCTTCCCAGTTTGAAACAGCCTTTGTTTCAGCCGCTCATACGGAAGCTGATATTGAAAAGACTATTGCTGCTGCTGCAAAATGTTTTAAGCTGATTGCCTAAGCTGTGTTTTTTATTTCAATTGACATCTTGCTGCCGGGTATGTTAATCAATACCGGTTTTATTGGATTCGAAAGACCGTGTGATGAATAAGGACAAGCGAGATTTGTTTCGTAGTCTGGCCATGGTTTCTAGCATGGGCATTTCGGTTGTACTGGCCATTGGGATCGGGGTCTGGTTCGGCTTGACGCTTGACCGCTGGTTCGGAACCAAGCCATGGTTCTTTTATATTTTTATGCTGATTGGTATCGCGGCTGGCTTCAAGAACATCTATGTAATTGCCGGCCGGGAGATTAAAAGGGATGACGACAACGATCAACGAAGATAAGCTCTTCGGCGTCATCATCAAGGGAAGCCTGTCGCTTGTAGCGATCCTTACGATTATCGGATTTGGCTTCTTCAGCATCAAGACTGGGCTCGGCATCCTGGCGGGCGGAATCATAGCTATCATCAACTTTATCTGGATGCGCAACGTTCTTCAGAGGATTCTGGGTTTACTTCCCCCAAAACCAAATTTGTACGCACAGCTGCGGTTTATTACCCGTATTTTTGTAACCGGCATTGCCCTGTATTTTATCATTACTTCCGGATGGTTCTCACTAGCTGGCATTTTAGTGGGACTTTCCGTAATCGTTGCCAACATAATAGCACTTTCACTTTATTGTGCGCTACGCACAGGAGGTTAGCTTCATGGTTCACCCGTTACTGTTTCTCCAGTTTTTCCGGAAATTGCTCGAGCCATTGCACATCAATGAGGCCAGCGCCGATGCTATTGCCTATACCTGGCTGGTCATCGCCCTGTTGCTGGTGCTTTCCTTCCTGGCTACCAAAGCAATCAAGACCATACCGACCGGCTTTCAAAATTTCATGGAAATTATTATAGGCGGCATTGAAAACATGGTCGTAGAAACAATGGGTGAACATGGTCGACCATTTTTTCCGCTGATTGCCACGCTGGCAATTTTCATCCTGGTTTCGAATCTAATCGGACTGGTTCCCGGTTTCTTTCCCCCGACTGCCAATATAAACACCACAGCCGCCTGTGCTATCATTGTCTTCATCTCTACCCATGTGGTCGGGATCAAGCACCATGGCCTGCATTACCTGAAGCATTTCATGGGCCCTATCGCCTGGCTGGCGCCGGTCATATTCTTTATCGAAGTTATTGGTCACCTAAGCCGCCCGGTTTCACTCACACTGCGTCTTTTTGGTAATATGAACGGCCATGAATTGGTTCTGATGATCTTTTTTGGCCTGGCCCCTTTCCTGGTGCCGCTGCCGATGATGCTGATGGGAGTGTTGGTCTCGTTTATTCAGGCCTTTGTTTTCATGCTGCTGGCCATGATCTACATCCAGGGCTCCTTGGAAGAGGCACACTGATATACAATAGACCAGGCTTCGCCTAAAACTGCAATTTTTCAATCCTATACTATTTAGGATAATAACCCCCCAAGAAGAAAGGAGAAGTAAAGATGAGCTTTTTCACAATGTGCGTTCTGGCAGCAGGTATTGGTATGGCACTCGGCACTGTTGGCACTGGCATTGGCCAGGGGCTGGCAGTTAAAAGCGCCGTCGAAGGCGTTTCCCGTAACCCCGGCGCTTCCGGGAAAATCCTGACCACCATGATGATCGGTCTGGCCATGATCGAGTCGCTGGCTATTTACGCTCTGGTTGTTTGCCTGATCATCCTGTTCGCCAACCCCTATAAGGATATCGCAGTTAAATTGGCCGAAACTGTTGCCAAGTAATTAAAGCTACAAAGATTCGATAAAAAAGGGGCATCCGACAACCGGATACCCCTTTTTTATTCCTGCCTTTAAAAATCCAAATCCAGAAAGTTTTATTCCTCTTCCTTCAAGGCCCCTTCTACCTCATTGGAAAGCCCGCTTTCCACAATTGTACCAGCCTGCGTCCTGACAACGGTCCTGGCTGTGTATCGGTAGGTCGCCTTAACATCAAGGCCGCTATCAGTGAAGCTGTTTGTGGTGAGCGGCACCTTGTTCAGCGGTAGAAATGGTTGCGGCTCATCCTTTAAGGAGCGGTAGATGTTGTAGCCGATCAACTGTCCCTCCACAGGAGGCTGACCCGCGAATTCCAGTCGAATTTCGGTAGGTGCTGAAAAAACATGGAGCACAGGTGGGGGGGACGGTAATGTTACCGATGCAGTCACCGGCTTAGAGGACTCGCCATCCAGTTTTTCCTTGGTGAAAGGTATTATCCGATAGACATAGTCACGACCGGTAGCTACATTTCCATCCAACAACAGCAAGGTATTCCCGTAACGCCGATAACTGCTTTCTTGTATATCAAGATATAGTGTTTTGAAGAGTACAAAATCGCTGGTGCATGCGTTGCATTCCTGAGTCTGCCCATGAGCAGACTCCCGTTTTAAAACTTTTATACCGGCCAAATCAACAAGCTTTTGGCCAGCCAGGTCCTTATCCGGCAGCGTCAATGAAAGCATCAAGCCCTGACCGACCTGATGGACTGTTACAGAGCCGGGCGCAGCCGCAATCAGGAGGTCGGGGTAGACCAAGGGTCCTTTTTTGCCGCATCCCAAGCAAAGGAACAAGAAGATAAAAAGCAGAAATAAACAACGCATAAAAGAGACCCTCTAAAAGGTTATTTGGCTCCAGATACACCGGATGCCAACAGGGTGATCTCAAAGCTTTTGCCGGCCTGGATAAAACGAACCCGATCCGGATGGATTTCAGTTATCTTGGCACCCGCGACAACACTGCCTTCCTGCAACAGAAACCCATTCACAACACTCCGGCGGGCGCTACGTTCATCCTGCCAGGCAATTCCAGAGACCTGAATATCCGCTGGGGCGGCAATTGTCTGATTAACCGTCGGTTCCTTTAAAACAACTGTTTTAACCGAAAGATTCTGCCCTTTGATTTGTCTTGCCTGTTTTGTCAGCTTTGGTGCAACCACGGGTGGCTCAATGGGTCTGCCAACAGGCGCCGCCTTTGTTAGGGCAGGCTGGGTTGAAGTTTGGGCTAGAGCGGGGGCTACTGTTGCCGGTTGCGATGCTGCAGCCGGCCCTGCTGTTTGAGGAAAAACAGGCTGCGAAACGGTTTTAGTTGGTGCCGGCAAATTAATTGTGGTTCTGACTGTTTTGGGATCCTTATCCGATCTAAAAAAAAACCAGGTGCCGCCGAAGGTCAGCAGCGAAACCGCGGCCATTACTGAAGCAATTTTCCAGCCTGCGCCCCTGGGATCTGTTCGCTGCTCATCCCGGAATAGCTCGCCTGAGATACTCACCATCCCTGATGATCGACTTTTTTTTGTCTTCTCATTCTCAATTTTTTTCAATGCATCTAAAATATAGCTCATCTTTTAAGTCACCTTCCGGCGAATAGCCAACAGCAGATACGTTCCCAGACCCCGCTACGGCCAGAACCAGGTCTGGCAGCAGCTATGACTTGTGCAGCGATGGACGGGGTAATGGTGAGGCTGTCCCTGGTCCAGGCCAAAAGCAGCGCTTGTTCACAGATAACATTGATCAATCTGGGAATGCCTTTGGAAAAGCGGTAAATCTTCCGGACAGCCCCACTGGTAAACAGCCCCGGGATACGACTACCGGAGATTTTTAATCGATGACTGATATAATCGCCGGTATCATCTAAATTCATAGGTGCCAGCCTGCAACGGACCGTGATGCGCTGGCTGAGTTGCCGCAGGTCATGTCTGTTTAAAATTTCCTCAAGTTCAGGCTGACCAGCTAAAATAATCTGAATCAACTTGTCGCGCTCGGTTTCGAGATTAGAAATCATCCGGACCTGTTCCAGGACTTCGGGAGCCAGGTTCTGGGCTTCGTCAATCACTAAAACCACGGTCCGTTCAGCGGCATTTTGCTCAAGCAGATAGCGGTTTAGCTCGTTTAGATACCCAAAGCTGTTACGTTCGGCACACTCAATCCCAAATTCCCGGCAGATGCTTGCCAGCAACTGTTCACCCGATAAACAGGGATTAAAAATCAGCGCACTGCTGTATTTCTCCGGGCTTAGCTGCGAAAGCAATGTGCGTAGCACGGTGGTTTTGCCGGTGCCTACCTCCCCGGTTAGAGCGATAAAACCGGCATGATTGTCAACACCATATAGCAGATGGGCAAAAGCCTCGCGATGGATTCCACTCAAGTAGATGAAATTTGGATTTGGCGTTATGGTAAAAGGTTTTTCTTTAAATCCGAAAAAATCACAGTACATCTGGCTTTAATTACCTTCCCTGCATTTCGTAATCTCGCTCCAGACCCGATCACGAGCTGTACCACCCGGAATATTGCGGGCATTCACACTGGCCTCGATTGTTATAGCCTCAAAGATGTCACTTTCGAAATAAGGCGAAAACAGTTGCCATTCTGCCAGAGACAACTCAGTAATATCCATTTCGTTCTCAATGCAGTACTTTACTGAGTTTCCTACTGCCTCATGGGCATCTCGAAAAGCAAGCCCCTTTCTCACCAGGTAATCAGCGACATCTGTGGCCGTTGAAAAACCGCGGGCCGCAGCCCGGCGCATCGAGTGATCGTAAATGTGCATCTCCTTGATCATGTCGGAAAATATCTTCAGACTGCCTTTGACAGTGTCTATGGTATCGAAAAGGGGTTGTTTGTCCTCCTGCATGTCTTTGTTGTAAGCCAGCGGTAAAGACTTCATGACCGTAAGTAGCGCCAGCAGGTTGCCATACACCCGGCCGGTCTTGCCGCGCACCAGCTCGGGAACATCCGGGTTCTTCTTCTGCGGCATGATTGACGATCCGGTACAAAAGGAATCCGACAGCTCGATAAATTTGAATTCACTGGTTGACCAGAGTACCAACTCCTCAGAAAACCGTGAAAGATGCATCATCAGGATGGATGAGTCGGCCAGAAATTCTATGGCAAAATCACGATCCGAAACAGAATCAAGCGAGTTGCGGCTGATTGCCGGAAAATCCAACTGCTGGGCAACATACTCCCGATCAATCGGAAAGGTGGTCCCCGCCAGCGCCCCTGCCCCCAACGGCAATACATTAACCCGTTTAAAGCAGTCCTCCATGCGGGCCTTGTCGCGTTTGAACATCTCCACGTAGGCCATCATGTGGTGACTGAACAGGATCGGCTGGGCGGTCTGCAAATGGGTAAAGCCTGGCATGATAACATCCAGGTGTGCCTCGGCCTTGTCCAGAAGGGCTTCGATCAGCAAGTCTAGAAACAATATGATCTCGACGATCTCATCGCGTAGGTAAAGCCGGATGTCAAGGGCCACCTGATCATTGCGGGAACGACCGGTATGCAGCCTTTTGCCTGCCTCACCGATCTTGGCTGAAAGGCGGGCCTCGATATTCATGTGTATATCTTCCAGGCTAATCGAGAAATCAAACTCACCCGCCTCAATCTGCTCGAGGATCTGCTGCAGACCGTGCACAATGGCCTCCACATCCGCAAAGGGAATAATGCCCTGTTTTCCGAGCATACGTGCATGGGCAATCGAACCCCGGATATCCTGGTGATATAGGCGTTTATCAAATTCAATGGAAGCGGTAAATTCTTCCACGAATTTGTCAGTTGGCTGGGTGAACCGTCCTCCCCAAAGTTTGTCTTTGGACATATCAGTCTCCTCATTCATACGTGGTTCTCCTATGCAATCTCGTAACCGGTGGCCGGTTCGTCGGCAGAAATTTTACGCCACTGGCCGGACTCATCGCGGCTCATTATGGCGTGGACTTTAAGCGGAACGCGCGAGGTGCGCGGATCAAGTTCATGCTGCGGTGGCAGGTTAAAATAAAGCAGGCGGGTTCCGCTGCCAAAACGCAACCGGCAGACCGGGGCCCCCTCGAAATCATCGGTGAGGAATTCAGCTTGTTTAACGTGCGACAGCCGGTGGTCTTTGTTAATCACGACATAAGCATGACCAAAGCCTTGTTGAGCCGGAACATCTTCGATACGGGTCTCATCCGAGGCATTACCAAATACCGTAACTGTTTCGCGTACTCCCGGCATATCCTCCAGATATTCTCCGTAAAAGCCGCTAATTATGTCGCGGTAGGCGGGGTGTTCAGGCTTTGGATTGCACTGGATCACAAACAGGCCGTCCAGACCTTGCCGGGTTGTGAAGAAAAGCTGGTTGGAGTGATCGATAATCTGTCGGATGTTGGATGTATACAGATCGCGGTAGATGTAATCCAGGCAGATAATTACCATGAAGTTGAAGCAGGATGGCCGACTGCGAAACAGGTAAAAATGCTTTCCGCGGTACAGGTCATGAAACTTGTCAATATATTCTTCCCCGTGAAAGGGATGGGTTTTGGCTTCCAGGAAGATCCGCATGCGGCCATCAGACTCCTTGACCGCAATGCAGCACCAGTTGACCGGCATCTCCAGGACATCCCCAGAGTCGATATCCCGATCCACCAGAGCAAGTGCTTCGGCATTATCCTCACAAAAACGGCCTAAAAGCTCACGGTACTCCCGCAGCCGGACATGTTCCACACCAAACATGGTTACTGTATCGGGCCGGAAGGTGCGCTCAATGGTAGCAAGCATCTCGTCAAAGCAGGCCATTGGCAGAGTTGTCTCGGGAAATAGCAGGAAGTGTAGTTTTTTCAGGTTCCCTTCACCGTCCGTCACCAGTTCAAGGACTGAGCGCACCATTGCCCACTGAGCCTCTGGATCCAGGATGCGAAAACCATTCGGGCTGCGTTGGAGATGGTTGGGGATCTGGGCAATCATGCAGTGTAGATGGTGCCCCAAGGGGAAATCGAGCTTGACTTTTTTATCGATAATCTCAGGCATTGCTGTATTCCGGCCGAATAGGCAAAGCAAGCCCGGGAAAGACTTTCCCCAGAATGTGGCAGGCTCCGGCTGGCATTGAGTAACTAGCTAACTCAGATTGAGGGACCCAAACAGCCTCGGCCACTTCATGTTCGTTATGGGTGATGTCACAATAGCGCGCCCGACAGCGATAGTAGAGGATCACGAAGTGGCAGTTATCCTCCCCTGGTGTGAGATGTTCGAAGACATCGATCAACCCCTCGATCTCAACCTCCAGGCCTACCTCTTCGTGTACTTCCCTTTTAAGAGCCTCCAGGATAGGCTCGCCCAGATCGATCTTGCCCCCCGGCATGACCCATTGGTCATGAAAGGGGGGAATATTACGCTTGGTCAGAAGCACCCGCTGATCATTATCAATGATCACCGCCACAACAGATATAACTATATGCTCTTTTTTGTACTTCTTCTTGGTCATATTTTCCTGAAATGCGTGTTGCTGCATTTCTTACTTTTTGGCCCGCTTGGATTGCATCAGCGATCTGATCCGCAGCCGCAGGCTGTTGATCTTGATAAACCCTTCGGCATCGGCTTGGTTAAAGACCTGATCCTTTTCAAAGGTAGCAAAATCGAGGTTAAAGAGCGAGTCGGTCTCGGACTTGCGCCCAACTGTGCGGCAAAGCCCCTTGTAGAGCTTAAGGCGGGCAACACCATTGACGCATTGCTGAGATTCATCCACTAGGGTCTGCAGCATCTGGCGCTCCGGTGAAAACCAGTAACCGGCATATACCAAGCGGGCGTATTCGGGTATCAAACCGTCTCGGATGCGCATTACTTCGCGGTCCATTGTGATTTGCTCTACTGCCGAATGCGCCTCGCGCAGGATAGTGCCGCCGGGAGTTTCATAAACACCGCGCGATTTCATACCGACCGAACGGTTTTCCAGCAAATCGACCCGACCGATGCCGTGCTGTCCTCCCAGGGTATTCAAGTGTGCCAACAGCTGAGCCGGAGTCATCTTCTTTCCGTCAACAGCCACGGCATTGCCGTTTTTAAACTCGATCTCAACGTATTGCGGCTTGTTGGGCGCCTTCTCCGGCGGTGAGGTCAGGACATACATCTCTTCGGGCGCCTCGGCCCAAGTATCTTCAAGAATGCCCCCTTCAAACGAGATATGCAACAGATTACGGTCTGAGGACCAGGGGCGTTTTTTCGTGACTGGGATGGGTATCCCATTCTTTTTGGCATATTCGATCAGGGCCTGGCGGCTATTCAGGTCCCATTCACGCCACGGTGCTACTACTTTGATGGAAGGGTCGAAATGATAGTAGGCCAGCTCAAAGCGCACCTGATCGTTACCCTTGCCGGTAGCACCGTGCGAAACAGCATCACATTTTTCCTTGGCAGCGATTTCCATCTGGCGCTTTGCGATCAGAGGTCGCGCAATGGATGTTCCCAGCAGGTAATGTCCCTCATAAATGGCATTGGCACGGAACATAGGATATACAAAATCCTTGACGAACTCCTCCTTAAGGTCATCGATGTAAACCTTGTCGGCACCGGTTGCCAGGGCTTTTTCTCGAATCGGGTCAAGCTCATCCCCCTGTCCCAGGTCGGCAGAGAAAGCCACCACCTTGCAGCCATATTCGTTTTTAAGCCACTTGAGGATTATCGAGGTGTCCAGACCACCGGAGTAAGCCAATACAATCTTCTTGATGTCCTGTGTTTTAGCCATAAAAACTCTCCTTTTAATTTTTCCATTATTAAAGACAGCATTGTTTTCTAACAGGTAGCGCTGAGAGAATTGCGGTAGCCCAGCTGACTACTTACATAAGAGTGGCCATGATAGCCTTTTGGATATGCAAGCGGTTTTCTGCTTCATCCCATACAACTGAATTCTTCCCTTCGATCACCGAATCAGAGATCTCCTCACCTCGGTGAGCAGGCAGGCAGTGCAGAACAAGGCAATCCGGCCTAGCCAGCCCCAGCAGGGAATCATTCAGGCAATAACCGGCAAAAGCCTGCTCGCGCACCTTCTGTTCCGATTCCTGGCCCATACTGGCCCAGACATCGGTATTAAGTATATCGGCATTCTGTACCGCTTCACGGGGGTCACTGGTCAGGGTGATTTTGCCAGGCGCCAGATTATTGGCCCAAGTCAGAACTTCTCGGGCCGGTTCATAGCCGGTTGGGCAAGCCAAGGCCAGATCAAATCCTAAAATGGCGGCCGCCTCTATCCAGGTATTGGCCATGTTGTTGCCGTCTCCTATCCAGGCAAACTTGGCGCCGGCATAGCCTCCTTTATGCTCGATAACCGTCTGCAGATCAGCCATGATCTGACAAGGATGATAAAGGTCGGTCAGACCATTGATTACCGGGACACTGGAAAAGCGGGCGAATTCATCCACCACCTCTTGCCCGAAAGTGCGAATCATGACCCCGTCGCAGTAACGGCCCATTACCCGGGCAGTATCCTTGATCGGTTCGCCGCGACCCATCTGGGAATCCTTGTTGGAGATAAACAAGCCATGTCCGCCTAACTGAAACATGCCAACCTCGAACGAAATGCGGGTCCGGGTAGAGGACTTCTCAAAGATCATCGCCAGGGTCTTCCCTTTGAGCAGGTGATGCTCGATGCCCTGCTTCTGCTTGGCCTTCAACTCCCCGGCCAGCGTAAGCAGACCATCCAACTCAGCCTTGGTGTAGTCGTGCAATGCCAGAAAATGCCGCGTCAAATTTTTACTCATATCTCAACCTCGGCAAAAATACCGTCCAGAGTTTCTATCATCAGGTTGATCTCCTGTTTGGTTACGACCAGCGGCGGTACAAAACGCAAAACCGTATCATGGGTGCAATTGAGCAACAGGCCGCGAGTGTGCCCTTTTTTGACGATCTCGCCCCCCGGAATGCTGAGGCTCATACCGATCATCAGGCCGATGCCGCGCACTTCTTTGATAAAACTGTACTTTTTGGCCAGCACCTCTAGTTCACCCACCAGATACTCGCCGATCTCTTCGGTCCGATTGAGGATACCATCCTCCAGGATGGTGCGCACTGTGGCAATGGCCGCCGCGCAGACCAGCGGGTTACCGCCGAAGGTGGAACCGTGTGTGCCGGGAACAAAGGCCGCCGCGAATTCCTCCCTGGCCAGCATGGTGCCGATCGGAGCGCCACCGGCCAGGGCCTTGGCCAAGGTCATTATGTCGGGAAGCACATCAAAATGCTCATAGGCGAACAGCTTGCCGGTGCGCCCCATACCCACCTGGACCTCGTCAAAGATCAGGATCAGACCGTGCTGGTCGCAGATGCGGCGCACCTGCTGGAAATAACCGTCAGAAGGAACATTAACGCCCCCCTCGCCCTGAATCGGCTCCAGCATGACAGCACATGTATTGGGTGTAACGGCCGCTTCCAGAGCAGCCGCATCATTAAAGGGCACATGAGTAAAGCCATGCAAGAGCGGATCGAAAAAACGCTGTACCTTTTCCTGGCCGGTGGCCGATACCGTCGCCATGGTTCGGCCATGAAAGGACTCGGCCGCTGTTATGATCTCATAGCGCTCGGGGCCGTACTTGTCGCGACTGTATTTCCGGGCCAGTTTAATGGCCGCTTCATTGGCCTCGGCCCCGCTGTTGCAGAAGAAGGCTTGATCGGCAAAGCTGTGCGCGCACAACAACTCGGCCAGCTCGATCTGCTGGGGGATCTGGTAATAGTTGGAACAGTGAATCAGCTCAGCAGCCTGTTTCTGCAGGGCCGCAACCACCTTGGGGTGGCAATGTCCCAGATTATTGACTGCCACACCGGCCAAAAAATCAAGATACTCCTTGCCGTCAGCATCCCACAGCCGGCACCCCTCGCCCCTGACCGGCACGATCGGATAGCGGCCATAAGTCTTCATGATATATTTATCGGATTTTTCAATCCATTGTTGTGAGTTCATAGGTTCTCCGATATCTATGGAGCAAGTTTTTTCATGTTGGGAAAATTCACGTTCCTCAGTTGACAATCTCGGTACCGATGCCGACATCAGTAAATATCTCCAGCAAAACGGCATGCTCCACACGCCCATCAATAATATGAGCTTTCTTGATACCTTGCTTGAGAGCGTCAGCACAACAGATTACCTTGGGGATCATCCCCCCTGTGATAGCCTCTTGCTCGATCAAGCGATGCATATCTGGCACGGCAATGCTGGTGAGCAAGCGGCCGGATTGGTCCTTAACGCCTTCAATGTCGGTCAAGAGAATCAACTTCTCGGCATTAAGTGCCGCTGCAACTCTACCAGCCACCAAGTCGGCATTAATGTTATAACTCTCACCGTCCGGACCGACACCGACCGGTGCAATAACCGGAATATATTTGCCCTGTTCCAGAGTGGCAATCAGATCAGTATTGACCTTGACCACGTCACCCACATAGCCGATATCCACCAATTCGACCGTGCCATCCTCCTGGCGTACCTCCTGAGGCATCTTTTTTGAAAGAAGCAGTGTTCCATCTTTGCCGGAAAGGCCAACAGCACGGCCACCATGCTGATTCAGGTAACCTACCACCTCTTTATTGACCTGTCCGACCAGTACCATTTCGACCACGGACATGGTCTCCTCATCGGTCACCCGCATACCCTTCACGAATTGCGAAACAATGCCATAGTGTTTGAGGGTATTGTTAATCTGTGGACCGCCACCATGCACAATGACCGTGTTTATGCCCAGAGATTTGAGCATGATTATATCCAAGGCAAACGATTCCTTAAGTTTCTCATCCGACATGGCATGCCCGCCATACTTGATGACAAAGGTCTTTCCGGAGAAGCGCCTGATATATGGCAGCGCTTCCATGAGCGTTTTGGCCTTCTCGATCAGATGTTCCATGTGACCTCTTAAACTATTTGATGGCTAGTTGATCTTCTCGACTGACAAGGGTTTATTTAAAAATGGATGAAAATCACTAGTGTCCGGAATAATTGAGTGTGGTTTTATATAACAGCTCGAGTTCTTTGAAAAATACCCAAATTGTTCATGTCGTCGATTTCAAATGATTCTGAAATCTGGCACCATCCCCTGAAAATTCCGGGGGTAGGCTATG
>DASXUK010000016.1:0-124837 GCA_036504875.1 Desulfuromonadaceae bacterium
CGAGGACTATCGGAGGCCACGGCATGGCGGTCGGCCACAAACGGCCGTGGCCCCTGGTGGAATTCAGGGGCCACGCATATGAACAAAGCAGTTCCGAAATCCTACTTCGATAAACTGGGGCTGGTATCACTCATAGACCGGCTTCACCGACTTCAACACACTTCATGAATCGCCGTGTACGGAACCGTACGCATGGTGGTGTGGGAGGACGGCGGGGGTAACCCCGCCTCCTACCCGATTTAAATTGTGTCTACAGGGACAAAAGCCATAATTCAATAAGCTCTTGAGTTAAAGAGTTGCCCTTAAATAACCAAGGCACTTTCAGACCAGGAATAACAGCATCCCTTACTGCCGGATTAGCTTCCCATAAGGATAGCGTGCTATCAAATCATAAACCGGTAACGTCTCGGAATTGGTCAACAGTCTGGAGGGATTCCAAGTTTTTTATTTTATTATTCTCCAACATATTGTTTGATTAAAATAGCAGATATTGTTTTTAAAGATGGTGTTTTAGGGTAAATAGTTTAGGGTGTAAACAAAATATTCTACTGCGATATTTTTGCAATGCAGTGGAAAAACGCCAAAAAAATAAATATATTTTTGGAGGCAAATAAAATATTGACAGTTATAAAACGTTGTATTATAAAAAATACAATATTGATTCATTTTTGCAGTTATTGTTCCGCCGCAGCCATTCATCCGGGAGTTGTATATGGACAGAGAAAAAGGCGCATATTCGGTTCAAGCGGTTGTCAAGGCCTTTGATTTACTGGAAGCCCTGGCCACAGATGATTTCACTGCAAAAGTTCCGGTGCTAGCCAAAAAACTTGAGCTCAGCCGAAACAAGGTTTTTCGGCTGCTGGCTACCTTGGAGGACAAGGGGCTGATTGAACGTGACGACGCAACAGGAACCTATCGTCTCGGTCTTTGTGCCTTTGAAATGGCTCAGCATATCCTCAAAAGTGCCAGTCTCATCAGATTGGCGCACCCGGTTATGGAAGAACTGGTAAGAAAGCATGGCGAGGCCATGTACATTACTGTCATGAACAAGGATGAAGTTCTTTTTCTTGATATGGTTGATTCATTCCAGCAGATTAAAACCACCCCTTTGGTTGGACAAAGGTTTCCATTTTTCACAAATGCAGCCGGAAAAGCGATCAAGGCCATGAGCTCCGCAGACATACTGGTGCGTATGAGTAAAAGGCAGGCCGCCAAATCCGGTATCACCGATCTAAAGGTTCTGGAATCCGAGTTGGATGATATTCGACAAAAGGGTGTGGCTGTTGATTTCGGTGGGCTTGGTGAGGGCATTTGTGCCGTTGCTGTTGCGATTAAAGATTACGCAGGAAAAGTTGTAGGAGCGCTGACCATGTTGGCGCCCTCATTCCGTATGCTCCAGGATCGGCTGGATAGAGAAATTATCCCTTCCATGTTGGAGGGGGCAGAGGTGCTTTCGATTAAGTTTGGCTATGCCAAGATAGCTGCATAAAATCTTAATTTTAGAAAGGGGTCTATTGAGCGAAAACAAGGAAACCAGGTAGATCAATCACAACGTCACAGAAAGGAGTAATCTCATGGCAGAGAAACAGTATGATTGGGCGGCAATCGCCAAAAATCCCAAGTTCGTTGAACTTCATCACAAGAAATCAGCATTCCTTTTTGGCTGGTGGATTTTCTCGTCAGTCTACTACTTCCTGCTCCCAATTGGAGCAGCGTATGCACCAGGACTTTTCAGGATCAAGATCATCGGCGTAATTAACTTCGGGTATGTCTTCGCCCTCTCCCAGTTCTTCGTCTCCTGGGGGTTAGCTCTGTATTATGCCCATGTCGCCAACAAAGACTTTGACCGACTGACCAGGGAACTGGTCGAAGAACTTCATCTCTCGTAAAGGAGGATACGCAATGAACTTCAAGAAAATCATCATAGCCACATCGCTGGCCCTCTCCGTTGCCGCAGCCGCCTTTGCTGAAGAGCCTAAAAAGGCGCCGGTTACTCCAGCTGCGACACCTGTTGCAACAGCCCCGGCTGCTCCCGGCACGCCTACGCTAGCCGTACCGGCCGCTCAGACAGCTGCTCCGGCAGCCGCCGCTCCTTCGTCTCTTAAACCAAAGAGGGAATTGAAGGCGAACAAGGCGATTACCCTTACCATGTTCGGCATCATCATCTCCATCACTCTGGGTGTTGTTGTCTGGGCTGCCAGCAAAACCAAGACCGCTGCCGACTTCTACGCCGCCGGCGGTGGCATCACCGGCACCCAGAACGGTTGGGCCATTGCTGGCGACTACATGTCAGCCGCCTCGTTCCTCGGAATTTCCGGGATGATCTCGCTCTACGGTTATGACGGGTTCATGTACTCGGTCGGCTGGCTGGTGGCCTACATCACGGTTCTGTTGATCGTGGCCGAGCCCTGCCGCAACGCCGGCAAGTACACCCTGGGCGATATCCTCTCCTTCCGTACTGACCCCAAGAAGGTCCGTGCCGTGGCTGCTATCTCGACCGTGGCTGTTTCAACCTTCTACCTGACCGCCCAGATGGTCGGGGCAGGCAAACTGATGGCACTCCTGATCGGTGTACCTTACAAGACCGCTATCATCGGCGTTGGTATCCTGATGGTCGGCTATGTTGTCTTCGGCGGCATGACCGCCACCACATGGGTCCAGATCATCAAGGCCGGCCTGCTCATGTCAGGTGCTGCTCTGCTGTCGGTGCTGGTCATGGCCAAATCCGGTTTCAACCCAATCGGCTTCTTCAACGATATCGTTAACAGCCCGGATATTCAGGATCATGTCTCAAAGCTGGTCTTAAAAGATGGTGTGATACTTAACGGCATCGATGCCGGACAGCGATTCCTTGAGCCGGCCCTGTTTATGAAGGCCCCGCTGGATCAGATTTCGCTCGGTATGGCCCTAGTGCTCGGTACTGCCGGTATGCCACATATCCTGATGCGTTTCTTTACCGTGCCGACCGCTCAGGCTGCCCGTAAATCGGTTATTATCGCTATGTTTATCATTGGCGGTTTCTACGTTCTGACAACCCTTCTGGGCTTCGGTGCTGCCATCCACGTCACTCCGCAGGGCATCACGCAGGTTGACGCTGGCGGTAACATGGCTACCTTGCTGCTGGCCCAGCAGTTGGGCGCCGATATTTCACCGATTCTTGGTGATATCTTCCTGGCCTTCCTTTGCTCGGTTGCCTTCGCCACCATCCTGGCGGTTGTTTCCGGTCTGGTTCTGGCTGCTTCGGCCGCTATTGCCCATGACATCTATGTTAACGTTATCAAGGATGGCCATGCCGACCAGCACGAGCAGGTAATGGCTGCCCGCGTTACTTCGCTGGTAGTTGGCGCGGTCGGTATCGTCATCGGTATCGCCGCTGAGAAACAGAACGTTGCCCACCTGGTGGCGCTGGCCTTTGCCGTAGCCTCCTCCGGCAACCTGCCGGTCGTAGTGCTGTCACTGTTCTGGCGCAAGTTCAACACCGCCGGCGTTATCTCCGGCCTGGTGGTCGGTACTGTTGCTTCCATCGGTCTGGTGATGATCTCTCCCAACATGACTTACCCCAAGGTAGTCGCTGCCGGAGCTCAGAAAGTGATCACAGCCATGGAGAAGAAACAGGCTGCCCTGGCTCCTGGTGCACAACTTGAAGAAAAAGATGCTAAGGCGCTGGCCAAGGCAAAAGTCGATTTTGAAAAGAATAAAGACGGCAAGTCCATCATGGGTCTTGACAAGCCGATCCTGAAGCTGAAGAACCCGGGCATCATCTCCATCCCGCTCGGTTTCCTCGCCGCCATCTTTGGTGCCTTGCTGTTCCCCAGCAGGCGTTCGGAAGAGATGTTTGACGAGGTCTATGTTCGCCAGAACACCGGTCTCGGCATGGCCAAGGCTATTGACCACTAATGCTATGAAAAACCTGTAGATTATGTTATAGAGGGAAGGCTACGGCCTTCCCTTTTTTTGCTCTTGAACTACCACTTAATTACCGATTAACATGCGGACTGTATGGATATCTCAGTTGCTGAAAACATACTAAAAAGACTGCCCGACCTGACGCGGATCACCAGATACTGTGAGCCGGGAGAGATAGGTTTTTTCCTCCGTAGTATCAAGGCAAAGCTGGCAGAAGATCGTCAAAAGATGTTGGCTTGGAGCCAGGAGCATATTGAACTGCTTGAGCAGGTCGATCAAGCAGATCAAGACAGGCTTCGGCTGATCCACGAAGAGCTAAATCGCATTGAGGTGGAACGTTTTCTTGACAGCAATTCCGTTGCGGCACTCCATCTTAGTTGTACCCACTATCGCGATGCTATTGCTACTCGTGCATTGACGCTGGTAAAGGCCGAGATGGAGGCCATTGGCACGCCGCTGCCGGATCTGCCCTTTGCATTGATCAGTATGGGGAGTGATGGGCGTGAAGAGCAGACCCTGATAACTGATCAGGATTATCTGATTGTATATGGGGATGGTGGTGGTGAAGCGGCCGATCACTGTTTTTACGATTTTTCAGTATTGCTGGTTGAACGGTTGGAAGAAGCTGGATTTAAGAAATGCACCGGCGACATCATGCCTACCAATCCGACCTGGCGCGGCTCACTTTCGCAGTGGCGCAAGCGACTCCTATCAATTGTCAGATATGAGTTCGAAGATTATGCAAAAAACATGATGGACCTGATCGTACTATCAGACGCCCGTTATGTGGCTGGAGACAAACAGCTTGCCGATAGCCTGGTCTCCCTGATCAGGGGCATGGAGCAGGACTATTTTCAGGTTCTTTGGGGGATGGCCAAGGCAGCGACGGAGATGAAACTGGCACTTGGTTTCATGAAACGTCTGTGGACCGAAAGCAGTGGCGAGCATAAAGGGGAGTTCAATATAAAACTGCTGGCCTGGGCTCCACTGGTAATGAATGTAAGGATCCTGTCGATTAATCAAGGCGTGCCCGCTACTAATACGATAGAGCGGATTGCATTACTGGAAAAAGAAGGCAGCTTTTCAGCTACAGTTTCCCGGGAACTTCAGGATGCTTATTTCGTCCTTACCAAGCACCGCATCCTACTGCAGATTAATGTTATCAAGGGAATTGAGAAGGAGGCTTATTATCTGAATCCGTATAAGCTGTCATCGGATGAGCGGGAACAAGTTCGGCAGGCTATCCTAAGAATTGAAGAGCTGCAGAAAAATATCCATACAAATTTTTCAATTGTTTAGTTTTGGCTTTTGTCAGAAAAAGATAATAAAGAAAGGCCGATGAATCAAATCATCGGCCTTTCTTTATTCAAGCTGTAACCAGGAAATTACTTCTTCTTAGGTGCTGGCTTTTTAGGTGGTGCTGAGCCGTCGACTTTCTGACTACCGGCTTCCCAATGATTGAGACTGTGAGCAATGCTGTGGCAATCTCCGCATTTGGCAAATCGTGACAGCATGCCGGCTGGATGTGGTGTGCCGTGGCAGCTTTGGCAGGTCGGAACCATCTTATGCTTGTCTTTATGGCAGGTGACGCACTTAACATCCTTGTGCTTGGCATCGCTGGCTGCCAGAAGGTCAAAGGCTTTCTTGTGGCAAGAGGCACACATTTTGTTGGGTGTATCGGAAGCATAGGTAACCGCTGTAGGCATATGGGCCTGGTGGCAGCGTTTACATTCGGCAGCGGTCATGTCTGCGCTGTGCGGCTTGTGGCACTGGGTACACAGTGGAATCTTGCCATGGATGTTATGACAGAAGCTGCAGGCCAGACCGGAGTGTTTGCTTTTGACCTGCTTGAGTTTAACGATCTGCTGGCTATGGCAACTTACGCACTCATCGGTAATATTGTTGGCCAGCTTTATGATCTTTGGTGTGTGTGGGTTGTTATGGCAGCGTAGGCAGCCGGTCAAGTTATAGTGTGATTTTCCACTGTGGCACTGGCTGCATTGCGGGATGATCTTTTTAACGGCTGGTGGATGACCATTATGACAATCCTGGCAGGACACGCTGGTCTTATGAGCTCCACCATTTGCAGCAATATCTGCTGGGGCGGCAGAGTGACATTTGACGCAATCAGCATTGGTAAGTACCGCTTTTTGTGGCGCTGGCTCGGCACCAATTGCAACTGTGGACAGCATGGCTGTCAAAGCTAACGACAGTGCAAGCCCTCTTGTTAATAATAGCAGCTTCTTCATTTTTCCTCCTTGCGTTGAGCTAATGATTATAACCGATTCAGTTATGAAAGGGTTGGATTAGCGCTTGTTTATGTATACAAAAATATCGAAGAATAGTGCCATTAATGCCAGCTTACGTCAATGAAAAATTAGTTAGGAACTATGGTGATATAATATAAAATATTTAACAAAAAGATGTGTTCTCGGCAGTACACTTGACACGGGCAATGCAGTTTGGTATTGATGTGATCATGGGCGCTTAGCTCAGCGGGAGAGCACTGCCTTCACACGGCAGGGGCCACTGGTTCGATCCCAGTAGCGCCCACCATAGAAAGCCATCTGAACGGGCTTTTTGTTTTTTGTATGACAGAATTGGGAAAGGCCGATTAAATCGGCCTTTTTTATTTTACATGCTTTTGAATGATTTTCTACGTTTGCATGCATTCTTTGTCAGTTTTTTTGAAAAATATGCGGGCTGTCGGCATATCTCCCTGTATTAACTCTTCAGCAGTTATGATCTCCCCTGTAAATGGTTCGAAAATCTTGAGTAATTCACCTTGTTCCAGCAGATAATCCGGATTGTGCCGGGCCAGGAGCAGCGGCGATTGCATGATTGTGTCAACAAGAATTACCCCCCCTGGATTCAATGCTTTGACCTCCTTGTGGATAAGCGGCCTCAAAAGAAAATTAAAGTTGATGATAAGATCGTATTTGAACAGAAGTTCAAAGCTGTCAAGGTCGACTTGCTGAAAGTCAATCACCACACCCGCCTCAAGGGCGCGTTTTCTGCCTTTGTCGATCCCCACCTCAGATATATCCAATGCCGTCACCTTAAACCCCTGCTGTGCCAAAAAAACACTATTTCGTCCTTCTCCGCTGGCTACATCCAATGCAGCTTTACCTGGTGTCAGCCGCTTTATTCTTTCAATCTCTTGAATAAGAAAAGCCGAGGGGCGTTCCCCCAAGTACGAGTTCTCTGAAGCAAACCGCTTATTCCACTTAATTTTGTCGACCTCCATGATTCCCCCTATAGTTTGGCATTTATGCAAAACAACCTGATTTAGTACTTTGCAGTTTTGCAAAAAGATAATTCATATTGTATTTCCATAGCTTATATCAATGGTTCAGCAATAAACCAACCCAAACTACAGTTTCATGACTTTTAGATTAGCTGTTTTAAATTAGTTAATTCGCATATCTGCAAAAATCTTGGAGTGCCTGTCACTGGATGTTCTCTGTAAGATACTGAAATTACAATAAAAAATTTTCATTTTCAGTGTTGGCATGTCATGTGCTGTATACAGAATGAAAGCGGTTAGTGTTACGAAAGGCGCATTATGGCAAAAACAATTATATGTCCATTTTACGGCAAAAATGATGATTACTGTGATGTCGGTTGCGGTTACATATCCCCTCATGACGTAAACATGATCATTCGGTATTGCAGTGGACGTTTTGGTGAGTGTGTAAAATATCTGGAGCTGGCGGATCGATTCCCCGGCGAGTTGGTTGACCTGGTTAAATGTTGATTTCAAATATCATTTCAGAGAGAGGAGTTAAACATGTTTTACCACCTGACACTCAATTTTAACGGCTTTCATGCAGTAATGGCACTGACAGTTACTATGCTGTTTGTAATAATAACCCTTGCAAAGGAGAAAAGAGATGAGCGAAAGAGAGCTTGAATTGATGTCGAGGATCGAGGAGCTTGAACGTCATACCTGGCGGAATAGTGCAATTCTTCGTGCTGTTGCCATGGTGGCCTTTACTGGGATTATCGGGTTTATTATTGCCTCAGGGGTGGTTGGTGGAGGTCACGGCAGCCATTGGTCGGGTCCGGCCTGGAACACTATGTGGCTTTATGGCCTGTTTGCGGCCAATGCGGTGTCGATGTTCTGGACGACACATAAAGAGTAGGAACAACAACTCACTTTCCTTTTGGAGGATACTAAAATGCCAATGAAAATATCGAATGCCATACTGCTGCTGGTGGTCTGCGTTGTCTGCGCCGCCTTTAACATGCAGCTGTTTGCCGGCCTGGATGAGATGATGGGTGACCAGTACTGGGTTATTGATCATACTCAGGGTGACCATGGCTGGTACGCTATGGGGCTTCTGCCGCACGTAAAAAAGGTACCCAAGGATGTTGTCAAAGCTGTAAATACTGATCCGCTCAACAAAGAAAAATATACCATCTATGCTCAAAGTGGTGACTTTGCCGGCAATTCCGTTTATGGAATCTGCTTTGGAATTCCTCTGATCATGTACCTGATCTGGTTTGCCTTCATCATCGGTTTTCCTGATAAGGTCGACCCCTATCTGTTGCCTCGAAAGATCTTTACTATTGCAGTAATCATAGGCTGTTCCGTAGTTGCCAACTTGTTCCTGATGCGTATAGCCGGTGATTTCGCCCGCGATCCGATGTCCCGTATCGCCAACGTAGCCGGCAACCACGCATCACTTCTTTTCCATAATGCCGGTATCTGGTTTGCCATTCTCTTCTCAGCCCTGGGAACCCACAACCACTCATCGAGTGAGGTCAAAGCCCCTGATAGCCGCAACTGGCAGACTCAGGCCAATGAGAAATTCAACTGGATGTTTACCCTGCTGGGGGTTGTTACGGTGCTGGAGGTGGTCTTGGTCAACAATAAACTGGCCCTTCCTGATGCCGCTGTAGATTACTCGGTCTGGGTCATCTGGGTTGTGATCTTTATGCGTATGTACGGCTTCTCCCCCAAATACTGGATCAAACGTCCGACCGGTATTGCGATCATGGTTATCGGTACTGTCCTGACCCTGCCGGTCTTCTACATGCTGGAGCGCGTTACTGGTACGCATGGCGCAGGATTTGCCTCCCCGATTCTTTCTAAAGCACTGGGAGTGGAAAATCAGAATGTTGGCCTCTCTCTGATGATCTCCATCTACCTTGTCTTCTGGATGGAATTCGCGACCGCTATACGAATGAACGGTCCAGCTAAAAAGACGGTAGCTCAGAAAGCCTAAAAGTTAAGGAGGAATGATCATGTCAGATGTCATTAAAAATAAAGGATGGAGCGTGGTTGCTGCGGGTCTGGCGATCAACCTGGCCCTGGGCGTGCTCTATGCCTGGAGTATCTTTAAGGGGGCCATCAAGGCTTCCATCGAAAAAGGTGGAGAAGGTGCATTCCACTGGGATATTGCTTCAATCAACGATCCTTATGCTGTCTGCTGTCTGGCCTTTGCCTTCTCAATGATCGTGGCCGGCAAGTGTCAGGATAAAATCGGCCCGGCCCGCACGGCTCTCATCGGTGGTTTGCTGGTCGGTTCCGGCTTCATGCTGATGGCATTTTCAAACAGCTACGTGGCCTGGGTAATGGGCTTTGGCGTCCTGGCAGGTTCAGGTTTTGGCTTTGGTTATTCCGCCGCCACCCCGCCGGCCCTCAAGTGGTTTTCTCCATCCAAGACCGGCCTGATCGCCGGGATCGTGGTGGCAGGTTTCGGAATTGCTCCGGTCTATATTGCACCGCTTGCTTCCTATCTGATTGGTGTGTTTGGTATTCCAAAATCAATGATGTTCCTTGGTATTGGATTCACCGTTGCTGTCTGCGGTCTTTCCTTTGTGCTTGCCAATCCCCCCAAGGGCTTTGTGCCGGCTGAACCGGCCGATCCGGGGCCTGTGGCCAAGCTGAACGCTGCCAAGCCTATTGTGAACGCAACTGTCAGCGAGATGCTGCGCAACTACAAGTTTTATGTCCTTTGGGTAGCTTTCTTTATCGGGTCCGGCGCCGGACTTATGGTAATCGGCAGTGTGGCCGGACTGGCCAAGAAAAGCATGGGCCCAATGGCCTTTGTGGCAGTGGCTATCATGGCGATTGGAAATGCCGGCGGGCGTGTTGTGGCCGGTGTCCTCTCCGATAAAATCGGCCGTCGCGCCACCCTGTTCATCATGTTGTCCTTCCAGGCTGTGATGATGTTTGCCGCCATGACGGTGGTAAATTCCGGGAGCGCAGTACTGCTGGTTGTTCTGGCAACCTTTATCGGTTTCAACTATGGCTCCAATCTCTGCCTGTTTCCTTCCTTTGCCAAGGATTACTGGGGCACCAAGAACTACGGCCTCAATTATGGCGCGCTTTTCACTGCCTGGGGCGTAGGTGGATTTGTCATGGGCAAGGTCTCGGAAATGCTTAATGCGCAGCCGGGTGGCCTGAGCAAGTCCTTTGTTCTGGCCGGTACGCTTTGCGCAGTCGGTGCAGCCATGACTATCTTCCTGGCCGAGCTTAAGCCGGCCACCTCAGAGGATAAGGCACCTTCCCAGTGGAGAGAATTCTGGTCTGAATTCAGATTGGGATTGCGAGTATCATGGGGATTTGAGCAGGAATCGGTTCGTGTAAACCGCTAATGGAATGAGTAACGTGAAGATCTCGCCACCGTCTTCCAATAGACAAAGCATCAGGCGGCTTTTATAAGCCAATCGGCACTGTTTACTGCCATGAACAGAAAAGCCCTCTCTGGAAACAGGAGGGCTTTTGAATTTTCAGATGTTTCTTCGCTTGCACCTCACGGCGGGCTGGTGTAGTTATAAATCCTTCTCATTCGATTTGAAATCAACAAAAGGCAAAACCATTCTCTCACGGAGCTCACAAAGCTCACGGAGGAAAAAATAAAATCTGAAATGACTTTCTTTGTGCCCTTTGTGAGCTTTAGCGAACGGAGTAAGCGAGTGAGAGAAAGTATTTTTGCTTTTAAGCTTGTGATTGTCTCTTTAGCGAGGTGACCAAATGTCCGAATCAACCGAGCGTACCGACCTGGCCGGTTACGCCTGTGTAAGCAGTCAATCGCGCGGCAGGAAACATCCCGAAAACTTTCGAGATATGAGACCGGCCTTTGAGCGCGATCGCGACCGAATCATTCATTGTGCCGCTTTCCGGCGACTGGAATATAAGACCCAGGTCTTTGTCAATCATGAGGGCGATTACTACCGTACCCGGCTGACCCATTCCCTGGAGGTGGCGCAGATCGGTCGGGCGATTGCCAGGCGGCTCAGGCTGAATGAGGAGCTGACCGAAGCGTTGGCATTGGCTCACGATCTGGGGCATACACCCTTTGGCCATACTGGAGAATCGGTGCTAAATTCGCTGATGAGAGCTCATGGCGGTTTTGAGCACAACTTGCAGTCTTTCCGGGTGATTGATGAACTCGAGGAACGTTATCCCGGATTCAATGGTCTTAATCTGACATGGGAAGCCCGGGAAGGGATCATAAAACATTCCGGCCCGTATGATGCGCCGCTGGAGAGTATGAAAGAGTTCCTGCCGGGAGTCATTCCTTCAATCGAAGCGCAGATCATCAATTATGCCGACGAGATCGCCTATAACAACCATGATATCGATGATGGACTCAAATCCGGGCATATAACAATCGAGATGCTGGGGGAGGTCGAACTGTGGCAGGAGGTAAATGCTGCAGTGCTCCGGAAATACCCGGACATTGATCGTAAACGCCTTATCTATCAGACCATCAGCGCACTTATCGGACTTTTGATCAATGATCTCTGTAGTACTACTCTGGCTAACTTAAGCAGTTATAAAATATTGAGCCAGGATGACCTGCGGCGGGTCAATCGGCAAGTGGTTCATTTCAGCCCTGCAATCACTGCAAAGAACCTGGATTTGAAACGCTTTCTTTTTGATAATCTATACCGCCACCACAAGGTCGAAAAGATGCGGGTGAAGGCGGAGATTTTTATTACGCGGCTGTTCGAAACCTACATCCGTTTTCAAAACCTGCTGCCACCCAAGTATCTCGGAAGGATCGAGCGCTTAGGCCTTGAGCGGGTGGTTTGCGACTACATTGCCGGTATGACGGACCGCTTTGCCCTGGATGAATACAAGCGGCTGTTCGAGCCGTATGAAAGAGGGGGAGCATGAAGCAGGAACATCAGGAACAATACGATTTTTTTGCCTTTCTTTCACGCATGCGCTACATCAGCCGTTGGGGCCTGATGCGAAATACAGTGCCGGAGAATATTCAGGAACATAGTCTTGATGTGGCTGTAATCGCCCATGCCCTGGCAATGATTCGCAACACCTATTTTAATGGCAGTCTCGATGCCAGCAGGGTTGCTCTTTGCGGGATCTTTCATGACGCCAGTGAAATATTTACCGGGGACATGCCAACTCCGGTCAAGCATTTCAACCCGAATTTCAAACGCTCCTTTCACCAGTTGGAAGAACGTGCACGACGAAAGCTCCTGGCAATGTTGCCAAGCGAACTGGCCAAAGAATACGAGCCGTTGTTTTTCTTTGATGATCAAGAGGAATGTCTCAAGTTAGTCAAGGCTGCCGATAAGATTGCAGCCTTGACTAAATGCATTGAGGAAGAAAAATCAGGCAATCTGGAGTTCAGAAGGGCTGGGGCCGAGCATCATGAATGGCTAATGAAAAACACACTGCCTGAGGTGCAATTTTTTCTGGAAAAATTCCTGCCTGGCTACCGCTTGTCATTGGATGAGCTGAAGCTCGGGTAAACACCGTTGTTTAGCTAAAACTTATTATAAAAATCTCAGCCGTCGCAGTTCCTCAGAATGCTTCAAACCTCTGGTTTTTTTAAAGACCAGAGGTTTTTTTATTAATCTCTCCTCGTATCCTTGTCCAATGTAAAATTGCTCTCACGCTATATGACTGTATATGCTAACGCCGATGAGCGTGAGAGGATTTTCAGTTGTACAATTTGGTCTGAATTAAAAATCAAAAACCTAATCACATCAGCAGTATACACAAAACAATTAATTAAAATAATAATATTAGTCTCCAGTCATTAGACATAAATATTATTAATATTAATTATTGTTTATCCATCTGGTGGTGAATTTGCAAAACTAGCTAGGTGTTTAGCTGCTATTACCGGTTGTTGCCCTAAATTCATGCAAAAGCTGTTCAAAGATAGCAGTCTAAACCCTTAATTTTCAGAAAATTAATCTGTTGCAGGGCAACTCGTAAAGATAGACGCTGTTTTTGCTGGTTGGTCTTTTCGCGTGAATGATCTGGGTATTTGACCACTATATCGGATGCCATGTTCCGGAAAATAAATTTTTCAGGAAAAAAATCATGAAATTGGCAGGGAACTATCTGACTCACGAAGCATTACCAAGCCTTCCACTTGAGAGGATTGCCAAGTGGTTTGGTTCGTTATCTGTGTCAATAGCCACTATTTTGCTTATGGCTGCTACGGTACATGCCTCCCTCTCCTGTGACCGCTGCCATACCATGCCGCCAACTGACTCTCCAACCGGAAATCGTGATCCTTTAACCGGGGGCTTCAAAGGCAGTCACGCCGGACATTCAGGTGCTTCGACCAACTCGTGTACTCCCTGTCATGGGGCTGGAGTCACCTCTTATACTGCTGCTCACAGCACCCAAACGCTGTCGAATAAAAATAGTCCTATAATCAAACTAACATCCAAAATTCACAACTATTCAACTGCCAACGGAAGGTCACAATACAGCCGCGGAATATTTTTCAATCAGACCACAGTGCCTCCCATTCCACTGGGAACCTGCTCTAACGTCAACTGTCATTTTGAAAAATCGACACCAGCCTGGGGCTCGACCAATTTTGCGTCACCCAATGACTGCAACAAATGCCATGGGGCACCTCCCAGCGGCACTACGACCGGTGCAGCCGGCAGCCATGCCAAGCACGATCAGTATTATCCCGGCACAAGCAATTGTCGGAAATGCCACCCCAACAACACAACCTTTCTGCATGCAACCAGCGCCGGAGGCCGTAACCTTGCCATCAGCTTTGCTGCTAGCCCCAATAACGGCAACGGTAACTATTCCGGCCCTTTAAACGATTATCTCCCCAGCCAGACCAATGTCTTTGGAACCTGTACAAATGTTTACTGCCATAGCAATGGTCAGAGGGCGATGGGCAACCTCTCCACCAATACCATACCAACGTGGGGGGGCTCCCTTCCCGGCAACTGCACCGGCTGTCATCGGGCCGACAATGCTAGCGGCACAATAATGAATAGTGGTAGTCATGCTAAGCATCTTAATCTGACCAGTTATATTATTACGTGCTCCAAATGCCATGCCGCTACAGTAAGTGGAATGACCATTATAGATACCAACGCACATGTAAATGGTGCTATTAATATAAAATTCAACAGTCTCACGACCGCTGTCAGCGGAACCTATGCCGGACAGGCTGCTCCTATGGCCAAAGCGCCTGGTTCTGCATATAGCCAGTGCAGCAATGTATCCTGCCACTTCAATACCACCACTCCCACCTGGGGTACCAAAACGCCAATCAGTTGCCTGGGATGCCACTCCCTGGCAGTTCTGCTGGCAAGCGGCTCTCATGCCAAGCATATCAGCGCCACTGCAACACCGACCATGTACAACTATACAGCCAACCGGTCCACAGCCACCGAATACGACTTCGGCTGTTCCTGCTGCCATCCGCTTGATATAGCAAATCATATGAACGGAACCATCAATGTGACCTTGAGCAAGACCAACCCAGGTGCGGGTGGTATGGTCGGTTCGCTGCGTTCCAAGAATGGAGCTACTGCCAATGGACTTAACGTGGTCAATAGCGGAACAATCGGGACTACCAAGGTCAGTGTCCGTTGTACGGCAACCTACTGTCACAGTAACGGTAACACCACCAACCTGATTTATGCTACCACCCCTGACTGGTATGGTGGAACTTTCACCGGCGACCGCTGCGCCAATTGCCACGGCAATTCGCCCAACAGCACCATTGCCGGCTCCAAGTCCCATTACAATAACCGTTTCCTGGGCTACACCAGCAATGCCGGCGGTCATCAGATCGGCATCCATGCCATGAACATTTACAGCAGCCCAGGCGGTCTGGCCAAAGCTGGTACCACTGGTGACAGCAGCCACGGCAATGCCGCCAGCTCTACCACCATCAGTTGCAACATCTGCCATTACCTGACCGTCACCACTGCCCGCAACGATAACAACGTGGTCTGCAAGACCTGCCATTATGCCGGTAACAGTGTCGGAGCCCTGGTCGGTAATCCGGCGGCCATTGCTGATAAGTCAAGACACGTCAACGGTAACGTCGATATTGCCTTTAAGCCGACTGCGATTATCTCCAAAGCTCAGATGCGTCCGGCAAGCTTCGCCAGTGCACCGTACAGCAGTGTCTGGAAGCGGAATCTCGGTTACAAGGTCTCCGGTTCCAGCGATTCCGGCAAAACCACCCTTAATACGGCCACCATGTGGAACAGCTCTACCAAGACCTGTTCCAACGTCGCCTGCCACAATGGTCAGAGCGTAAGCTGGAGCGATAACAACGGCGCTACCAATTGCGTTAGCTGCCATACGGCTCTTTAAAGTAAGTAGGGCTAGGCCTTTTCGCTTTACGACGGAAGGGATTGAAGTTATAAAGTTTTACCAGTTCAGGAGGAAGTACCAGTATGGGTAAATCGCTCGCAAAAAAAATCAGTGGCATTAGTTTGCGGACCAAGATCTGCATCGTATTCATGCTGCTTGTTGTCGGCTTCCTGTACCAGGGCTTACTCAAGCCTCTGATCGGCGATACAGCAACTAATACTTATTACTTCACGCTGGATTCCTCAACCGTGAACCTCGGCGCGGACGGCAACACCAATACGTCCCGAACCCTGAATGGCAAGATTTCCTTGAAGACCGGGGTTTACGCCACCTCTCAAAGGATTACTGGCGCCTCCAACACTACCGAGCAGACCATGATCAGCGCCTATGGTCCGGCTTACGCCAGCCCCCAGACTGTCACCGCCCCGGCTGTCACCATTGGTGTCCGGGATGGCAACGGCACTGCCAATAACATCACCTGGAAGGCGTACATCTACGACTACAACCCGGCCGGGACCGCAGGCAACGGCACGCTGCTTTGGACCTCCAACGCCATTGAGTCACACCCCTCGGTTCAGACCCCGCTGGCACTCACTTTTACCAATCCGCAACCGAAGGACAACATCGCAATCGGACACCGGCTCAAGGTGGTCATCACCTGCCAGATGGCCAGTACCGCCTCTTCGGCCCGCTTATATTGGGGAGGCGGCACAAACTACTCGTTCTTCACAGTGACGGAAGCGCCCTACGTCGCCAACTCGGTTACGGTCACCAACCTGAGCGACTATTATGGTGGCAAACTCACGACAGTTATACAGGGGGACAGCAACATACCGATGCTGCAGTTCGACCTCTACTCCAACGTTGCCGGCGGCGTCAGTTGGACCGGCGGCAAGCTTGACAAGATCGGCACCAATTCCACTCTCTACATAACTGACCCGGTAAATGGTGATACACCTGATGACTCTTCCTTCTACATTTACAAGGACGCAAATGGCGACGGCCTGTTTGAACCTACGGACACCCTGATCGGCGGGCCCTATAACTTCAGCCAGCTCACCGGTCAGGCCTACACCCTGACCACAGCCCAGACCATCACGTCCACACCGCAACGCTACTTCATTGTTTACAATATTCTCAAAACCGCCACTTATAATACCACGATTGGCGCGCGCATCGCAGATAGCACATATTTCACATTTGCTACCCCCCCGGCGGGCGGTGTACAAAACGTAACCAGCACCTCCTCCTCAACGCCTAATATCCAGTATGGCGGCGTGGCGATAACCAAAACCTATCCTGCTGACTGGGATAACGGCACATCTCTGGCGGGGATATCTGAAATCGGCGCAACACAACCATCCCCCAATGCCACCGACTCGGCCTGCGTCACCAGGAACACCGTTGGTTCCGGTTTTCCACTGGTGGGTCTGCTCAACTACCCGGGTCACAGCTGCACCAGCGTCTCCGGACAGGGATATTCAACCACCACCGCCCAGGCTGACTTCATCAGACTCTATTTCGGCGGGACCGGTTACCCAGCGATCATGAAGTCCATCCAGGGGGGCACCTTTATCTACCAGGCCTACACCCCGTCCGGCGGCGGCACCGTCACCCTGCAGCTCTTCTACGTAACAAGCGGCGGTGTCCGGGTCAATGCGCCGACAACCGCCACCTACACCACCACCAGCTCGGTCACCCAGACAATCACCACCTCCCTGGCCGGTCAGGATTTTACTAATGTACCGGCCGGCGCCCGGCTCGGCATCCAGATCGGCGTCACCGCCAACATGCGCATCGGACTGGGCAGCGCCGTCGGTGCTCAGCTTACAGTGCAGGAGACCGAGGCCGAAAACGAAAACGTGGATGTGGGCAACGGCAGCACCACTGCAAATGCCAATGTGTATGCATCGGACACCGGTAAACTCATAGACAGCTTCACCCTGACCGCCGCCAAAGCCAAGACTGTCAACTCGATTACCGTCACCGGCAATTCCATGTTTAACAGTACCAACATTAAAAACGTCAGAATCTATGCCGATGCCGCCCCTCTCGGAGTTTTTAGTGGGAGTGAAACTCTGATCGGGTCAACCACGACCATCACCGGCAACAGCGCCACCATTTCCGGGCTATCCCTGGCGGTCGGTACAACCTTGAAGAGATTTCTGGTCGTTGTCGACATCAGCGACACCCCCAACACCAATGTGGTCTTGACCGCTCTCGTCAGCAACCTCACCGTCGCCACCACCGGCACCATAGGGGTAAACAGCGACAACGCCTCGTCCACCCTGACGATTCTGCCGACGACCACCCTAAGCGATCATATCGCTGCTGAACCGGCCAACCAGACCATTCCGTGGAACGCCGGTTTAACCAAGGTGGATGCCTTCGGCCTCAAAACCAATGGCGGCGTCAATGACACCATCAACGACGTAACGGTCGCCTTGAGCACCACCAGCACCTTGCCGGCCGGCAAACTCATCTCGAATTATATTGGAGAGGTGGATATCGTCAACGCTGCGGGTACGTCTTTAGGCAAGCTGACCGCTCCCACCATTGATGACGACTGGCAGATAACCGTCACTGGCCTGGCCGCAACCACTACCGGCACCGATTATTTCGTGGCCATCACCCCCAAGGGCAATCAGAATATAACCTTTACAGTCAAAGCCATGGTAATTGCTGTGGCTCATTCCAGGTTGTCCAATGCCTTGCTGGTCAGTGACACCACCAGCGCCTCCATCACCATGGACCAGCAGCCACCCACCGAGCCGACCCTGACCGCTGTTACCGGTAACTACGGCGCTGACGTTGATCTGGCCCAGATTAACCTGAGCTGGCTCGGATCCACCGATCTGGGCGGCGGCGCGGTCAGCTATAAACTGGTGCGTGGTCTCGGCAGCGCACCGCCGCCCATCAACTGCACGACCGATGGCGTCAAGTCCTTCCTGGTCTACCAGGGAACGGCACTCTCATACATCAACAAAGGCTTGGATGAAGGTGTGTCCTACGGCTACAGGGTCTGCGCCGTCGACTCGGTCGGCAATACCAGCGCCGGTTCCGCCAAGAGCGCCACGGCCAGCATCAAAAACAGATGCAGCGAGTTGCCCTCAATTGCTATCGACCCCATGGCATCCTATGTCAAGGCCGGCAATTCCGTGGCAATGGGGGTGAGCATCACCAACAAGGACACCGGCGTCTGCCCCCCTACGACCTTTACCTTGTCAACTATTGGAACAAACGTAGACGACAGCAATTTCGCTGTAGCCACTTTCGCTGGCAATGCCTTCATCATCCCCACCAACAACGGTTCGCAATATACCACCCTGAACACAACCGCCAAGCCGGGTGCTGCTCAGGGGGCGACGAAAACCTTCCATGTCATGGTTACCAAGAGCAGTGGCGGACAAACCCAGTGTCCCGACCCGATCTATGTTGTCGTCAATAAATACGGCACCATGACGCACAGCAGCTTGCAGCTCGGCACCAAATATGGTTCATGGGGACTGAATTATGACTGCAGCACCTGCCATTCCCCCAGTTCTACCAACATAAAACAGGTAAAGAACATCATCAGCACTCCCAACGGAAATCGTGGGGTCACATTCTCGATTACTTCTACTACTTCAGGCGCCAATGTTGCTGGTGTCTACGGCAATGATAACCGTACCGGAACAGCAAGCACCAATGTCTGCGAGGTCTGTCACCATAACGCCAGATTCCATCAGTACAGTGCCTCCAAAATTGCCTGGACGGGCCATAACAACAATAAGGACTGTACAAAATGCCATTCACACAGCATCGGCTTCAAATCGGTTGCAACCGCCGGTGCTTGCGACGCCTGCCACGGCTATCCCCCCACCACTCAGTCCACACTGGTGTCGCCGCCGACCAATGTCCTGCCCTATGCCACCAACGCCGGCGCCCACGCAAAGCATAATGACCGGGGATTAGCTTGTAAAACCTGCCATAGCAACGGGAACCACATCGACAGCGCCGTGCCGGCGGGTAATAAACAACTGAACATGGGCTTCCGCATCAATAACAGTAACTTCAGCGGTTTTGTCGGTAATATGAGCTCCGCTACACTGCGGGCAGTGCCTCCCGGCAACGGTTACACCTGGAATGGCGCCGCCGGCTTAACCATCCAACAGGCGCCAAGCACGATCATGACCTGTAATGTCTATTGCCATGGCTGGCCGAATAATGGCGGCTACAACAACGAACCGGCCTGGACCGGCATCTCCCAGGTGGGCTGCGGCTCCTGCCATGCGGCCACCAACGATATTCCGCCAACTTCCGGAAGTCACCACAAGCATGCCAGCAATGACCCCGGCTTCGGAAACGGCATTGCCTGTAGCAGGTGTCATGGTTATCGCAACTATTCCACCAGTTCTGCCCATATCAACGGCAAAGTGGAATGGGATCTCTCCTCGATCAATGAGACAATAGCTACATACAGGGGGGCTCAAAAGGGCACAACCGGCGCCCCGGCACCCACCGCTCCCGGCACTTATGGCTCCTGTGCAAATCTCTATTGCCACAGCAACGTGGTTCAGCCCAACAACAACGGTGTTGGCGCCCCTACTGTTTTCACGAACCCGACCTGGGGGGGCACCACCAACTGCAACAGCTGTCATCCCGGTCAACCCAACACCACCGGCGGTCATCCGCAGCATGCCGGTGCCGGTGTAACCGGTTTCGACTGCCGCATCTGTCACGCCGCCGGCGGTGACGCAAATCCCTTGAACCACGCCAACGGCCAGATTGATTTCAAATTCGTCGGTCTGGGTGAAAACACCCACTACTCCTACAGCTCCGCCAAAATAACCGGCTCCGCCCCTTACGGCACCTGCTACAACGGCAACTGCCACGGTTCGCGAAGGGCAAAAACCGGTGCCACCGCCCTTACCTGGGGACCAGCCACCGCCACCCCGCTGTGCGACAAATGCCATAGTGGTTCTGCAACCGCCGGAGGTTTCTATGGCACCGCCGGTCCCAACAGCACCACCTCCAATGCCGATCCTTACGTCGGAGCGCACTTCAAACACATAACCTCCGTGACGTTCAAGCATTCGGCCAAGATCGACTGTTCCCAATGCCACCTCAAACCTACCGGACCTTACAGCCCCGGCCATATCGATACGCCGTTGCCGGCCGAAATTACTTATGGCACGTTGTCAAAAAGCGGTGTTCAGAACGGCTACACCAGCGCCGCCCATGCCCCCGGCTATAACTTCGGGACCAAACAGTGCAGCAATGTCTGGTGTCACGGCGCCGGCATGAACTCCAATCAAGGCACCGGCCCTTACGCTTCAGTGGTCTATGATGGCGGCACCCTCGGCACACCAACAGTGCCTGTCTGGAATTCTCCCTTCCTGACCGGCACCAGCAGCGATTGCACCAAGTGCCACTCCTATCCGCCACCGGCTCCCATGTCGGGCTACACCCATTGGGATGATAACAACAACAGGCCTTACATCCCCAACCAGTGCATCCTCTGTCACAAGCATGTCAATGCGACCGGGGACGGTTTCACAAATCCGGCCCTGCATGTGAACGGCACTGTTGACAGTTGCAATATCTGCCACGGTCGTCCGCCGATTGATCAAGCCGGCCTGGTCGTTCCAGACGTTGGTGCCGTCACCACTGGCCTGGTCGGATCACATCAGGCCCATATCCTCAACCCGAACATAGGCAAGAAATGCGATGTCTGCCACTATAACTCTTCTACCGATATGCCCAGCTATAAACTGGAAATTGGCTTTAACGGTTTTGGCGGCAAGGTTTCCAGAGGCACGTTCTACGGTTATACGACACTGTCTGCCAACTACACGCCGCAGATCGTCTATTTCTCAACCAGGACCAGCACCACTGTGCGGCGCACCAAGAACGTAACCAATCTTAATACCTGCCAGAATCTGTACTGTCATGGCGGTGGCACGGGGATTCTGCCGGCTCTGGGTGGTGGCAGCAATACCAAACCCAACTGGGAAATCGGCTCGTCTCAGGCTGTGTGCGGTACATGTCATGGCGTTACAGGCGCCACCTATAAGACCAGGGGTTCCCATGGTCGCCATGTCGGTTCCGGCTATGGTGATGTGGGGCTGGACTGCGTCAATTGCCACGGCATCAAGGCAAACGCCTACCATGTGAACGGCATGGTCGAATGGCAGTTCTACTCAACCGCCCTAAGATTGAACCAAACCAAAACCACCGGCTACACTGGTAACATCGGCTACATGTCGAGCGGTGGTTCGTCATTCGCCACCAGCGGCAATACCGGCAACCTGGCCCCCAGTGCCAGCTACGGAACCTGCCAAGTTTACTGCCACAGCGATGTCTACTCAAAAACCTTCAAACCGGTAGTCTGGGGCAGCGCTCCGCTCAACTGCGGCAGCTGTCACAACAACCAGACATCGACATTTACCGGGAGCCATAAAAAGCACTCCGCCAGTTCTACCAATGGAGGTTACGGGATTGACTGCCTGATCTGCCACTACGGCTCGGGCATGGGTTCAGCATTGCATGTCAACGGTAATGTCGACATTATCTTCAATCCCGGGGTGGTGGGACCGAATGCTCAGTATGTCAGCGCCACTAAAAATTGCTTCAACATCCTCTGCCATAACACCACCGCTTCCACCGGCCCGACCTGGGGTGTTTCAAGCACCGGAAATTACGATACCGGCACTTATAAACCTACCTGCATCGGCTGTCACAGCGGCGAGCTTAATGGCCGGGCCGCCATTATTCCGCAGTTTGCCGGCCAGTCCCATCATATCCAGGGTGTTACAGTCAGCAACAGCTACTGCTACCCGTGCCATAGGGAAGCCCTGGACACCTTGGGTGAAACCGATCCTGCCTTCCATAACAGGAGTTCCGGCAGGACAGTCGATCTGGTAATTTGGAGTACCGGTGCGCGCGGCACCGCCTTTACCAGATATACTGCCAACGGCAGTGCAACACGCAAACGGACCGAATACGCCAAAGTCAACAACCAGTGTATCGGTTGCCATAGAAGCCGCAATAATGCTATTACGCCTTTCAGCGCCAGCGGCGACAATAGAACTCCCAAGACATATGCTTGGGATAACTACGCTATTTTTGACCGCTATAGCTCGAAGGTCACTACACCCTGGGGCAAGGTCACTGGCAACAATACGCCAAGCAAAGCCCTGAACAAGGCTTACTCCGCCCATGGAAACGCCAGCGCTAACCAGCGTGGCTGGGCAACCGGCAATGCCGCAACCGGAGAAACCTATGGCGATACCAGTGGTTCGGTGAGCATACTCTGCTTTGATTGCCACAACTCCCATGGAACCTATGCCACCGGCATCATGAGTAGTTACTCTAGCGCCACCGGGCGTTATCAGGGCGCCATGCTCAAATCCACTACCCAAAACCTCGGTGGATACGGGGCAACTTATATCCCGACCGCCGGCGGCAGCGCTGCAGCGCCGGACAATAACGCCTACAATCCAGGTGCTGCGTTATGCTTCGACTGCCACAACACCGCCAGCGCCAGCACAACCATACCATGGGGTTACAACAGCACTTTCGGAGCCACGAAGGGTATCTTCGGCTATAACGATACGCCTAGATTCGACAATTACACGGCCTTTGCCGCAACCAGGACTTATCCCTACAAGGCCGGCAATGCCACCAACAAAGGTGGTCACTTTGGTCATTCATCAAACCTGTCCACCAGCATCACCCAGCGTAGTTTTGATATCAAACCGCAAGCCGGTGCCACAGCCATCAACGGTCTCTGCTCTCCATGTCACGATCCGCATGGTGTCAGCCCGTCTCTGGGCGCCAACCAGGCCTACGCCGTACCGCTGCTCAAAGGCACTTGGGTCACCTCGCCCTACAAGCAGGATGCGGCGCCGGCCAACACCAATGAGGCCCGCGGCGGCAGCAGCCATAATCCGACCGCTGCCATAAACATAGGTAGTACCCCTGCCTATAACATTGATCAAAACAGCATGCAGGCAGCCTCAACCGGCAAACCTGCTTCGGCAAAATACTGGACCTTCCCCGGTACCCCCAGCACTCTGCAGAGTACCAACGATACCCAGTTCTCCGGGCTGTGCACCGGTTGCCACAACAAAACCGGTCTTAACAACACGGCGGCCGTGACCAGTGCACCAGGATCGACCGGCAGTTGGAAATCCATGACCAGGATTCACAATACGGTGGATGGCTGGGCTACCGCTACCGGCGGAAATGCAAACAACTCGAAACATGCCTTTACCTGCTCCAAGTGCCATACTGTGCACAACTCCCAGTTGCCGCGTCTGCTGGTAACCAACTGCCTGGACGCCAGACACCGTGGGCGGCCGGCTGCCGGCGCCAGCACTTCCGCAGCACCGGTTGCCTACGGAACAAAATATTCTAGCGGGGCCGGCACCGGCCGGTTCCCCATGGGAGGCGGCGGTTATGCAAGTCGTGGTTCATCCACAAACCCAGGGCCATGGTTCTTTGGAAAATCACAAACCTCTGTCGTGAATGCCATTCCGGCCATTACCGTAACGACGCAGACTCAATGCCACAACTCGGCAACAGCGGGTGGCGCAACCTATAGTCACTACTCATCACAACACTGGAACAAGAAATCGCCATGGTAAAAGCAGATTCTTATCAGGCACGTCATGTGCGGAAAGGAGAATAACCATGAAAAAACGTATCTACATCAAGCCGCGTGTGGTAGGTTCAGCAAATGTTCACCCCTGCTGATCCAGTGATTCAGAACTAGCAACAAAGGTGAGGCCGTGGTACAGGTCTCACTTTTGTTTTTATTAGTGGCCAAAATCGGATGACCTCCCATGTGGGCTACTCAACCCGATCGCCCTACCATATATTTTTAGGAGAAATTCATGGTTTCTAAAATGCAGTTGTTAGCCGCTGCTGCCATCCTACTGAATGGTCCCATCGTTGCGCACGGCTACGAGTACGACCAGGAAGCAACGACAAAATTAATGAGTCAAATGATAGTTGATCTGGGTGGGCACGACGCAGTAGGGAAAAACAGCGGCAAGACCATGGGCTGTGCCTACAGTGGGACCCGTAAGGTTACGGTCGTTAAACGCGGAGAGACGATTACCTACAGCGCCGATTACAGAAATTGCCGGGAGAAGGGCTCGATTCGGGATGGGATCTATGAAGTAGTCATCAGTGACGATGAGATTGTCAGCAGCACTTCTCGGCGTTCAATTAATGGAGCACTGTTCGATGCAGCCCTGGCCGGCGACGCCGGTAAAACAAGGAAGCTGATCAAGGCAAAAGCGGATGTGAACTACACCGAAAGCATCCCTCGTAGTGAAGGGGGGCACCTCGATGAATGGACGCCACTGATGTCGGCGGTGATGAAGGGTTCTCTGGATGCGGTCGAGCAGCTTGTCTCGGCAGGTGCCTGGGTCAATTACATGAACAGTGCTGCTGTGAATGCGCTCTGGCTTGCTGCCAATAGCGGCCGCCTTGATATTGCGAAATACCTGGTCAAACATGGCGCCTATATTGATAATAGAAATAATGAAGATGTGACGCCGTTGATGGTGGCTGCCATGAACGGCCATCTCGATATTGTAAAATTTCTGATTGCATCAAAGGCGAAGTTGAATTTTGCCCACAAGGAAGGTGATAGCGCCCTGATGTTTGCACTTGCAAAGGGGCATACCGATATTGCCCGTCTGCTGATAATGGCTGGAGCGGATGTGAATATTCAGAATCGGTTCGGAATATCCGCCCTGCACATTGCAGTGGCGGAAGGCAATCTGGAAGGTACAAGGTTGCTGATTGGTCACAAGGCTGATGTGCAGGCCAGGACCACCAGCGGCAAGATGGCTTTGGATGTGGCACGGGCCAGGGGTGAAGTTGAAATTGTGAAGCTGTTAGAAGGAGCTATCCGTTAATTGGTCTTCAAACGAATGCTCGTGCCTTGCTTCAGCACTGTTTTGTTTTCCACTCTGAGCAGTTAAACGAAGGGATCTGTCAACTTGAGACTGTCAATCGTCATACCAGTCTACAATGAGCGCGCCACCATCGCTGAGATTTATGCCCGTGTTCAGGCCGTGGATCTGGATAAGGAAATTATACTGGTGGATGATGGCTCTACAGACTGCACCCAAGACCTGTTGCGCGATCTGCCCGCCGAGTCCACCCGCGTCTTCAGTCACCAGCGCAATCTGGGCAAGGGTGCCGCGCTGCGGACCGGTTTCAGACATGCCAGCGGCGACATCATCATCATTCAGGATGCCGATTTGGAGTACGATCCACAGCAGTACGGCAAGCTGATCCAGCCGATCTTGGATGGTAAGGCGGATGTGGTCTATGGTTCCCGGTTTGTTACCGGTGAGTTTCGCCGAGTGCTTTATTTCTGGCACATGGTCGGTAACCGGCTGCTGACATTGTTGTCCAACATGCTGACAAACCTGAATCTAAGCGACATGGAAACCGGGCAGAAGGCTTTCAGGCGTGATGTGCTGGAGCGGATAACAATCGAGGAGAATCGTTTCGGGTTCGAGCCGGAGATCACCGCCAAAATTGCCAAACTGAATGTCCGGATTTACGAGGTGGGGATCTCCTATTCCGGCAGAACTTATCAGGAGGGTAAGAAGGTGGGCTGGAGGGACGGTTTATCGGCCTTGCGGTGTATTTTTAAATACAACCTTTTACGCTAGTGTCTAGAGTTAATATATGTGTAGTCGAAGGAAAGCTCTTAAATGAATAATACCCGCTCCAGAATTCATTTCGTTCTCTGCTTACTCGCCTTTTTCTTGTCTGGTGCAGCAAGCCTCTGCGCGGAAGTGACCTGGAACCGCATGCTTATTGTGGTGGTTGGGAATTCACTTGCAGCTACGGCCATGATCATAGTCGTTTTTATGGCCGGCCTTGGTCTAGGGAGCTATGCCGGGGGGAAACTTCTGTCCCGTCGCGGGTCTTCCCTTGTGCCATATATGGTTACTGAAATTGTTATTGCTGCCTACATTCTTCTTTCTCCCACTCTCTTCGATATGCTGGCCGGTTTTTTTCCGATCATGGCGGAACATTGGGATCAACCAGCATCATTGACCCTGTTACGACTTGCCACTACAACAGCAGCACTCCTGGTTCCCGCCTTCCTGATGGGAGCTACTTTCCCAGCAATAATGGCAGGGGTGAAATCCAGTTTTCCTGCAAACCGGTACGCGCTGCTCTATGCAATCAATACCGTAGGAGCAGCAGTGGGCTGTTTTGTTGGTGGTTATCACTTTCTTTTTGAGTTCGGTGTGCAGATTACCCTCTGGTGCGCTGCCGGACTTGGTGGCGGTGCTGTTCTATCGGCTGGAATGGCATTTTTTCTTTATGGGACTAAGTCGCCCCTGCCTTTTGATCTGGTGAAAGACATGCCTGAAGGCAAGGCCCAAGTATCCGACACTCCCCCAATAGACGAGGTTAAGGATTCCTTTGACGCGAATCAGCTTTTTCGGTTTTTGGCCGTCACATCTTTTTTAGTCGGGTTTACTGCTCTTGCCTACGAAGTGCTATTGACCAGGATGGTCATACTTTTTTTGAATAATCTTGCATCGACTTTCGCTCTTGTGTTGACAGGTTTTCTTTTGGGGACCGGTGCCGGTGCCCTGCTGGCAAACTGGGTGCCTGCTGCGATTAAGAGACTCGGCGGCAAGGAGTTGCACCTGTTTGGAATCTTTGCATTGCTGTCAGGCCTCCTGCTGCTTGCAACCCCCTACGTTATTATGCTGGCACGCTACCCGTTGCAGGCGCTTTTTATCATTTTAATACCGACATTTTTTATAGGTTCCCTGCTACCGTTTGCAATCCGGACGCTTCAACAGCAACATCGTGAATTTGCAATTCAAGGCGCATCACTACTGTATGCTGCCAACACTGCTGGTGGCATGTTAGGGGCTGGAATCATAAATCATTTTATCGTTCCTAGAATCGGTTTGCAGGGAGGAATCGGACTGCTTGCCGGTATCTGCTGGGCGATTGCAATTGCCTCTTTTTTATCGTTCTTGAGTAACAAGTTCAGGTGGGCTATCCTGCTACTAATCCCACTTGTAGTGTCTCAGATGATCCTGCACTTTTTTCCGAATATAATGGATCATTACGCCGGGAAGATCGCCGAATGGACTGGTGCGCCTGTGGGTGAAATCAGGCTAATGCAGGAAGGGCGCGTAGCGAATGTTACGGTATTGGATCAAGAGGACCCGAAGCAAGGGCGATTCAGAGATATGTACTTGAACGGCATAGAGGAAGCCTCGACCCGCTTTTACCATGCGCAACTCTTCAAGTTGTTGGGGATGCTTCCGGTTGCGCTTCATGAAGCAGACGGACAAAAAAACTCCCTTGTAATTGCCTTCGGGGCAGGCATCACTGCTGGCTCGACTCTCGCTTCCGATCAGATTGCCTCCCTTGATGTGGTTGATTTGAACCCCGATGTAGAAGGGATAAACGATCTATTCAAGGAATATAATGGCGATGTTTTTCATGAGCCTCGCTTCCATTTCCACAATGATGACGGTCGGAATTATTTGGTGACCAACAGGAAAAAATACGACCTGATTATCAGCGACTCAACCCACCCATGCTCCTACGATAGCTGGATCCTTTACACACAAGAGTTCTATCGTGATGTGAAACGACATCTTCTTCCAAACGGGATCTTTGCTCAATGGGTATCAGTGTCCAATCTCATGCGGGGTGAGCTCTTTCCGATTCACCTGAATACCTTTCGGAGTGTTTTCCCCAATGCAACTTTCTGGTATGTCTACGGTTCAAGCCAAGCCTTGATGCTGGCTACACCAGAACCGTTCAAGTTGGACCCTGTCAAACTTCAGAGGCGTCTGGATCATCTTGCTCCCTGGTTTGGCGCTGAAGAATATCAGCTCGATACAGTTGCCAAAGTAGCCGGTTTTTTCTGGCTTGATGCGGATATGATGACACGAATGATAGGCGCGGAGACCCGTTTAAACCGAGATGCTCAGCATTATTTTGAAAAGAACTCCATCTCGTCCAAAATTGCACCGGAGTTGCAACTTCCCAGCTTCCAGGCGGATATTCTTCCACATCTGACAGGCAGTAATGAAAAATTGCGCAGGGATATTCAGAGCGAGCAGGAAATTGCAAAATTGTTGACCCGCTATGGCTTTTACAATGACATCAATGATCTTACTCAGGCCTATTGTTTGCGGCCTGACAACAAGAATGTGTTCTTTTGGATGCGAGTTGCCTATTCCGGGCAAAGACACTCTGGAATTTGTCGCTGAAACGTCCCATGAACAAGCCCATAAAACACATCCGGCCTTCTGCCGGCACTATCGCACTGGCAGCTTCCCTGATCTGCCTGTTGGTATACCTGCGGGCACTTTCCTGTGATTTCATCAACTGGGACGATCCGCTGTATGTGCTGGAAAATTCTGGCATCCGGATTCTGGACTGGCAGCTGATCCGCGAAGCATTCACCACCTCTTACCTGGGCTGGTGGATGCCGCTGACCTGGATCTCGTTTGCTGTAGATTATCACTTCTGGGGCCTGAACCCCTTGGGCTACCATCTGATCAATGTCCTGCTGCATGCCGTCAATACTGGTCTGGTAGTATTGATTGCGGGCAGGCTGTTGAGGCCGGGACCGGAGGGCGAGGGGGATGATCGGTACCTTTACCCGGCTACACTGCTGCTGGCCGGTCTGTTGTGGGGTATTCATCCGCTGCGGGTGGAATCGGTGGCCTGGGTGACGGAGCGCAAGGATGTGCTCAATGGGCTGTTTTCGCTGGGCTCGATTCTTTCCTACCTGCATCATGTAGAACATAGGGATGGGCAGGATCAGAGGAAAGGGATCAGCTTCCCCTACCTTTTGTCCCTGGTACTCTTTCTGCTCTCCTTAATGGCCAAGCCTGTCAGTGTGGTTATTCCGGTTATGTTATTGGTGATGGACTGCTACCCCCTGCAGCGTTTAACTACAAAAAACGCCTTGAAAATAATTGCCGAAAAACTTCCGTTTTTGATAATAGCGCTGATAATGGTCGTTTTTACTCTCTCCTTTGCCAGCGGCGAAACCATCCTGGTATCACTTCAAGATTTTCCGCTCTACAGGCGCTTAATTCTGGCCGGCAACTCACTGTTCGAATATCTGCGCATGACGGTCTACCCGGTGGGATTGATCAACATCTATCTGCTTCCCCGCGTTTTCCCGGTTTCGTATTATCCGGCTGCTCTCGGCGTGCTTGTTTTCAGCTGCTACTGCTGCTATTGCTGCAAGCGCAGGCCATGGCTGCTTGCCACCTGGCTGCTATTCCTGCTGCCGCTCATACCGGTCCTAGGTTTTTTTCAGAATGGTGCCCAGGCCTATGCGGATCGATTTACCTATCTTCCGGCTGTGGCCTTGAGTATTTTCGTCGCCGGTTTGTTGAAGTCAACAATTTCCAGGCGCCGGGGTCTGCCGCGCCTCCTGGTCATGTCGCTTGCCGTGCTGATACCGATCATATTGGGCACTGTGTCGATTCATCTGATCGGTGCCTGGAAAAATCCGGAAACGCTCTGGTCGCGGGTGATTGCCATTCAGCCGGTGGGGAGGGCCTACTATCACCGCGCCGATTACCGCCTGCAAACCGGGAGGTATCTGGAAGCAGCGGAGGACTTGTCGGTCTCGATACGGATGGGCCTGGAGGCAGGTTTTCCTGGTGTATTTAACCTGCATGCCTTGCGGGGAGATGCGCTTAGCAGGGCAGGGGATTATGGAGAAGCGGTCCGGGAGCTCAGCGAGGCGATTGGCTTGAATCCTTACCCGAATTACTTTTACCACCGTGGGCGCGCATTGGATGCCTTGGGGAAAAAGAAAGAAGCCGCAGAGGATTTCCTGCGGGCCGGGAATGATACCGGACCGATCCAATGGCAGGCTTTTCAGTAGTCATGCGTTTTGCGACTGTCTGGGTAGCTGCAAATGGTTTGAAAGCTTTACTTTTACAGCTGTTATGTGAAACGATGTTTATATGAATTGGAAGATAATACGCATCATCGATACCTACCTTGGAATACCCCTCCTGCGTGCATTCTCTTTGGTAAAAAGAAGGCGCCAAAACCGATGTTCATCTTCTGATAGTGTAAAGCGGATTTTACTGATCAAGTTCTGGGGTATCGGCAACATATTCATGATCCTGCCATCCATCCAGGCGCTAAAAGCCGCTTACCCGGACGCCGTAATCGATTTCCTGACACTGGATAGCAACCGCGAGGCCCTGGCCGCCCTTGGAGCAGTTGACAGCATCGTCACGATCAACACCGGCTCCGCGACACGGTTTGTTTCCACATGGCTGCGTGGCACCTCTTTTCTGAAAAAAAACTGCTATGACATCATAATAGATTTCGAACAGTTCGCGCGCTTCTCGGTTCTGATCGCCAGCCGGATCGGCGCCCCTGAAATCATCGGCTTCGACACCTGCGGTCAGTTTCGCAGTTGGCTTTTTTCCCGTGCCGTGCCCTATGACAATACGCTCCATATCACCCGTTCTTTTTTTACTCTTGCCACCGCAGCCGGGGCCTGTGCAGGCGCTTCATTGCCCCAAATCCGACAGGCCGGCATTGACGGTCTGCAGCGACGGGGAGGTGAACTGCTCAGGCGGTTAAAAATCGAGCCCAATGAAATCTGCGTGGTTATGCATGTCGGCACCAGCGAAAATTTTCGGGAACGGCGCTGGCTTCCGGAACGGTACGCGGCACTTGCCGACCTGTTTACGAACAACTTTCAGGCGCGGATTGTGTTTACGGGCTTGGCCGAGGAATCGTTCCTGGCCAGGGAAGCCGTGGGGTATCTGCGGGTAAGCGACGCAGTGGTTGATCTCAGCGGTCAACTGGATTTTGCTGATTATTTCGCCCTTATCAGCGTCGCGGATCTGGTGATATCGGCTGATACGGCGGCCATACACCTGGCTTCGGCAGTCGACACCGCCGTGGTCGGCCTGTACGGACCCAATACGCCGCTTCTCTACGGACCATGGGGATCGAAGGGGCTGGCCGTTTACCAGGGATTTGACTGCAGCCCCTGCATCACTAACTTCAATGCCAAGCTCCATACCTGTCGACATGCCGCCGGAAGAGGAGCTTGTATGCATGCCATCGAAGCTGCAGATGTCTTCGCCGCCATACAGCAGCACTATTTCAGCCCAACAGCCCCCTGTCGGCTGGAAAAACTGGCCGGGAGTTAGTCATGCATCGTCTTGCCAAGTTGGCATACCGGATTGCCCTGAGTAATATTAGCGAGCTGTTGTATCCCTATCGCTTGACCTATGCGGTTACCAACCGTTGTCAGGCACGCTGTGTCATGTGCGGCATTTGGCAGAAACAGCCGGCCGACGAACTTTCTTTGGCGGAGATCGATACCTTTTTTAGCCGTAGCAACCGATTCTCCTGGATTAATCTCACTGGTGGCGAATTGTTTCTGCGTGACGATATCGTCGATATCATCCGCAGCATAAACAAACACTGCCGTGAACTCTACCTGCTTAATTTTCCCACCAATGGCTATCAGACGGAACATATTGTGGCAGCGGTGCAGGAGATACTGACGCATATGTCGATTCCGCGCCTGATGGTAACCATCAGTCTTGATGGCCCCCGTGAGTTACACGACCATATTCGCGGGCTGACCGGTGCATATCTGCAGGCATTGTCAACATTTCGCCGGTTGCGGGAGCTGCGCTCGCGACACTTCTCGGTTTATCTCGGCTATACCCTGCAGGAAGCCAATCTCCATCTGTTTCAGGATACTTTGGAGGCAGTCAGAAGCGATCTGGGAGCGCTTGCGGAGGATGAAATCCATGTCAATCTGGCCCATATATCCGGGCATTACTATGCCAACAGCATGTTTGCGGGCGTTCCGGACCCGCGAGAGACTGAAGAGGTTTTTGCTCACATCACTGCGAAGCGTACCCAAGGTATGAGCCCGGTGGGTTTTCTGGAACAGGCCTACCAGCGTTTGGCCCGGATTTACCTGAAGACCGGCCGGGTTCCCCTGACCTGTGAGGCAGCAGCGGCTTCCTGTTTTATGGATCCAACCGGATTGGTCTATCCCTGCACCTCTTTTGATTCGCCGTTAGGCTCCATCAGGGATCATGACTACCATATATACCGACTGTGGCGCACTCCAGAGCGGCAAAGAGCCAGAAAAGCGGTATGCAACGAAGCGTGCCCCGGTTGCTGGACCCCTTGCGAGGCGTATCAAACCATTCTGGCGAATCTGTTGAAGAAGAGCATTTTTCTATGATCAGGAAAGACTATCGTGAACTGATCCACCGGATGCTAGCCGAGTCAGGGCCAGGCTGGCTGGCCAGGCGTGCTGGGCAGTATCTAGGTTTACAGCTGTCGTCAATCGTTGGCAGGCCCCTGTGTGGACCGGCCCTTGCGACGCTCCTGGTTACCTACCGTTGCAACTACGATTGCGTTATGTGCGATATAACCCGACAAGATACTATACGACAGCAACAAGGGCTGCGGGAGTTTGATACCGCTCGTTTTTGCTCCATTATTGAAGAGCTTGCCGCTCTGGGTGTGGCCGGGATCGGTTTTACCGGTGGTGAGCCTCTCTTACGGCCGGATATCTTTGAGCTGCTGGCCTGTGCTCGCCGGCATGGCCTGATAGCCAGATTGAATACTAATGGTTTTTTGTTGGGGGATGAAGCAGCACGGCGATTAATTGCTTCAGGAGCCGATTCAGTCAATATTTCTTTGGATGGAGCCAGGGCGGCCACCCACGACCGTTTCAGGAACCACAGCGGCGCTTTTGAGCGGGCAACAACGGCGATCAATCTGCTGCATCGTATGCGAACACGCCAGAACGCTCGCCTGCGTATCAAGGTTGTCTCTGTTGTTGATGAAACGAATATTGATGAAGCGGCTGATCTGGTGACCCTTTCACAGGAACTTGGCGCTGATTGCATCGACTTCATTCCCCGCCAGTCTTTTGCGGAAGGGGAGCGCACCTTGGGCGATGCGGCTTTGATGGTCAAGGTTGGGCGACTGGCTGAATATCTCCGCAGTGCACAGAAAGCCGGCGCTCCTATCGAAAATTCGCCTGCCCATCTGCAGCTGTTTCGCGCCTCCTTTGCCGGTTTGCCATCCCCGGTGCGCTGCCAGGCTGGCTATAACTCGCTGGCGGTAGACTGCTATGGCGACGTCTTCCCCTGCGTACCCTGGATTAACTGGGGAAAAACTGCTGGCAATGTCCGGGACAAGGGACTTGCTCAATTGTGGCATTCGGCTGAGTATCAGCCCTACAGAAGAAGTACCGGGGCCTGTCGCGAGTGCTATCTGAACTGCCAGACAGAGTTGAATCTGCTGTTTGACCTGCGGGCGCGATTGCGGCTCTGGCGGGAGAGGCAGCCATGAAGAGGTTAGGCTTGCTATATTCCCCGCCATTACGTGATTGCGCCCTACTGGTCATGCTGGCTGCCGTTGTATTTGGCAGGATTGTCGGCCATGATTTTCAGGCCAACTGGGATGACTACTGGTTCGTGATCAATAACCAAGCGGTCCGCGGATTTTCCCTTGAGCATCTGCGCTCGGCCTTCTCCAGTTATATCATTGGATCCTACGTGCCGCTCCAGACCATCTCCTTTATGCTTGACTATAGCATCTGGGGTTTGGCGCCAGGCGGATTTCTTCTCACCAATGTCATTCTGCATGCCGTGAATGGCGTGCTTGTGTATCGGCTGTTGATCACCTTTCATGCGGAGCGTCTGCTTGCCCTGGTAGGGTCGGCACTTTTTCTGGTGCACCCGGTGCAGGTCGAATCGGTAGCCTGGATTTCCAACCGCAAATCACTGCTGGCAATGCTCTTTTTCCTGCTCGCCTGGGATGCGTATCACCGCTATTTTCGTGGGGAGACCGGTCGCAGGTGGTGGTACTATACGGCATCGCTGATGGCTTTTTCACTGGCACTGCTGGCCAAATCCATAGCGGTGGTCTTCCCGGTGGTGCTGATCCTGTATGAGACCTGTTTTCCGGCAAAGGGTCGCAGGCTATATCTGCGCGACAAGATCCCGTTCGTGCTGGCCGCAGGCGCAATAGCGGTTGTTTCCCTGGTCAGCCAGAGCGAGCCCGGGGGAGCGCGGGTTCCCTACCATGGCGGAAGTCCATTGGCAACGGCTTATACCATGTTGACAGTCTATTGCCGCTATCTGGGCATGCTGTTCTGGCCAACCGGCCTGAGCGCCTACTATGCTCCGACCATCCATCGAAACCCTGACCCGGCCGTGATCGGCTCATTGCTTCTCCTGGGCGGGTTGGTCGTGGCTGGGGTCTGGATGTATAGATACGACCATCGGCTTGGCTTCTGGATATTGTTCGCCTTGATCGGGTTTCTGCCTGTCTCTCAGATAGTTCCCATGCAATGCATAATGGCCGATCGCTATTTATATCTGCCCATGATCGGTGCCGGGGCTGTGGTCGGTTACGGTATTGTCCTGTTGCGGCAGCGTTCGGGAAAGTACCGGAGCCTGCTGTACAGCATTTTGATACTGTCTCTACTGATGCTGTCATCATTTTCGTTTCAGCGTGCCGGCGCATGGCGGGACTCCCTGACCCTCTGGAGCGATGCCGTGGCCAAGGAGCCGAACAGCGATAAGGCTTGGGAAGTCGTTGCTGGGGCCTATGTGGATGCCGGAAGAAAGTCGGAGGCGCGTCAGGCCTATGAACGGGGCCTGGCGCTCAATCCTTCCAATACCGAATTACTGAGCGGACTGGGCGACCTCTATACCGAAGCGGGTCAACTTGGCCAAGGCTATGCTTTGCTCCGGCGATTGCTGGACATAAAACCGACCTATGTCACCGGTTGGGCCAGTCTGGGTAACAACTATCTTAAAGGTAAAAGGTTTGTAGAGGCGGAGCAGGCCTACCAGCGGGCTCAAGAATTGCAGCCGGAAGCGATCCAGGTTGTCAAGCTGCTTGCCAATCTGGCCTTTGTGCAAGGCTATTACGACCAGGCCGGCAAATACTACGAGTTGGCGGAGGCGAAGGGCGAAGGCGACCCGGAAAGCGCCTACCGCCTGGCCTGCGCAAAATCATGGGGCGGCAGAAATGACGATGCCTTACTGTGGCTGGAAAAAGCTCTGCAGCGTGGGTATCAGGATGTTGCCGCTCTCGATGGCGATCAGTTGCTGGCTGGTGTCAGGAAAGATCCACGTTTCAATGACCTTATTGACAAATATTTGGCCCGATAGAAAGCTGCCATGAAAGTAAGTTTGATCTTTACACCCAATCAGCTCAATCCCAACTACAAGGAAGTCGCTTTTCGGGATAACAGCATTGGCCTGATTCCTCCCCTAAGCCTGCTGTGTGTGGCGGCCCTGCTGGAAAAAGAAGGGGTTGAGGTGCAGATCCTGGATATGGCGGCGGAACAGCTGGACTACGAGGGTGCGCTTCTGCGGCTGGCGCGGTTTTCTCCCGACCTGCTCGGTTTCAGCATCACCACCATGAGTTTCCATCCGGTGTTGCAGTGGATAAAACTTTTTAAAAGGGATACCGGCCTTCCGGTCATGGTCGGGGGCGAACATGTCCGTCTTTATCCGTATGAGACCATGTTCCACCAGGCAATCGACTATTGTATCGTCGGCGAAGCTGAACGTCCATTGCCACAATTCATCAAGGCTTTTCAAGAAAAACGATCATTCGACGGCATAAAATCACTTGGCTTCAGGAGTAATGGAAACCTGACCATCGACTGCTCACTCCAGGCGATTGACGACCTTGATACGATTCCGTTTCCTGCTAGGCACCTGATCAACAATGATCTGTACAGTAATATCCTGACCAAGAAAAAAAACTTCACCGCCATGATTTCGTCACGCGGATGTCCCTTCCGATGTGCCTTCTGCAATGCAAACCAGCAAAAATATCGCGTACGATCTCCCCAAAGTTTTGCCGACGAGATCGAACTAAATCTCAAAGAGTTCAATATTCGCGAGTTTGATATCTACGACTCTACCTTTACCACTGATCCACAACGGGTTGTTTCTATTTGTGACGAAATCCAACGCAGAAAACTTGATGTCGGATTTACTGTCAGGAGCAGGGTTGATGTGGTCAGTCGGGAGTTAATCGACAGCTTGAAAAGGGGGGGGTGCCATACGATCATGTTCGGGATAGAGTCCAGTGCTCCGGAAATACTTAAAATGATGCGCAAGGGAATCTCCCCGGAATTGGTACGGGAAGCGGTAGCCTATACGAAACAGAGCGGCATGGAAACGCTTGGTTTTTTCCTGTTTGGATTTCCTGGGGAGACACGGGAATCCATTGAAGCGACTATCCGTTTTTCGCTGGAATTGCCGCTTGACTATGCGCAGTTCAATCTGTTGCTTCCGTTGCCCGATACAGAAATATATAGCTATTACCGGTCGCGTGGGCTTGAAGATTACTGGGCGGAATACACTCTGGACGAGTTAAAAAATGGATTAATTGAGCTTATGGACACCGGAGTAACGCGAGAAGAAACCTCAAGATATATCACCATGGCCTATAGACGGTTTTACTACCGGCCGAGGATCATCTTTGACCGGATAAAACAGCTCAGCTCATTAAGCGAATTGCAAAAACTAGTGAAAGGTGCGTTCGGTATTCTTGCCAATGTTGGAGGGAAAGGATAAAGATGCAATATCTCATCGGTCCAGATCATCGTAAAGGAATGACAATGAAAAAGACATCTGTAGTTTACTGCGCAATAATTGTTCTGTTTCTTGCAATTACCAATGGCGCCGGTGCGGCTCCCAGCGGAGTACTCAGCGGCAAGTGGATAACCAAAGAAAACGGCCCCATGACCGGAGGTCAGGTGCTGCTATTCAACGTGGCGACAGGTCCGGCACCTGCCAGCAATAAATTTCTGCGTATTCCAGATGCAGGGGCCGCCATTGACAGTGAAGGGAAATTCTCTGCAGGGGTTCCTGCCGGTAAATACTACCTGGTCATGCGAAAGCGCTTAGACCCGACCAGCGCTGGACCACCCCAGGAAGGAGATCCGCAGTATTATGCCCGTTTAGAGAATGGGAAACCGAGGGCCTATACGGTAAAAAACGGGAAAACCACGGACATTGGTACTGTTACAGTGGCTGAACCCTTCAGAAGAGAACCGCTGGTTACCACAAACGGTCTTACCGGGATCGAAGGGACCGTAACCGATGATCAAGGTCAGCCTGTTGCAAAAGTCCGAGCATTTGCCTACAGTTCACCGGAGATGAAGGGGAGGCCGTTGTATGCTTCCGCTGAGACCGGGGCAGACGGTAAATATTTCCTGAATGTTACAAAGAAAGGAACCTATTATCTGAAAGTGCGTACCCATTATGGCGGCGGCAAGCCGGAAGACGGTGAATTTATGGGTATTTATGGCAAACATGGGTCTCCAGACACTGTTACCGTTGAAAGCGGAAAAATCAGAAAAGAAATGGACATTCAGGTCACGAAGATGAACATAAAGCGTAAAAAAGAATAAAGCCTGATTGTCCTCAACAACATCGGCTTCACCAACCTCCAAGTGCTCATCCAAAATTGACTTTTCTCCATTGCCGGGAGTTGCTGCAACAGCTCCCCTAGATCAATGATTGCTGATTCAGCTCCCTCAAGAGTGGTGATATTGCGGTAGATAAAAACCTCAATCGGCTCGTTTCCCCCCTGAAGGGCATACACCAGCATCTGTTTAGTCGGTCAAGCTATCAGGTAGCCTTCTACGGCAGTTTGATCCATGTCATTTATAATTGAAACAGCCTGTTGGCTGCCGTTGCAGCAGATGTTAAGGCGACATGGGCTGCCCTTGTCGGCCTTGGTATAACGGAGCAGGATACGGGCGGCCAGGTCGAGGCAGGCTTTGTCCTGAGTGCCCATGACGACACCGGCGGGGGTGTTGCCGTCCATCCAGAACAGGGATGTTTCCCCAGGCTGCATGGCAGCTTCCAGAAGACGGTTGTCGTTTTCGTCGCGCCCGACGATCAATTTGGTGCGCTCACCAATGCGGAAATGACGGCCGATCTTGAGCATGCGGAAGTCGCGCAGGTTGAGTTCATCACAATGTTCGAATACATCTTTTAGCTTGGGCACGAAAGAAAGCTCGGTCAATAGGCAACCGCCGGCCGGGCAGGGGTAGTTTTTCACATCCAGCTCGTCAGCCAGCTCAAACAGTTCTTTGCGGGAACGTCCCTTGATCGCCATAAGTTTCTCGCGATCAACCCAGCCTTCGCGCTCCGGGATGGTCGGCTCGAAGTGCTGGGCCGACAAAGGGCGCAGCAGCAATCCTTCCAATCCGCTTTCGCGCTCGATCACCCGCAGTGTGTCCCGACGCTGGCTCATCGGGCGCTGGCCCAGCACTTCGCCGGTAATGACAAAATCCGCCCCGCACTCGGCCATGTACTCCTTGGCCTTGCGTAGCAGGTAAATGCGACAATCGACACAGGGATTAAAGCCTTTGCCGTAGCCGTGGCGCGGATTGCGCACGATCTCCAGATAGTCAAGCCCCTTGTGGATGACCTTGATCGGTATGTTGAATTCCTGGGCCACTCGGACCGCTTCGGATTTGCAGCCGGAGTTCTTGCCGGTGCAGGTGCAGAAAGGGGAGGTGAAATTGAGGGCTTCGACAGCGATGCCCATGTCGAGCATCATTTTGACTGCCAGGGTGGAGTCAAGCCCCCCGGATAAAAGGGCTAAGGCTTTGCGTTGCATGAAAGAGCTCCTGGGGCTCCATGATGCGGCCGATCTAGAATGACGGGCGCCGGATCACAGGACCGAATTTTTAATAAAGCTAGCACAGTAGAAGGGATGATGTAAAGGGTGATGGACAAGGAGTTTGACTTGTGAGTTCAGCCGGTCAACTGGATGATGGTATAACCATTTTGGATAGGTGTCTTAGCATGCGGAAAACCTCATTTCTGCAGCAAACACGGTCATATCATAGGACGACGGAACAAACCTTGTCAGATGTCTTGCTTGGCCTCCAGGTTCCGGATCCGCTCTTTCAGCTCCTTCTCTCGTTGCCAGCGCACCGAAACATCTCGGATAATGGCGGCTACACCGAGCATCTTGCCGCCGTTATCCTGCACCAGCACCATCGAAAATTCGGTCGAGATGCGGGAGTTGTCCTGGCGGAGAGCCGGTGCTGACAGCAGATCGACACTGTAGTGGCTTTGGCCGCTTTCCATTACCCGAAAGTAGCCGTCCCAGTGGCGTTGGCGCAGGTTTTCCGGGATGATCAGGTCCAGGGATTGCCCGATGGCTTCCGCCTCCGAGTAGCCGAACATCCGTTGGGCACCGCTGTTCCAGAGGTGGATGATGCCTTCCCGGTCGGCAAACATGATGGCGTCACTGGAGTCTTCGACGATCTTTTGGCGCAGCCAGTCCTGCGAGACTGTTTCGGTCATTTTAGCCTCCAACTAATTTGTGCATAGACATGTTCGCATCTTATGCTTCATTCTCATAGTGTTGCACCACGGTCTGGTAATGGGCCGTGAAATCAGCCGGGGCCCGCATTTCAGCCGCCTGATACCCCTCTACTACAGCTTCTCGCATGCTTTCAGGAATGACCCGTTCAGCCAGGGGGTAGAGGATTTCATCTTCCTTGCTGATGTGATCTCTCAGCAAGGCGGCATAGGCCAGGGCATTCTCGGCAATTTCCCCTTCCTGCCCAAGTGTGCCCGCCAAGGCCTCCAGAGCGGCCGATTCCATCGCCTTGACGTAATTTCTGCCCAGATCATGTTCCATCAGCATGGCCGCCACCGGGCTATTTTCACGAGGCATGCCGTTTTTCACCAATGCCTCAAAAAGTACATCCTCTTCCTTGGCATGGTGAAAGCGATCGGCATAGTTGCGGATGAAATCCACCCCGTCCAGATAGAACTGCCAGTTTTCATAGGCGCCTTGTGCGGTACGGTGGGCATTTTTCTCAAGCAGAGCAATCATCCGCAGGATCAGGCGGTGTTCCTCGACCAGCGTAGCGGTGATATCCTTTTTCATCAGTTCCTCCGTTCTCCATCAATGCCGATCACGACTGTTTCGAGGGCGATTTCCTTGCCGCTTTTCTGGAGCGCTTCGCGAACCATCACATCCAGACCACGGCAGCAGGGCACCTCCATGATCGCAATGGTTATGCTTTTGATGTCATTAATGCTGAAGATCTGCGCCAGCTTGTCCACATAAGGCGTGGTATCATCCAACTTGGGACAGGCAATAGCCAGTGCCTTATTTTTCAGCAGATCCTGGTGCATGCTGCCCAGCGCAAAGGCTACACAGTCAGCGCTGATCAGAATGTCAGCATTCTTGAAATAGGGTGCCGTGGGTGGTACCAGGTGAAGCTGTACCGGCCATTGCCGCAGCTCGGAAGTTGCCTTTTCAGCAGTTTTTTTAATGGATTCTTCTCTTTCTATAACACGTGTCATACTGCCGGAGCAGCCGCAGCCTTGATGATTTGCCATGATTATTCTCCCTTTTCCGTTAGGTAACTATTTATTTCCAACTCGATTTTTGCTTCGTCTTCCTTTGATAGCCCGTGGATGCTGACTACATCCTTTAAAAGACAGATGCCGACCTTGCAGGTCACGCAGCCAATGTCGTAGCGGTTGAGGATCTCGCCGATCCCGGGGTAATTCTCCATTACATTTTGAATGGCCTTGTCGCCAAGACCGTTTTTGAATTCCATTTAGGTACCTCCTGCTTGATGTGATCCCAATATAACATGTGGCCAAAAAAATAAGATGACTTGAGTCAAAAATATCAGGAATAATAGCAAGTGAATCAATCAGCATTCTGACAACAATTTCTGATAGTCTGATGATGGGTTTCTGGTCTTAGGCAAGCGGACCTTCAAAGAGTATGATTTTCATGAGGTGGGCGAGTGGATACAGAAGTTTTGCTGAGAAAATATTTTTGCGACGATGCATTAGCGATGATCTTGGCTCACGGCCGAGTGGTGGCTGATTTGGCGATTGATATAGCCAAAGAGCAGGGAATTGCCGGTACTGAACTGCGTTTTGTTGAAGAGGCGGCTCTGCTGCATGATATCGGGATTTGCAAAGTACAGGCTGCGGAAATTGGATTGCATGGAAAGCACCCCTATATCATGCATGGGATCCTGGGACGTAAGATTCTTGAAAGCGAGGGACTTCCGGAGCATGCCTTGGTGTGTGAGCGTCATATCGGTGTCGGACTGACAGTCGAGGATATCGAGGCACAAAAACTGCCGCTGCCTTTTCGTATTATGCAGCCGGTCTCGACTGCCGAACAGATCATCTGCTTTGCCGATCTGTTCTTCTCTAAAAAACCGGGCTACTTTGAGCAGAGAAAATCACCTGGGCAGGTTCGAGCAAAGCTGGCAGCCTTCGGGGAACTTAAGGTTAAGATTTTTGATGAATGGTTGGGGCGTTTTGGGACTGCGCTGTGAAATCTCGAAAACTTCCTTCTTTTCCATGAGCCGTTTTTTGATCAGCGTTCCAGTACCGAGGCGAGGTCCCTTTCTGCAAACGATTTTGCCAGCATCGACTTTTTGTTGGTCCCGGCTAGGAGATCTTCATGGTTCGAGTGGTTTTGTCAATGTCGTTGCTGACGGTAATTTAAATTTGAATGCGGAAAAAAAGGGGGCCATTTTAACAATTTTTCACTTAGAATTTTAAGATAATTGTGTTAAGGACGAATATTGATTAATTGTAAGGTTACAAAGGGTCTCTGATTTTATGGCCTCACAGCCGGTCGTTAAGCCTTGCAGGATGCCTCGCCTAATGCAGTTGATATCCGGCTTTAAATGCTGATTTTATTTAAAATATATGCTAGGAGGCTGGAATGAACAGGATACTGTTGATGGTTATAATGGTTGCATTAACCGGTTGTAGTGGAGGAGGAGGCGATGGAAGTCCTACTGTTATCGTTCCGCCTGTCGTGGTCAGGACTCCTCCAGACGCACCGAAAGTTACCTCGCTGGTTGCAAGTGACGCACAGGTAACGGTTGGTTTCTCGGCGCCCGCTTCGGACGGCAACAGCCCCATCTCGAGCTATACCGCTGTCGCCAGCCCCGGCGGCCGGAGTATAACTGGTTCGGCCGGGCCTTTGACCATCACTGGTCTGACTAACTATGTCGCGTATACCATTACCGTAACCGCATCTAATGCTACCGGAAGTAGCCCGAGTTCAGCTCCTTCCGCCAGCGTAACACCTGTCCTGCCTGCGCCGGTTGCGCCAACCGGTGTAGGAGCGTCGGTGGCCGGCACGACCGTGACACTGCTGTGGAGCTCGCTCTCAAAAGCCAGCAGCTACAACGTTTATTGGGGAACCAGTCCCGGTATTACAACCTCCAGCACCAAAATTGCGAATATATCGGGTGCAACCTATCAGCACAGCGGCCTCACTCCCAGCACCACCTATTACTACGTTGTTACGGCCAATTTCGTCAATGGAGAAGGGCCGATTTCCGCGGAAGTGAGTGGGCAGATCCTGCCAGGCGGACTGAGCGCCAAACGCGAAGTAGAGCCTAATGGATTATTAGCCTTGGCAACTGCCATTACGGTAGGCAGTGGCGAAATGCAAGGGCAATTATCAGCAGATACGGATGTTGATTACTACTACATTAAATCCATCGGCGGCGTTGTCTCTTTCTCCATCCGGCCGGATGCCAATGTATCAGAAGCCGGCATTATCGCAGCAACGCTTTCTAAGTCAGACGGTACCATTCTCAGTTCTAACAACCTTTCCAGCAGTACCTCTAAATCTACAGAACTGACCTTGTCGGCCACCTTGCCTGCCATTACACCAGAGCAAACCTATTATCTAAAAATTGATAAATCGGCCGCGGGTGCAATCTTCCAGAAAGATTATCTTATCACGTCTTCCTACGTCACCTCGACTCGAGAAGCTGAGCCGAACGATACAACTGCTGCCGCCACCAGCATAGCAATTGGGTTGGGCGAGATGAGAGGGCAGTTATACAACGACACGGATGTGGACTACTTCAAGGTCATCTCAACAGGTGGAATTATTGCGTTTACCATCAAACCGGATCCGGCCGTGTCTGAAGCCGGCACCATCAGTGCAGTCATTCTGGCACAGGACGGCACGACCGTTCTCAGCGCAAATGTTCTTACCACCACGGCTTCATCGAACACGGCTTCATTGACTCTGGCTGCCAATACAGAAACAGGAAAAACATACTATCTTCTAATCAGCAAATCTCCAGCAGCTTCAATATTTAGGAAAGACTACATTATTACATCCGCCTCCAACTAAAAACCCCGAGCGCGGGCTACCAGTCCGCGCTAGTCCATGCAACTAGGGCGCAGGAATCAGATCCTGCGCCCTAGTTTGTTCGCTGGGAAATTTCACTGGACCTCAGGCTGCTAATTTTTTGCTGCAATTCCAACCACGGAAAATCAGGGTTCCCGGGACAAGGTCGATCCAGTTGCCCTGTCGAACAGAGTTGTAGTCGCTACCGGATTATAAGCTATTAAGGCTTCTATGGCCCAGTGGAGAGCAACTTTTTGTTGCTATCTCCGCCTTAACAGGTGTGGCGCTCACGGTTTCATCTTTTTTGCCCCCGTTTTTTTTGAACTTTCTGGAACAGGTTCCTTGGCTGGATCTGCCTTTTAAATCTTGATTTTACGGTGACGATGCAGTAAAGTTACCCTCTTTTTTATCAGTATACATTAACTCCTCCAGGTGATTAATTTGCAGAATAAAGCGCTGACAATTGAACAGCTTCGTGCGGATATAGACGGTGTTGACGACCGGATTGTCGAGCTCTTGAATCAGCGTTCCAATCTGGTGATTGAGGTCGGCAAGTTGAAAACCGGCAGTAACCAGGCCTTTCATGTGCCTGGGCGCGAACGTCAGATCTATGAGCGTCTGCTCAGCCTGAATCCCGGCCCGTTCCCGAATGATGCTCTGCGGAGCATCTACCGTGAAATTATTTCGGCCTGTCTGGCCCTGGAATCGCCCATGAAAGTGGCTTTTCTGGGACCCAAGGCAACCTTCAGTCACCTTGCTACCATGCAGCAGTTCGGTCTGTCGGCCGAGCTGGTGCCGATGAAATCGATCCCGTCGGTTTTTGAAGAGGTTGAAAAAGATAAGGCACTGTATGGGGTTGTGCCGGTTGAAAACTCCACCGAAGGGGTTATCTCTCATACCCTGGATATGTTTGTGGAGAGCAATCTCAAGATTACTGCCGAGATCCTGCTTGAGGTGCACCACGACTTGTTGTCGCGCACCGGCCGGCTTGAAGATATCAAGAAGGTTTACTCTCATTCTCAGCCGATTGCCCAGTGCCGCCAGTGGCTTGATGAAAACCTGCCCGGCGTTCCGCTGGTGGATGTGGCCTCGACTGCCGTTGCAGCCCAGATCGTCAGCGAAGACTATACTGCGGCAGCGATAGCCAGCGAGCTGGCTGCCTCGCTTTATGATCTCAAGGTGATCCGCAGCCGGATTGAGGACCAGGTTAATAATTTTACTCGCTTCCTGATAATCTCGCGCAATGAATGCGAACGTTCCGGCAACGACAAAACCTCGGTTCTTTTTTCAGTTAAAGATGAGCCTGGGATTCTGTGCCGCATGCTGGAGCCTTTTGCCAAGCGCGGCATCAACCTCTCCAAGATCGAATCCCGCCCCTATAAGAAAAAAGCCTGGGAGTATATTTTCTTCCTTGATCTTTCGGGTCATTTCTCCGATCCGGATGTGGCGGAAGCCCTGGATGAACTTAAGGGCTGCTGCCAGTTCCTCAAAATCCTCGGGTCATTTCCACGGTCGATGTAATGTCTGCGATTATTGAACGTTTGGCCATAGTCGGCGTCGGGCTGATCGGCGGTTCCTTTGCCCGGGCACTGCGCGAGGCGGGTGTGGTGAAAACTGTCGTCGGCATCGGAAGATCCCGCTCCAACCTTGAAGAAGCGCTCTCGCTGGGAATCGTCGATGAGATCAGCCAGGATGCAGCTCACGGGGTGCGGGGCGCCCAGATGGTGTTCATCTCGGTACCGGTCTGTTCTATTCCTGCCGTGGTAGCTGAGATAGCACCTGCCTTATCCCGCGGCTGCATAGTCACTGACGGCGGCAGTGTCAAGACAGCGATTGTCAGGGAATGCGAACAGCTCATGCCGGCCGGCTGCTTCTTTGTCGGTGGTCATCCCATCGCCGGCACCGAGCACGCCGGAGCAGCCGCATCATTTAGCACTCTCTACAGGGGCAAGCGCTGTATCCTGACACCTACGGAGTCCACCGACGCCGCTGCACTGGAAGTGGTTACCCGTCTCTGGCAGATGACCGGTGCCGAAGTCTGCTCCATGGAGCCGGGACATCATGACCGGATTTTTGCGGAAATTTCGCATCTGCCCCATGTAGTTGCCTATGCCCTGGTGCATGCCGTAGGCACTGCCGATTGTGAAGGAGAAAACGTCCTTACCTACACTGCCGGAGGATTCCGTGACTTCACCCGGATCGCCTCTTCCGATCCTGCCATGTGGCGTGATATAGCACTAATGAACCAGGAAGCGCTGCTTAAGAGCATGGATGGGTTCACTGCCAGCCTTGCTGAATTGCGTAGCCGCATAGAACAGGCTGATTCTGAAGGGCTGGCCGAATTTTTTACAATTGCGAAGCAGTTTCGCGACGGCATTAATTGAACAATAACCGTATCGGAGTTTTTGTGCATCCCATCACGATTCAACCAGCTTCATCAATCAAAGGCGATATAATTGTCCCTGGAGACAAGTCAATTTCCCATCGTTCAATCATGTTGGGGGGGATCGCCCAAGGTATCACAACGGTCAGGGGCTTCTTACGTGGCGAGGACAACCTGGCCACCATGAAGGCCTTCCAGTCCATGGGGGTTAAGATCGATGATGATGGTGAAACTCTGGTTATACATGGTCGTGGGCTGCATGGTCTTGATGAGCCGGCCGATGTCATCGACTGCGGCAATTCAGGTACCACTATACGGCTGATCACCGGCCTTCTCGCGGGGCAATCCTTTTTTTCGGTGGTGACCGGTGACCAATATTTGCGTAAGCGGCCCATGAAACGCGTGGTTGAGCCGCTTTCTCGTATGGGTGCCCGGATACTGGGGCGTGAAAAGGGGAGTCTGGCCCCGCTGGCAATCAGCGGCGGTTGCTTGAACCCGATCGGTTATGATTCGCCGGTTTCAAGCGCCCAGATCAAGTCCTCCATTATGCTGGCAGGTCTTTATGCTGCCGGAGAAACCTCGGTGCGTGAGCCCAGTCTCTCCCGGGATCACTCTGAGCGGATGTTCCGGCTATTTGGCGCTTCCCTGGAGGTATTCAATAACGGTGTCACGGTCAGGGGGGGAGTTGAGCTTAATGGGCAAGAAATCAATGTCCCGGGAGACATCTCTTCAGCAACCTTTTTTATCGTGGCTGCCTTAATTACCTCCGGATCGGAACTGCTCATCCGTAATGTGGGGGTTAATCCGACGCGGACCGGTGCTATCGATATCCTGAAATCCATGGGCGGAAGTATTGAACTCATCGACGAGCGTATGGTTTCGGGAGAGCCGGTTGCTGACATCCTGGTACGTTCCTCACAGCTGAAAGGTGTGGATATTGCCGGCAGTGTTGTGCCGCGGGCTATTGACGAGTTTCCTGCGATCTGCGTTGCGGCGGCCTGTGCCGAAGGACGGACAACAATCCGGGATGCCCGCGAGCTGCGTGTCAAGGAGACCGACCGCATCGCCGCCATGGCCACTAATCTTCGCCAGCTGGGTGTCGGGGTAAATGAAAATGATGATGGCATGGATATCACCGGCGTTGAAAAGCTTAGCGGCGGTAAAGTTAAAAGCTTTGGCGATCATCGTATAGCTATGTCGCTATCAATAGCGACTTTGGCCTCTTCCAGCGACATTACTGTCGACGACACCGAATGTGTGGCAACATCATTCCCCTCCTTTTTCCAGCTTTTGGAAAAGGTTTCCGGCAGGTAATTCATGAACGAACGCACCCGTGGTCTGGTCATAGCCATCGACGGTCCCTCAGGGGCCGGCAAGAGTACTATTGCAAGGCGCCTGGCTCACCGTCTCGGTTACAAGCAGATCGACACCGGCGCGATGTATCGAGCCGTGGCCTACCTGATCAGCCGGGCCGGGGTTGACCTGGGTGACTGCCAGGAACTGGAGCGATTCTGCTGTGCTATCGACATCCGTTTGGAGTGTTGTGACGGCGCCCAGCGTGTGATTGCCAACGGCGAAGATGTCAGTGATCATATTCGTACCCCGGAGATGTCGCTGCTTACCTCTAGCATTTCTGCCCTTCAGCCGGTGCGCGAGGCCATGATGCGGGCCCAGCGCAAGATGGGATCCGCCGGCGGAGTGGTGCTGGAAGGACGTGACATAGGAACGGTCGTGTTTCCCGATGCCGATCTCAAGTTTTACCTGGATGCTTCTCCGGAAGAGCGCGGCCGGCGCCGTTACCTGGAGCTGACCGGGAAAGGTGAACAGGTCAGTCTGGAGGAAACCATTCAGGCGGTTTCCCATCGGGATGATCAGGACAAGCAGCGCGATATTGCTCCGCTCAAGCAGGCTGAAGATGCCATTCCGATTGATTCATCCGGTGTCGGTGTTGATGAGGTGCTGGATCTTATGGAAGCGGCTTTCCGTGCCAGATCAGCAAAGACGGTATCTTCGTAATCTAGCTGGACTTAGGATTTAGACTATGAAAATCATAATTGCAAAGCGAGCCGGATTCTGCTTCGGCGTCAAGCGGGCAACTCAGATGGCTTTTGAAGCGGCCGGCAAGGATAAAACAACCTACACGCTCGGACCAATCATTCATTCGCCCCAGGTAGTACAAAGACTGGAAGAAATGGGTGTCAAGGTCGTCAAAGACCTGGAAAAAACCGATAGCGGCACCATCATCATTCGCTCCCATGGGGTCTTGTCCAGCGAGATGGATGAGGCGGTCCAGAAACAGTTGGAGATTGTCGATGCCACCTGCCCGTTTGTCAAAAAAGCCCAGGAACATGTCAAGAGCCTTTCCGAAGCGGGCTACGGCGTGGTTGTTGTTGGAGATGCTGATCACCCGGAGGTGCAGGGTATCGTGTCGTACGGCGGGGACAAGGTATTTGTGGTTGGGGCTGGCGAAGAGGTTAAAAGTCTACCAAAAATGAATAAGATCGGTGTGGTCGCCCAAACTACCCAATCCTTTGAAAATCTTAAAAACGTGGTTTCGGAATGCCTTTTGAGAGGCGGCGAGATCCGTGTCTTCAACACTATCTGCGATGCGACTGCAGTGCGTCAGGAAGAAGCCAAAGAGTTGGCTTGTCAGGTGGATTGCATGCTGGTGGTGGGTGGCTTTAATAGCGCCAACACCCGCCGGTTGGCCGAAGTCTGTGTCGAAATCCAGCCCCGCACCTATCATATTGAAACAGCTGCCGAGATAGATCCTGAATGGTTTAAGGGGGTTGAGCGGGTTGGTGTAACAGCCGGCGCATCGACACCAAAATGGATTATTGATGAAGTAGTGAGTCGCATTGAGACAATGAATAAAATCAATTGAATTCTTACGTAGATGTGCTATATTTTATCGCTTCAAAGCAATGATTACACAAAAAGAAGTTACAGAAAACGTTCAGGGGGTAAGTTTTAATGGTTGATTTCAAAAAGCTCGGCGCTACAGATAACTCGGATCATGATGATCCCGATGCTGAGCAGCAGAGCAGCGAATTTGCCGCTCTTTATAATGAGAGCCTCAAAGAGAGGCCTGAGCGGGATAAAATCATAGAAGGAACGGTTGTTCGAGTTGATCAGGAAACAGTCCTTGTGGATATAGGCCTCAAATCAGAAGGTTATGTGCCGGTCCATGAATTCCGCGATGCCAATGGTGAACTTAATGTAAAGACCGGCGACCGTATCCGTGTTTTAATGACACGTGAAGATGGTAAAAAGGGTTATATCCTTTCCAAGAAAAAAGCTGATTATCTGGCTGCCTGGGAAAAAATCGGTGATTCCGGTCAGGAAGGCGGAATAATCGAAGGTACTATCACAGCCCGCGTCAATGGCGGTTACAGTGTCAATATAGGTGTACCGGCCTTTCTCCCAGCTTCGCAGGTTGATATTCGCCCTTCTTCGGATCCGGATAGCTATCTCGGTTTAACGTCACGTTTCAAGGTAATCAAACTTAACCAGAAACGGGATAATATCGTCCTCTCCCGCCGCGTTCTTCTTGAAGAAGAGCGTAATGCATCGCGCAGCGAGACATTGGAGAAGCTCAGCGAAGGGCAGATCGTTGAAGGTACAGTCAAAAATGTAACCGAATATGGTGCTTTTGTAGATTTGGGGGGAGTGGACGGACTGCTGCATGTATCTGATCTTTCCTGGGGGCGGGTTGGCAAGCCGGCTGATGTTCTCAAGCCGGGTCAAAAGATCACCGCCAAAGTCCTCAAGTTCGACAGCGCTAAAGGTAAAATCTCACTGGGCGTTAAACAGACCCTGCCCGACCCATGGCTCGAGGTTTCGGCAAAATACCCACTTGAAACTCGTATCAAAGGCAAAGTGGTAAGCCTGATGGAATATGGTGCGTTTGTTGAAATTGAGCCGGGTGTCGAAGGCCTGATCCATGTTTCCGAGATGTCCTGGACCAAGCGCGTTCGCAGGGCTTCTGATCTTCTTAATGTTGGAGATGAGGTTGAGGCGATTGTGCTTGGCATTGATCTGGCTAACCGTAAAATCTCCCTGGGCCTCAAGCAGATCAGCGAAAATCCCTGGAAGGCGATTGCTGAAAAATATCCGGTTGGCACAAAAATCGAAGGCCAGATTAAGAACATGACCGATTTCGGTATGTTCATCGGTATTGAAGAGGGCATAGACGGTCTGGTCCATGTCTCTGATATCTCCTGGACCAAGCGGATCAAGCATCCTGGCGATGTGTATGCAAAAAGCGATGTTGTTCAGGCGGTGGTTCTCAAGGTGGATGTTGAAAATGAGCGCCTCTCGCTCGGCATCAAGCAGCTTGAGCCCGATCCCTGGAGCATTGCACCCAGCAAATATCGTGCCGGAACAAAGGTCACCGGTAAGGTTACATCCTTGACCGATTTTGGGGTCTTTGTCGAACTGGAAGAAGGTGTTGAAGGCTTGATTCACGTGTCTGAGCTTTCTCGTGAAAAGGTTCCTACAGCCAAGACCTTTGCCGAAGTAGGCGATAACCTTGAGGCGGTAGTGTTGAACTGCGACCCTAAAGAGCGACGCATATCCCTTTCCATTAAGGCAATGCATGCAGCTGTAGAGAAGGCGGAGTTTGAACAGTATCTTGGATCACAGGGACAGGCCACTTCCAACCTGGGAGAACTGTTGCAGCAGGAAATCAATAAAAATAAATAATTTAATATATAGCAGGGAGAGATGTAATGACTAAAAGTGAATTGATTGAAAAAATTGTTCAGACTCACGGCATGCTGAATATGAAGGCTTCCGAAATGTTGGTTAATACCGTATTTGACTCAATCGAAGATGCCCTCAAGGCTGGTGATAAGGTTGAAATTCGCGGTTTTGGCAGCTTCACCATCCGGGAGCGTACCGGGCGTGAGGCACGCAATCCGAAAAGCGGCGAGGTTGTAAATATTCCTGCCAAAAAAACCCCCTTCTTCAAGACCGGCAAAGAATTGAAAGAGCGCGTCAACTGCTGACCGCTCAACTGCCCGGATGGCGGAACTGGTAGACGCAAGGGACTTAAAATCCCTCGGCAGTAATGCTGTGCCGGTTCGATTCCGGCTCCGGGCACCAGACAGTACCTATAGGGCTGGCAGATTTAGCCAGCCCATATATTTTATATGCGCTCGTAGCTCAGCTGGATAGAGCAACGGCCTTCTAAGCCGTAGGTCGTACGTTCGAGTCGTACCGGGCGCGCCAATTTAAAGGGTTATGTCAAAAGACACAACCCCTTTTTTGTAATTCAGATCGTTCCGAGTTTTCTTTTTTTATTCGAAAAGTAGTTTGCCGCTCCAGCAATTAAACCAGCTCTTTTTGACCGCCTGATAACCATTTCTCAAGCCTTTTCAGCCCCTCATCAACAGATACCTCCGGCAGATACCCCAAATCCCTACGAGCGGCATCGATATTAAACCAATGAGCCGTGGCCAGCTCTTTGGCTATAAAACGGGTCATGGGGGGCTCCCCTGCGAGGGGTAACGCCCGCCACACAGTTTCGCAGAGCAAGCCTGCGGCATAGGCCAGTTGCGGTGATATCGTACGTGTTACCGGAGGGAGATCGGCGGCGGCCAGAATGCGGTTGACCATGTCCCAGAGTGGTAGCGGCTCACCATTGGAGATGAAATACGCCTTGCCGGCCACGGCGCTGCCTGGAACTAGGCGCTCGGCAGCCAAAAGATGGGCTCGGGCGGCATTATCGACATAGACAGTGTCTACCAGGCATGGGCGCTGTCCGATCCGGCGCAGTTTTCCAGCGCGTCCTTTGGCGATGATGCGTGGTACGAGATGGTTGTCGCCCGGTCCCCAGATCAGGTGCGGACGGAGTGCTACAGTGGCGAGACTGGGTGAGTTGGCCGCCAGGACCAGCCTTTCCGCGCTAGCCTTGGTCTGAGGATAGTGGGCAACGTAGCTGGCAGGGTAGGGAAGAGATTCATCGCCCCCTTCCACGTCTTGGCCGTCAAAGACGACACTTGGTGATCCGGTGTAGACAAGGCGGTTAATGCCGAGTACCCGACAGGCCGCCAGGACATTTTCAGTACCGGTTACATTAGCCTGATAATATTCCTTGAAATCACCCCAGATGCCGGCCTTGGCAGCAACATGAAAGATGACGTCGCATCCCGTTGCCGCGGCCTCTACGGCAGCTCTGTCCTCCACTTCGCCACGAAATTGCTCCACGCCAAGGCTTTTCAGGGCTGGATAGTCTCCACGGGAGAAGCTAGCCACCTGGTGTCCCTGTTGGCGCAGCATTCGCACAATTACTCCGCCCAAAAAGCCGCCGCCGCCTGTAACAAGCGCCTTCACGAGATCCTCCGCCCTGCCCAGACAGCCAGTTTCTCGCGAAAGATTTTGGCATTGTGGCGTATATCGACCGGGAAAGAGGGATGGAAAAGAAAGTCGGCAATCTTCATGGTGTGGATGTGGGATCTGGCGATTGCCAGCAGTTCCTGGCGCAGCTCTTCCTGGTTAACCGAACTCCCTTTTTCCAATTCGACACAAACCACCGGACGCTGATTTCCCTTGATGCCAACGCCAACCAAGGCTGTACGAAAAACAGCCGGATGGGTATTAAAAACACCTTCTACCGGAATGGTGTAGAGGGGGCCGGTAGAAGTCTCGACCCGGTGAGATTTACGCCCGCAGAACCAGATGCGGCCCTGTGCATCCATCCCTCCCAGGTCGCCCATGCGATGAAAAAAACCGCCACTGGCAGGATCGTGGATTTTGGAAAGTAGATCCGCTTCTGCCCGGTTAAAATAGCCTCTGGTTACCTGCGCCCCCTGCACCACAATTTCACCGATTTTGCCGATCGGAACCCGCAGCGACTCGTTCCAGACCGGGATCGGATCATCGCTGATTTCAATAATCTCCAGCCTTACTCCGGGTGCCGTGTTGCCGATGCAGACACCGCCGCCGTTGTCGGTGATAATCCTGGTCTCGCCCAGTATGGCATCACTGCCGATAGAGCAAACCGGCAGGGCCTCGGTGGCGCCATAGGGGGTGAAAATCTGCACTCCAGTGGTGAGCAGGCCTTTGAATCGTTCCAGAACGGATGCAGGTACCGGTGCGCCAGCGGATATGACCCGTTTAAGGGTCGGGAGCCGGACGCCATGCTCGGCGCCGTAGCGACCAACCCGGTTTAACAGGGCGGGAGAGCCGAACATGGTGGTGACCTTGTAATCGTTGATGGCGGAGATAATTTTGACCGGATCAACCGAAGCGGGGCGGGTAAAGTCCATTTCCGGGATAACCGCGGTCATGCCCAGGGCCGGGGCAAACAGCGCGAAGAGCGGAAAGGTTGGGAGATCGATCTCGCCCGGTTCGATGTTGTAGATCTTGCGCAACGCCTCGACCTGAGCGGCGAAGTTACCGTGGCTGTAGACAGCGCCTTTGGGGGGGCCGGTGCTGCCGCTGGTAAAGAGGATTGCCGCGGTCTCGTCTTGACCGGTTCGGGCGGTGGGAAAGTCAATCTCCTGCTGATCTTGCTGGATGAGCGCCCTAAGGGTTGACCCACCCCAGAAAAGACGGTGCCCGACGGTTATTAAGGTGCGTAGCGAGTTGCGGCCCCAGCCGAAAAGCAGCCGCGCGATGTGTGCCTTGGGGATGCCGATGAAGGCCTGCGGCTCGGCCTCGGAGATGCAGCGCTTCAGATTCCTGATCCCCAGGCCGGGATCGATCAGTACCGGAACCGCTCCGACTTTGAACAGGGCAAAGGTCAAGGCGAAGAATTCCGGGGAGGGGCTAACCATCAGCACGGTGCGTACACCCCTGACAATGCCGTTAGCGACCAGGCCGTGCGCAATTCTGTCACACAAGGCGTTCAGCTCGTGAAAGGTAAGCCTGCGGTTCTCACGGGGGAAGATGATGGCGGTCGTATCAGGCTGACGTCTGGCCATCTCGGGCAGGTGTGCAGCGATATTTACAAAGCTGTTGGTTGTCATGCCTTGCAATTGCTCACGGCTGCTGTTCTGTCCAGAAAACCGGCGATCATCGGCACCACCGTCTCTTGCAGGTCCTCCAGGATATAGTGACCGGCCTCGGCGAAGCTGTGCACCTCTGCCTTGGGAAAACGCCTTTGCCATTCGTCCCGGAAATGGCGGTCAAAGACGAAATCCAGCTCGCCCCAGATAATCAGCATCGGTAGGTCGCGGAACTGATCTATTCCGGCTGATATAGCACTGACCAGATCATAATTCCGGTCGCCAGGCGTTAGCGGAATATCCTGTACGAACCGCAGGGTGGCGATCCGGTTTTTCCAGGAATTGTAGGGGAGTCGGTAAAGGCGGCGCAACTCCGGGGTCATCGGATTGCGCTTGCAACCGACATAGGATGCGGCCAGGCTGAAGGCATTGAAACCGCGCACCAAAAAGGCACCGATGGCTGAGTCTCGACAGATCCTGAGGGCTGGCGGAAAGGGTTTGGTCTTTGGGAGATGAAAGGCCGCGGTATTGAGAATCACCAGCCGCCTGATCCGTTCCGGATGGCGCACAGCATAGGCCATGCCGATCATGCCGCCCCAGTCGTGCAGCACCAGGGTGATATTTTCGGTGAGCCCTAGGTGGTCAAGGAGGCGCTCCAGGTCATCCACTCTTTGGGAGAGGGTATAGTCGTAGCAGTCATCGCCCGGTTTATCAGACAGGCCACAGCCGATATGATCGGGCACTATGCAGCGATAACGGTTGGCTAGGGCCAGGGTCAGGTTGCGGTAATAAAAGGACCAGGAAGGATTGCCATGCACCATGATCACCGGCGGACCGCTCCCTTCGTCAAGGTAGTGATAGCGCAGGCCGCCCAGGGCGAGAAAATTGCCGGTGAAGGGATAGTGTCGCTTCAAGTCATCCTGATTCACCAGGAAACCCCCAGCATAAGGCAGTTCAGGCCGCTCCCGATCCCAAGGAAGGCGACCCTGTCGCCCGGTTCGAGCATCTCCCGTTCCGCAGCGATCGCAGCGGTTAAGGGTAGTGATACGGTACCCATGTTGCCCAGGAATTCAAAGGTGGTGAAGTCCTTTTCGGCTGAGACGCCGAGAGTTTTGAGGATTGCAGTCTGGTGGGCCGAGCCGACCTGATGGCAGATGACCCGGTCAACCTGGTCGGCCCGCCATCCCATTTGCGGCAGGAATGCATCCCAGGTGCGACGCCCCAGCGCTACGCCGTAGTTCATGACGTTCACCCCGTCAGTCGCCATGGTCTGCTTGTAACTGCCATTCCCGTCGGTGGTGATACCCCATAGGCAGAGGGTATGATGTTCCGGCGCGGCCTGGGTAATGCCGCCGAGAAGTCTGCGACGGTCGGCTCCGGAAAAAGAACCGTCGGTAAGCAATACGGCAACAGCACCGGAACCACCGGTCAGGGTGGCCAGTGAAGAGGCAAAATGCTCCATGCGCCGTTCTTCAAGCATACGCGCGATCATGATGTCGTTGATCTCGCGGGCGCTTTCACAGGAGACCACCAGACCGGCCTTGATCTGGCCGAGTTCGATCCTGTTGGCCAGATCGAGGATGCCATTGAGGACACCGAGGCAGGCATTGGAGATATCAAACACCGCCGTATCTCCTCCGATACCAAGTCCGGCGGCCACGCGACAGGCGGTGGCCGGCTCGAACTGTTCCCGGCAGACACCGGTGTAGACAAGAGCTCCGATCTCGCGTGGGGAGATTCCCGCGGCATCGAGCGCCTTCCTGCCGGCGGCGATAGCACCCTGAGAAAGCGGATAGCCTGGCTCCCACCAGCGCCGTTCGCGGATCCCGGTCAGGGCCTGCAACTGTCCCCGTGCAATGCGCAGGTCGCGGTAAAGCGGCTCCAGGCGCCCTTCAAGCTCGGTCGAGGTGACTACCACCGGCGCCAATTCATAGCCCAGCGATTCAATAATTACTTTGGAATACTTCATATCATCCTTACCGTAAAATCATTCATCTGGTAGATCATTTTACCGTCCACGGCCAGGAACCCATCCGCGGTCATTACTCGTTCATCTTCATCAACTGCCGTTATCCAAGCCTGAACACTGACCAGGCTGTTAGTGGGTACGATCTGTCCCCGATAGAGCCAGCGTTGCCTTTTCCCCAAGGCTGTGGCTTCCAGGATATCTCCCTGTTGCCAGCCCCAGCGCTCCACTGCCGCGAATTTTACCAGCTGGATAAAAGATTCCAGCCCGAGCGAACCGGGAGTAACCGGGTCTTCATAGAAGTGGGCCTTGAAAAACCACTCCTCCGGGGCAACATGCTTAACGCCGCGGATGTAACCCAGCCCTTGCGGCCCGCCATCTGCTACAAACAACTCAATCCGGTCGATCATGCGCAGCATCTTTTCAGGGAACGGCTTCCCTTCCGGGTAGGCCAGGCTACGTCCTCGCCCGGCTTCGGCAGCTGTAGGCTGGTAGGGGGCGGCGTCGCGGATGCCGACCTGTTGCCCTAGGGCCTCTTTGGAGAAGAAGCCGAACATGGTTTCACCGTCGTAGATGATGCCGTGTTGGTCTGCCACGGCGAAATCAAACTCCTGGATGATCATGCCGCCGCTGTTGGCAACCTTTTTGAGGGTCGCGGTGGCGGTCAGGGTGCCGGAGTCGGGTGTGATCGGGCGATGTTGAATAGCGCTGCCTCCCAGATTGCGGAAGGAGATATCGGTCGGGCTGGTGAGCGCCGAACCAACGTAGGCTGCCAGCCAGCCGCACGGTTGCAGGGCGGCCTCCAGAAGAACGGCAAAGGGCATGCGCGGCTGTTGATCGGCAGTGAAATACCAGGCATTCGGCGGTACCTCATACTGCGCCTCGGCCATGGCCCCGGCTACCATTTGCCAAGGCTCCCCTTTTATAGCGGTGACACGATCCATGAACTGGAAAGGGGGTCTCGGGAGACGGGCGATCTTTCGTCCGGCATCGAAGATCCGGTACGGTTCGCCAAAGCCCTCGGAAGGCTTGCCGTTACTGTAGGCCAGGATCTGCTCTTTGGTGTAGATGGCCGGCTTGATGTAATCGACCAGGTTATCGGAGCTTTTCTTGTGCCACAAAGACTCGAGCTTGGCCTGGTCAGTGCCGCTTAAGCGCACCGACATGCTGGTGATCTCCACGATCGGCTTGCCGTCGGCGTACATCAAGGCGTCCACCACCGCATACGGCTCAGGACGATAGCCGAGTTCCCGGATGCTGACCTCGTAGGTCACAACTTTGGTGGTTTCCAGGACCTGACCGCGGCAGATGAGCTGACTGGCCACACCCGGAACCGGTTCCCAGACCGAACCATCGGCTTCTGCTACCCATCCCATGCGGAGCAAGAAGATGCGCAGGGTATGGAGGCAGCACTCGTACATCAAGGTGCCGGGCATGACGCGGTCATCCACAAAGTGGCAGGTGATGAACCAATCATCGGGTCGGATGTCCGCCTCGGCACGGATTTGTCCGAGGCCGCAGCGTCCGCCGGTCGGGTCGATATCAATGACCCGGTGAACAAGACGCATCATCCCGCCCGGGATGGTCAGGGGGCGCGACAGCCTGATATCGGAAAAAGGCTTCCCGAAACAGCCGGCCAGATCTCCGTTGCGAAGCAGTTCCAGCTGCCCGGCATCGTAACATTCGCGCACCATCGGCACCAGTTCGGTCCAGTCATCCGGGCGAATCCCTGTTGTAGGGCGCAGGTCAATGGCCGGGCGCACGATACCTTTGCCGTCATCCAGTGCTTTAGCGGAAAAGAAACCGGCGCAGCCGTCGCGCATGGTCAGCAGCGGTTCACCGTTGACCGTGGCTTCGAAATGAAAGCGAAACAGATGGGTATCGCCCTGGCGGAAAAAGCGGTCGATGCGGATATCGTAATGGATGGTCTCACCCGGTCCGGGGAGCGCACGGTGAAAGGTGACCACTGCGTCCAGCAGGCGGTAGACGGCCAGTCCGCAGGTGATAAAGTCGATACCGAGGTACCCGGAGAGGAACAGGTCGGCTTGGCCGGCCTCTACGGCAATACAGGTCGGGATGCGGTTGCCATCCAGATACCAGGAATCGGCATGGATATCGTGCTCGGTCACCACCCGGCCGCTGCTCATTGATTTGGCAGTTCCTTCCACACAGATGATCCGGTCTACCAACATGAGCGGCTCATCCGGCAGCCGAACCCGGGTGGGCAAACTGTCCAACTCGGCAAAGTCGGGGCCGAGCATGCGGGCTACGCTGCCGCGGGCAAATTCAAGGCACATTTCACGATTAAAAGCGGCTGTGGTCAGTGTCGGCATTGTCACAACAGCAGCCTGAGACCTAACACTAGAGGGGAGATCCGGGTAAATGAACCCAAGCTCCTCCGGCAATACATCTTCTCCCAGCGCCAGGTGCAGGGAAGCCTGCAATGTCAGCGCCTGTGCCATGGAACTGGTAAGGCTTTCGGCAACGTGCAGATAGGTTTCGTGAGCCTTGAGGTGTGCCTCCTGAGCGGCGGCAAACTCGTGCATCAGCGGATCAAGAACCGGTTCAGCATCTGAACGGCGCTCGGCTATGAACTGAGGGCCAGGCGCATAGGCAAAGCCCAAAGAGGGAACGCTTACCGGGGGTGCCGGAGCTGCCATTCGGCGGGGTAAAAGCGGCGGCTGGAAAGGATCTCCGCCGAAGCCGACCCGGACCGACGTGTTTTTTATGCTACTGGCTTGTACTGGCGGCGCGGCAAACAGAGGCGACAGATCCACCGGCACCCGCTCGGCGATTAGTTGCGCCAGAAGTCTTAGCAGACCCGAGGTGGCGGCTTGGCCCTGATGAAGGCCGGATCTGGCCAGATTGGGGCGACCTTCGAGGATGCGATCAATCATTCGACTGCAGGAAGTCCCCGGCCCCATCTCGATGAACAGACGAACCCCGTCGGCATAGGCCTGTTCAATGACAGTCGGAAAATCAATCCCTTCTACAGCCTGAGCCAGTATCGAATCAGCGGCCCGCTCGCGGTTGACCTGATACGATTTTCCTTTGGCACCGCTGTAAAAGCGGATTCCGGGGGGGGGCGTGGTGGAAAAGAGGTGCAGATTCCGATAAGCTTCGCCGACTTCGCGCGCCACGTCACAGTGGACCGTGGTGACCCCTTTTAACGGGAAAAAGCGGCAAGCAAGCGTTGCAACCAGGCATTCGACCTCGACAGCCGCGCCGCCGATCACACATTCATCGGGTGTATTGACGATCAACAGATAGACCCTGGCGGTTGAACCAAGCGCCTTACGAACAGCTGCAGCCGGAGCCTCGACAACGCCGATGCGCCAATCTACCGATTCACCTTCGCCCAGACCCCACGCCGCTCGGGCCGCCCGGCATTCTCCAGCCAGATCACGGGTGAACAGGGTCGAGTTGTGAATGCGTATCAGCATACCATCCCGGTCGTGCCAGGCTCCCAGAGCAAAAAGCCCGGCCGATTCCCCCAGGCTGTAACCGATTACCGAACGGGGTTGCACCCCAAAGCTCCTCACCAGGTCACTGACAGCGCAACCGGTTGCCACCTGCCCGAATATCACTGCGCGGTGATCTTCATCGATCTCGGCCATTGCGGCTCCATTCCAGAAGCGCTCAGGCTGAAACTGGCTGCGGAGATAGAGATTGTCGGCATCCTGGTTGCGAAAAATCCCTGGCCACCGGCAGGAGAGATCCATACTCATTCCGGGGTAGTGATTGCCTGAACCGGGGAAGACAAAGGCCAGCTTTCCCTCGCGGCCCAGCGGCTGGGGGGAGTAAAACAGGCGGTCAAGATAGGAGGGATGGAGCAGGGGCGCATCCGCTCCACCGCCGCTGGTTGCCTGCTGTTCGCCCTGGTCGATCAGTGCGGCAAGTTCGTCGCGATTGCGCGCTACGATGGCAATAGCAAGGGATTTTGCATGCGAAGGTTCTGCACGGCTGTGCCATTCCCGGGCCAAGAGGGGAAAATCGCCTTCCTGGGACTGGTGGGCGCGAAGCCTCAGTAAATCAAGTCCCCGGGCCAGTTCTGCCTGATTATCGCCTGTAACGGCAAAGATGAATTCCGAGCCGAGGCCGAGCGGAGAGATTCTTTCCGGCTCCAGCCTGGCAGGAGGATTGTCCCACCCCTCCAGAACCACATGACTGCAGGTGCCGTCAACACCGAAGACGCTGACACCGGCCCGCCGGGGGCCCTCGGCGCGATTGCGGAGCCAGTAACGAGGGGCGCGCGGCAGATAGAGCGCGCCAGGCTCTTTCAGCTCGGCACAAGCGGTCTCAATTCCACGACAATGCGGGATGATCTCCTGGTACAGGGCCAGACTGCAGCGCACAAAAGAGGCCAGGCCCGAGGCTGCTCCGGTATGGCCAATATCGGACATGATGCTGGATACAGCACAGGATCTGTCTTTGCGGGGGGTTGAGTCTTCCGTTGTTGCTGCGCCGAAGAATTGCGACAGGGCGGTCGCCTCCATGCGATCCTCGGCCGGATGCCCGGTACCGTGCGCTTCAATATAGCTGACCGTGGCCGGATTAACGCCTGCGTCATTGTAGGCCCGGTCCAGGGCCTGGCAATAGGTATCCTTACCTGGAATCAGGGTTTCGCCGCCTGAGCTGCCGATTCCTTTGATAACGGCATAGATCCGGTCGCCATCCCGTTCGGCGTCGTCCAGACGCTTCAGCACTACGGCAGTGGCGCCTTCTCCGATGAGGCCGCCATCCGCACGGGAATCAAAGGGAAGAGCCCGGCCGGATGGTGAGAAGTTGCGACCGGCATGATGGCCAAGAACCGCACGCAGATCGCCGGCCAGATCAACAGCCCCGACCAGAGCGCGGTCGATCTCTCCCAATTGCAGGAGGCGGACAGCGGTTTCCACTGAGCGGATGCCGGAGTTTTCTTCGCTTGAAATGGTAAAGCCCGGGCCGCCGCAGCGGAACTCTCTGGCAATCCGGCTGGCCACGATGTTGCCGAGCGCCCCCATGGTGCGGTTAGCGGTCAGGGGCGGGGAGGCTTCGTCTCGGAGTTGGGCGATCCAGGTCTCCAGCTCCTCCGGTGCAAGCTCACGACCCATTTCCTTGGCCCAGGCCCGTGCCTTTTCAGCCAGTGACCAGCGGAAACTGAAATTGGTGCTGTTGAGATCCAGGGCGATGCCGATGAAGACACCTGTCCGCAGGTTTTCTTCACGGTCAAGACCGGCATCGGACATGGCGCCGGCCGCTGTCTGAAGCATGAGCAGCTGCTGGGGCAACATTTCTTCCATCTCGCGGGGCGGGATGCGGAACTGTTCTGTTCCGACCTCTATATCGTCCAGAAAAAAGCCCTTGAATGGAAAGTTGTTCAGCCCTTCAGCACGATACCAGGCGCTTTCGTCGGCTCCCCACCATTTGCTTGGGGAACCGGGGCTGATTTTTTCGACCCCACCAAGTACCCGCTCCTGAAAGGATCGCAATGATTTGCAAGGGCCGAAGCGGGCATCCATTCCAACCACTGCCACGGCTGTTTTATGTTTTTTTTCGCTTTTTGGCTGTCTGGCTGCTTTGGATACCGGGAGCCATTCCTCAAGAAGCAGATGGGCGTTGATGCCACCAAAACCAAAGGCGCTCACTGCAGCGCGTCTGGGAATGCCATCACCCCGGCGACGCCAGGGCATTTCCTCGGTCAGGACACGGAAGGGGCTGTTGTCGAGATCCATGCCGGATTGCGGGGCGCTGAAATTGGCAGTAGGGGGCAGTATTTCCCCGCGCAGAGCCAGAAGTGTCTTGGTAAGGGCGGCTGCCCCGGCAGCGGTAAGCAGATGACCAATATTTGATTTAACCGAACCGATGATGCAGGGGGTTTCGGTTGGTCGCACATCGCCCCATAGTTCCCGCAGACTGGCTACTTCGATGGCATCGCCAACCGGAGTGCCGGTGGCGTGGCATTCGATCAGATCAACATCGCTCGGTGTCCAGCCGGCCTTGTTATAGGCCGAGCGCATGGCGCGCAACTGTCCTTCGGAAAGCGGGGCCAGCAGACTGCCCCCCACATCGTTGGCCAGGCCGATACCCTTGATGATGCCATAGATGTGATCTCCGTGCGCAACAGCGTCCTCGGTACGTTTAAGCAGGAATATGCCGGCCCCTTCACCAACCACCAGGCCATCGCCGGATGCATCGAAAGGTGAACAGATTCCACGACGCGACAGGGCGCGCAACTGGGAAAATCCCATTTGGGTATAGAGCGGGTCCGGACGGGAAACACCACCGGTCAGCATGGCATCGGCGCGACCGGCCAGCAGTTCGTCGGCGGCCAGTTTAATGGCGTAAAGAGATGAAGCGCAGGCAGCGTCCAATGTACAGCTGCCGCCACCCAGACCTAGTGCCTGGGCCAGGATACCGGCAGGAAGACCGGCAACATAGCGATTAAGAGGATTGGTTGATTGTCCGCTGGTGGGGCGATTAAGAAGTTTTTCCTCAAAGGTTCGGCCGAGGAACTGGCTGGCCAGCATGGCGGATGTCTCAGTCGGCAGGGCCAGGTTACCAATAATTACCCCGATCCGGGAGCGATCAAGCGGCTCGGTAATCCCGTCGTCAAAGGCGCGTTTGCCAACGTGGAGCAGGAGGTGGAAGAGCGGATCAAGGCCGTCAAAAAAATCATGACCGACTGCCAGTCCGGTCAGGGTATTGATGGAGGGAATCTGATCCAGAAAACAACCGCGTCTGGAATAGACCTTATCGGCCTTGCCGACAACCGGATCATAGGCGTTATCAGCGGAAAGCAGCCACCTCCCGGCAGGTACCTCGCGGGCAGCGCTTTTACCGGTCCTTATATTTGTCCAGAAGTTTTCAAGTTCCGGTGCATCGGGAAAGATACCGCCGATCCCGACAATTGCCACTGACTGCGCATAATGCATCAGGCTGCTCTCAGAGCGCCGGAAACCAACTTAGGCAACTGGTTTAGCTGAAAGGCCCGTCCCAGGGAAGGATCAATGACGCACTCGTAGTCTTCAAGGCGCGCAACAAGTTTTCCTGAATTACGGTCCAGGAATTCCATGTCCGCGGTGGCGCCGTGCTCGCGTTCCGCGGTAACCCGGATTATAACCTGAGCACCGTCGGTTGGAAATATCTCGCTGTACTGCCGGTATCGGCCAGCAAAACAGGGCAGCGAACCGGAGCCGAAGCGCTCGAAGCTCCACAGGATCATCATCTGAAAGGCGCTGTCGATCACCAGTGGATCGGTGATCCAGGCGCCTCTGAAGGGTTGTCTGATCCATTCGGTCGGTTGCGGAGCCCTCTTGACCAGGGCAGCAATACCCTTGTCTGAGCAGCACTCAACATGTTCTATGCCCTGCAGATCAGAACCGTGGAAGAGACGGGCAGGGTCATAGATCCGGCCATTAAGAGGAGTATAGGGTGAATCGGGCAAATCGCTGATCGAGCGGATGCCTTCAGGAAGCTTTCGGGCCAGAACGATTTCGGCCCTGGCATGCAGGAGGGCGCGGCCATCGCGGCCGGTTCCGATCAGTTCAGTTGTCACAATATACAGTGAATCACGTTTTTCGGCACGTCCGGCCATGATCCGGACGGTATAGGGGGTGTTCCGCTCGAAAACAACACCCTTGCAGATACGCAGATCGTTGAAGCCGTGGCAACGCAGTCCGGGATTGCCGTGCAGCGCGCCATGCGCCAGCCATTCCACGATCATGGCCATGGGAAGTACTGCCTTGCCGTCCATGACATGGGAACGCAGAAAGGGATAGTCATCCACCCTCAGGGTCAGATTGAAGGCCTCCGCAAGCGGAGTTGTTGATGCCGGAGCAGTGACAGCGGCAGATTTCTCGATATTTTCAGCCAGAGCTACTACCTCTACCGGTGCGCTGGTGGCGGCAATCTCGCGGATCAGCAGGTCGCCACCCTCGGCCAGGCTGATCAAGCCGATGCCCTCGCCGGCAAAAACCTTTTTCAGCGCCGGGGTGACCATGCCGCCGTCCCACGGGCCCCAGTTGATGCTGACTGTTCGGCAGGCCGGGCGGCGTCTGGCAACATCCTGGGCCAGCTTGTTAAGTACCTCGTTGGCCACAGCATAATCAACCTGGCCGGTACGGCCGAAGCGACCGGTAGTAGAGGCAAACAGTGCAATAAAGCGGAGATCGTCGCCGGCGGTGGCCGCCAGGAGCGCGCGCAGGCCATGGACCTTGGTGGCATAGACCATGGCAAACTGCTCACGGGTCTTGTCAATGATCAGGCGATCAGCCAGAACACCGGCGCCGTGCACAATGCCCCGGATCGGGCCGTATTCGCTGCGGATTTGCTTGAGGAGAGTGCTGACTGCAGCATTGTCCCTGATATCAACCGAACGGTAGATGGCCCGGCCGCCGGCAGCCTCGACGTTGGCCAGTGTGGTGCGCAGTTCGCGACCTGCGGTAACCGCGCGGTAGCGCTCCTCGATCTCTCGCGGATGAAGCTTTTCTCCAGAGTGCTCGAGTATGGCACGTTTTACAACGCTTTCTTCAATCAGGCCAGCCAGCCAGTGTGGCTCCGGAAGAAGCTCAGGGCTTCTGCCCAGCAGCACCAGGAGTGGCTGATAGGCCCTGGCCAGCGCTACCGCCGCTGCGGTAGTGACGCCGCGTCCGCCGCCGGTCACGACAACTACCTCGCCGGCCAGGACCGGGGCAGTTTTGGGTGTCGGCAGTGCCGGCAGGTCGGCCAGAATCAGCCCGATCCGGCCGTTGGCTGTCAGCCCGACTTCCACCGGACCACTACGGAATAGTTCATCCGCTACGGCGCGGGCCGGAGAGGTACTGTCCGGAAAACTTCCCAGGTCAATGGCCTTGCAGGTTACGTCGGTCCACTCACGGGCAGCGGTCTTGACAAGTCCGGCCAGTCCGCCGGAAAGCGGGTCGGTCAGGAATGTCTTGCTATCACAGCCAAAGGATCCATCCAGGCGCGAAACAGTAGCGAAAAGCGCGCCGCCTGCCGCCGCTGCCCGACGGAGGGCCGGAGCAGCGTGTTTGAGGAGGATAAAGGAATTTTCCAGAAACTGGTCGTCGGTACCGGCCAAGGGCGCTATGATGACAAGAGCCGAAATCTCGACCGAGGTCGCCACTATTTCCGGTTGGTCAGCCGAAACCAGACGCACATTATGACCGCTGTTGCGGAGCATGGTGCCTAGTTGTTCTGAAAACCCGGAACCGTCATCGGAGATCCAGCACTCTCCGCCTTGCGCCAATGTGATGCTTCCGCTGGGATGGTCAAGTGACACCGAGCAGATGCTGCTGCGTTTTACTATTGCTGCAGTCAATGACGGCGTTATCGCCGGTGGGGACGTCGTCTGAACAGCACACGGCTCTTCATTGCAACAGGGACTGTCTTGTTTGATTACAATGCCGGCCCCCAGATGTGCGGCGATCTCGGCCAGTGTGCGCAACGATCCCATATGTTCCGGTCCTATGACAGGAGCGCCCGGCAGGCGATCCTGCAGGGCGGACAGGATCTCGACCCGCTTGATCGAGTCGATCCCCAGATCGGAGTCCATGCCCATATCCAGTTCGAGCATCTCGGTCGGATAGCCGGTTTTCTCGCTGACCACCGCCAGCAGGGTTTCGGTGATCCGGTCGGCTGTCGGAAGTGTTGCAACAGGTGTGACAGCGCCGGATGAAATGGCATGCGGCTCGTTACCGGCCCCCAGATGTGCGGCGATTTCAGCCAAGGTGCGCAGCGATCCCATATGTTCCGGCCCGATGACCGGAGCGCCCGGCAGGCGATCCTGGAGGGCGGACAGGATCTCGACCCTTTTAATCGAGTCGATCCCCAGATCGGAATCCATGCCCATGTCCAGTTCGAGCATCTCGGTCGGATAGCCGGTTTTTTCGCTGACAACAGCCAGCAGGGTCTCGGTGATTTTATCGGCTGCCAAAGATGTTGCGACAGTTGCGACAGCGCCGGATGCGACCGCCTGCGGCTCAGTGCCCGCTCCCAGATGGGCGGCGATCTCAGCCAAGGTGCGCAGCGATCCCATATGTTCCGGCCCGATGACCGGAGCGCCCGGCAGGTGATCCTGGAGGGCGGACAGGATCTCGACCCTTTTAATCGAGTCGATCCCCAGATCGGAATCCATGCCCATGTCCAGTTCGAGCATTTCGATCGGATAACCGGTTTTCTCGCTGACCACGCCTAGCAAGGTTTCGGTGATGCGGTTCTGTTTGTGGTCTGGCTTCACGGCCAGCGGTGCCGGCATGGAAATGGGTTGCGGCTTCTGAACAGTGGCCTCAGGTACCATAACAGCCGGTGCTGCTCTAGTAAACGCTACCTGGCCAGAGACTGCGCTCCCCTCCTGGAGGAGGTGCTGCTGTTGTGCGAGCAGGGTTTGAATAGTTTTGGCCGAGGTCTCCTGTCCTTCCAGGAAGCGGCGATGCAACTGGGCGGTTTCCTCCTGCATCTTCTGCAGCACCGCCATGCCTTCCCTGGTTACCCGAAGTGACTCGGTCAGCACAGCCCGGCCAATCGGGCTGTTGCTGGAAGTGTGATTTTGAGCCTGGGCTGCAACACCCTGTGCCGGGACAACAGCCGTGGCAGGTCGGGTAGCCGGTGTCACCGGTGGCCTTTTTGGCCTTGGTTTTACATAATTGGCGCCGCAGATTGGCACAGTCATGAGCGGTTTTTTGGCATTAGCCGCCGGCGGAAGGTAATCGGCATCCCAGAGAGCGAGATTGGCATCATGACCGCCAACCGCGATTCTGGCCAGTGCCCGCGCCAGATCGGCCAGACCGGAGCGTTTGCCACTGGATGCATCGATCGAGTGGGCCACATGTTCCCGCTCGCCGAGAATGGCAGACACCAGTCCGGTCAAGCGCGCCCCCGGTCCAGCCTCTATGAAAGTGCGCACGCCGGCCGCATACATCGCTTCAATCTGGGCCACGAACTCAACCGGGCGTGCCAACTGTTCCGCCAGAAGGGTCCGGGCGGCTGCGGCGTTAGCCGGATATTCCTGTGCGTTGGTGTTGGCATAGACCGGAATGCGCGCCTTGTGGAGCTTGATTTTATCCAAGGCGGTCTTGAATGGCTTTGCTGCATCGGCCACCAGTGTGCTGTGGAAGGCGGCGGCTACAGGGAGCCTTTTGCAGGCTATTTTGCGCGCTGAAAAAACAGTCACGGCCCGCTCAATCTCGGAAGTGCTGCCGGACAGTACCGCTTGTGCCGGGGCGTTGCGGTTGGCGATTACCAGATCAAGTTTTTCAGCTATGATGATTTCCTCGATAACCGACAATGGCGCAGGAACCGCGAGCATGCTGCCCTTGTCGCCGCCTCCCTCACCCATCAGAGCGCCGCGCAGGCGGGACAGCTCATGGAAAACGGTTTCATCCAGGCGTCCGGCGGTACAGAGAGCGGTCAGTTCACCGTAACTGTGCCCCGCCGTGGCATCCGGTTCGATGCCGAACGATTTCAGAAGCTTCATCAGGCCCAGACTAACCGCGCCGATGGCTGGTTGGGCAGCTTGGGTCGCCCGCAGGGCTGCTTCCTGGAGCTCTTTGTCTTGCGGAGTAAATGCTGTTGGCGGATAGATAAGGTCGGAAAGCGTTCGGTGGTCGGGTGAGGAAAATCCGTTGTCAGCCGCAGTTAGGGTCTCTAGCATTTCGGGAAAGCGGCAGGCCAGATCGCGGAGCATGCCGGTGTACTGGGCCCCTTGGCCCGGGAACAGCATTCCAAGCCGGCCGGATTTCTCTCCGGTTGCGAAAAAAGCTCCGTCAGGTGTGCTCCATGGCGTTTGGGAATTGGTTCGCAGCATGGTGCCTGCGTTGGCAACGAGCGCGGCTATCCGGGTGTGATTTTTTTCCACAACCAGCGCCAGACGGCAGGGGGCTTTGGTGTTAAAAGAGGCCCGCGAAGCCATGGCCGCAGCTCGCAGTTCGTTCCAGGAACCATCGGCCGGCACAGCGTTCAGGGCGGTCTCCAGCTCGCCGGCATTGGCGCCTGAGAAAGCAAGTATCTGCACGTTGCCGTCCCAGACCGCCGAATCCCGGGTAGGTGTATATTCTTCCAGCACCAGATGGAAGTTGGAGCCACCGAAACCAAAGGCGCTCACTCCGGCGCGGCGTGGCGTGTTGTTGCGCGGCAGCCAGGGGCGCTTCTCGGTGGTCAGATAAAAGGGGGTGCGTCCCGAAGTCACTTCATCAAGCGGTTTTTTAACCTTGATAGTGGGAGGGATAACCTTGTTATGCAGTGCCAACGCGGCCTTGATCAGGCCGGCTGATCCGGCCGAAGCCTTGGTGTGCCCAATCTGGGATTTTACCGAACCGAGTGAACACCAGGGGGTATCGGATTGGCCGTAGACATCGCGCAGGGCGCTGACCTCGACCGCATCGCCGACCTTGGTTCCGGTGCCGTGAGCCTCCACCAGGCCGATGCTGTCCGGCGTCACCCCGGCACGGTCATAGGCGTCCAGCAGCGCTTTTTTCTGTCCTGAAGCGCTCGGGGCGTAAATCGCGTCCCCTTTTCCATCGCTGGAAGAGCCGATGCCGCGGATTACCGAGTAGATTCGGTCCCCATCGCGTTCCGCGTCGGCCAGCCGCTTTATAACCACGATCCCGAGTCCTTCGCCCAGGATAGTGCCGTCTCCGGCTGCATCGAACGGCTTGGCATCGCCGGTGGGAGAGAGGGCCGGGGTTTTGCTGAAGCACATGTACATAAAGATGTCATTGAAGGTGTCTATGCCACCGGTGACCACCATGTCGGACTTGCCGGTAGCCAACTCCATGCCGGCCAGGTGCAGCGCGCTGAAGGAGCTGGCGCAGGCCGCATCTACCACGCAGTTGGTCCCGCCCAGGTCGTACTGTTTGCTGATCCGTCCAGCTACTACGTTACCAAGCAGGCCGGGAAAGGAATTTTCCTGCCAGGGTACGTACGAGTCGGAGATTCTTTCGACAACATCATTGGCGACCGAATCGTCCACCCCGGCATCCTTGAGCGCCTTGCGCCAGATCGGGTGTCCCAGTCTTGCGCCGAGCGGTATCACCAGCTCTAGCGTGCCGGTAACACCAAGAATCACGCTGGTTCTGTTTCGGTCATAGTCTTTATCCGGGCCGTAGCCGGCATCTTTCAAGGCCTGGCCGGCAGTCACCAGTCCCAGCAACTGGGATGTGTCGATAGCTTCCAAAACATTGGGCGGGATGTTGAACTCCATCGGATTGAAGTCGATCGGGCTTAAAAAACCGCCTCGCTTGCCATAGGTGCGATCCGGGGATTTCTGATCCTGATCGAAATAGTCCGCCACCTGCCAATGAGTGGAGGGAATCTCTGTGATGGCGTCGATCCCTTCCGAGATGTTGGACCAGTAATCGTTGCTGTTTTCCGCTTGCGGGAAGTGGCAGCCGATGCCGATGATCGCCAGTGGTGTGAATGCAGCGGGAGGGTCCGAGTGCTGGTTACGTTTTTTCACCTAAGGTACTCCTTGATCTGTGCGAGTTCGAGCGGTTCCATACGCAAAACTTGGGGCGGAATTGCAATGCCCTGACAGCGAAGAAAATTGACCCGGGCAAGCAACGCCGCGCCATAGAGAATATTCATTGCCACTGTAGCCACGGCCCGGTTGGAGGGGGATTCAAGGCGAGAACCGGCTGCCCATTCATTGAACGCCCCCATGGCGGGACCGCACCAGACCTGATAGTCGATCTTGCGGGTGGCGTCACCATCTTTGGCCCAGTGCGCGGCCTGCCCCAGGTACCAGCGGAAAACCAAGGCCATGCGGTGTTTGGGTTCCTTATCGCCGCGTTCGACCTGGTGAGGATCACGGGACTGGAAATACTCGCGGGTCAGGCGCCAGATATCCTCCAGTGGAGCCTTGAAAAAGGTCTTCTCCAGTCTTTCTCTCTCGGCAGCCGGAATTTCCGCCAGGCTGGCGTAAGACTGGTAGATTTCGAACAGTTTGGCAGCACGCATCGGGAACATGGTGCCACGTTTCAGCACCTGGACGTTGACCCCCATCTCGAACATGTCGGCGGCCGGCGCCATGGCAACATCGGCCTGACGGGTTTCGGCCAGCATACTACGTACTTCGTCCGATGTGCCGGATTCAAGGCAGGCCTGGTTGACCGAGCCGGTCATGATATAGGCTGCACCCATGGCAAATGCGGCCGCGGCCGCTGCCGGTGTGGAAATTCCACCAGCCAGGCCGGCCCGCAGTTTCATGTTGTAGTTGTGAACCGCCTCAAGTCGCGTCGCCAGCGAAAGTATGGTTGGAAAGAGCGCGCCGGCGGGCCGGTTGTCGGTATGGCCGCCAGAATCGGCCTCAGCGGTAATATACTGGGCCATCGGAATGCCGGCGGCCATTTCAGCCTGCTCCTGGGTGATTGCTCTGCTTGCAAGAAGTTCCCTCAGGAACGGTTCCGGAGGTGGCGCAAAAAATTTGGCGGCCAGCTCTTCACGGGAGACTTTGGCAACAATCCGGTTGGGAGCGACTATGTTCCCTTTATCGTCGCGATGAATGCCATGAACCCGGTAGCGGACTAACGGTAAAGTGAGGTCCAGAAAAGCGGATGCCTCGACCAGGCGCATACCTTTATTGATATATAGTTCGGCCAGCGCCTGTTCCAGCTCCGGTTCGTGCGGAGAGTGGATCAGGTTGCAACCATAGGGAAATCCACCTTGGGATAGCTTAGCAACCGCGTCTGCTACAGTGGTCAGGGGCAGTCCGGCCGCGCCAAAAAAACCGAGCATCCCGGCCCGGCCCAACGCTTCAACCATGGCCACGGAGCTGATGCCCTTGGCCATCGAACCCCCCAGGTAAGGGTAGCGGATCGCCAGCTCGGCACAGAAAGAGGGATCGCCCAGTTGCTCCGGCAGACAGGGGGGGGCATAACCGAGCAGTGGTTGTGCATCCGCACATTTAGCCCAGCTAAGAGAAAAAGTACCGTCCGACAGTGCAAAGTCAACACCATCTCTGTTGGCGACAAAGAGCGGCAGATGGAGCCGTCGCAGGGATTGTGCCAGATCATGTTCTTTTGGCTCAGCACCTGATGCGGCTGGACGCCACCATCCGCAATAGCCGGTTCCCGCCTGGTTGCCGACTGTGTTGCTTGTCCGTTGAGACTGCATCAAACGGGTATCTCCTATGGTCGGCAATGAAAAAAATTAGTTTAGATTAAACGGGCAATTATTATATTAAAATCACCAATAATACAAGTAAATCAGGAACACAATTATGGCCTGTTATGGCCGCGTATGTTGCCGGTACCAGAGGTTGCTTGTGTATCAAGGACTTAAGCTGCCAGATTACACGGGTCTGTGGGCAGCTCCGGCCGCTGTATCCAGTGTGCCAATTGAGACTGATCGTAAGACAGGTGACAGCTGGCAGAGTGGCGGGGTATTAGCCTGAAAAAATTGAAGTTAGCATCTGGAGCCTTGGCTGTTGTCTGTTCCGAAATATAAATTACACTTTAGCATATCCTCATTGCCTGTCATGGGGCGTAAGGAGACAGCCTTTGTCTCATCACAAGTCGAATAGTGTCTTTCAGGGACTAGCGGCGCGACTGAACCGGTTTCCGCAAGGCGCGCCTCCGTCTGATTTGCTGTATAAAATACTAGCCCTCCTTTTTACTGAGAAAGAGGCCGCCCTCGTGTCGCGTCTGCCACTGAGACCTGTAAGCACCAGCGCAGCTGCCCGCATTTGGCAAGTCACGGAAAAAGAAGCTTCAGTAGTTCTTGTCGGCCTGGCCTCGAAAGCTCTTCTTTTAGACATCGAGAAAGAGGGTGAGATGGTCTACCTGCTGCCTCCTCCGATGGCCGGCTTTTTTGAGTTCTCGCTCATGCGGGTTCGTAGCGATATCGATCAGAGGCGGCTGAGCGAGCTGTTTTTTGAATATCTGAATGTGGAACAGGATTTTATTCGGGAATTGTTAGGCGAGGGAGAAACTGCAATCGGTCGCGTCTTTGTCAACGAAGCGGCTATCGGTGATAAATCCGGATCGGTTGTCCTGGACTATGAGCGGGCCAGCGAGGTGATTCGCTCAGCCAGCCATCTCGCGGTCGGGCAGTGTTACTGCCGCCACAAGATGAGCCACCTGAACAGGAGTTGTGATGCGCCACAGGAGGTCTGCATGACTCTCGGCATTACTGCCGATTCACTCATCCGGCACAATAATGCCAGAAGGATTGAGGCATCCGAAGGTTTGGACCTACTTCAGGAAGCCTGGTCCCGTAATCTTGTCCAATGCGGTGACAATGTGCGCGAAGGGGTCAACTTTATCTGCCACTGTTGCAGCTGTTGCTGCGAACCGTTGCTGGCCGTTCGTCGCCTGGCCGCGCTAAACCCGATCCAGACCACAAATTTTATCCCGAGCCTGAAACAAGAACAATGCTGCGGCTGCGGGAAGTGCGTAAATATATGTCCCGTGGAAGCGCTAGCCCTGGTCTCGGCCAACGATTTTCGGGACCAAGGGAAACGAAAGGCGGTCTTTTACGAAGAGCGTTGTATCGGGTGCGGGTTGTGTACGCGCATCTGTAGGCAGGCCGCAATCAGCCTGATCCCCAGGCCTCACAGGGTGATAACCCCGGTAAATACGGCCCATCGGGTAGTGCTTATGGCGCTAGAGCGGGGAAAACTGCCGCAGCTGTTTTTCGACAATCAGCTCTGCCTGAGTCACCGGGCAATGGCGGCGGTTATCGGGGCCATCCTGAAACTTTCGCCGGTAAAGCGTTTGCTGGCGCACAAGCAAATCAAATCCAGATACCTCGAACGCCTATTGGAGGGAGTCGATGTCGGAAGATTAACGATCACTTCCTGATTGCCAAACAGAATGACTCCAGCCCCATTGTTACCTGCAGTCAAGCTGATAAACTTAAGCTATGCAAGCATATCCATCTGAATCCGCAGGGGGAAACAATGGCAGCCAAAGTAACTATATGGTGCCCAAGTCTGGCACTGGTAATTTCGATGCTGTTTTTAACTGGGGGCTGTCACACGCCACCCCCCAGCTACGACGTATCTCGGCCGCCGGACCGAGGTGTGCTGTTCGAGTACCCTTGGTTTAATGATCAACCCACCGGCATAGCGGTTTCTTCGGAGAACCGTATCTTCGTCTCGTTCCCCAGATGGGGCAGGGACCCGCTCTACTCGGTAGCCGAGGTGCTGCCTGAAGGTTCTCTGCGCCCATACCCGGATCTTTCGTGGAACAGCTGGGATAAACCTGGTGGAAAACAGCCCGCAGCACAGTTCGTCTGCGTTCAAAGTGTTTTCGTTGACAACGATGACAATCTCTGGATTCTCGACCCGGCTTCTCCCTCTTTTAAAGGTGTGGTCAAGGGGGCAGCCAAGCTTGTCAAGGTGAACCTGGCCGAGGACAGGGTGGAACAGGTCATTGTATTTGATGAACAGATTGCCTTGCCGAAAAGCTACCTGCTGGTTCCCTCATCTTGCGATGTCTGATTAACAAGACTCAGACTTGCAAACGGTCGTGTCTGAAGCATCATCCATAGTCCTCATTCATATCAGCCCACCTCAAGTTATCCACTCTGTACATATAGTCATTGAAAACTATTTCTCGCGACAACCCTTGAACTGTTACCCTTTTTTGAATATCAGAATGTGCTGCATTTAGACCAGATTGGATTTGAAGGCAGACTCATTGCAAGCCGATTATTGATTCTTTAAATCTTGCCCAAGATCTTAAATCCTTGTATATGTAGGAATCATTTTTTAAGTATTTGTTTCAATTAAATAAAATTTAATTAAAGGGTCTTTCTATGCAAGAAAAAAAAATAGCTCTTGTGACCGGGGCAAGTAAGGGGATCGGAGCAGCTACAGCTTTGGTACTGGCTCGTGATGGTTATGACATCTGGCTCAATTATCGCTCTGACCATACGGCAGCGGCGGCTATCGGAGCCCGGATCGAGGAACTTGGGCGGTCCTGTAAACTTTTGTGCTTCGATGTAGCCGACCCTGCCGATGTTAAGGCTGTTCTCGCCCCGCTGCTCGAGCATGAATGTCCATTAGTGTTGGTAAATAACGCCGGCTTTGCCAAAGACGCGCTGATGGTGTGGATGGGCGAAAACGAATGGAAAGACGTACTCTCAGTCCACTTGGACGGTTTTTTCCTGGTAACAAGACTGCTCCTGGTTGGGATGCTCAAAAAAAGGGCCGGCAGGATCATCAACATCGCCTCCACCTCCGGCGAAAGCGGCATGCCGGGGCAGGTGAATTATTCCGCGGCAAAGGCTGGACTGATCGGCGCAACTAAAGCCCTTGCCACCGAGGTTTCCAAGCGAAATGTACTGGTGAATGCTGTGTCTCCGGGTTTCATTGAGACCGAGATGATCGAGGGGCTCCCTTTAGAACGTATACTCCCGATGATACCGATGGGACGAGTCGGCAAACCCGAGGAGGTAGCAGAAGTCGTGGGCTTTCTCTGTTCGGAAAAAGCTTCTTATATATCGGGGCAGGTCATATCAGTAAACGGCGGAGCCTACATGTAGCAGCAAGAGATTTTTCCTGTGAAGCTTTTTTCTGACCGGTTTGAATATTTATCAATTGATTGGAATCAGTAGCTGTATTTTTTACTTAGCGAGGTCCTGTGCACAGAGTCGCCATTACCGGAATAGGCATTGTTTCCTGCCTTGGCAATACTATAGAGGCTGTGGGAGCCGCATTAAAGGCTGGGCGCTCGGGAATAGTATTTGACGAGGAGCGCCGGAAATTAGGCTTCCGAAGCCCTTTGACAGGCGCTATCTCCGGCTTTGATTCGCGGGCACTGCTCTCCAAAAAGCAGTGCAAGACAATGCCGGATTTTGCCGTCCAGGCACACGCGGCTGCACACGATGCGCTCTTGATGTCCGGGCTGTCCGATCAAGAAGTACAAAACCCGGAAACCGGCCTCATCTTTGGCTGTGATTCCAGCTGCATAGCGGCAATCGAGCAGGTTGATCTGCTCAGGGAACGTGGTGAGACAAAACTGATCGGAAGCGGCCATGTTTTTCGCTCCATGACCTCCTGCATCACGATGAATCTGAACACCCTGTTTAAGACGGGTGGCGCCTGCTGGACCATAAGTTCTGCCTGTTCCAGCGGCGGCCATGCAGTAGGGCAGGCCGCAGACCTGATCGCTTTTGGCCGGCAGGAAAGGATGATCTGCGGTGGAGCTCAGGAGCTTAACTGGGAATCCATGTGCAGTTTCGACGCCTTGGGCGCCTTTTCGACACGTTTTGATGACCCGGCCAGCGCCTCGCGCCCCTTTGACGCCGAGCGCGACGGGCTTATACCTAGCGGCGGCGCCGCAGTCATCGTGCTGGAACGTTACGACCTTGCTGTAGAGCGCGGAGCAGCCATACTCGGAGAAGTAGCAGGTTATGCCTTCTCCTCTGATGGCAGTCATATCTCGATACCGAGCCAGGACGGGTTGCAGCGCGCTATCAGAAAGTCCATTGAGCTGGCCGGGATCAAGGAGCGCGATATTGACTATATCTGCGCCCACGCTACCTCGACTCCCGCTGGGGACGCTGCCGAAGCGCGCAATATTTCTGCCGTCTTCGGTCCGAAGACACCGCCGGTCTCCTCGCTCAAATCCATGACCGGACACGAGCTATGGATGTCCGGCGCCTCGCAGGTGGTTTATTCAACCATCATGGCGCAACAGGGTTTCATCGCGCCAAACGCTAACTTCTCCAAGCCGGACGAGTACTCCGCGCATCTGAATATCGTAACCGAACGAATCGATCGAACTCCCGAGCATGTCCTTTGCAACTCCGCCGGCTTTGGCGGGACCAACTCCTGTCTGGTGCTAAGGTTCAGCAGATGACCTACGACTATGTCGTTGTCGGGGCAGGGATCTCCGGGATCACCTCTGCCCTCGCCCTTGCCAAAAACGGATTTCGCGTCGCGCTTTTGGAAAAGGCCGACCGGACAGCTCCGCTTCTGCGGGGATTTACGCGTCATGGTCTGAATTTCGACACCGGTTTTCACTACGCTGGCGGGCTCAACGAGGGGGGGGCGCTGGATACCTTTTTTCGTTACCTGGGCCTATCGGACAACATCACCAGTTTTCCGTTTAACGAACTTGGCTTCGACATATTTAACTGTGCGGCCGACAACTTTGAGTTTCATTTTCCGACCGGCTACGACCGCATTCGTGAGGAACTCTACCTGGCATTCCCCAAGGAGCGGCCGGCGATCGATAGCTATTTGGCGCAAGTCCGTTCCATCAGCGCATCAATGCCCTACCAGAACCTCAACGTGCCGATCGCACCCGATATAATGCTGCAGAGAGTCTTTGGTCCAACTCTGAAGGAAACCCTCGACGCCCTGACGCCCGACCCGCTTCTAAAAAGCTTGCTTTCCATGCATACGCTTTTGTATGGTGTGTCAAGCAGCGAGGTCTCCTTCGCCCAACACGCGGTTATCGTTGGCAACTACTATGAATCGGCACGCGGCATCCGCGGCGGCGGCTTGAGCCTGGCGCTCGCCTGCGATGCCCAGCTCGAAAAACACAGCGTCGAGGTGTTTTGCGGCTCCGAGGTGGCAGAGATAACAGCCGGCACAAATGGGGCTTTCTCCGGAGTAAGGCTTAAGAGCGGTGAGACTATCTCAAGCAGGGGCTGTGTTGCAACCCTCCACCCGCAGCTGCTTCTGGACCTGATACCTGAAGGCGCTTTCCGTCCTGCCTACCGCAGGCGGCTTGCTGCACTGGAGGAAACAGTCTCCGCGTTTCTAGCCTACGCTGTCTGTACAGAACCGCTCCCTTCGCTTGCGGGGACAAACCTGTTTCTGCTCAAGGATGCGGAGAGTATCCACGAGATTGGAAAAAAGCCCATAGGTGAGGCGCCGCTTTATATAAGTGGTGCCTACCGGGAGAGGGATAGCGAACCCAGCGGTTTTATAGTTATTACCCCTGCAAACTTTTCCGAAACCGCCCAATGGCAGGAATCGCGTTTCGGGCAGAGGCCGGTTGACTACCGGCAGTTCAAACAGCAGGCTCTCGAGCGGATATGGCGCCAGGTCGAGCTGCTAAGTCCTGATCTCTCCGGCAATATTCGCAGCCTAGAAATTTCCACCCCGCTTACCATCCGGCATTTCTGCGATGCGCCTTTGGGTGGGCTGTACGGTATCAAACATATGGTCGGCCAGTACAACCCATCGCCGACAACCAGAATGAAAGGACTTTATCTGGCTGGACAGGCACTGGTCTCCCCCGGTATCATGGGAGCCGTGGTTTCCGGGTTACTCGCCTGTGGCACCATCCTTGGCCACGAGCATATGAGAAAGGAACTGAAGGCATGTTGCTGAGAAGAGTTGTAATAACGGGGATGGGGGCGGTATCACCCTTCGGCCGCGGCCTTGATAACCTGATGGAAGGATTTCTTGAGGGGAGAAGCGGGGTTTCGCAGGTTCCGGAACTATCCGGGATAACGGGGATGAGAACCCGTGTGGCGGCCCTGGCAAGTGGTGTCGACCCGAAGGAGATTCCCAGGAAATACCGCCGCTCCATGTCGAACATGTCCGTTTTCGCCACTCTTGCCTGTCAGGATGCAGCTCGCATGGCGGGGCTTGACGAGTCGGATCTCGCTTCAGGCAAACTGGGGGTTTCGATCGGGTCGACAATCGGGAGCCCACAGACGATGCAGGAATTCTTCCGGGATTTTAATACCGACAACAGCTTGGAGCGGATGAAGTCCACGCTCTTTTTCCATATCATGAATCACAGCTGTGCCTCAAACGTGGCACAGACGCTGGGTGTAACCGGCCGGATCCTGGCCCCTTCCGCGGCCTGCTCCACGAGCTGCCAAGCGGTTGGCTATGCTGCCGAAATGATTGCCATGGGGAAGCAGGAGCTCATGTTGAGTGGCGGAGCGGATGAATTCCATCCGCTCACATCGGGCACCTTCGATATCATGAATGCCGCCTCTACCGCCTTCAATGATTCCCCAACCCGTACCCCGCGTCCATTCGACCGGGAACGTGACGGAATCGTCTGCGGTGAGGGGAGCGGCATACTTCTTCTTGAATCGCTCGACTCCGCCCTCGGGCGCGGTGCTACCATTCTTGCCGAAATCATTGGTTTCGCCACCAATTCGGATCCTGACAGCATTGCAAACCCGAATCCGGCTGCAATTGCGGACTGTATGCGACAGGCGCTGGTCGACGCGCGGGTGCAGCCCTCCGAGGTAGATTATGTAAATGCTCACGCAACTGCGACCGAGCAAGGAGATATTGCTGAGTGTGAGGCAATATCCCGCATCTTCGGCACAGGGGCTTTGGTAAGCAGCCTGAAGGGGCATTTGGGGCATGCCATGGCGGCCAGCGGCACGCTTGAGCTTGCTGCCTGCGTTGAGATGATCAGGCAGGGGCTCCTGATCCCGACGCTGAATCTGGACAATATTGACCCGCTTTGCTCAAATGTTTCGCACGTGCAGGGAATAACAAAGCATCCAGTCGAAACGGTGATAAAGAACAATTTCGCCTTGGGTGGAGTTAATTCATCTATTATATTAAGGAGATATGAGTAATGACAGACCAGCAGATCGTAGAACAAATCAACAGTTCGCTAGCGGAGGAGTTCGAATACGAACTCGAAAATATGACCCCCGAAACAACGCTTTTCGAGGAAATGGGGCTTGATAGCCTGGACGTAGTTGACCTGGTGATAGTACTCGAAACCGCCTTTGGCATGAAGATACGCGAGGAGGAAGCAATTCGCAAAATCCGCACCCTGGGCGACATCCACAGTTTCGTCATTGCCAAGAAACGCCAGACGGAGAACTCATAGTACGTGATCAAAAGTGACAGTAACCATCAACGCCAGGTTAACGGAATCCGCAACAGGATAGAAATCTTACTGCTGAACCTGACCTTCTACCCCCTGATGATCTTGTGGGTTTTTGCAGGACTCCTTGTATCCCCCCTTTTTCTGGTAACTTGGAAAGTCTTCACCAGATGGGATTGGGGCCGGATAGTCAGGCACCTGATCAGTATTCATGGCTATGGACTGATCGTCATCGTCTCTCCTTTCATCCGTTTTAAAGGCTGCCGCCTTGACCAAATCCAGCGCCCCTGCATCATGGTCGTCAATCACCTCTCGTTTTTCGACAGCTATTTCATGGCCGCGCTTCCTTTTCATGACATTATTTTTGCCGTCGGGGCCTGGCCCTTTAAAATGTACTGGTACACCCTGTTCATGCGGCTAGCCCGTTACCTGGACGTGGAGAACAGTGCTTGGGACGAGGTGATCCGGATCTGCAGGGAATCCTTCGCCCTGAAGGGGACCGTGCTGTTTTTCCCGGAAGGGCATCGCAGCAGGACCGGAAAACTGCAGCCATTTTACTCGGGGGCTTTTCGGCTTGCACAGGAAACCGGCGTGCCAATAGTTCCTCTTTGCATCACCGGCACCGATAAAATGCTGCCACCGGGGCACTCCATTCTGCACCCGGCACGGGTGCGGCTCACGGCTCTGCCGCCGGTCCATCCCAGCGCCTTTCCCGGTCCTTCGGGTCACTTGAACATGCGGCAAGAGGTCTACGACCGGATAGCTAAGGCATTGGAAGAGCAACAGGGAGATCTATGTTAGGGCAGGGGGCAAAAACTGGACAGCTGGATGCGCAAAGGGGGAGAGAACTCTCCTGTGCCCCTGCCGAACAAATAGCGGCCCGGCAAGTCGAGCTCATGCAGCGGCATATCAGCTTTTGCTACCTTCACTCGCCGTTCTACCGCCGGATGTTCGACCAGCTTGGGATTGTACCGGACGACCTGCGGCAGCTAAGCGACCTGGCAAAACTGCCTTTTACCGAGAAAAATGATCTGGAGAACTTTCACGCCGAATTTCTCGCGGTCAAAGAGCAAGACATTGTTGATCTCTGTCTCACCTCAGGCACCACAGGCAAGCCGGTTGCCATGCTGCAAAGCGCCGCTGACCTTGACCGTCTGGCCTACAACGAGGAACTTTCGTTTCGCGGGGCAGGTTTTACCAGGAACGACAGGGTTTTAGTGGCCGCTGCCGTGGATCGCTGTTTTATGGCCGGGCTGGCGTATTTTCTTGGTCTGACCCGCATCGGGGCAACCGTGATCCGCGGCGGTTCCAGCAGTGCGTTTCTCCTCATGGAGCTAATCAAAAACTGCCGACCCAACGCCATTGTAGGAGTCCCGTCGCTGCTTCTGGCGGTTGGTGAAAGGCTGCAGCAGGAGGGGGTTGACCCGGCTGGGCTAGGCGTCACCCGGCTGGTCTGTATCGGAGAAATGGTTCGCAAACAGGACCTGACACTATCGCCGCTCGGGGAGCGCCTGGAGAAAGTGTGGGGCTGCCCGGTTTTCGGCACCTACGCCAGCACCGAGATGGCGACCTCGTTCACCGATTGCGCAGCCGGTCTCGGAGGGCATCTGCACCCGGATCTGATTGCTGTCGAGATTGTTGATGATAAAGGCGCGCTCGTTGAACCCGGCGTTCTCGGCGAGGTGGTGGCGACTCCGCTGGGGGTCACCGGAATGCCGTTACTTCGTTTTCGGACCGGCGATATTGCCACGCTCCACACAGAGCCCTGTTCTTGCGGCAGAAACTCCCATCGGCTGGGTCCGGTAGTGGGCAGGAAGTCGCAGATGTTAAAAGATCGCGGCACAACGGTCTACCCTCCCGCGATTAGCGCTGTGCTGCAGGGGATTCCTGGCATACTTGGCCATTATATTGAGGTTCACAGCGAATTTGCCCTCTCGGATCGCATCCGGGTAGTGGTAGGGAACAGCGATGCTTCGCTGACCGTGGCTGCCATAGCCGATAAAATTGCCGCCGCTATCCGTGTCAAGCCGGAAGTTTGCATTGTAAGCCCGGAGGAGATTGTCAGGATAACCACCCGCGACGATAAACGAAAGCCGGTTACCTTCTTCGACCACCGCTTGGTTTGAGGTGAGTATTGTTGAAAAATGCCTGGGAGTATTGACCACAATAAGAAAAGGAAATTTCAATCATGTCTGAACGTCCTACTATTGTTTTGAACGGCAGTGATCTCACCGTCGAGGATATCGTCGCCATCGGTGTGGGGGATAAGCAGGTGTCACTCGACCCATTGGCGGTTAAGCGCTGTCGGGATAGCCGCTCCTTTTTAGAGGAGGAAGTCTCGGCCCAACGCATCATTTACGGAGTCAACACCTCGTTCGGACCGATGTGCAACAAGATCATCGAAGACTCAGAGATCAAAGCGCTCCAGGTGAACCTGATCAGGAGCCATGCGGCTGGGCTCGGCGACCCCCTGAAGCCTTACGTCTCGATCGCCATTATGGCCGTGCGCCTGAACACGCTTGTCAAGGGTTACTCAGGAGTGCGTGTCGAACTACTCGAGTTCATGAAAGACATGGTTAACCGTGGCATCGCCCCTTACATCCCCGAGTGCGGCAGCGTCGGGGCCTCCGGCGACTTGATCCACCTGGCACACCTCTCCCTGACCATCATCGGCGAGGGCCAGTCGTACTACTGCGATGAGCTGCATGATACCGAGGTGCTTTTTGCAAAGCTTGGTATCTGCCCGATGGTCCTCAGCTTCAAGGAGGGCATTGCGCTGATGAACGGCACCAGTGCAATGACGGCGCTGGCAGCCTTTGCCCTGTTCGGTGCAAAAAAGCTTCTCCGGGTTAGCTGCGTCACCGGCGCCTTTGCCCTGGAAATCTTCGGCGGTATCGATGATGCGTTCGACGAGGACCTGCACCTCGTGAAGCCCCATCCGGGACAGCTTAAAGTCGCTGAGACGATCCGAAACCTCTACGCAGGCTCCGGGAACATCACCCTCAGAAAAGATATGCACGAGCAGATCCGTGGCCACCAGACCGAGGGGCCGGTATACGAGACCAGCATCAACGTGCAGGATGTGTATTCCATCCGCTGTACCCCGCAAATCCTGGCCCCGGTGGTCGAGGCGATTGAGGCTGCGACAAAGGTGGTGGAGACCGAGGCAAACTCATCCAACGACAATCCGATCATCATCCCGGAAAAAAAGAAGATCATTCACGGTGGTAATTTCCACGGCCAGAGCATCGGCTTTGCCATGGATTCCCTCTGCATGGCGATGGCAACCCTGTGCACCCTCTCGGAGCGCAGGATCAACAAGTTTCTTGACCGTAACCTGAACGAAGGGCTCCCCGAATTCCTGATTCCGGGGACGCTCGGGCTCACCATGGGATTTATGGGAGCCCAGTACCTGGCTACCTCGACCACCGCGGAAAACCGCCAGCTCGCCAATCCTGTCAGCACCAATTCCATCTCCTGCAATGCCTCCAATCAGGACGTTGTCAGCATGGGGACAGTGGCCGCCAGAAAGGCCTTTAAGTCAGTCAGTAACGCAAAGCATGTGCTGACCCTTGAGGTTCTTGCTGATCTGCAGGCACTTTCCTTTAGAAACGCCGACCGGCTCGGCACCGGGACCGGACGAATTTATGAAGTGCTGAACGATAAATTCGAGGTTTACGACAACAAGCGCGTATTTCACTATGATCTAGTGAAATTCAGGAAGCTGCTGTTCTCGAGCCAGATATTCGACGACCTGCCGGTTTACTGGCGCTAATCCTGAGAAAATCGGGTGAGGCGCGATTAATATGAAAGTTGAGCAAGGCAAAAAAAGCATGAATAAAAACCTGACATTGCCGATGCCGGCAGAAGCACTCATCCCCCATCGTCTTCCGATGCGGCTCGTGGACACCCTGATCTCCTGGTGCGAAGATGCCGGCGAAATCGAGGCTACTCCCGGTGCTGACTGCATCCTGATAGGCTCGGACGGAGCTCTGGATGAGGCGGCGCTTGTCGAACTCGTGGCCCAGGGCTACGCGGTTATCAAGGGCTACGACGATCTGTTTCATGGCAAGGAAATCTCGGAAGGCTACCTGGTAGGTGTCAAAAAGTTCCGCGTCACAGGGCGGGCGTATGCCGGTGAGCGGCTTCTGGTGAATATCAGAACCGTGGGGACTTTTGAGGGATTCGCCGTTGCCGAGGGAAAAATCGAGCGTGCCGGAGAGGTGATCGCCAGCGGCACAATCAAGCTGTGGGTTGTCAGCCAGGCTGCTGCCGGGGGAGGGGACCGGTGAAGAAGATCTGGCTTTTGCTAGCCTGCGGCCTGTTCCTTTTACATGGGGCCGCTTTTGCTGAAACAGCCCCTGACTCCGCGGCGCTGTTTGCCTCACTGGAGCGGACAGCGGGCGGAGTAAATACACTCTCCAGCGACTTTGTCCAGGAAAAGCACCTGAGCATGTTCAAGACGGTCTTCAGCTCCAAGGGGCGCTTCTATTTCAGTAAACCGGACCGATTACGCTGGGAACTTATTACGCCGGTGGCCTCGGGGTTTGTCCTGAACGGCGAGCAGGGGCGGCGCTGGCACCAGCGGACCGGCCGCACGGAAAATTTCCAGATTAGCCAGGAACCGGTCATGAAGCTCGTTTCCGACCAGCTCTTTGCCTGGGCCCGGGCCGACTTCAGCTGGCTCAGGCGCGAGTATCGGATCAGCATACTCAGCGAGTCCCCGGCGGCGCTCCGGCTTGAGCCGCGCTCTGCTGCGACCGCCGGTTTCCTGCATCATCTTCTGATCAACTTCAGTGCCGACGGCAGGTACGTGAAGAGTGTCGAGGTGCACGAACAGGATGGCGACTTCACCCGGATAAGGTTCGTTAACACTGCGGTCAACAAGTCGCTCAAGGCAGACCTCTTCTAGATGCCAGTCCCCTCCTTCACGGTTTTCGAGTGGCTGTACCGTTATCTCTCAGGACACCGCAAGCCGCTTTTCATCGTAACTTTGCTGATCGTAGCGCTTGGCTGTTTCGCCACCTCCAAGGCCCGCATCCAAGAAGATATCGTCGCTATGCTGCCCGACGACAACTCAAACGTGGCCAGGGACTTCCGCCTGCTGCAGTTAGCCCCCTTCACCCGCAAAATCGTGATCACTCTCAAGACCGGGGCCGGTGATACTGCTATGCTTACGGCAACGGCCGACCGGTTGGCCCAGACACTAACTACTGCAGGCGTGGGAAAGGTCACTACCGGGCCCGCTGATCTGTCCGGCAGCTTTTTCGGCTGGCTTGGCCGTACCCTTCCAAGCCTTGCTAATAAAGAAGATCTGGCCCGGCTCACCTCTGCTAGCAGCAGGCTCGAGGTGCAGAAACGGCTTCAACATAGCTACGAACAGCTGCTCTCCCCGGAGGGGTGGGCGCTCAAAGGAAAAATCCAGAGCGATCCACTCTCCTTCTCTGACCTGGCGCTGGAGAAGATGCGCTTTCTGAACATGATTCCGAACATGCGCCTGGTTAACAACCATTTTGTGGCTGCGGACGGGAAAAGCGCTCTCCTTGTTGTCGAGAGCGCCATAGCCATGACAGATTCAGCTGGTTCCCGCGATCTTCTCGCGCGCATTGACAAGGCCGTGGCAGCGAGCGTCCCTCGTGATATGAGCGCCACGGTGCTGTGCGGTCACCGTTACACACTGCTGAACGCGGACACGATCAAGCGCGATCTGTATGTTGTGCTGACAGTAAGCGCGGTCGCGGTGCTGGCCATCTACCTCATCTTTCTGAGAAGCCTGAGCGCTATTTTTGTTTTTTTGGTCCCCTCGTCGATCCTGCTGATCGCCTCCGGGGTGATCGCTTTTTGGCAGGGGAGCGTTTTCGCAGTCACCCTCGGTTTTGGCGGAGTGCTCCTGGGGATCGCCGATGAATACGCCATGCTGATTTACTTCTATTGCCGGCAAGGGGGGAAGGATCTCGGGACCATTACCGGCGAGGTAGCCCGCCCGGTGCTGTTCGGCGCCGCTGCCACACTGATCTCCTTTGGGGTCATGCTGATGTCGAGCCTCCCGGGGCAGCGCCAGCTGGCCATCTATAGCATGGCCGGTATCGTGGCGGCGGTTCTTATATCGCTGGTTGTCCTGCCGCACCTGATCAAGCCCGCCCCGCAGGGTGCATTGCCGTTCCGGAACCTGGATTGGGGCTGGCGACTGTCGCGCCGACCGGTGATTGCTGTCTGGCTGGTCATTCTTGCCCTGTGCGGCTGGCAGGCCACCAAGATCCGCTTCAACGGCGACCTGCGCGCAGTCAGCATGGTCTCCCCGGAACTACGCCAGACTGAAGATGAGCTAACCAGGACCTGGGGCGACATGCGCGGCAAGGCGTTGATCTTTGCCGAGGGAAGCGACCTGGAAAGAGCACTCAGGCTGAACGAACAGCTTTTTGCTCGAATCTCCGGTCGGCTCCAAGCCGGAGAGCTGGTAAGCATAGCACCGTTGTTGCCAAGCGCGCGGCTGCAAGAGGAAAACCGGCAGCGCTGGACCGCATTCTGGCGGGATGGCCGAGCGGAACGGCTCAGCGCCGACCTGCAACGTGAAGGTGAGGCCTTTGGTTTCTCCAAAGCCGCCTTCACACCCTTTTTGACAACCCTCAGCGCGCCGCCTCCGGTTGCAACCGTAGAGGGGCTCAAACAGGCCGGCATGGGGGAATTAGTGGACTCCATGATCATCAGCGGACCGGGTATCGTGCGAGTGCTGACCCTGGTGCCGGATGCCCCCCAGGTGATAGCGGCGCTCTCGGAGGACCTAAAGGCGCTGCCGGGTGTGACCCTTGTATCACAGGGCCGTTTCGGCGACAGCGTGGGCCGGGCAATCATCCGCGACTTCACCAGCTACATGGCGCTCACCTCGCTCCTGGTGCTGGTCCTGGTGATCGCACTGTTCAGGAAGCCTGGGCGGATCGCGCTTGTTCTGGTGCCGGTGGTCACCGGCCTGATCTGCATGCTCGGCATCATGGGGATGCTCGGGTTGGAGTTCAATATATTCAACATCGCCGCAACCATCCTGATCATCGGTATCTGCGTTGATTATGGGATCTTTATGGTCTGCCGGCTGACCGAGGGTTCAGACAACGCTGCCAACCGGGCTGTGCTTGTCTCGGGGCTGACAACGCTGGCCGGGCTGGGCGCCCTGGCTCTGGCGCGGCATCCCTCAATGCAATCGATCGGCATCACGGTCCTGCTGGGGGTCGGCGCCGGCATACCGGCGGCGCTGCTGGTGATCCCGGCCCTGTGCCACAAGGAGGCGCCATGAACCACTTGAGCTGTCTCCTCCTGGCGACGTTGATGCTGCTTGTCAGCGCTTGCAGCACGATACCTTTTGCCCCCACCGAGCTGACTCCGGTTCAGCCTGAAAGCGCTGGTGAACTGATCGGCAAGCTCTGGAGCAGTGGAACCGGGAGCCTTCTGATCCGCCAGTCAGCCCTGTTCGAATTGCAAGGGCTGCGGGTCCCGATTACGGGCATCATGAAGCTTGACCTTTCTGCCAAGAGCGCCCGGCTGGTCGGGATGAACGACATGGGGGTCAAGCTGTACGACATCTCCGTGGACCGGACCTCGAGCCGGGCCAACTTCATCATGCCTGATTTGGCCCGCTACCCGGGCTTTGCCGAGGCCGTGGCGGTCTCGGTGCGCAGGATCTTTCTCACGCCGGAGCCGTCAGCCGCTGACAGCCTGACCCTGACTTCGACCAGCTACCGGCTTTCCCGCGAGAGCAGCGAGGGCAAGCTCGGTTTCATCCTGGGAGGGGCTGAGACGCAACTATTGGAGAAAACCTGTCGCGGCAAGGTTGCCTCGTGGCAGGTCCGCTATTACCAGTACCAACGACTGCAGGGAATTCTGCTGCCGGGCGGCGTAGTGCTAGACGATGATCTGGCCGGCTACCGCCTTACTCTTTGGATCGAAAGCGTGGAAAAAGGCGATGAATAAAATCATGCAGGAAATAGACGCGGCATTGCTTGGCACTGTAACAACCGACGACACCGGGAATATGGAGGCGCGCTACCTCTTTACGGATTCGTTTTGCGGGTTCTCCGGGCATTTCCCCGGTCATCCGATTCTTCCGGCTATTGTGGAGATTCTTACCGTAGTCTCGCTGGTAGGCAAACACACCGGTTGCATGCAGCGCCTGATGGCTGTTGAAGATGCTAAATTCCTGACCCCGGTTAAACCCGACCAGGAACTCCTGGTCTGCTGCCGTCCGCGCACCGTCAAGGGGAAGCTCCTCTTTGACGCGCAGTTGACGGTGGCCGGTACGACCAGCGCAAGCTTGCTGCTTGAGCTGGCCTGCGTAGAGGATCTGCCATGAGCCGCGCCTATTTCCCGGCCCAGAAGGGGGCACCGGCGCCTCTGCGGGTGAGCGTCGAGCGCCAGGTCCGCTTCGAAGAAGTTGATCCGCTGAACATTGTCTGGCACGGACGCTACCCGAGCTTTTTCGAGGATGCCCGAGTGGCTTTCGGCGAAAAATACGGCATCGGCTACCTGGATTGCTACGAGCGCGGGATTCTCACGCCGATCAAGAAGATGCATGTCGACTACTTTCGTCCCCTGCACTTTCCGGAGCGCTTCAACATCGAAGGGATACTGCACTGGAGCGCGGCCGCGCGCCTGAACTTTGAGTTCATCATCACGAATCTGGCGGGAGAGATCACAACGACCGGCTACACCGTGCAGATGATGCTCGACACTGAGCAGAACATCATGCTCATTCCTCCGCCATTTATGCGCAACTTCCTCGATCGCTGGCAAAAGGGAAACATCCAATGAGAGCGGTCTGCATCAGCGCAGCTCAGACAGTAACCGGCCTGGGGCCGGACCTGGATAGCTTGTGGCGCGGTGTGCTGAACAATGAGAGTGCCATCCGCCCGTTGACCCGTTTTGCTACCGGCCGCTATCGGTCGGAAATCGCATCGTGGATCGAGGGGCTCGATTGCAGAAACGGAGTCTCGGGGATCCATCTGCTCCTGGAGCGCCTTCTGGATGGCTTTGGTCCGGTCCCTGCCGATGCCACCCTGATCACTGCCAGCACCAAGGGGTGCATCGACGTCATGGAATCAATAAACGGTGGGGGCACGGGTGACCCGGCCGAGGTAACCATGGCACACCTTCTGGATAGAATTTCAGGCAGGTTCGGCCTTGGATCGCCAGGTGTCAACATCAACGCCGCCTGCGCCTCCTCGACCATTGCGGTGGCGCGCGCCGCCTCCCTGATTGCCGCAGGCCGCAACGAGGCGGTGCTGGTTGTCTGCATGGATCTGGTGAGCGAATTTGTCTTCTCCGGTTTCTCTGCGCTACAAGCCCTGTCTGCCGCCAGATGCCGCCCCTTTGACCGAAACCGGGATGGTCTTACGCTTGGTGAGGGGGGCGCGGCGCTGCTTTTGATGAGTCGCGAGCGGGCGCAGCGCGAGGGGCGCCCCGAGCTGGGGCTGGTGGCTGGCTGGGGGTCGGCCAATGACGCCACCCACATTACTGCACCTGCCCGAGATGGTTGTGGTCTGATCCAGGCTGTGCGCCAGGCACTGAACAGGGCTTCGATCGGCCCGGAGCAAATCGCCGCCATCAGCGCGCACGGCACCGCCACCCTCTACAACGATCAAATGGAACTTACTGCTTTTCTGACCCTGTTCGGGGAACGCAACCTGCCAATGAATTCGATCAAGGGGGCCATCGGTCATACACTGGGCGCTGCCGGCGGGATCGAGATCGCGCTGGGTCTTAAGTGTCTGGAGGAGAGGATCCTGCCGCCAACAGTCGGGATGCGGGAGCCTGACGAGGGGGGCGAAGGATTTCTTAGCTGCTCAGCCCAGCCGATCAATGGCTCCTATCTGCTTAGCACCAATTCCGGTTTCGGTGGCGTTAACGCGGCAATGATAATAAGCCGGGGGGAGGGTTGATGGAGGTCTTTCTTTCAGGCATCGGCTGGGTCACCAGTGCCGGGTTTGGCTGGGGGAAACAGGGGGGCGAGTGTACCTTAGCTGACCTTCCGCTCCGGTCTCCTTCTCGCAAGGAGGTCTTTCCGGAGCCAAACCAGCGCTTTGGCCGCATGTCGGACTATTCCAAAGTCGGTCTGGGCGCGGTCGCGTTTGCCTTGCGCGATGCGGGACTGGAAACGTGGAGCACCAAACGAACGATTGGTGTGGTCGTTGCCACCCAGCTGGGCTGTCTTGTAACTGATCTCGACTACCACCGGAGCGTGCTCCTGGAAGGGGGCGGGCTTGCCAGCCCAAACCTGTTCGCCTATACGCTTGCCAACTGTTTTCTGGGGGAAGCCGCGATCCAATTTGGTCTTACCGGCTCATCTGTTGCCATTAATGAGGCAAGGGAAGGGCTGGACAGCCTTTGTATTGCCATTGAAGATCTCGCCATGGGGGAAGCGGACACCATGCTGGCCGGAATCTGCGACCTGGCCGTCCCGGAAGCCTTTGCTGGCCAGGTGACGCTCCTGCCGGGGGCTCTCTTTATTGTGCTCTCAGCGGCCCCGAATCCAGCGACAGAAAGCTACGGTACCGTAACGCTTACCGACAACGGTCTCCTTTATAACGGCTTAGCCGTTGCTAGCCTCATCGAACTTGTCCAGGCCGCACTGGCGGGAAGGGCAGCACCCACGCATTTCGACAAAACATTGCAGCCAAGGAAACCATAACCATGAACATGATCCTGATCTATCCCAGCTGGCCCAAACTCGATCGGCAAACCGAATTTCACCTCCCCCCCCACGGCCCGGCGGTCTTCGCTGCTTGCGTCCCGCCGGAGGTGGAGCTGACCTTCATTGATGAGAACCTGGAGCAGATCGACTTCGATGCCGCCTACGATCTGGTCAGCATCTCGGTCATGCTCACCTGCCAGCTCCCGCGCGGATTTGAGATCGCGGCCGAATACAGAAAACGCGGGGTGCCGGTTATTTTTGGGGGCATTGCGACAATGCTGCATGCCGAAGAGGTTGCGCAGCACGCCGACTCGGTCTTCCTGGGCGAGGCCGAGGGACGTTTTAGCGGTGTGCTGGACGACTTCAGGTCCGGCGGGATGAAAAAGCTCTACAACTACATGGACAAACCACCGCAGGCGGAGCTGATCGGCACCGCACGCCGGGAGATCCTGAACCGGGAACTATACAATTACCGCGGCGTGCAGATGCTCGACCTGGTGCACGCCTCGCGCGGCTGCAAGTTTGACTGCTTCCCCTGCTGCACCGGCTTTCTGGGTGGCAAGAGCTTCCGCCCCCGACCGATCGACAAGGTGATCGAGGAGATGGAGGCCATCCGCAACAACCGCATGTTCATCGTGGACAACTCGCTCGCCCAGGACCGGCAGTGGCTGATCGACCTTTTCAGCGCCATGGCGCCGCTCAAAAAGAAATGGGTCTCCCACCCGATCATGGACGATGACAAAATCCTCAAACTGGCGGCCGATGCCGGCGCCTGGTACATCTACCAGGCGGTATTCGACACCTCCGATGTCATTCGCAACCGGATCAAGCGCCTCAAGGACCACGGCATCGGCGTGGAAGGGACGATCCTGCTGGGGACCGACGAGCAGGACGAGGACTACATCAAGCGCCTGGTTGATTTCCTGCTGGAGGTAGAGCTGGACGTGGCGGAATTCACCATCATGACCCCCTTTCCGCATTCCCCCTGCCGCACGCAGCTTGAGAAAGAGGGGCGTCTTTTGAGCAGCAACTGGAAGGACTACTCAGCCGACAAGGTCGTGTTTCAGCCCAAGTTGATGTCTCCCGAGAAGCTCCAGGAGATGTACTACTATGCCTGGGATACCTTTTATGCCGATGGCGGGCATCAGCTCAAGATGGGGAACCTGTTCAAGAAGGTAATCCATCGCGAGATGGAGGATGAAACCTACTACCGCTACAACCCGCGCAGAAAGCGCTCCTTTGCCAAGGCCAAAAACGAGCAGCCATGAAACGGATCCTGCTGGTCTCCTCGAACACAACCACCGAGCCTTACCCGGTCTATCCGCTTGGTCTGGCCGTCATCTCGGCGGCACTTTCGGCCGAGGGGCATGAGCTGGAGCAGTTTGATTTTCTGGCCTCAGGGGAGTCGGAGCAGCTTTTACGTGAGCGGATGAAGGCTCTCGCCCCGGACTATGTCTGCCTGTCGATCCGGAATCTGGACAATTGTGATTCGCTGAGCAGTACCAGTTATCCCGAGATCGCCAGGCGGCTGGTGGAGGTTATCCGTGAGGAATGCAATATGCTGGTCATAATAGGCGGCCCGGCCTTTTCGATCATGCCGGAGGAGCTGTTGGACTTCACCGGCGCCGACTATGGAATCGTCGGTGAGGGGGAGCGACTGGTCTGCGATCTGGTCCGGGACCTCTCGCAAGGCGCCCATCCTCCCAGAATCCTGCGCGGCAAGCAGTTGCTGGCCGGCCACGAGATGGCGTCACCGCTCTATTCAAAGGAGTTGATCGGCTTTTACCTCGAAAAAAGCGGCATGATCAACCTGCAGACCAAGCGCGGTTGCCCACATGGCTGCATCTACTGCAGCTATCCCACTCTCGAAGGAAATCGCTTCCGTTGCCGAGATGTGCGCTCGGTGGTCGACGACCTGGAGCGGATCAAAACCGAGCACGGGGTGGACAGCTTCTTTTTCACCGACTCGATCTTCAACGACAGCGACGGCCACTACCTGGCTGTGGTTGAGGAAATCGCCCGCCGCAATCTCTCCATCCGCTGGTGCTGCTACATGCGCCCGGAAGGGATCGGGCGATCAGAGATCGCCCTCATGAAGCGAGCCGGTCTGTATGCAGTCGAACTGGGCACCGATGCGGCCAGCGATACAACGCTACGCTCGCTCGGCAAAGGTTTCACTTTTGCAAACGCGCTGGAGGCCAACCGAGCCTGCGTTGCCGAGAGAGTCCCATGCGCACATTTTGTCATGTTCGGCGGTCCCGGTGAGACCATGGCTACCGTAGCTGAAGGTCTCAAGAACCTGGAGCAGTTGGAGCACACGGTTGTGTTTGCTTTCTCCGGTATACGAATCCTCCCCGGTACTGCGCTTTTGGCGCTCGCGATCCGGGACCGGCTCCTTAGCGAGAATGCCCCCTTGCGCGAGCCAGCCTACTACCTGTCGCCGGAGATTGATGTACAGGTCATGAACGAGATGATCAGCGCCTCTTTCAGGAATAGGCGCGACCGGATATTTCCGCCGGCCGAGGGTCAGAAGAGGCTCTCTATCATGCACCGCTTCGGCTACCGCGGTCTGCTGTGGGACACCTTGATCAAGTTTCCCAAGTAATGAATTCGAGTTCCCTCCCCCCGCTGGGGGGAGGAGCTGTATCGGCTGAGACTTTTATTATTATCTATAGAAAAGGAATCATCATGCTGAATGCCAAAAAAATCCTCCTGGTACATCCGCTGGGCTACCGGGCAGATTCGGCCGGCAATGATATCTCCCGCATTGCCAACATAATGCCACCGCTTGGCCTGGCCAGCATCGCGGCCTATCTGGAACAGCGCAAAATCGTGGCGGACATTGTTGACTGCTATGCGCGCCCTGATTCCGACCGGGCCATTCGCGACCATCTGCTGGCGGAAAAACCGGCTTTTATTGGTCTTAGCTGCACGACATCCAGCTTCCTGGACGGGATCAGGATTGCTCAATTGGCACGCCAGGCGGTTCCCGGAATAAAAACAGTCTTCGGCGGTCCGCATGTTTCAGCACTAAAGGAGCAACTTTTTCCGCGCTTTCCGGATATGGACTTTGCCGTGATCGGCGAAGGTGAAGAGACCATGTTTGAACTGGTGAGCATGGGTCAGGATGATCCTGCAGCGGTCAAGGGAATCATCTACCGCAAAGAGGGGGAGAGCTGCTTTACCGGCTACCGGGACAAGGGGCTTGAACTTGACGAACTCCCCTTTCCGGCCTATGATAAGCTGGCGGGATTTCCTTCTTCCTATATGCTCCCGATCTTCAATTACCCGAAGACCCCCAATACAAGCTGCATTTCCAGCCGTGGCTGCCCCTACGCCTGCAGCTACTGCGACCGTTCGGTCTTTCGCCGCAGCTTCCGTTACAATTCTGCCGGCTATCTTTACGAGCACCTGCGCTACCTGAGGGAGCGCTTCGGCATCCGGCACATCAATTTCTACGACGACCAGTTCACTTTCAACCGGCAGAGGGTCGAGGAATTCACCGGGCTGATGATCGACCGTCCGCTCGGTATGACCTTCAACTGCGCTGTCCGGGCTGAGCACATCGATCCAGAACTGCTGATTCGAATGCGGAGTGCCGGCTGCTGGATGATGAGCCTGGGCATTGAAACCGGCGATGAGGAACTCCTGGCTCAGCACCGCCAGAACGCCGACCTGAACCACCTGGCCGAGAAAATACGGATGATCAAGGCGGCCGGGCTCCGCACCAAAGGGCTCCTGATGATGGGTCTGCCGGGCGAGACCGAAGAGAGTATCCGCCGCAGCATGAAGTATGTCTTCTCGCTGCCGATTGATGATTTCAATCTGGCCAAATTTACCCCGTTTCCCGGCTCGCCGATCTACGAGAAGATCCACGAACTGGGCGAGTTCGAGGAGGACTGGGAGAAAATGGACTGCATGAACTTCCTGTTTGTGACCAAGGGGATGACGCGCGAGCGCCTGGAGGCGCTGTTCCAGGAATTTTACCGCAGCCACTTCAAGCGTACCAAGGTGCTGTGGGGCTATGTCACCATGCTGTGGAAGTCGCCCGACAGCTGGCTCCGTTTTCTCGGCAACTTCACCAATTTCATCAAGTTCACCAGAAACACGACGCGCCACATGGATAAGGAGAACTAGCCCTGCGAGAGTCGGGAAGCGAAAGAGACCCGGGCCTGCCGCAGCAGGAGGGGGGCACGGCGCAGCGGCAGTGGACCAGCCGTAGCATCGGCAGTGGCTGTCAACACCGGATTTTTTATGCCCTGATCCGGTTGGGGGGCAGACAGGCGGCTTACGCCCTGCTGCTGTTCGTGGTGCTCTACTACACCCTGTTCCGCCCCTCGGTCAGGGCACGTTCCAGCCATTACCTGAAGCGGCGCTTCCCAAACCGGAGCCCTTTGGCAAGACTTTGGGACAGCTACCGTCTGAGCCTGGGCATCGGACGAATTCTCGTTGACCGGGCGGTGCTTGGGATCCTGGGACCGGAGAGGCTTAAGATAAGCCTGACAGGGCAACAGGAGCTGGAAGCACTACTGGGTGAGGGACACGGACTGGTGTTGGTAACCGCCCATGTCGGCTGTTGGCAGCTGGCCATGTCCAGCCTGAAGGCCCTCGCAACCCAGGTGAGTCTGCTCATACACCGGGAACAAGGGGACCTGGACCGGCACTTTTTCGAGCATGGTGGGGAGGGGGCTCCCTTCCATATGATTGATCCGGCCGGTTATCTGGGGGGGGCTCTCGAGATGCTTCAAGTGTTGAAACATGGCGAAGTCCTCTGTATTATGGGAGACCGTGTCATGGGCGGGGAATCGGGCACGGTCAGCGTTGATTTCCTGGGGCAGCCGGTCGAACTCCCGTTTAGCCCGTACAAGCTCGCCTCTGCGACCGGAGCACCCGTGGCTGTCATCTTCCCGTACCAGAACGGGGAGGGGGGCTACGCGCTGCAGGTGGCTCAGGTTATTCGGGTGCCGGAGCAACTGGGGCGATCATCCCAGGCCTACCGCCCCTACGCCGCTCAGTTTGCAGATGCACTGGAACGGTTTGTCGCCGAGCATCCGTATCAGTTTTTCAATTTTTTTGACATGTGGGCCCCGGCAGTCCCCGGCCAGCCGCGTCGCAGGGAATAAATAAAAAACATACTCAAAACTTTTTCAAGGAGCCGTTACCATGGATATCAAAGATAAACTGAAAAAAATCCTCGTAGAGGATCTCAACCTAGAGGAACTGACCCCTGAAGAGATCGACGACAATGCCCCGCTCTTTGGCGAGGGGCTCGGTCTCGACTCGCTTGATGCGGTGGAGCTGGTGGTGCTGGTGCAGAAACACTTCGGCATCGAGATCAAGGACATGGAGGAAGGGCGCACCGCTTTTCAGTCGGTGAACGCGCTGGCGGCCTACATCGCAGGACGCCTGGCTGCTGCGTGACGCACCCCTGGCCCGTTGCCATAACCGGCCTGGGGTGCATCTGCGCCGCTGGGACGAATGTGGATGCCTGCATGGAAGCCCTGTATAGCGGCCAACGTGCCCCGGCAGAGCCCAGCCGCTTTACCAGCAGCCACCCGACCCGCTATCCGGTGTTCGAGGTGACCGGATTCAGTGAACCGGAGGAGTTGCTGCGCACCAGCGCGCTTGGCCTGCATGCGGCACAGGAGGCAATAGCAGACGCCGGCCTGGACCAGGAAATGCTGCGCGGTTTGCGCGTCGGGGTCTGCGTGGGTACCACCGTTGCCAGCGCTATGAACAATGAGCAGTTCTGCCGCGACTACCGGGCCGGCCTTGATCCTGATCTCGAGCCGATCAACCGGATCATGCGCAGCAATCCGGCCGCGGTTATCGCGCGCGAGTTCGGCTTCACCGGCCCCTGCCAGACCGTTGTCAATGCCTGCGCCTCCGGGACTGATGCGGTCGGCCTGGCCGCCTCCTGGATCCGGGGCGGCATCTGCGATCTGGTCATTGCCGGCGGTGCGGACGAACTTGGCAGGATCACCTACAACGGCTTTATCTCACTGATGATAACCGACGAAACCCCTTGCAAGCCATTCGACAAGAACCGCAAAGGACTGAACCTGGGCGAAGGGGCGGGCATGTTGATTTTGGAATCGGAAGCGGTCCGCACCATGCGTAATCAGGCTGCGCTCTCTTTCCTGCTAGGCTACGGATCAGCCTGCGATGCCCACCACCTCACCGCTCCCAGACCGGATGGCGAGGGTCTCCGCTATGCCATTGCCGAGGCGCTTTCCTGCTGCGGCACCAAGGCCGAATCAATCGCCTTTGTCAATGCACACGGTACCGGCACCCCTGACAATGACCGCGTGGAAAGCCGTGTTTTGGCCGACCTGTTTCCAGGGATCCCATTCCTTTCTACCAAAGGGTATACCGGGCATACCTTGGGGGCCGCGGGCGCTATCGAGGCGGTCTTCACAGTCGCCTGCCTCCAGCGCGGCATTATCCCGGGCAGTGCCGGGTTCACAACCCCTGACCCGGATCTGGGAGGTACGCCGATCGAGGAGTGCACGAAGATTGAAGGGCAGGTGGCACTGTCGGAATCGCTCGCCTTTGGCGGCAACAACTCGGTAATACTGCTTGGCACAAGGGGTGCTGCCTGATGCGGATCACGATCAAAGGGATTGGTGCTGTCGGCGGATTCGGCTGCGGCGTAACCGATCTGGCGGCGGCGCTGGAAAGCGGCCTGGGCCGGGTGACTGAGATGACGGTGCCGGCAGCGCAGGGGCCGTTGCAGATCCCGGCTTTCCGGTCCGAGACCGAGCGTCTCGAGGGGTTCGTACCGAAGCGCACCCTCCGCAGGATCGACCATTACTCAAAGATGGGGCTTCTGGGCGCCTACCTGGCGCTTCAGGATGGCGGCCTGCTCGGATCGGATCTAAGCCGGCTGGGAGTCGTTGTCGCCAGCGGTTACGGCGCAACCGCAACCACCTTCGCTTTTCTCGACTCCATCATCGGCGACGGAGATATCTGCGCCTCACCGACTCATTTTGCTAATTCAGTGCACAATGCGGCCGCGGCCAATATCTCGATCATGCTGGGCGCCAAGGGACCGAGCCTCACGGTCAGCCAGTTCGACATGTCGGTACCCTCGGCCCTGCTGAGTGCCCGACAATGGCTCGCCGAAGAAAGGGTCGATGCGGTGCTGTTCGGGGCCATTGATGAACTTTCCGATCTGACCGGTTATCTCTGGCACCGCCAGTACGGTACGCAGCACCCGTTCACCATTTCGCCACTTGATACCGATCAGGATAGTTCCATAATCGGGGAAGGGGCCGCCTTTCTGCTCCTGACCCGCATGGACGATAACCGGGCCTACTGTCTAATCGATAATATTGACACGGGCAGCCTGCCCGAAGGAAAGCTCTTTTCTCCTCCTGACGACGCTCTGCTGCTCTTGGGGGCCGACGGGCACAGGGAACTCGGCACCCGCTACCGCGCTACGATCCCGGCTCTGTCACGAGTGGCATGCTATACGCCGATCTACGGCAGCATGCCTGCTGCAGCGGCCTTCGACATCGCCGCAGGCGCGCTTATCCTGCAAAATGGCTTGGCCTATCCAATCCCCGGCGTTGCCGGCTGCAATATGGATGGTTTGCAGGTGCCGCTCGAGACAACACGCGTCTGCGCCCTCAGGTTGGCCGGTAGGAACGAATACGGGGCCGTCAGCTTGTCTCGACTCTAGAGGCTGTTTGAAGACCGGCACCAGAAAAGGATTTTAGCACCATGATACATCCTGCACGAACAGCCCTGCATTTCTCCAATTTCATGATCATGGTGTTGGTCACCCTTTTAGGAGCCGCCTGTGGACCGGCTTTTGCCGCCGAATCAGAGACCCCTTCGGCTGTCGTGATGCAAGCAGGTGCCGGCCCGGACGCGCCGCTTACTATCGCAAAAGAAAAGCCGCTTCCCGATCAGTACGGCATGTTGGCGGAATACGGCTACACCTATGATCCTCAGCAGAACATCAGTTTCATGCTCGCCAGGGTGTTTGCCATTTACGACTATGGTACAGTCTGGCGCCAGGATCGTACTAAGACCATGAGATTCAAGGTGGAAGCAGCGCTAGGTAGCACGCTTACCCCCGGCCAGGAGCTGATGGCCTCCGCCAATATGCTGGCCCTATTTTACTATCCTGCCAAATTCAAAGATCGGTTGTTTCGCCCCTATGTCGAGGCCGGGATCGGGGTGATCTATACCGGGTTCAGGGTCAAGGGGCAGGGGCTCCACTACAACTTCAACCCGCTGCTTGGGATAGGTCTCGAGCTGCCACAGGAAGAGGGCAAGAACTTCATTGTCGCCATTCGCCTGCATCACCTCTCCAATGCCGGCATAGATCGACAAAACCGTGGGGTCAACTCTGTGGGGCTTCAGATTGGACGGTTTTTTTAAGTCTTGAAATTCGGGTATTGCGGTCTGAAACCGCATTGACATCGGCTAATTTGTGATGCTATATAGGTGCCGAAAATTGCAGATTCAATTAAGGAACCCTAAATGAAAAATAGAATTTTGGCAGCACTGTTTCTTGTTTTTATTGCCGCCCAACCTCTTTATGCAGGAAATAGCCTATCTAAAGCAGCGATCTCCGGAGACCTCGAGTCGGTTAAAGAAATCGTAAAATCAGGAGAAGGTGTTAACGATATCGATAAATGGGGATGGACCGCTCTGATGTGGTCGGTTTACTATGGCAATATCCCGGTAGCAAAGTGGTTCTTGGAAAAAGGTGCAAATCCGGATTTAAAAACCGAAAAGGAATATGGCTCATACTTACCCGGCACCACTGCCCTGATATTGGCAGCGTCATATGGACATCATGAAGCAGTGGACGCCCTGCTGAAAAAGAAGGCCGATGCGAAGTACGTCGACAGAAAGGGTAAGAAGGCCATAGACTATGCCCGCGAATACCAATTTGACAGCTGTGTTTCCCTGCTGGAGCGCAGTAAATAAGGGCTTTGCTTTTCCACAAAAACCACATTACAGCTGGTACTAACAAAAGCGGGAGGCCAATATTGGCCCTCGTTTTTTTATGACAGCAGCTCATGGCGCTGGCTCAGCGGCCGTCAAAAAAACCGCTAGCGCATTACGGTTAGCTTCTGCAGATTTCTGAAGGAGTTGATTGGATGGTAGTGATTGGGCTGCACGAGGTGACTGCCGGCAGAAGGCGATGCAATCTATAGCCTTCGGTTGGCTGCTGAAGCGGCCTGAACTCCTGCCTCCTGTTTGCTGAGCATGAAGTTACCCATGAACAGGGCATCAATGGGGGCCTTGCAGTAACATTCCAAGGCGTCGGAAGGTGAGCAGACGATCGGCTCATGAAAGTTGAAGCTGGTGTTGATCAAAACCGCATAGCCGGTCAATCTTTCAAATTCCAACAGCAGATCATACATGGCGGGATTCCACTCTCTGGTGATGATCTGGATTCTGGCGGTTCCATCCACATGGGTTATGCCGGGGAGCTTGTCCTGATATTCGCGCTTAACGGAAGTCGTCACCAGCATATAGCGGGTCAATTCCGAAACTGGCTCCTGGTCAAAGTATTTCAAAGCAGCCTCAATAGTGGCTATTGGGGCGAACGGCCGGAAATACTCTCTTTTTTTGACCTCTGCATTCAAATATTCTTTGATTTCACTGGAAAATGGGCTGGCCAGCAAGGAACGGTTTCCTAGTGCCCGGGGGCCGCACTCCATCCTTCCCTGAAACCAGCCGATTATTTTATTGTTCTTCAGAGCCAAAGCTGCTTCCAGCCATGGTTTGTCCACCTGCCGGTAGGATAAGTTCCGGCTCTGAATGGCCGCCAGTATCTCCGTACTGCTGTACGCCGGACCTTGATAGGGGGAGAAATATGGATATCTATCCGGCGGATCCTGGCACAATGAATGGGCGGCATACAGGGCGGCACCCGCTGCTCCCCCGCTATCCGATGGAAAAGGGGGAACAAAGGTATGTTCGTGGCTATTGCTTTGCAGAATCTCCTTATTGATATCGCAGTTGAGAAATACCCCTCCTGACAAACAGAGATGCCTGTTGCCGGACGCGGCCCCGGCGTGTCGTATGATATGCAGGATCGTCTCTTTAATGCTGTTTTGCATGCTGCAGGCGATGTCGAAATGACGTTGCTCAAGGGGTTCATCCCGATGGCGCTTCCTGCCGAACTCCTTACCTAGTCCTGTTTCGCTAAAATTCCAGAGTCCCAGATATTTCTTATTAAGCAGTGTGTATCTACCGTCAGGTTTCAGTCCGATGATACAGCGGAAGGCATCACTGAAGGTATTCCGGCCGAAAGAGGCCAGGGCCATGGTCTTTCCTTCCTGATATATGTCAAAGCCCAAAAAATTGGTGAACGTCGTATAGAGGATGCCCAGGGAATCCCAGGTGGGAGCCTGCCATTGAAGGCAGAACCTGCCGTTTGTCATAGAGAAAACCGATGTGGAACAGTTTTCGCCGTGGCCATCCACGACCAAGACATCAGCATTTTCGCGGTTGAAGGGGGACAGGTAATAACTGGAGGCGGCGTGGGCCAGGTGGTGGTCGACCCAGACGATCCGCCCCCTGAATTCGCCCGGGAAGAGTTTGTTGATGGTCCTCTTCAGCCGCAATGATGCCAAGATGGATCTAATGTTCTTCGGAGGTGCGGAATTTTTCAAGATCTGGAGGTAGATCAGCGGGGCTATAATAAATTTAAAAATTTCTGCCGCAGCGGCCTTGTAAGGATTCCAGTTAAAGGCGATGATATCAACGTCAGAAAGCCGTACCTTCCCGGTTTTTAATACAAATTGAATTGCATTTAATGGAAAGGCCTCGGTGTGCTTGATACGGTTCAGGCGCTCCTCCTCCACATTGGCAGCGAGCACGCCATCTTTGATGAGGCAGGCTGCTGAATCATGGACAAAGGCCGATATTCCGAGAATTATCATTACGTCTGCTCCAGAAGCGTCAGGGAAAATTTATAGTTTGGGTCGAGGTTCAGATTTAATAATGTCTTGATTGGGCAGATCCTCTTGCACTTTGCGCCAGCGATAGGAGCGAATCAATAGATAAGTGGCGAGTGCCCCAGCCCCTCCGATTAGCGGCCCAAGTAGAAGTGCCCCGAGCAGCCACTCCCAGAGCCGGAAATGGATTTCATTAACTAGCGTATGCCGGTTGAACTGATACCAAAACTCGCCATGGATCAGGAAGTGACCGAGCTCGATACACAGGAAAGGCACGAAAGGTGCGCAACAGATGTTGCTGGCGCCTACCGCTGCAAGCTTGTTGAGATGAAGTTTATGGCAGGCGTAGACAGTGATCGCAATCCCGAACGGTATGATCGGCAGCGCTCCGAGGAAGATGCCAATCCAGACGGCGGCAGCCAGCTGCGCCGGGGATGAGTGGACCTGGCTGAGTGCTTTGAAATACAGGGCCGGCTGAAAAAGGCTTGGCATCTTGTCAGCATCGGCTTTCCTTGGGAACAGCCGGCGGTGTGGCCAGGGGATCAGGGAGCGGGTCACCAGCAAGGTGTGCAGACAACTCAGGCGCAGATTATCTTTTATTTTGTGAAAATGCGAAACACGCTCATCTCCCGGAGGGTAGTAAACTGAGACCGGTACCGAGAGTACAGGCAGGCCAGCCCAGCTTCCGCGTACCAGCACCTCTATCTCAAAGGTATAACGACGGGAAATAAACCGGGTGCGCTGGAGAAACTCGACCGGATAGAGCCTGTAGCCGCTCTGGGTATCGGGAAGCGTCTGGCCGCATTCAAGCCGCACCCAGAAATTTGAGAAGTCCCTGCCGAAAAGGCTTGAGCGCGGTACGTTCAAGGTGTCCATGTTACGGGCACCGATGATGATCGCCGGCCAGCAGGAGCAGGCCGCTTCCAGGAGCAGTTTCGCATCGGCCGGGTCATGTTGTCCGTCAGCGTCGATTGTCAGGATCGCCTGATAGCCCCAACTTTTTGCGAGCTCCGCCGCTGCTATTATGGCTCCCCCCTTGCCGCTGTTGACCGGCAGGCGGTGGCGCCCAACAAGAAGCTCGGCAACGGCGTCGATGCTGTTGTCGGTGCTGCCGTCATCCAGGACCAGAACAGCAAAACCTTGGTCGAGCGCTCGCCGGGCCACTTCCTGCACTGTTTTTGCGTGGTTATATACCGGGATGACCACAAGGGTTTTGGGCCCTGCGATTTCTGTATGTGATGCCGGCACCGGGGGTGGGGCAAGTAATTGGGCTTTATTCACGGAGACTACCATTCTTCGGCCGGCACGGCGGATACGGCGGGGGCGCCGGCCCTGCGGGCAACCACCTCCAGTAGCATGCCGCCCGAAAAAAGCGATTTGAAGAGGTGGGATAAGATCTCGATCTGCTCGAAACCGGCCGCAGCCAGCATCGATTCGATCTCGCGTCGGCTGTAGGCCCTCAGCCAGAGACCCTGTCTCATGGCGTTTCCAATCTGGGTGAAGAGCCTGAGCAGTGAGCTGCGGGCGGTAATGAAATAAACTGTCCCGCCCGGTTCGATATTGTGCGCCAGCCGTCCTAAAAAAGCAGGCAAGTCGGAGAGATATTCAAGCGACGAAAAAGCGCAGACCTGTGAAAAAGGCCCCTTTAACTCCATCGTCTCCACATTCCCCTTTAGAATGGTGATATTCGTTATCCCCTCTGCGCTGGCCTTTTTCTCCAGAAGAGCCAACATGTTTCCGGAAATGTCGGTAGCCACCACCTCTGTGCAGTTGCGGGAGATCTCCAAGGTGAAGATGCCGGTGCCTGCGCCGATCTCCAGCACCCGCCCCGTACCTGAAAATAACTCAGGGATACGCGCAGAGAACAGCTTCTGTTCAGTTAGACGGGAAAGAGAGACCGGTGAGGTGAACTGTTCATCATCGTAGGTCGCGGCCAGGCCGTTGTAGAAAAGTTCAGCCGCATTGGGCACGGAGAGCGAGGCACCACTTTGCATGACCTCTTTACCAATCAGCCGGGCAAGCGGAATAATCTCAAGTCCTCTCGCCTTTAGTCCCTCAATCAGACTGGAGAATTCATTTAGCAGATAGGCCACATCCCGATGTCGCGGGGCAATATCGTGGAGCAGGATTATGTCACCAGGAACCACCTTTGCCAAGAGCCTCTGCGCCAGTTTTTTCAAGCGTCGGTTCCCCATGTCATAGCCTCGGAGGCTGAAGTTGACGCAGAACATGCCGTTTTCCAGCAATACCCGCCAGAGATTGGGATTGGTGATGCCGACCGGAGGACGAAAAGCAAACGGTACAATTCCGAATTGCCTGAACATTGTTTGGGCCGAGGCAACCTCGCGTCTGAGAACGGTAGCCCCTTTAAGCATCAAAAAGGGAAAGTGACTGTAAGAATGGTTTCCGATCGTGTGACCACCGGCAAGAATCGCCTTGACGATCTCTGGGTATTTCTCGGCCCGTTTACCGGTTATAAAGAAAGTGGCAGTTACATCATGCCGCGCCAGGATCTCCAGAAGCTGCGGGGTTACTTTTGGATCTGGACCGTCGTCAAAGGTGAGGCTCAACCCCTTTGATCCCTTTATCCCCTTGCTTGTGATGGGCAGGAAGAAGCTCAAACTGGGGAAAAGTGGCGTGATAAAATAGGCTAAAATAAGGATGATGAGCGGCAGAGGTGCCAGGTTGGCATTGAAAAAAAGCAGAATGGTAAAAAGCTGAAATGCGCCCAAGGCGACAAAATGAGCCGGACACAGCGGACAAATCATCAATCATTACCTTATCAAGAGTTTAAGGGAGCCGTCGCCGCCCTGGTTGTAACAGCAGCAACTCCTCTATTCAAAAAGTATCATGATTGAAATGATTTAAAATGTCAAACAAGGATCATGGACTTGCGCCCGTGCCGGCTGGGGATTTTATCGATATAGCGCGTATATAACTGTTCCAGGCGGCGAGGTAATTCGAGCTGTCAAGCTTGAAGACATTGCAGTGCCCCCCTCCATTAATGATATGCAGCATTTTTGGCTCTGCCGCCCGCGCAAAAAGCCGCCTGGACATTTCCAGAGGAGCTACCTCGTCGTTTTCGCCGTGAATCAGCAGCAGCGGCACGCCGACTGTTGCGATTTTAGCAAGATTGTCAAAGTGCAAATCAATACCCCACCACCCGACCGTATAATAACCGAGCGGGGAAAGGTGTCTTATAATGTCCTCCATGCGTGTGAAGGAGCTCTCCATCACAAGTCCTGCCGGAGGCAACTCCCTCGCCATCTGGAGCGCTACTGCAGCACCCAGTGATTGACCAAAGAAGATCATCTGCTCGTGCTGCCAGCCACGTCCCTCAAGATAAAACAGGGCACCACGTGCATCCTCGTAAAGGTCGTTTTCCCTTACCGGCTCTCCCCCGCTTTTTCCGTAACCACGGTAGTCAAAGATGAAGATCGGAAAGCCCTGGCCGTGCAACAGACCGATATACTCAAGGTTGTCGGAGAGATTCCCGGCATTGCCGTGACAAAATAGTAAGAGTGGGATTCCTGGTGTACCGGCAATCAGCCAACCGTTCAGGTTCACGCCGTCACGGGCCTGAAACCATATTTCCTCATAGGGTATGCTGCTCTTGGCCGGAGTGGCGACGATTTCTTTTTTAGGTGTGAAGATAAAGCGGTTTATTACGGCACAGCCCAAAAAAGTCAGTAAAAAAAGCAGCAGGACCGCATGCAGCAACGCATGTCCGCCGCACCTTCTGGTGGGCAGCAGACCTTTTAGATGTGCCAGGTTGGCAGCTGAGAGCCACTTTACGGACCTTATTGCTCGCGGCAGAACGGGTTTAAAGAATGCATTACTGACTGCGGACATAGTTTGGTTCTATATGTTTTAGGCTGTTGTTACCTCTCACTTAAACAGTCCTCCCACCACTAGCTCAATAATCTATTACCAATTGCATTTGCTACCGCACCAAAATGCAAGAACCGAAGCATGTATTTAAACTTTACAGTAACAACGCATGATTTCAATTTAGTCGGCAATGTCTGCAGTACTAATATTAAAAACAAAAAATATGTAATCTATAACTAATTTATGCTAAGTGTTGGTCGCTGCGCGGATCAGTAATCCTGACCTTACCCCATTGATTGAACCAAAATGAAGAGCGGATCACCTTCTGGACAGTCATCATTCTCGCTTCCTTATTGGCGCTACCTTGCGCTGATCGGCAAATAAAGAAACATCAACGGGGGCGAATAATGCCATTAGATCGGAATGAAACCCAGCCTGGAGTCCTGGCCAATAAAGCTTCATCCATGAGAATTTTGAGCCTGCCGGTGATAGTGGCGGCCCTGGGATATTTCGTGGATATTTATGACCTGGTCTTATTCAGCATTGTCAGAGTACCGAGCCTGAAAGGGATCGGCATTTCCGGGGCCGATCTGATCGACAAGGGCGTTTTTCTGCTAAATATGCAGATGGTCGGCATGCTGATCGGTGGAATTTTATGGGGTGTTTTGGCAGACCGCAAAGGTAGGATCAAGATCATGTTCGGTTCGATCTTTCTCTATTCGATAGCAAATTTGGCCAATGCAATGGTCAGTTCAATCGAGGCCTATGCCATGCTGCGCTTTATAGCCGGGATCGGCCTGGCCGGAGAGTTGGGAGCCGGGATTACCCTGGTGAGCGAGGTGCTGCATAAGTCGATCCGTGGTTATGGCACCATGGTTGTAGCCTCGGTGGGGGTTTCCGGTGCGATTTTGGCCAATTTTGTAGCCAAAGGCTTTGACTGGCGCACAGCCTTCATCATCGGGGGGCTGTTGGGAATGATGCTGCTGTTTCTGAGGATTACGGTGGCCGAATCCGGGATGTTCAAAGGGCTGGAGGAGAGCGATCGGCCGCGCGGCAACTTCCTGGCCCTGTTTACTTCAAAAGACCGCTTCGGCCGCTTTATACACTCGATCCTGATCGGCGTTCCGACCTGGTTTGTGGTCGGGATTCTGATCACATTTTCACCTGAGTTTGCTAAAACTCTGCTGGTCCAGGGACCTGTCAGTGCCGGTAATGCCGTTATGTTCTGCTATCTTGGACTGGTCTTCGGCGACTTTGCCAGCGGCCTGATCAGCCAGCTTCTGCAAAGCCGGAGAAAGGTGGTACTGATCTTTCTTGGGTTAACCGGAGCGGGAATCGCCGTCTACTTTATGAGCAAGGGTGTCTCTGTCGCCACCTTTTACGGGGTCTGCACTTTTCTTGGTTTTGCCAGCGGCTATTGGGCTATTTTTGTCACCATTGCCGCCGAACAGTTTGGTACCAACCTGCGCGCCACGGTGGCCACGGCGGTTCCCAATTTTGTGCGTGGCATGGTAGTGCCGATTACGATTCTTTTTCAAGTGCTTCGCAAAGGTTTGGGTTTGGAGGGCGGGGCGTTAGTTGTGGGAGGGATGTGCATGCTGGTGGCGCTTTTTTCTCTATGGCGGTTAAAAGAGACCTTCCACAAAGATCTGGACTACTTTGAGGAGTATATCTGAAACAATAAAAAAAGGTTGGCTGAACAAACCGCTCTTAAAAGGCGGTTTTTTCATTTTATAATGGGCTGTTACAATTCCGGCTGTTTTATTATCTGCCGGCGCTCGCCAGGCAGACCTGATTTCTGCCTTTGCCCTTGGCCTTGTAAAGCGCTTCGTCGGCCGCTTTGATCACCTCTGTAGGGGTGTGGTAGCGATTGCCGGCCTCGGCCAGCCCGATGCTGACCGTTACCGATACCACCTGATCCGACCTCTTACTGGAGCTGCGGCGGCTCTTGCCGCGGTTGTTGTCCTTGGGACGGTCGTTGTCACGCAGGCACATCTCGTACCCGGCAATCGTCTTGCGAAGGCTCTCCAGATGAGGGGCAGCATCTTTCACCCCTTTGCCGGGAAATATGATCGTGAATTCCTCGCCTCCATACCTGAACGGGCGCCCCCCACCGGAAACCGACATCAACTTGGCAGAGATCATCCTCAGCACCTGATCCCCAACATCATGGCCATACTCATCATTAAAGCGCTTGAAATGATCAACATCAACCATTGCAATGGTGTAGCGGCTGCCAAGACAGGGTAGCAGTTCGTTCAGCGCCCGTCGGGATGGGAGTTTGGTGAGATCGTCCCGGAAAGCCATGTTATGGGAATCCTGGATAATGGCGATCACCAGAATAAGCGCGGCAGCTGTGCTCAACGTCACTGGGAAATTGGGAAGCCAGACCTTGTCCAGGAATATGAATGCGGCGACTGTGCAGCCGAACATGCCGCCATCGACCGGGGATTGCCGGGACAACGCCCGCCATAATGCAACCAGGGCGGCCATCAAAAACAGGATCAGGGCCGTCTGAGACATGGTGAACCGGTCCAGAACCGACCAGGGTATCAGCTTGGCATTCAGGTGCACCCACAACCCCGGCAGGTTGTTGCGGAGCGTGATCCAGAAAATAAAGCCCTGCAAGCCGAGAAATGCCAGCCGCATTCTACCGGCATTGGTCAGAACACCTTTTTCATTCATCAGGGCGCAGATCAGCAAGTTAAAAGGCAGGAGTATCGCCATGGCCCGATAGATCAGCCAGGCCTCAGGTGTAATCGGACCACTCAGGCCGGCCAGGCTGGATTTAAACAGGTAGTAGCAGAAGGCCAGCACGGTAAACACCATGAAAATGCGCCCGCGCCTGAAATGAAAGCTTAAGATCAACCCGATGGCGACCAGCAGATAGGGGGCAGAGTTAAGCAACTCCTGCTTCTGTGGGGGTATCAGCGGTATGCGTGGCAGCAAAAACCAGGCGGCCAGAAGTATGGCCATCGGGATAAAAAGTGGGGAAAGTTTTCTTAACATAGAGAAACAAAGCTAGCATAGCCAGGCTGTTTTGGCGATCAAAAAACCGGAACTATTAACAGAAATTTATCACTCCGCTAATGCCCCATGCCCCCTTCAGTCTGATGCGCGGGGCGTTTGAGAAGCAGAAGTAGCGGAATAATGGCGAGGAAGGCCAGCCCGATGATAAAGAAGATGCGATTGAAGGCCAAGGCACCGGCCTGTTGGCGGACCAACCGGTACATCATCGCCAAGGCGGTTTGGTCGGCCTGGGCAGCGGCAATGCCTTTGGAGATCAAAGTCTGCTTGAGCCCTTCATAGCGCATTTGCCAGGTGGTGTTGTAGGGGGTGATGTTGGCCACCAGGCTGTTCTGGTAAAATTGCCCCAAACGGCCCAGCAGCGTGGCGGCCACCGCAATTCCGACGCTGCCGCCGATATTGCGCAACAGGTTAAACATGCCGGTTGCGTTGCCCATCTCCTGTCTGGGGATCGTCGAGAGTGTAACTGTGGTGAGCGGCACGAAGATCATTGCCAGGCCGATGCCGAGCACTATTCGCGGCCATACATAATCCCAGTAAGAGGCCTGCAGGTTCAGCCGCTGCATGATGAACATTGAAACAGCGCCGATCAGAAGCCCGGTGAAGACTATTTTACGACCATCTCTTTTGTGCAGCATGGCGCCGACAAAAGGCATAGCGATCAGTGTGGCCACGCCGCCGGGGGCCATTACCATGCCGGCGTCTGTTGCTGAATAGCCCATCAGGGTCTGCAGGAAGAGCGGGATCAGCATGATCGAGCTGTAGAGGCAGAAGCCGACTACGAACATGATCAGGTTGCCGGCTGAGAAGGAGACGTTTTTGAACAGCCGCAGATTGATGATCGGGTGCTCATGGTTAAGTTCAACCCAGATCAACGCTATCAGTGAAACAATGCTGATGGCGGTGAAGATGATGATAAAGGAGGAGTTGAACCAGTCTTCCTGGTGGCCCTTGTCCAGCACCACCTGCAAGGCCCCCATGCTGGAGGTGAGCAGGAACAGCCCCCAGTAGTCGATTTTTAGCTTCCCTCCGCTGCGTTTCAAATATCCGGGGTCAAAGATGAAAAAGGCGCACATGGCCATGGCGATCAGGCCGATCGGCAGGTTGATATAAAAAATCCAGCGCCAGCTCAGGTTATCGGTAATCCAACCCCCCAAGGCCGGACCTACTATTGGGCCGAACATGGCGCCGACCCCGAAGATTGCCATGGCCATGCCCCTTTGATGGGGGGGGAAGGTCTCCATCAGGATCGCCTGGCTGATCGGGATCAAAGCACCGCCGGCAGCACCCTGTACGATTCTGAAAAATATCAGCAAGCTAAGATTGGGAGCTGCGCCGCATAACAACGAGGCCAGGGTAAACAGGACGATGCAGCTCATCAGGAAGCGCTTGCGACCGAAAACGCGCGCCAGCCAGCCGGTCATCGGCAGGATGATCGCATTACTGACCAGATAGGAGGTCAGTACCCAGGTGACCTCATCAGTGCCGGCATTCAGGCTGCCCTGCATGTGCGGCAGCGCCACGTTGGCGACCGAGGTGTCGATGATCTCCATGATGGCCGGCAGCATGACCGTGATGGTGATCAACCATTTATTTATCGTGCGTTGCTCGCTCATCTTGTCCTATTGCGACGGAGGATTTTCCGCGATCCCGGCGTTGGCCTTCGGATTCCTCTTGTGCGACGTAGCGCTGCTACGTCTCCGCGGTAATCCTTGTCCGCCTTGGCCTCACGAAAACTTCTCCGCCGTTTGGTTAAAAACTCAAACATTCGTCTGTCGATACAGATGGTTTGTGCAGATGGTTAAAACGGGTTCAGGTCGTTGAGCACATCTTTAGCGGTGCGTCCCACCAGCACGGTCGGGACCACGCTCATTCCGACCCGCAACAGGTGCTCGGGATCGCTGTTGCTGTCGATGATGATTTTGACCGGCACCCGCTGGACAACCTTGACGTAATTGCCGGTGGCATTTTCCGGGGGCAGCAGTGAGAAGGCAGCGCCGGTGCCGGCCATGATGCTGTCGACCCGGCCGGTGAATGTGCGGGCTGGGTAGGCGTCGACGGTGAATTCGACCTTCTGGCCGGGACGGATATAGGCCAGCTGTCCCTCTTTGTAATTGGCCACTATCCAGGCATCCTGCAACGGAACCAGAGCCATCAGCGGCTGGCCGGCCTGAACATTGATCCCCGGCTCGACTGATTTGCGGGTGATGTAGCCGTCGCGGGGGGCGGTAATGCGGGTGTAGGAGAGCTTCAGGCGATTCTCTTCGAGCACCGCCTGTTTTTCCAGGATTCGGGCCTTGTTCCCGGTGCCGCTGGCAATGCCGGCCACGGCCTGGGCTCGTTTCAAGGTCTCTTCGGTCTCTTTTAACTGAGCCTCGGCAACGCTTTTGGCAGTCTTCAAGCGATCCAGCTGTTCCTTGGGTATTACCTCGCGGCTGAACAATGATTGGCCGCGCTGCAGATCGATAACGGCCTGGTCGTATCTGGCCCGGGCCAGCTGAATAGCGGCTCTGGCCGCCTCGACCTGCTGGCGCTCGCCACCGCTCTCGTTTACCGCCATGCCCACGCCTGCCTCGGCCTTGGCCATCTGGACACGGTAGTCGTTGTCATCCAGTTCCACCAGCAGATCACCCTGTTTCACAAATTGGTTGTCGCTTACCAGCACGCGTTTGACAGTGCCGGGCACTTTGAACGAGATCGGCACTGTACGGGCCTCGATAAAGGCGTTATCGGTCTCGATATGGGTCTTGCTCTTGATCCACCAGTGCAGTCCGAACCAGCCGATTATGATGGCAAGGATCAACATGACCACAAGGGCTTTGTGCCTCTTGGTGAAATTTTTCTGTGAGTTAGCGGGTGGCATTTCCGGTTCTGTAGTTGGAACTGTGTCCGCTGTTATCTGGTCTTGCATTAAATCCTCCGGAATAGATTTCTTCCTGATTTACAATTCCCCCAGCGCCCTTTTCAGGCGGGCTGTGGATACCTGGTGGTCAAAGATGGCTTGGAAATAACTGGTCTTGGTCTGGGTCAAGAGGGTCTGGGCGTCCAACATCTCGGTGGCAGTACCAACCCGCTCCTGATAGCGTTCACGGTTGATCCTCAAATTTTCCTCGCTCTGGAGGATAGCGGCCTGGGTGGTAGCAATCCTCTCCTTGGCAACCTGGATGTCGTTCTGCGCCGTGGCTACTTCCAGCCGCACCTGCTCTTCGTTTTGCCGTAGCGCATCCTGGTTCCTGGAACGTATATCAACCGCCCTTTTCAGAGCTGCTGTGGATGCAAATCCGTCGAACAGGTTCACTTTGATCCCGACCATGGCCGACATGATGGTCTGTTCTTTGACCTTGTCATTCTGGACATAATCAAGCCCTAATCGGGTAAACAGCTCAGGATAAAAGCTGCTGCGATTTTCCTTGACCGAGGCCTCGCTGGCTTTGACACCGGCCCGCAGTGCCTTTAATTCTGCCCGATTCGTAATTGCGCTATCACCCGCAGCATTTATTTTAGCAATCGAAGCCAGCCCACTCTGCTCGTCGAGTTCTCCGCGGAAGGTCTGATCGACGCCGGTCAGAAAATTGAGCTGAAGCCAGTAGTTTTCACGGCGGTTTTTGATAGCCAACAGGTTCTGGCGGGCTGCTGCCAGGCGGACATCGGCCTGAAGAACGTCATTACGGGTTACAACACCCTCCTCGTACAGTGTCTGGGCCACCCGCCGGTGTTCCATGACCTGGGCAACCTCTTCCTCGGCGGCGGTTATTAGTTTGGATGTTTCTAAAATCCGGAAGAATGCCTCGATGACCTGCATCGATAAATCGGCTTTACGGGCATCAAAAAAACCTGCGGTTGATTCGGCCTGCAAGCTTGCCTGGGTAATTCGGGCATTACGCCGGCCGAAATCATAGATCGTGTAGTTGGCAGCCAGCCCGGCCGAGGCATAATCCGGCTCCTGGGTCTCGGCGGTGAAACCATTGATCCTGACCGCTTGGGGCGCCTGCTGCATTGTGTAACCAGCCTGCGCATCTATCCGCGGATAGAGGGCAGAGGAGGTCTGGCGGATGTTTTGCTCGGCCAGGCGGGTGTCCCAGGCGGCCGTCCTTAGTGCCGGGTTGTTCTTCTGGGCCGCTTCCAGGCATTCCTGCAGGGTCACTGTCTTGGCCCACAGAGGACCGGCAAGGAAAACAATCACCAAAACCAGAAAGCTAGCATGGTTTTTCATAGACCCTCCTTTCGCCCCGTAAGGTTTCCAGCATCCTGGTGAGTTCGCCGAGATCCTTGTCTGAAAGGCCGGAAGTGAAATTAGTGGCAGTCTTTTGGGCCAGCCCGGTCAGGACCGGTTCCAGCTCTTTCCCTTTCTGGGTCAGGCGAATCTGGTAGGCCCGCCGGTCGTTAGGGTGTGGATGCCGTTCAACCAGCCCGATCTTTTCCAGGCGGTCGATCAGGCCGCCAACGGTGCTCCGATCGACCTGGCTTTTTTCGGAAAGTTCGACCTGGGTCAGGCGGTCCTGTTGCCACAGAAAGGCCATCAGCCCAAATTGGGGAGGGGTCATGTCAAAATTGTCCAGCTCCTCTTTGAACAGCGCCCAACCGCGTTGATAGGCCTTGGCCAGCAAAAAGCCGATACTTTTTTCGATATTGAACATGATGGTCACCTCGATCTAATGAGTCTATTCATTATGCATATAATCAGTATGCTGTCAATATTGGGAAGTGAAAAAGCGTTTACAACATCCGGCCTTTTGCCTATCATGTCAGACCATGTCCGAGCCGGGGAAAATCATTATTCGACCAATGGAGGAGCCTGATCTTGCGGAGGTCCTGAGAATAGAACAGGCATCTTTTTCCTCCCCCTGGAAACAGGAACACTTTCTTCATGAAATTGCATCGAAACATTCATTTCCCCTGGTTGCTGTCCGTGAGGCTGAAATCCTCGGCTATGTCTGTATCATGTCGCTTTTCGAGGAGGCTCAGATCCTGGACATAGCGGTGGCGCCTGAGCAACGCGGCCGGGGGCTGGCGATGATTTTGATGGAGCATGCCTTTAAGACTGCCCGGGAACAAAAGGCCGAGTTCATGGCTTTAGAGGTGCGGGCATCAAATGTAGCTGCAATTTGCCTTTACGAACGGATCGGCTTTCAGCGGACCGGCATCAGGCAGGCCTATTACGAAGGCAAAGAGGATGCGGTGTTGATGGAGAAAAACCTCTTATGCTAATAATCAGAGTAGATACTTTATAAAGTCACAGGAGCAAGCATGCCGTTTACTTCAATGATTCTTTCCAACGCCGAGGTCTCTCCCGGTTACTGGCGTATGCGCATGACCGCCCCCCCCGAATTCGCCGCCGCCCAACCGGGCCAGTTCGTGATGGTGCGGATAAACTCGGCTATCGACCCGCTTTTGCGGCGTCCCTTCGGGATTTTTGATGTTGGCACCTATACCCCGGCCCACAGCGGTGCACAGCCTCAGCCTTATCTGGAAATACTCTACCGGGTGGTGGGGAAGGGGACCGTCATGTTGTCGGCCCTCCATGAGACCGACCTGCTGGATATCCTGGGCCCCCTGGGCAAAGGCTTTGAACTGGGAACTGCTGCGGAGGAAAAGCTGATTGTTGGTGGTGGAGTCGGTCTGGCGCCGCTTTATTTCCTGGCCAAAGAGCTGGTGAAAGGCTCCAAGGTCAGGTTGTTTGCCGGCGGCCGCACCCGGGACGATATCCTTTGCATCACCGAGTTCGAGCGTCTAGGCGTCGAGTGTTACGTAGCTACCGAAGATGGTTCGCTGGGTGAGCGCGGTCTGGTGACCGAGGCGCTCGTGAGCCGTTTGAGTGCCGGCGGTGGCCAGGCCACCATCCTTGCCTGCGGCCCGCATGGTATGTTGAGTGCCGTGGCTGGTATCGCCAGCGCAGGTTCAATCGCTTGCCAGGTTTCGCTGGAGGGTTATATGGCCTGCGGTGTCGGCGCCTGTCTGGGCTGTGTTGCTCCGGGGCAGCATCACACGCCCGAGACGCCGGATTTCCGCTGTGTCTGTACCGAAGGGCCGGTCTTTGACGGCACCGAACTGAAGTGGAGGGACTAACGATGAAACCTGACATGTCAGTCAAAATAGCCGGCATTGAACTGCGCAACCCGGTCATGACCGCCTCGGGCACCTTTGGCTATGGCCAGGAATTTGCCCCCTACGTCGACCTGGAGAAGATCGGCGCCTTCGTCACCAAGGGCCTTTCACTGAAGCCCAAGGCCGGTAATCCTACACCGCGTATTGTGGAGACACCGGGTGGGATGCTGAATGCCATTGGTCTGCAAAATGTAGGCGTAGAGGCGTTTATCAAAAAAAAGGTTCCCTTTTTACGAACCGTGAACACCCCGGCGATTGCCAATTTTTTCGGCAATACCATCGATGAATATGTCGAGATGGCGCGTCGCCTGGATGTCATCCCCGAGATTGCCGGTCTGGAGATCAATATCTCCTGTCCGAATGTCAAACAGGGGGGCATTGTCTTCGGCACTGATCCGCAGTGCGCCTTTGAAGTGGTTTCGGCCTGCCGCAATGCAACGATTAAGCCTTTGATCGCCAAGCTCTCCCCGAATGTCACCGATATCGTTGCCATGGCCAAAGCCTGCGCCGATGCCGGAGCCGATGCGCTTTCGCTGATCAATACGCTGACCGGTATGGCTATCGATATAAACCGCCGTAAGCCTGTGCTGGCCAATATTACCGGCGGGTTTTCCGGGCCGGCCATCAAGCCGGTGGCGCTGCGGATGGTCTGGCAGGTGGCAAAAGCGGTCAAGCTGCCGATCATCGGTATCGGCGGCATCATGACCGCCACTGACGCGCTGGAATTCGTCCTGGCCGGGGCCTCGGCCATCCAGGTTGGAACCGCCAGTTTTATAAATCCCTCCGCGGCCCAGGATATTGCCCAAGGTATGGAGAGTTGGCTGAAGGATAACGGAGTGGAGAGCATCAAAAGCCTGATCGGCGCCCTGGAAACATGATAATCAACTGCCCGACATAACAAACCCTGGCGGAACAGGCCCCGGTGCGTGTGTTTGGACCGCAGGAAGTGGTTGTCGTCAGGGGGAAATTGGTAATTCCCTGTTCATCGTATTGCTTTTTTCGGGTTTTAATACCCTGGTTGCTATGATAGAGTTGCAACTCAAACGGAAGCACAACGGTCACTGGTGGGCCGCCCAGTCTTCAAAACTGGTGAGGGGGATGAGAAATCTCCCTGGTGGGTTCGATTCCCATGTGCTTCCGCCATAATAAAAACAGGGACTTAGGTTATTTTACCCAAGTCCCTTTTTATTGTTGCCTGGTTGATTTTTATCAGGGTTCCTTTTTCGTCTGAAATCCACATGGGATAGGACTTTGATGAATTATACTGTCGATAAAAGAGAATGAGGCGACAAGTTCTTCATATTTTCTGTCACGACAGGTTATTTCGCTTTTTTCTGCCAATTCCCCTGATGCTGTAATCATTATCTTTTCCTTGTCATGTATTTAAGGCAAGCGAACCTGAAATTTGCATCCCATCCACCCCGGGCACTGCAAAAAATGCACAAATACATATCCCCACAGAGGCGGCAGTGTCAAGGAATTCAGCAAAGAAATGACTCGGCGATCCCTTTACGCGAAAGTCACTTCATCTTGCAACATCTCGAAGACCCCCCGGCCTACCGAGATATAAATTAGGGTGGTAATGACAGCCAGTGGAGGAAAAACAGTTCTGCGATTTTTACCAAGATGTGAAAAAAATAATTATTGTCTAAGGTTTACTGTTTTCTTTTGAATAGCAAAGAAAGTAAAATGCTGTTTGTTTAATTCAAGGCACTGCGAGAGGGTAACTTCATGCATTTCATCAATACAAATCCGGCCTTGCTGATGTTGACTATTTTATTGCTTTTTGACTTACCAGTATTCCTACCGAAAATGTCTCCTTACAGTAGACAACGATTATTAACAGCCTTATGTGATGATATGCTGCTGGAAGGGTTTTAATATGCAAATAATGACCTCCAAAAGTTTAAAGCTAAAGATGACATTAGCTGTGTCGCTGCTGGTTTCGGTCATCTTGATACTGCTGGGCGGCATTACTAACCACTTCTGGCGCAGTGAACTCCAAAAAACCATCTCCACCCAGCAGGATGCATTGGTTAGCGCCTTGGCCCGGCAACTGGACGACAAGCTCCTCTCAGCGCAGGAGCAATTGATGCACTTCTCCCGACGTATCGAACGGAATGTCATGGAGAACCCCCTTCGTTTTCATGCCATCATGAAGGAAGAAGATGACGTTTCGGTCCTGTTTGGTGGTGGATTACTGCTGATTTCCACAACCGGCAAGGTCATTGGCGAGTATCCCTACTCCTTAGGACACATAGGCAGCGACCGCTCGGATAGGGAATACTTCAAACAAACAATCGCCACTGGTAAGCCGGTTATCTCCTCCCCTTATATCAGCGCATCGCTCAAAAAAGCGACCATCGCCTTCACCGTGCCGATTTTCGATGAGAATCGGGGCATGACAGCTATTCTGGTTGGACGTCACGGGCTCGACTCGTCACTGATCTTCTCCTCGTTGCGGGACCTAAAGATCGGCAACAGCGGTTATCTGTACATAATCGACGAAGACCGGGACATGGTCTTGCACCCTGATCCGAAGCGCATCATGGAGGTCCTGCCGGCAGGACTCAACACCGGCCTGGATCGGGCTTTAAATGGCTTCGAGGGGACCATCGAGAATGTCAACTCCAAGGGGATCAAAGGTCTGACCTCCTTCAAACACCTCAAGTCCACCAGCTGGGTCCTGGCAGCTAATACCCCCCTGGCGGAAGCCTATGCGCCGCTTCATCGTGCTAAGCTCTATGCGCTATTAATACTGGCAGGAGGAATTTTGCTCTCCATCATTATCTCTCGCTACGTGATGGCTCGCCTGACTGCGCCGCTGCTTGACCTGACCCGGCATGTCAGGGAATTTCCAGCCAAGCGCGGCAAGGAACGCCTTTTTTCCCTATCCTGTTCTGACGAGATCGGACAGTTTGGTGCGGCCTTCAACGGGCTGGTAACTCAACTGGATGAGCAGAATGCGACCATTCGCGAAGCAGCCGACATGTACCGAGTGGTAGCTGAATTTAACACGGAACTGGCCTTCTGGCGGTCCGAGCACGACACCATTCGCTACGTGTCGCCCAACTGCAGGGTCATAACCGGTCATACCGACAGCGAATTCTATGACTCTCCCGAACTTATGGATGCGCTCATTCACCCTGACGACCAACAACTCTGGTCCGATTACAGGCGTAATGCGGAGCAGGGGCGGCCATGCAGCTCGCTGGAACTGCGGATAGTATCTAAGGACGGTACGGTGAAATGGTTGTCGCATATCTGTCACAAGGTGTACGGCGAACAGGGCGAATCGCAGGGCACACGCGGCAGCTTCATCGACATCACCTTGATCAAGCAGATGCAGCAGGCTATGGAGGATGAGAAGAGATTCTTCGGTAGCCTGATTCAAAATGCGGCCGCTCCGATGTTCGTAATCGATCATACCCATACCATTATTTTCTGGAACAATGCCATCGCCAAACTTACCGGCAGGAGTTCCTTCCAGATGGTGGGGACCAAACGGCACTGGGAGCCATTCTATCCATCCAGACGACCGGTTCTGGCGGACCTGGTGCTAGACCAGAAGCTGCAGTCGATCTCGGACTATTATGACGATTCTCATTCCTCGTTCTTTCTGGATGGCGCCTACCGCGCCGAGGGGTGGTACGACAACCTGGGGGGTGAGCGTCGCTACCTCTTCTTCGAGGCGGCTCCCATCCTGAACAGCCGCAACGAGACCGTGGCGTCGGTCGAGACGCTTCAGGATATTACCCACCGCAAACTGGCCCAGGAAGCGATGAACCGCCATAACCTATTCCTGCAGGAAATCCTGGATGCCATCCCCAGTCCGGTCTTCTACAAGGACACCCAAGGAGCGTACATCGGTTGCAACAAGGCCTTCCTGGCCTTTCTGGGACGTACCCCCGAGGAATTGGTCGGCAAAACCGTCTTTGATGTCCTGCCGGAGGAACAGGCCGCTGAGAACTACGCCCAGGACAGGCGCATCATCCGCGAACAGGGCAGCTCCAGTTATGAATCGTACTCCAGACGCTGCGACGGCGTGAACCGTCTGGTTCTGCAGACCAAGGCGACTTTTTCCCGTCCGGATGGTTCGGTGGGGGGGGTGGTCGGCACTTTTGTGGATATCACCGAACAGCGCCTGATGGACGAGCAGATCCAAAAGATGTCGCACGCCCTGGAGCAGAGCCCGGTCACCATCGTCATTACCGACACCCTCGGACGCATCGAATATGTCAATCCCAAATTCTGCCAGGTCACCGGCTACACCCCGGAAGAGGCCATAGGTCAAAACCCCCGCATTCTCAGCTCTGGTGAGTCTACCCCCGAAGAGTATGCCGGGATGTGGCACACTATTGTTTCCGGCCATGAGTGGCGAGGAGAATTTCACAACAGGCGCAAGAACGGGGAGTTATACTGGGAGTTTGCTTCCATCACACCCTTGGCCGACAAAAACGACAAAATTACTGGTTATCTGGCGGTCAAGGAGGATATCACGGCCCGCAAAGAGGCTGAAGAGGCCCTGGCACTTAGCCGGCAAGAGTTGATGGTCAAGCATCAGGAGCTTGAGGATGTCTTTGGCCAGGTTGATTTGGCCAAGAAGGAGTGGGAGGATACCTTGGACTGCCTCAAGGATTTCGTCATATTGACTGACGCCGAACACCATGTGCGACGCTGCAACCGTTTATTGTGCGACATGACCGGTAAGAATTTCAATGAGGTCATAGACCGGGATTGGCGCGATCTTTTGTCAGAGGCGGATTTTACATTCACAACTTTTGACGGCAAGCATGGTGAACTGATTCACAACGGTTCGCACCGTCTCTATGACCTTAATATCTATACTATTGAAGATTCTTTAAGCGAGCGGACTGGCGGTTTGGTGGTGTCGCTGAACGACACGACCGAGATCCGCTCCGTGACAGAGGAGTTGCAAAGGACATCCAAAGAACTGAACGAGACACAGAACAGGGCTTTTCAACAGGAGAAAATGGCCTCTATCGGGCAATTGGCAGCCGGAGTGGCCCACGAGATCAACAATCCGATGGGCTTCATATCCAGCAATCTTTCTACCCTGAACAAATATTTAGAACGTCTGAAGGAATTTATTGCCGCGCAGGATCAGGTCGTTTCTGCCGTAAATGATAACAACGTAGACATTTGCGAACTGCGTAGGAAGCTCAAAATAAACCATATCCTGGATGATACTAAAAATCTCATTGGCGAGTCCCAGGACGGGGTCAACCGTGTCCGGCGCATCGTCCAGGACCTGAAAAGCTTTTCCAGGGTGGACCAGGCCGAGTGCTCCTTCGTCGATATCAATGAATGTCTGGAGAGCACCATCAATGTCGCCTGGAACGAGATCAAGTACATTGCCGTGCTCAAACGTGATTTTGGCACAATTCCGCAGATCAAGTGTTTCCCGCAGCAGCTCAATCAGGTGTTTCTAAACCTGCTGGTAAACGCGGGCCAGGCTATGCAGGAACAGGGAGAGATCACGGTCAGGACCTGGGCGGAGCAGGATAGCATGTTCGTCAGCGTCAAGGACACCGGCACCGGAATGCCACCCGAGGTGGCAAAGCGCATCTTTGAGCCATTTTTCACGACCAAGGATGTCGGCGAGGGGACTGGTCTGGGGCTTTCCATCAGCTATGACATTATCAGAAAGCATAATGGCGAGATCAGCGTTGAAAGTGAACCGGGTGTCGGCACAACTTTTACGGTTCGATTGCCAATAGTTCATCTATAAAATATTTATCTAATGTTATTCAGTGCGGATGGGAAAATGGACAGAGAAAAAAATGTAAAAATACTTTTTGTCGATGACGAAAAAAATGTTCTTCGTTCCCTGGAGCGCATTTTTATGGATGATGAATACGAGATTTTTACTGCAAATTCCGGTGACGAGGGTCTGCAGATACTCAAGGAACAGGGAGTATTTCAGATTGTCATCTCTGACTATCGTATGCCTGGTATGAACGGGGTTGAATTTCTAAAGGAGGTTTACAGTTTATGGCCTGATACGGTGCGAATCGTTCTCTCCGGCTATGCCGATACCGGTTCTATTGTAGCAGCTGTTAATGAAGGCCATATCTATAAATTTATACCCAAGCCATGGAATGAGGAAGAGCTGAAGGTAACAATAGCCAATTCCCTGGAGCGTTTCACACTCCAGCTGCGAAATAGGGAGCTAATGGCCGAGTTATCTCGTTATAATGAAGAGTTGGAACGCAAGGTGCAGGAACGAACTGCCGATCTGGAGTTGCGGAACAACGCCCTGGCTTTTGCCCAGAGTATGCTCAATGCACTTCCAGTGGCGGTCATCGGTATTGATTCATCTGGCATGGTGGTACAGGGAAATCGCAAGGCGATCGACCTTTTCAGCGCAGTTAATTCCGGAATTCTTGGGGCTGATTATAGTGAAGCGCTGCCACAGGAATTTTGCCGGGTGATCGATAGCCTGACTAATAACGAGATTGTCCAGATGGAATGGGCATATCAGGACGTTTGTTTCGATGTGCGTTTCACTGCATTCAGCAGTTTTGGCCAGCAGGGCATGGTCATTGTGCTGATCGACGAGAAGCCGGCATGAGGACGGTTCTGTTCGTCGATGATGAGACGCGGATCCTGCATTCCATAGAACGCCTGTTCTGTGATCGTGACATGCGCTGTCTGTTTGCATCCGACGCGGGGGCGGCCCTGGAAATCGTTGCCCGCGAGGAGGTTGGAGTTGTGGTATCGGATAACATGATGCCGGGCATGCGCGGGGTAGAAATGCTTTCTCGCGTCAAGCAGATCTGTCCCGATACAGTGCGCATCCTGATGACTGCCTATGCCGATCTGGATACAGCCATTGCTGCCATCAATCAGAGCGAGGCATTCCGATTTATTGTAAAACCGTGGGAAAATGAGAGCCTTGTTGAAATGGTTGAAGAATCCCTGGACCGCTACGGGCTGGTGGTCTCTCTCGGTAAGGGAGATGAGACCATATATCGTACTGTCGCTCAGACGGTGGAAATGAAGGACCGCTATACCAAAGGACATTGCGACAGGGTGGCTGAATATGCCATGCGCCTGGCAGCCGCGCTCGAACTTGCTCCTGCTCGGATCGTAGAAATCAAACACGGCAGCTGGCTGCACGACTGCGGCAAGATCGGCGTGCCCGAGGCGATCCTCAACAACGCCGGCCCGCTCTCCGGCAACGATCTGCAAACAGTCAAAAAACATCCCGGATGGGGCGCCGATCTAGCACGCCAAGCCCGAATGCCCGACACAGTCATCAACATCATTCTGTACCATCACGAGCGTTTCGGCGGAGGCGGCTATCCCATGGGGATCAATGGCGACAAAATCCCCCTTGAAGCACGTATAGTGTGCATTGCCGATGTTTTTGATGCACTCTTTTCCGACCGGTCCTATCGCAAGGCCTACTCCTTAGATGAAACCATCGAGATTATGCATGGTATGACCGGTTCCTTCTTCGATCCCTCTCTGATGAAACTATTTGTACTACTTGCCCGGAAGGATTCATTATGACAGCATCCTGTGACACCATTGCAGTTGTTCTGGTCGATGATGAGGAAAACATCCTGCGAGCCTTGCAGCGCCTGTTGATGGACGAGGAGCTTGATGTTCATACTGCCGGTTCCGGCCAAGAGGGGCTTGAGCTGCTGCGTCAGGTTTCCAATGTGGGGCTGATCGTTTCCGATCAGCGTATGCCCGGCATGGATGGCGCTGAATTTCTCTGCCGTTCGCGTGAGATCGTGCCTGATGCCCTGCGAATCCTGCTGACCGGCTATTCCGATATAGACGCCACGATCGAGGCGATCAACAAGGGTGGCGCCTACCGTTATATCTCCAAGCCGTGGGATGATGGGGAGCTTGTTGGAACTATCCGCGATGCGGTTGCACAGTACACTCGGGAGATGGAAAAAAGGCGGCTGAATGAGATAATTGAACAGCAGAATAAGGAGCTGGAGGTTTGGAACCAGAGCCTCAAGAAACGTCTGCTGCAAACTACCACCACTATCCGGGAACAGAGCGAGGCTCTTAAAAACCTGGATGAAAAACATCCGGTGGCGATTCTAAACAGTGCCTTCGACAATTTTTTTGAGGTGATGGGGGATCGCTATGCTGTTCACGCCCGTACGGTCAGTACGCTGGTTACCGATGTTTCCCGCAAGATGGGATTGGATGCCGAGACGGTTGCCAGGTTTAGATTGGCAGCCCTGCTGCATGATGCCGGAAAATTGGGGAGCCTGGCTGTAACACTGAACAAGCATGTGGACGAAATGTCCGAGAGCGAGCTGAGCGAATATCGTCTGCACCCGCTGCGCGGAGAAGAGATGTTCTGTCAGCTCGAGGAACTCAAGCAAGTTGCCCCCCTAATCCGCAGCCACCATGAATCATTCGATGGCAATGGTTTTCCGGACGGCCTGCTGGGGGAAGATATTCCCCTTGGGGCCCGGCTGATCGCCATAGCGGATTTAATAGAAAAATCGGCCCGCTTGGTGGGACAGCGGCGGGCCGACTATGCCTTGATGAATGCACGTTTCCATGGTGGAACGCTGCTTGACCCCCAACTGGTAAACCTGTTCCAGGGTATCTCCCGGATCGTCTATTTAGAATGGAAAAAAACCGGCGAGGTTTCAGATGTTGAGGTCGGACCGATGGAACTCGTACCGGGGATGCTTTTAGCGCGGGACGTTGAAAGCGCTGCGGGCGTGTTGCTTTTGCAGCGGGAAGTGGTATTGGACAGTGCTGCTGTGGCGGTTATCCGCAGCCACTATCACAAGAATCCACCTCCCCAGGGCATCTTTATCAAGGTGAGCGATGAGTGAGAGAGCCGCTTTTGCGTCATGGTTCCACTAAGAAACTAATCACGCAGCCCGTTTGCTAAAATACGGGAACGTTCTCGTTTTATGGTTCATTCAGGTGCCAGATTATGGTACAAGTGACACAACGGTTGAAAGGATTCAGTCTTACGATATGGTAGCAGATTGCTTTTACCTAACCTCTCCAGCAGTATCCCTCCCTTTAATAGAGAAGTTAAAAAAATGAAAAGAATGATTTCTTCTAGTGAAGAAGTTTAAGTTCAGAGGTCCTGTAAATAATTTTGTGTAAAGACGAACATTTGCATTGTCCACTACAAGATAAACACACAAACGTTTCTATTCATACGTGATAGCTGGGATTGTAGGGGATAAAGCGATTAAAGTTCTGCTGGGTAATGCGGAAATCCAAAAAATGAGAGGGTGCGATGACTGAAAAAACAGAAGGCTGTGCAGCGTGTTGCAACACCGAAAATGAAACAGTATCGATAATTACAGAGCTTCAGGGTGATGTGTTAAAGCGGTTTATACGCCTCAGGGATGATTTCAAGATTGCCCCGACTTTACCAGAAGTGTTGTCAAAGACAATAGACATGGGTGTCCTGTGCATTGAAGATTCTCATGAATATTATGCATCATTGTATAATGGACTGTCAGATGCAGAGAACGAAAAGCTTATATATTTTCGTGATGAATTGAAAATCGGTGCGACGATCAGTGATATAATGAATAAAGTTGTCCGAGCCGGTATTGCTCACATTGAAAAAAATAAGGGTAGAGAGGAATAAAGAAAACTGAAGTGGAAAATACTGCTGTAGCTCTTCAAAACTGGTGAGGGCCACGACAACGTAATGAATAAATTTTGTATTCTCATTTCAGGTCTTATGATTGCCTGTGCCTTGTTTGTGGCGCCGATTAATTCCAGCGCCGGAGACAGCGACAGTTTGTTCCTGGGCTATGGTTCATTGGTACCAGCGGCCAAAGATGCTAAAAATAGTTCGCCAAACGCTCTGACGGTAATATACGGATTCAGTCTCTTGAAAGAGATTCAGCCTTATGTAGGTACAGGGGTGGCATATATATTTCCATCCAGCACCAGGCCCGGTGAAAACCCTGCCAGATTCAAAACTGGTGTAGCTGGACAGGCTGGGCTGAAAATTGATCTTAGCCAACAATCCTTACTTCAAATCGACTACCAGTATCTTAATTTATCCACAGACCAGCCACAAAAAGATAGCAGCCCAGCCCTTCAATCAATTGGTTTCGGTCTAAAAATCAAATTCTAAAACCTTCTGTCCGCTCTTCCAAAATTGTGATATTTGAACTGGCTATTCGCCAGATTTAGCTTGCTGGACAAATGAGCCTTTATATGGGAAGATGAATTTAGGAAATGATATTTATGGGGGTGTAAAGGTTTCGACGGGGAAGTGAGTTTCTGGATTGCACCGGGTCGGGGCAGGTGGCCGACCTTAATAAACCTGCAACGGCTTAATTGCCGACAATTATAACACTCCTATTGCACTAGCTGCTTAATAGGCGTCCCCAATGAAGATGCCGGTGGTACAACGGGGACGTCATTCACTACCGGATTGGGATGCGCGACGCCCGTAGCGCAACCCGAAATTAACGGGACCGCTGATTCTCTGCTTTGTCAGGTGCGCAGATAATCGGTTAAATTGAGCAACTGACTAACGGTGTAGTAATTCAGATTGTAGGTTCTTCGGACGTGGGTTCGATTCCCACCACCTCCACCAATTTATTGGTAACATGTTGTAATTTAAAGTATTTTTGTTGCATGAAATGCCTCTGTGTCAATGGTGATCCGTTTAGGTGATCCGTTCACAGGGGCATTTATGGTTTATACCGATTCTTATCTGTACCTCTCCCGTCACAACATTTATTATTTTCGTGCTATAGTCCCGCATGGTATCAGGGAAGGATTGCACAGGCGTGAATATCGTCGCTCAATGCAGACTCGAAGTATTCATGTTGCTCGAAATATGGCTAGGGTGCTACGAGTTAGTTTTGAATCCAATCTTGAAGGGTTAAGGTCTTGCATGACTAACTGGGATGAACTGCGGAAAATACTCGACAATAAACTTGAACAATTGATTTTACAGGAAAGGGAGTGTCTGAAGAAAATTGGTACTTATCCTCTTGCTGCGAATGACATCTGGAAAGAAGAAACTACCCCTAATTATCTACAAGCTATTCAAACCATATCTAAATTGCGAAGCAACCATATATTAGGTATATCTTCCGGTGTCATACCTGATTTCGCTCGGAACCTTGCTGAAGACATCCTCCAATCCAATAATATCAATTTAGACAAGTCATCTGAACTGTTCATGCAATTCTGCGAAGCTACAGTACAAATATATTTAGAATACACTCAGCACCGCATCATTCTAAACGATGAAGCCCGTTCGTTTCAGTTAGATCAACCGGCAATTGTTCCTTCTTTCACTACTTCGCATAAGCAAGTGCATAGCATGCTGATTTCAGAAGTTGCTGAAACATACTGCAAAGATGTCAATCGGCGTTGAAAATTGACCCACCATCGGCGTCCAAAATTGACCCACCCCAGGTAGTAGTTTTCAATTATTAATTCTCGTTTTTATTCTCCAGCTGTCATTCCCGGTTTCGATTATCTCGCAGTGATGGGTGA
>DASXUK010000017.1:0-63538 GCA_036504875.1 Desulfuromonadaceae bacterium
CAGATATTCTCCGCCATTGATGTCGGTAAGCAGGGAAGCATTATACTGCGTGACGAGGATTTAAAAATTGCTGTGCGTTACCCGGAGCTACAGGGGCTTGGCAGGATAGTGGGCAGCAAGCCGACACGTGAGTTACAGGGACTGGTTCAAATGGGCCGCACTGCCGGAACGTACCAAGCCCGGGCGCCGCTGGACAACATCGAGCGGTCTTATTCGTTCCGCAAAATAACCGGCCAGCCATATTACATCATCGTTGGCCTTGCCCAGGACGACTATTTATCCGAGTGGCGGAAGCAAGCCGCCCAAACAGCGGCGTTTGTGGCTCTCTTCTGTCTGGCCACCTCCTTTACTGCATGGTTGTATTACCGTGAATGGAAGCGCGGGCATACCACCATTATGAACCTGATCCAGCAGGAAGCAAAATTCCATACAATTGCTGATTATACCTATGCTTGGGAATTCTGGCTCAGCCCGGATGGTAGCCTTCTTTATTCATCCCCCTCTTGCGAAAGGATATCCGGTTACACAGCCGATGAATTTTGCTCCGATCCAGGTTTGCTCCGCAGCATCGTACATCCGGATGACCAAAAGAAGTATGCCGATCATCGTCATGAAGCAATTTCCGACATAGGTGCGCATAACCTTGTCCTACGCATATGCCACGCCGATGGCACGGTGCGCTGGTTGGAACACGACTGCCAGCCAGTTTTTGACCAGGCAGGAGTATTCCTTGGAAACCGCGGAAGCAACCGTGACGTAACCGATCGCAAAAAAATGGAGGCGGCCCTTGCGGAAAGCGAGGAGCATTTTCATCAGCTCTTTATCCAGAACTGGGATGCAGTTATGCTTCTCCATCAGGAAACTTTTGATGTTGTTGATGCCAATCCCGCCATGCTGTCACTTTTCGGTTACAGCCTGACAGAAATGCAGCATCTTGGTCCCTGGCCTCTGATCGTTCCCGACACTGACGGTAAATTTATGAAGCTATTCCGTGACTCGATCCTGCAGGGAGAGGCTTTTCTGGAAAAAGGGCTCAGCCGATGCAAGGATGGGACAGAAATCAAAGTTTCGGCCAAGACCAAGCTGATCCGGTTAAAAGAACAGAATTTGCTCTATTGCTCAATCCGGGATATCTCCGATCGTATCCGGCTGGAAGAGGAAAAGGCGGAAGCTCAGTCAAAGCTCATTCATGCCAACAAAATGACCTCGCTCGGCATGCTGGTGTCAGGTATTGCCCATGAAATCAACAATCCCAACCAGTATATCTCCCTGAATGCCTCAATCCTCGCCGGAATCTGGAAGGATGCCTCGGCGGTTCTGTCGAAATATCACCAAGAACACGGTGAATTTCTACTAAAAGGGTTATCATTTACCCAGGCTCAGGAAACGGTGCCGCGACTGCTGACCGGAGTGACGGAAGGCTCTGCACGTATTAACCTTATTGTTAATAATCTGAAGGATTTCTCGCGGGACAATAGCAAACAGCTCGAGGCAACCTTTGATCTCAACAAGACCATTCAGGCAGCGGTGCAGATCCTCACCCATCACATCCATAAACATACCTATGACTTTCAGGTTGCTCTGGGTACGGATATCCCTTGCGTCAAGGGAAAGGCTCAGCAGATCGAACAGGTTGTTATTAACTTGATCACAAATGCCCTCCAGGCGCTCTCCGATAAGACAAAAACGGTCCGGGTTGCCACTTTGTACGAAAAAGAAACTGATTCTATCGTGCTGACCGTGAGCGATCAGGGAAAAGGCATGACCAAAGAGATCATGAAGCGGATAACCGAACCATTTTTCTCAACGAGGCTCGAGGAAGGTGGCACCGGCCTGGGCCTTTCCATATCCGCTACCATCCTGAAGGATCATGACGGAACGCTGGAGTTCGAATCAACACCCGATTTCGGCACCACCGCCACAATCAAGCTCCAGGCGGCCCCGGCCAACTCGTGACAGACCGGCTGCCGATAGTTGAACTTAAAAGGAGTCTGAAGACGAATGTCCAATATAGCTAAAGTCGCATTTTCTGTTCTGCTGGTGGACGATGAAGAGGAAATTTTATTCAGTACCAGCGTCATGTTTCAGACGGAGGGATTCAGCAATATCCTGACCGAAAACGATAGCCGCAATGTCATGGCAATCCTCGAAAAACAAGAAATTTCCTTGATCATACTTGATCTCAACATGCCCTACTTATCTGGTTATGAACTCCTCGAAGAAATTGCCGTCAGAACCCCCCATGTCCCTGTCATTATCATGACGGCAGCCAATGAGCTCGAGCTGGCAGTGGAATGCATGAAGTCCGGAGCCTTCGATTATTTTGTAAAACCAGCGGAAAAGAATCGTCTATTGGGAAGTACCATCAGGGCTCTTGAACTCCATAGCCTGCGTAACGAGGTTTCACTCCTCACTAAGCAGCTTCTTTCCGACCGTTTGGAGCACAATGCCGCCTTTACCCCGATTATCACCCAGAGTACTAAAATGCAGAGCATCTTCAGCTATCTTACGGCAGTTTCCGGAACCGATCAGCCGGTTTTGATCACCGGAGAAACAGGGGTTGGAAAAGAGCTTGTAGCCCGGTCGGTCCACGATGCGAGTGGCCGCAATGGAGCCTTTATTGCCGTTAATATCGCCAGTCTAGACGACCAGATGTTCTCAGATACGCTTTTCGGGCATTGCAAAGGCGCCTTTACCGGAGCCGATCAGGTCAGAGAAGGGCTTGTTGCTAAAGCATCCGGTGGCACTTTGTTTCTCGACGAAGTTGGTGATTTATCGATTTCATCACAGATCAAGCTTTTACGGCTTCTCCAGGAACAGGAGTATTACCCTGTTGGATCTGATATGCCCAAAAAAAGTGATACACGGATCCTTGTGGCTACAAATAAAAATTTGAGCCAGATGGTAAGAGAGAACAGCTTTAGGAAAGATCTTTATTATCGTCTCAAAAGCCACCATGTAATTGTCCCGCCGCTTAGGGAACGCCTTGAGGATATTCCGCTGCTTTTAAACCACTTTATCGACGAAGCTGCCGAAACCCTGAAGAAAAATAGGCCAAGGTATCCAGTCCAACTTCTTGATTACCTCGCAGCTTACGATTTTCCCGGCAATATACGAGAATTGAAAGCAGTAATTCTCAATGCAGTAGCGTGTCATCAGAAAGGGATGCTTTCTTTATCAGGTTTTAGAGACATGATTGTAAGCCGGGAAACCGTATTGAAACCTGAGCCGCTACGTTTTATCCAAGATGGGAGATGCGGGGTATCCATAAACAGATGCATGCCAACCCTTAAAGATGCCGAGGAAGCTCTTGTCACTCACGCCATGAATTTAGCCAACAACAACCAAGGAATTGCGGCCTCGTATCTGGGAATAACTAGACAGGCGCTAAATAAGCGGTTAACCAGAAAGATACAAGACGCCCAAGGAATTTACTGAAACCTGAATGGGGAGTGCGGGAAGTATTGCCTAAAGATAACATCAATCGTCAATCGCGCATCGGCGTTTCATAATGCCGAACGGCCTCGTTTTAAATTTGATGTTATTAGAACTATTTCATTTGAGCAGACATTCTGACCATCTCGGCTAAGTGTTACAGCTTATTAAAAGAGAGGTTAACTCAAAAGTTAACCTCTCTTTTTTAGGGTGACACTTTATTATTTATTATTATTTCTTCTTCTTTATTACTTACTCAACTGTCACGCTTTTGGCCAGGTTCCTGGGCTGATCCACGTCGGTTCCTTTGAGAACAGCAATGTGATAAGCCAGAAGCTGCAGCGGCACCGAGAGCAGTAGCGGATCAAGATCCTCATCTAGATTGGGAATCTCGATGACATCCTCGGCCCGCCCTCTGATCTCCTCATCACCGGTGCTGCAGAGCGCAATCACCCGGCCGCTGCGGGCTATGACCTCTTCCATGTTGGAAAGGGTTTTGTCATAGGCGCTGTTGCGCGGTACCAGCATTACTACCGGCACATCCTCGTCAATCAAGGCGATCGGACCATGCTTCATCTCGCCGGCCGGATACCCCTCGGCATGGATATAAGAGATTTCCTTGAGCTTGAGCGCCCCTTCCAGGGCGATCGGGAAGTTCTTGCCACGGCCCAGGTAGAGGAAGTCGCGGGCATTCATATACTTCTTGGCGATTTTCTCAGTGTTGCCGTTCAGCTTGAGAACCTCCTCCAGCAGAGCCGGCGCCTTCTTGAGGGCCGCTATCATGCGTTGTCCCAGCACCGAATCGATCGAGCAGGTGGCGCGCCCCAGCCGAATGGTGAACAGGTACAGGGCGGTAAGCTGGGTCACAAAAGCCTTGGTGGAAGCCACGCCGATCTCTGGTCCGGCATGGGTATAGATGACCCCGGCCGATTCGCGGGCGATCGATGAATCGACAACATTGCAGATGGCCATATTCATTGCACCGCGGGACTTGGCTTCACGCAAGGCCGCCAGCGTATCGGCGGTCTCCCCCGATTGCGAGATGACCATCACCAGCGTGTGTTCATCAATGACCGGATTGCGGTAACGGAATTCGGAGGCGATGTCGACCTCCACCGGAATACGACAGTGTCCCTCGATATAGAACTTGCCGACCAATGCAGCGTGCCAGGAGGTGCCGCAGGCAACGATAATCATGCGCTTGACCGAGGCCAACTGCCGATCGCTGAAGGAGAGGTCCTCAAGATAAACATCCCCTTCAACCTCCAGAAGGCGTCCGGCAATGGTATCGCGAACCGCCCGAGGCTGCTCGTGGATCTCCTTGAGCATAAAATGTTTGTAGCCACCTTTTTCGGCCATGAGCGGTGACCAGTCGATATGGCGCGGCTTCTTCTCCAGCGTTACGCCTGTGATGGTTGAGAAAAATGCTTGGCGGTTTTTAAAAACCACCATTTCGCCATCCTCCATGAAAACCATTTCCCGGGTATGGGCCAGAATGGCAGGGATGTCGGAGGCAACAAAAAATTCCTCCTGTCCCAGCCCCACCACCATCGGTGAGCCGAGCTTGGCAGCGATCAGGGTGTCAGGTTCCTTTTCATTGAGAATGCAGATCGCATAGGCGCCTCTAAGCTCTGCCAAGGCCTGGCGCACCGCATTTTCAAAGATGGCTTCGCCCTTAAGCTTTTCTTCAATCAGGTGTGAAATGACCTCGGTATCGGTTTCGCTTTTGAAGCAGTGCCCTGATTTTTTAAGCTGTTCCTTGAGCTGCAGGTAATTCTCAATAATCCCGTTGTGCACGACAATGGCCGAACCGGCCTTGTGCGGATGGGCGTTGATCTCGGAAGGGCGGCCATGGGTAGCCCAGCGGGTATGACCAATACCGATGGTCCCGTTTAAGGGCTGCTCACGCAAAAGGTTCTCCAGGTTGATCAGTTTGCCTTCGCTGCGCCGTATGCCTGATCCGTCTGACAGAGTAGCAATACCGGCCGAGTCATAACCGCGATATTCCAGCTTCTTCAGTCCTTCCAGAATGACCGGTGTAGCCTCTTGACTACCTATATATCCAACTATTCCACACATTATTAATTATCCCCTGATCTTGCAATGGATTGAATTTAAAAGCTTCTATACCTCATTCAGTTGCGGCACCTGAACCACCAGCAGGAATAAACCCAGGCGGGTCAGCATCTCCGAGAACTTCTGGTAATCAACCGGCTTTGTTACATAACAACTGCATCCCAAGGTATAGCAGTTACGAATCTCGCGCGGGTCGTCGGTGGTGGTCAGCATGATCACCGGCATATTCTTCAACTCTTGATCAGCCTTGATTTGCCTAAGCACCTCAACTCCATCCACCTTTGGCATGCGAATATCCAGAAGCAGCATGTAGGCGCGGGACTGTTCCCGCCTGGGAGACGCTCCATCCGGCTTGGCAAAGAAAAAATCAAGCGCTTCCTGGCCATTGCAAAAACGTATAAAAGGGTTGTTGACGCCCGATTCGCGCAGATTATCGCAGATAAGCTCGGCATGTCCGTCATCATCTTCGGCGATCAGGATGGTGACTTCTTTTTTCAAACCATTCTCCATGCTTTGTCTCCTGTAAAAGCGGTTATACTAACATTTCAAAATTAAATCTTCCAGCACAGCCTGCTAATTGGTTTCTGTTTTTCCAGATAAAAACTAATTATCATGCGGCTTGGGCAGCACCACATAAAAACAGCAACCACTGTCAGGTTCGGATTCAAGCCAAATAGAACCATCCAGGCGGTCGACAATGCGGCGGGCCAAGGTTAAACCAAGTCCCTCCCCCTCGGTTTCATCCGGATTCAGCCGTTGAAAAATCTCCCAGACCTTTTCCTGCTGATCGTGGGCGATACCCAGTCCGTTATCCTGAACGCAGTAACGTACCCCTTCCGGGAATATTTCGCTGGTGACACGAACTAGTAAGGGACGCTCTGGTGAACGATACTTTAAGGCATTATCCAGCAGGTTGCTGAAAATCTGGGTAACCTGTTCGGCATCTGCCAAACAAGGAGCCAGCTGCCCCAATTCAACCTGTGCAGCGCCGGTTTCTATCTGATAGGTCATGGATATGATAATTTTGTTCAAAATGGCCTGCATGTCAAGGGTATCAAAACAGATGGCTGCCCTTCCCAACCGGGAAAGTCGCAGCAAACCATTTAAAAGTCCGTCCATCTTCTCAATACTGCCGGTGATAAATCTCAGCGATTTTGGTATCTTCTGCCTTAGAATCGGTTCGAGTTCAGCCCGCGCAATGGCATCAAGATCAAGCGAGCTGATGATCTTATCCATATCAGTGCAGCTTTTGACCAGTTTACGGCTGAATCCCTGGACATTCACCAGAGGCGAACGTAAATCATGGGAAGCAACATAAACAATACCCTCCAACTCCTTGTTTTTCTGCCTGAGCTCTACCATCAGATGATTGCGTTCAGTCTCGGCTTGTTTACGCTCTGTAATGTCTATGATGGTGCCAACCAAGCCTGCCAGCTTGCCTTGCGTATCTTCATAGGTAGCCTTGCAGAAAAGAACAGTATGGCTAAGATTATCAACGTAGTTTATCTGGGTCTCATAGACCTGTACGCCGGGCTGATTGAGCAGTTCCTGATCAGCTTTGTCAAACACCTCTGCCCGCTGAGGAGGAAAGATGTCATGAACCGTTTTTCCAATTATGTGCTCTTTGGAAAACCCGAGGCAATCTTCGAAGGCGCGATTGCAACCCTGATACAAGCCGTTTCCATCCTTGTAATAGATCGGGTTCGGGATGGCATTGATCATGGTTTGTAAAAACCGCAGTTGGTTAACCAGCTCATCCATAAGATGATCGCGTTGACGCTCGGTGAGTTTTCGTTCAACTATCTCTTTTTGCAGCTCCTGGTTGGTCTTGATAAGCTCACTGGTTCGCTCCTCGACGCGCTGCTCAAGCGTCTCGTTTGCATAGGTGATTTCGTGGAATTTCTGGCTGAGAGCAGTGGCCATAACCCTGAAGTTGCCGATCAACAGATCAATTTCTGTCACCATGCTTTCCGGCCAGACATTGATCTTCTCGTGCAGCAGACGTTGCGGCAGATCGGTGGTAACCTTGGAAAGCCGTCTTAATGGCTCCGCCAGGCGGCGGGATGTATAAAGGGAGGCTACCAGGGCCAGCAGATTCAGACAGAGTGCCATAAGCAGCGACCGTATATGATCGGTGAGCAGCAAGCGCTGGTAGGGAGCAAAGGAGGTTTCCACCTGTATGTTCCAGGGGCTGTCAGGGGAAACCTTGGTACGCAACAGGTAACTGGAGCGCTGGGCTCTCTGCCAGAGCGGCAAGGATGAGTTGCTGCTCGGCATGCAGCAGAAAATGCCGCTGGAACTGGTCTCCGTCATTACACCCATTGAGCAGGGATCAAAGACTGTCATGGCCTTGCGATCTGCATCGGTACTGGCAATAACAAGATTGTTGCTATCCAGCAGCGTTATCTGATGAAACGGCCTGGCCCGTGAAACAGTGAGAATATCAGCGAAAAAACGAGGTTTGATGGCCGCCATGGCGTAACCTTTGAACTCCCCCATAGAAAGAAAGGGAAAACCAATCGCAATACTGGGAATGGTGGCAGCGCCGCGGGTCAAAAAGATATTGGTCACACATGGCCTTCTGTTCAGCAGCATCTCTTTGTAATATTCACGGTCGCTGAAATCAAGCCCGATAGTAGACTGGCCCTTTGCGTCTTTGGATGGGGCATAGGCCAGCGAGCGACCCCCAGCACTGCCAATATAGACCAGAAAAAGCTCCGGGTTCAAGCTCTGCATGTGTTCAAGAGCACTCTGCTGATAGGCGCCGGGAGAGCTGCTCTTTGAAAACCCAGCTCCCTCACTCTGCTTTTCCAGTTCCGACAGTATGAAGAAGTATTTTTGCAGACTTAGCCGCGTTTCATATAAGGCGGCTCGCGAACTATCTTCCAGGCCGTCGGCCATCTCAGCCAGATATCGTTTTTCAGTAGCCTTGCCACTCAGAATCATGACAACGATGGATGGGATAACAACAACCGCCATCAGGAGATTGAAGATCAATTGCTGGATCGGTATGGACGGAGCGGCCTCGGACTCGCCAACAGTAGCCAAACCGGGAAGATAGGTCAGCAGGAGGCTGCCAATCAAGGCATTGCTGATGCCGATCACCCAGTACATCAGTATAGCAGCAATGGTACCCAGCACCTGAACGTGCATGACATACTGGAAAACGCACCATATAAGCGGCACCCCCACCAGAGGCCAGTACAGACAGTCATACAAGATGACATTCCGGGTCCGGCCTTTGGACAACAGCCACCCAACAACCAGCGGCTCTGCGCAAAGCCAGATCATGGCATAGCCATGTCCGAATAAGACAATGGTCCAGGATGAGGCCACCAGAGCAGCCAAAAAACCCCAGCGAACTCCGAACAGGCGGACCACCAGCAGCACGGCAATGCTGCCAAAAAGATAACTGAATCCAGTAAAAAGGCGCAGAGCAAGAAAGTTACCGGCGAAACCGGCTGCAATCAGAACAGCCAAAAGAAGAGCCGATTTGACTGTAAATCTTTGTCTTTGATCTTTTTTAACCATTGATCTTACCATTTCCTGATAATTAAGCCCTTAGAGCATTTTGCCTGACAAAGGCACTCATAACACCAGCTTTCTGGCCATTTTGCCAGTCACAATCGGTGGACTTGCCTTCAATAACTTTAACCTGAACGTAAACGGCGTAAGAAGAATTTATCGGCACTTTGCGGTAGCGACACCATGCTCTATGAGCAGGATCAAGGGCTTATGATGAGACAGGGCATCTTATAACACATCATGGGCATTTTGATAAGGCGATTCAATAGGCTATGTAAAAAAAGAGACAATGCACTTGAAGGTAAATTAAATTTTGGGTATTATCGGCCTTCAATGCAGAAGCGGGGGGCTGTGGCAGCTTAGACCGCTTTCTAATCAAAGATGAAATCAAGGAGCAAGGGCTGAGGCTACAAAGGCATACAGGGTAGTTTAAGGAAACCGCAATTGGTCTGCCGAAAATTGCGTTCATGATTTGAAATAGAAGTTCATTCAAGGAGAGTCCCATGCGTATTTTTTTAATCCTGTTGATCCTGTTGTCCTTGGCTGCTACCGCCATAGCATCCGATTCCATTGGCGCCGGCATAAGGGCCGGTGCAGTTACCGGACGCAGCAGTTACTTCACCGAAGCATTCGGTGACTTGTACCTTAACCGGCTCATTTCTCTGGGCGCCACTGTAGCCTATGTCAGGCTTGACAATAAGATCAGCGCCAAAAGAGACGAATCACTGCCTGTCACTGCTCTGTTCAAAGTTCACGCCCCTATCCCCATATTCCAGCCTTACGCTGGTTTGGGAGCAGCGCTGGTTTTTCATGACAAAAGAGGGGCCAAGGGAACACCTGTAGCACTGGCCGGAGGGGATCTGAGGCTCGGTCTTTCGCCACTCTACCTGAACGTGGAGTATCGCCGGCAATTCGATGACAAGCTGAATTTCCTGAGCGGCGGTATCGGCTTCAAGTTTTAAATATCGGATGCCTTGAAACAAACAACGCCCCACCTGAATTTTCGGGTGGGGCGTGTTATTTCCTTTGATTTTGAGGTCGCAACTTAAATAATCAGCTTTGGGTAACTGCCGGCCTACTTCCTGACCACCTGGCGACGCTGCATGCGCCCGCCCATGGCTGCCGTCTGATGTTTCTGGAGGGCTGCTACAGTTTCCAGATGAAACTGAAACCACGAGTCACCAAAACTGCGCATTTTCATTTTCTTGCCCTGGTTCAGGTTTTCCAGGTTTTCCTTGAGCGGGCCATCCCCAGGCAGTTTTTTAAGTCCCTTCTCAATGATCTCCTTGGCCCTGGTTGTATCGCCAGTTTCGTTAAGGCAGTAGGCATACAGGTTCCAGAGCAGGGACTCCTTGGGGCTACCCTGGACAGCCTTGTCAAAGGTAGCAATCATTTTGTCCTTTTTCTGACGTTTCATATAACAAATCGCGAGCATGCCCATGGCGGCCCAGTTTTTGAAGAACGATTTTTCAAGATAGGGGAAGGCATTTGAAAAATCCCGTTTCATATAGTAGATCATGCCGATCTGTGAGTTGACCTGGCCATCTACATAGACCTGCCACTTGCCATACCTGAGCGCTTCTTTTAACTCACGGATAGCCTTTTCGAAACGTTGCCCCTGCAGGTCCTTGCCGGCTGTCTCGATAATTACCATAACCTTTTTCATGGTAATGCGTGAAAGAATGACAAAGACGGCTACGAAGACTACCAGGCCGATAAGAAGCGCAGCCAACCAAGGCAGTTTGACCAGCAACAGGGTCACTAGTATGGCTAAACCGGCTGCAGCAGAGATGAGGATGTTATACATCAGATAATCCTTTCAGTTTTAGCTCTTTTGTATTCTGTATTTGTTCAAACTTGGCGCAGCAACAAACTGTGTCACGATCCTACCTAAACAGTTCATGTTAATGATTTACACGAATAAAAGGCTTTCTAAATCAGCCTTTGTCCTTGACAGGCACCATTTCCCCGTTTTTTTCTGTAAACTTGGCAATGATGATTCGACGGCCGGCCTTGAGGGCAATCTTGCTTTTCAGATTGTTCCAGGAGGATAGCAATTTTGTTGATACGTTGAAGCGCTTGGAGAGAGCTTCCAGAGTATCACCTTTTTTAACGGTGTAGTATTTGGCAAAATTACCTTTTTTAACGTTGCTGGGTGTGACAGTGCGTCCCTCACTACTGAAATCCACCACGCTTTTAGCCGGAACAATAAGGCTCCGGCCGGCAATGCGACTGGTTGCAGAGAGTCCATTCAACTCGGCCAGAACAGCCGGGGATGTGCCGAACCTGCGGGCAACGCTCTTGAGCGAGTCTTTCTTGCGAGCCTGATAACGGGTATACAAGATCTTCTCAGTGTACCGCTGATCATCCGCTACCTTGGCATATTCAGTCTCAAGCCTCTGTTTGGTCCCCTTGGGAACCTTCAGTTCAAAATTGGGATAATTGGGGGGGGTACACCAGTGGCGCAGGTCCGGGTTCAATTCCTTGATCGTCTCGTAGGTTGTGCCGACCAGTCTGGCCACCAACTCCAGATCTGTGCGCGATGGAATCCTGACCGTCTCAAATTCAATTGGCGGAAGATAGGCAACATCCGAGAATCCATAACGGGAAGGATCTTTGGCAATAATGGCAGCCGCTAGAAGTTTGGGAACATATTCCTTGGTTTCCTGCTTTAGATACGGGCCACGGGAAATTTCCCAGAAATCGCTGGTATTGTACATGGAGATAGCACGCAGGATCTTGTTCTCCCCGGCATTATAACCGGCAGCGGCCAGATACCAATCACCCTTGAAGATGCCATAAAGCTCCTTCAGATACATCGCTGCGGCAATAGTGGCCTTAACCGGGTCTTTGCGCTCATCGGTCCATTGATCTATGCGCAGTGAATACCTACGCCCGGTACCGGAGATAAATTGCCATGGACCCACGGCATTGGCCCAGGAACGGGCATTCATGTGAAAACCGCTCTCAATCATGGCCACATAAACCAGGTCCTCGGGCATACCTTCGCGCTTGAGAATCTCCTTCATCATCGGTATGTAGCGAGAAGATCGGGAAAGCCAGCGTGAAAAAGACTGTTTACCCTTGGTCTGAAAGTAATAGAGGAAATATTCGACTTTGCTGTTAAGTGCCAAGGGGATATCGGAAAGAGGCAGGTCAACATCGGGGAGAGCCAGCTCAACTCCTTCATTGGTTTTTTCCCTGAGCTCCTCCAGAGTAAACAGCTCTGTAACCTTGCCGGGCTGTTCCTCTTCTGTCAACGGCTCATCGGCCGAAATCAGCACAGGCGGATCGATCGGAGCAAGCATCGGCGTCGTAGGCTGGGTCAACTCGTTCAAGAGCGACTGGGCCGGTTCGGTTGCGCCAGCCGGAAAAGCGAGCAAAAGGGCCGTTATGGCAGCATAGATATATCTCATCGATTTCTCATAAATATTTCGAAGTATAGAAGAGTTCAGAAAGAAAGTCAATCGCAGGAGAACCTTACCAAATGGGCATTTTCACGTAATCCCTGTTCTTTATGGCCGGCTTGAGCGATCTTTGGACAGAGGCTTGACCTGCAAAAACCACACGATCTCCATCCCTGCCAGGATTATAATCCAACTGATATATATCCATACCATAAACACGGGGAGCAGTGCCAACGTGCCGTAAATGGCGTTGTAGCGGGAGACTCCAATCTGGAAATGCACGTAGCCCCATTGGGCCAGTTGCCAGGCGGTGCCAGCCAGCATAGCCCCGACCATAGCGCTACTGAAACGGACTTTTTTGTTAGGCATGAACAGATACAGACAGACAAGCGCGAGCCAGATGCTCAAATAAGGAACCAGGTGAAACAACAGCAACAGTAGAGGTCCAAAACCTGGCAGCCGGAAAAACCATTTCACCAACTCCTGGTGCTGGAGCATGGTGGTGGTGCTGACTGTCAGGGTAATCAAGAGCGGAATACTGAAGATCAGAATCAGGTAGTCGCGCAGCTTGTGATGGACCGCCTTGCCGCGTGGAAGTTTCCAGATCTGGTTAAAGGCATCCTCGACATTATCTAGAGTAGCCATGACCGATAAAAAAAGGGTTATCAGGCCAGCTATCCCTAATGATCCTACTTGAGTATTATTGATGTAGCGCAGGATGCTGGTGATCAGTTCATGAGAACCGGCTGTCACATTCGAGATGATTATCGGAGCCAGTATGTTATGTACATTCAGTAATTTGAGGACAGCAAAAAGAATTGCTAGAAAAGGCACTATCGAGAGCATGCTCAAAAAAGCCAATGCTGAAGCAAACATCGGACAGCGATCAGCAATGAATTTCTTGGTCAACAGTCTGGCGCTACTCCAGATTTTTGAAGGCTGAAAGGGAGGCATTTTTTCCTTAAAGAAAGCCGATTGAAATCAGCTTTAATTTAAATAACTAGAACACCTAGCGACTAAAGACTACCACATTCGTCATTACCCATCAATAAAGGTGTTATTTTGCAGGCATTATCTAGAAGCATAGCTTTACCAGTTATTGCATTCCCTGGAATTCCTGAAAATGACTTATCAGTTTCTGAAAAATTTATTTAATTAAAATATCTTGTACAGAGGAACAGGTTATTTTAAACTAACGACAAAATGCTGCGCATTGAGTTCTGCACTCTGATTATTGTCCTGTCGTGGGAGGCAAGATTAGCATGAAACAAGCTTTTTTAAAAAGCCTGAGTCTAAAGACCAAGATGGCGCTGGCTGTCACCATCCTGTTCATCTTTTTCGTTATTGCCGCGTCATATGCTTCCCTGGCCTACTTTGAGAGCCAACTCAAGGAATCAATATCCAACCAGCAGTTCTCGCTTGTCTCAAGCCTGGCCGACGACATTGATAACAAGCTCAGGATTGCCCAAAATGCCCTTATGGCGGTCGCCGCAACAGCTTCCCCGGACGCCTTTACCAACCCGATCTCTGCCCAGAACTTTCTCGATCATCAAGCCGGACTGCTCTCGATATTCGACAACGGCCTCTTCTTTATTAACAATGATGGCAAGATGATTGTTGAGAGTCCTTACAGGCCCAATCGGCGCGGAAGAGACTTGTCGTTCAGGGAATGGGTGCAGAAAACCGTTATCAGCAGGAAACCATGTATATCCGAGGCCTATTTATCTACACATAATCCCGGGCAGCCTGCGATCATGATGACTGTGCCGATCTTTGACCAAAACCGGAACATGATCGGAATGATGACCGGTAGCCTCGACCTGCTCGGTAAAAATTTTCTGGCGGAACTCTCCAGGCTCAAGATCGGCAAGACCGGTTACCTGTTCATCGCCGACATGAACAGGATCTTGATCGTCCATCCCGACAAAAACAGGATCATGAAGCCGGCGGCCGCGCCGGGAATCAACAAGCTTGTGGACAGGGCCTTTGCGGGGTTTGAGGGAAGCGATGAGACGGTTACTTCATACGGTGTTCCGATGCTGTTATCCGCCAAACACCTTCGAACAGCAGCCTGGTTTTTGGCGGCCAACTATCCCCAATCCGAGGCCTATGCCCCCCTTCGCAAAGCCGAACACTATTTTGCCATTGTCATCCTGGTTGGAACCTTGCTGTTGCTGCTCTTCACCTGGTTGATCATGAAGCGTCTTATGTCACCGCTGGCGGCCGTAACCCGCCATCTGGAACAACTGCCGCAAAAAACGGATGCGGCCCGTTTGATCAAGATAAAGTCGGACGATGAGATCGGGGTGATGGCCAAGGCATTCAACTCCTTGTTGAACACTCTGGACAAGCAGCAGGAGTCATTGCACGAACAGACCCTGCTGCTGGAGCAGGAGGTAGCTGAGCGCCAGCAGGCCCAGGAGGCGCTGGCAAACAGCAAGCAACAACTTGAGAGATTGAACTCGGCACTTGAGGAACGAATAATTGCCACAATCAGCGATCTTCGTGAAAAAGACAGGATTCTGATCCAGCAAAGTCGATTGGCAGCCATGGGTGAAATGATCAACAACATTGCCCACCAATGGCGACAACCGCTTAACAACCTGGCCCTGATCATTCAGAATCTTCAGTTGAGCTTTAAATCGGGTCAACTCTCCCAGGCTGAGATGGATAGAGAGATCAACATTGTGATGAGTACCATCATGTACATGTCATCCACCATCGATGATTTCCGTAACTTCTTCCGCAAGGATAAGGACAGGCAGGTTTTTCAGGTAAACCACGTTCTGCGAAGTACCATTGAATTTGTTTCCGCAAGTCTTAAGAACAGCAATATCGCCCTGGATATTGAAACACCCGAAACCGTCAATGCAATCGGCTACCCAAACGAGTATTCCCAGGCCCTACTTAACATTCTTAGCAATGCCAAAGATGTTCTGACGGATGGCTATATAACAGGTGCGCGCATTCGCATTCGTGCGTTCAGCGAAAACGGTTCGGCGGTGGTCACAATACTGGACAACGGCGGCGGGATTCCGGACCTAATCCTGCACAAGATCTTCGACCCCTATTTCAGCACCAAAATGGCTGGCAAGGGGACCGGCATTGGCCTGTACATGTCCAAAGTGATTATCGAACAGAATATGGGAGGTAGTTTGACGGTGGGCAACATTAAAGGAGGCGCCGAGTTCAGGATTGAAGTACCGGCAGATTGCGTCATCACCAGAGAAACTGTCAACCCAGCCAAAGGGTTTCTTGAGCGGCAATGATTCTCTCGCCTATCTATCGAGACAACCGGAATTTGCTATAAGGTTCGAGGAGGTTTTCATAGGAGTTGATAAACTAAAAAAGCCCACTCAGAGTGGGCTTTTTGAAGAAACATTTTATACTAGGGCGTTGCGATGCGATCCTTCTCCTTTTGCATTGCCTCTTTACCTGCCTCAATGGCTGAAGAAAGTATCGATTTTTTCTCAACAAAAGTATCCTTGCTGTCCTCGATTACAGTCTTGATTTTTTCCTGGGCCTCTTTGGCGTATTCCTTGATCTTGTCGACCGCGTCCTCAGTCAAATCGGAGATGGTATCTCTCATCTCCCGTCCGCTTTTCGGGGCATATAATAATGCCAATCCTGCACCCACAGCCGTTCCAGCAACAAATGACATTAAAATAGTTCCAGTGGATAGGCTTTTTTCATCATTTGACATGGTCAGATCCTCCCCGTTTTTTTATATATCGATCAAGCATGTATTTTCCCGTCACTTTGGCACCGGTCATCCAGACCGAACCAGTGTTGAGAACTGTCGAGACTACCCTTACCGTACGATTAATGGCACTTAGATTATTACCGGTTTCTCCGAGAGCCGACATGAAATACTTGACATCATCAGTATGTTCGGCAATCCCGCCACCAACAGTTTTCAATTCCGCCAGTATCGCGGTCAACTCCTGAATGGTCGGTTTAAGTTCCTGCTGGAGCATATCAGATAAACAGCCGACCGACGCTGCGGTTCGCTTCACAGTCAGTATGACCGGAATCAGCACCGCTACCAGGATACAAAACGCAACTGCCATAATAACCAGTACAATTCCAGCCAGTGTCATCGCTTTTCTCCGGTACTAAATTCTAACCTGCGTTTAACGAAAAGCAAGTATAGAGCAAAACCTTTTTTTTTCAATTTATTTAAGTGAACAGCCGTTAATTGCGGCTTGCAAAGGCCTCCAGGATCTCGCGCCGCGCCTCGCCCACGGTCAGCGGCACCCGCTTGAACGGCAAGGCATCATCATGCTTAAGCTTGTGAATCAATTCGGCAATGTAGGGGAGGCGCAGCTTGACACTGGCCAGATCATCGTGGGAATCAAAAACCTCTTCCGGGGTTCCGCTGCGAACCAGCACGCCCCGACTGAGGATATGCAGCCGGTTTAGAAAGACAGGAACAAGGTCTACACTATGGGTAGCCATGACAATGGTAACACCGCCTTCCCGATTGAGACGAGTCAAAAGCTCCATCATTTTATACTCACCCATCGGATCAAGCCCGGCAGTAGGCTCATCCAGCAAGAGAATCTCATGCCCCATGGCTAGAAGCCCTGCAATACAGGCCCTTTTTTTCTGGCCATAACTGAGATTATGGATGTCTTTTTTAGCAAGATCAGCAATTTCAACCGATTCCAGCGCCTCGCTGACCCGTCTTGCAACCTCTTGCTCCTTGAGGCCCATGTTCCGTGGTCCAAAGGCAACATCCTCGTAGACCGAATGCGCAAAGAGCTGATCGTCAGGGTTCTGGAATACCAGCCCGACTTTTCCGTAAATTTCCTTGGGGGAAAGGCGGCGGACATCGTCGCCATCCAGGGTGACACTTCCGGTGAAATCCTTGATCATACCATCCAGAAGTTTAAGCAGGGTTGTTTTACCGGAACCATTGGAGCCGAGGATGCCGCAGAACTGTCCGTCCAGAATATCCAGCTCGGTCCCGGCCAGCGCAACAGTGCCGTCGGGATAGCGGAAAGACTCTATTCTGGCTGATAAACGAACTTTTGAGGGATTCAATTTTGTATCTTCCAGGCCGCGGCCATCACAAACGCAAAGACACTTAGACCGGCGATCTGATACCGGCCAAGCCTTGAGCCGTCCAGAAGCGGCAGATGGCCGTCATAACCGCGCTGAGCCATGGCAACCGTCATGGCCTGACTACTATCAAAGGCCCTGATAATCAGCATTCCGGCCATGGCGCCGAATGATGAAAGCGCGCGCCGGATTCCGCAATAGCCCAGCCGGTTTTTCTGGGCCGTATAAACTACTCCGGCGTCATCGTAGAGCATAAAGAGAGCCCGCCAGGCGAACAGCGACACTTCCACCAGGCTACGGGGAACCTTCAACCAGCCTAGTGCAGCCATGATTTCAGTAAAGGTCATTACTTGACCCAAGAGAATAGCCACGGAAACGGCACCCATAATGCGGGAAATAATTAGAACCCCTTCCCCTAAACCGTCGCGGTTGACGGTTATAATATAACCGCCGAGATCATACGACTGACCACCGGCCCCTAAGAAGCCTTTCAGGACAAGTATTACAACGGCAATGAATAATGGATGCAAGAGCCGCAGCATCAGCACTCGCGGCTTCATCCCGGCAATAACAGCCACTGGCAGGCAGATACCAGCTACCTGTAGAGGAAACGAGCTGGAACGTGAACTTACCACCAATGCCAACAAAAGCAGTGCCGCCATCAGCCTGACCCGCGGATCGACTGCGGCGACAGCGCTATGCTCCTTATGCTGATGATAAAGATGCCTCAATTATTCCCCACCAGTTCTGAGACCACCTCTTCGGCCGCTGTATAAGGGTCGATAGAGTTGGTTCCCATTCCCTCCACCACCCTGGCAAGTGTTTCATTGCGATCCATAAAGGCCATGGCGCGCTTGAAAAGATTATCGCGCAGAATATCCACAAAGTGCCGCTCATTGCGTTCCCGCAGGAATTCATTGAGCGTGCCGCTGGAGAAAAGATGATCACGATGGGCCAGAATCTCGGTTGTCAGCTCTTCAACGCCGGTTCCTCTTTGGGCCTCGGTCTTGAGGACCTGTGGGCTCCAGCTCCCCTCGGTGGCAGAACGCATCTCCAGCATATTGCTCAATTCTCGGGCTGTTCGGTCAGCCCCCTCCCGGTCAGCCTTGTTAACTACAAATATATCACCGATTTCGAGTATGCCGGCCTTGATTGCCTGTATATCATCCCCCAACCCCGGCACCATCACAACGCAGGTCGTATGGGCGGTCTTGACAATATCTACCTCATCCTGACCGACACCGACTGTCTCGATTATGACAAAATCCATCCCCAGCGCATCCAGTACCAAAGCCACGTCCGAGGTGGAGCGGGAAAGCCCCCCCAGTGCACCGCGCGTAGCTAGACTGCGAATAAACACCCCTTCGTCTTCGGCATGACGGTTCATGCGGATGCGGTCGCCCAGAATGGCTCCACCGGTAAAGGGACTGGTCGGATCTATCGCCACCACCCCAACCTTTTTCCCCTTTTTGCGGAAAGAGGCCGTTATCTGATCAACCAGGGTTGATTTGCCGGCGCCGGGAGGACCGGTTATGCCGATGATGTAGGTCCTGCCGGTAGAGGGATACAGCTGCTTTAGTTCTTCAACTGCCGATGGGCGGTTGTCGTCAATATCACGCATCAACCGCGCGGCAGCACGAATGTTGCCCTGGAGTACTTGTTCTGCAAGAGACATGATTTTTCCGTTTCAAAGGGGAATGAACCGCAGAAAAGATTATATAGCACTATTGCAGCCTGAAAACAACGCCGCTGGGTTTATAAAGGAGGGTCGCGCTAGAGATGTGATTAAAAAATTGGGATACCTTCCGGCGGCCAGGTTTAAAGGCTACCTGTGGTGGCTTGGGTTGCTAAATTAACAAGTGACTATTCCGGCGTAACGACGCCCAGCTGAAAAAACATCCAGGACTTCACCAGAAAGAATAGCCCTTTCAAGCAGTTTATCAGCCGCAGTTCCAATTTTGCCAATAACCTGAAAATCGGCCCGCTTGCCCGGCTCGAGCGAACCATGCGAGGCCTTTAGACCAAGCGCGGCAGCGCCGTTACTGGTTGCCATCCGGAACACATCCAGCGCAGAAAGATCTTTTGGAAAACTTTCCAATGCAAAACGCATTTCATCCCACATGGAAAGCGAATCGTTACTAGCCAGGGAATCGGTTCCCAATGCCAGCGGGATGCCGAGCTTTTTTAGCAAGGCGACCGGCGCCCGTCCGACATCCAGGTAGTTGTTGCTACGCGGGCAAAGAGCTACATGGACACCGCGCTTTTTTAATATTTCGGCATCGGCCAGGTTTATATGCACGCAGTGTATGGCCAGGGTGGCAGAGCTAAGCAGACCGGCCCGGTCCAGGAAGTCGGTCGAGCTCATACGGCGGGGTGGCGTCAGGTAGCGTTCCCAGCCCGCAAAAGGATAGAGCTCCTCGGCCAGCGGTCCGCTGGAACTGAACATGAAATCGCTTTCGGCGGCCGATTCAGAGATGTGAATAGCGAGCGGAAAACCGCGGGAAAAGGCCTCCTCGCGGATCAGAGACAAATTTCCTTCTCCAATGGTGTAGGGAGAATGAGGTGAAATCCCGGAGGCGAAATTAGCCGCGTTATCAGTTATACAGGCCTCGATTGCGCGTTTTAACAGCGGCTGGAACGTGACGGGATCATGTCCGAGAACCTCGAAAAACAAACGGCCGGAAAGTAACGAGTTGTGGTAAAGACCCGCCAGGGACGAATTACCTGCTATCTCGCCGGTCACCGTGGTACCTGCTTCAAGGCACATCCGTAATCCTTCGCGGATGGACGCCTGATAATCTTCTAGCGCCAGACCACGTTTGATCTTGATGAGCTGGATGATCCAGTCCACGAAGCGGCGCGGATTATAGTCGATATGGGTACGCAGACGCCAGGCTGGGAAATAGGTCAGTTCAAGATGGGTGTGGGCATTAACCAGCCCCGGCATCAGGACACAATCCGGGAAATCAACCACCGGTGTAGATCCATGAGTCCGGCGCAGCTCTTCCAGTTTCCCTGTTGCCGCAATGAATCCGTTACGGACCAGGATAGCGCCCCCCTCAATCGGCTCGGTATGGGGTGACACAATCCAGGAGGCGCTGTAGATAGTTTCAGGCATGTTGACGGAGTTTGTATTCATGAGAAAAATATAGCAGATTTTTACCAAGAAGCATTGAAGAACTTGCGGGCAGGCTTTAAAAGGTTTGGCAGGAAGGATACCGGGCATAAAGGCAATAGAACGCTAAGGCATGATCAGCCTGCAGCCGGTTTCCCGCGTTCTATTGCCGTTTAGCTCTTGTTGTTTAACACTTCAGGGGGTGTGCTGAGTACTAATGCACACACTTCAGCTTGGCCTGACCCGCTTCTTCCTGGCGAGTTGGCAGCATACGGTTCTGCTCATCCACAAAAACCAGCTTGGGTTCGTGCTTGATAGCCGCTTCTTCGCTCATATTAACAAAACTGGCGATTATCACTAGATCCTTGGGGGCCACCAGCCTGGCAGCGGCGCCGTTCAGACAGATAACACCTGAGCCGCGCTCTCCCTCAATGGCATAGGTCTCCAGACGACTGCCATTGGTGACGTTCCAGACCGCCACTTTTTCGTAAGAAATGATATCAGCGGCATCCATAAGATCACGGTCGATGGTGACGCTTCCCTCGTAGTGGAGGTCGGCCCCTGTCACGGTGGCACGGTGAATCTTGCTCTTCAGCATAATTCTTTGCATGATTAAAACTCCTCTCCCAATATAGTGTTATCGATCAGTCGCGTAGTTCCTATTTTGACGGCCGTTGCCATTAGGGTGCTATCCGTGGCCTTATCAACAGCTTCCAGTGTGTTTCCATCCCGAAAATCGAGGTAATCCAAGACGGCGTTCGGCTCGGCTTCAATCAAGTTTAAAGCAGCCTTTCTCAGGATAGCCGCATCGCACGTTCCCGATTTATACAGCTCGCGTACCTTTAGAATGGCTTGCGAGAGGCATAACCCGCTTAGCCTTTCTGCCGGAGAAAGGTAGGCGTTGCGAGAGCTCATCGCCAGACCATCCTCCTCCCTGACGATCGGCATACCCACCACCTTGACCGGCAGGTTAAGATCAGCAGCCATACGTTTTATAACAGCCAGTTGCTGGTAATCCTTGTTACCAAACAGAGCCACATCAGGCTGAACAATATTGAACAGCTTGTTTACCACCGTGGCCACGCCATCAAAATGGCCGGGCCGACTTGCGCCGCATAGCGGCAAAGTCAGTTGACTTATCAGGACCTTGGTCTGAAAACCGTTTTTATACATGCCGGCGGCATCCGGGGTGAAGACAAAATCGACTCCGCAATCACAGGCAATGCGGCAGTCCCCCTCCAGGTTGCGGGGATAACGGTCGAGGTCCTCGTTCTGACCAAATTGAATCGGATTGACAAAGATGCTGAGAACCAGGATATCGCCCTGCTTGCGACCCTCCCGCAAGAGCGAGGCATGTCCCTCATGCAGATAGCCCATGGTCGGAACAAAGGAGATGCACTTGCCCTGGCTTTTAAGGGAGAGGGCTGTTTTTTGCATCTCATCTATTGAGGTGATTATTTTCATTTGCCTTTTCAAAACCTCATGTCAAACAAAATACTCGACAAGGTACTTAATCTTCAGCTAAACGAATGCGCCTCGGTCGGAAATTCCCCGGCCCTGACCTCGTCAACATAGCCCTTGACCGCCTCGGAAATGAGCGGCGCCAGCTCAGCATAACGTTTGACAAATTTGGGGGAGTATTTTTCGCACAAGCCGAGGATATCGTGGATCACAAGCACCTGCCCGTTACAAGCCGGGCCGGCGCCGATACCGATGGTCGGAATGGAAAGCTCTTCGCTGATGTGGGCCGCCAGCCGGGCCGGTATCCCCTCCAGCACTACGGCAAAAGCACCGGCTGACTGCACTGCCAAGGCATCATCTAAGATCCGTTCGCCCTGATCTTTTCGTCCCTGCACTTTATAGCCTCCCATGCGGTGCACAGACTGGGGTGTCAGGCCGATGTGCCCCATGACCGGAATATCAATCGAGGAAACCGCCCGGATGATATGGGCCATATTCATGCCCCCTTCGATCTTGACCGCCTCGGCGCCACCCTCCTTGATCATCCTGCCGCAGTTGCGACAGGCCTCCTCAGCACCGGTCTGGCAGGACATAAAGGGCATATCGGCCACGACCAGCGCCTTGGGATCGGCGCGTTTGACCGCTTTAACATGGTAAAGCATCTCATCCATGGTAACCGGTAATGTGTTATCATGGCCGGCCACCACAACCCCGGCCGAGTCCCCCACAAGTATGATATCAACACCGCCGCCATCAACCAGACGGGCAAAAGGAAAGTCGTAGGCGGTCAATGCCGTAATCAGGCGCCCTTCCTGCTTCATCTGGATGATATCGGGTATGGAAATTTTTTTACGCATGCTTACCCCTGCCAATGAATTCGCCAACACGGTTGCCAAAATAAAAAACGCGCCGGAGGGCGCGTAGACGGACAGACAGGGAATATTGCCCTGAGCTGTTGGGGTATCCCCCTTCCGTCCCGGTTCGCCATGGAATCCGTGCGGTATTTGGTTTAGTTCTGGTCGATTAATGATCGGTTCCCGAAATGGGTAGCCGTCCGACCGGAAGTAGCCTTATAACAAAAAAATCATGTATACGCTATAAAAAAGTTCTGACCAATCGCCTGACTGCAAGTGTATCAGGAATTAGACAGGTTTAAATAAAAAGGGCTTCTTTGGATCATCCCAGTCATCAGAATTTTTCTGATGCCAAGAAGACTTACAGAAGCCCCTTTTTGGCAACGGACCTTTATGCTAAAGGATGCAGAGCCGGTTGGTTTAAAGTTGTAGTCCCCGGTTCTGCAGCCGGACTAGATCTAGCAGGTCAGGCTTTTCATCGACTCCAGTTCTTTAACTACCTCGGCGCTCTGGAGGCGGCGTTGTTCCATATTATCGAACATTTCGACCACCATCTCGCTGACCGATTCTACGGTACTGCGGATCTCTTTGCTGTCCTGAACCTGCCGCGAGGTCGAATTGACCATTTCGTGGGCCATATCCTTGATGGCTTCTATGGCCCGGGCAATACTTCTGGTAGCCTTGGCTTGATCGGTAGAGGCAACAAAAATGTGCGAGGTCATGGAACTGATATCTTCCATCGACTTTGCCACCAGTTGCACCGCAGTCACCTGTTCCTCGGTCGCTTGTTTGATCTGCTGGGTCATTTCCATCGAGCAGACCGACCGGTCGTAGATCGCCTTAAGAGACTCGCCGGTGGAGTGACCCAATTGCACCCCGCGGCTGACCAGGCTTTTGGTAGAGGTAATATTGCTGGCGGCTGTCTTGGATTCGGACATGATCTCTTCGATGATGCCGGTGATTTCACCGGTGGAGTGACCAGTCTGGAGCGACAGGTTGCGGATTTCGTCGGCCACCACCCCAAAACTTTTGCCGTATTCTCCGGCCTGAGCAGCTATGATGGAGGCGTTCAGCGCCAGCAGATTGGTGCGCTTGGTGATGTCGTTGATCACATTGACGATGTTTTCGATGCGGGTGCTGTTTTCCGCCAGGCGCTTGATGGCCGCATAGGAGAGCTCGACCGAGTTCTGAATCTCAGCCAGTGAATCAATTGTCTCGGTTACAACCGCGATACTCTCGTCCGCCTGCGATTTCACTTGGCTGGACACCTCGTGCGAGATGGCAGCATTCTGTTCAACATTGCCGATGGTGCTGTTAATTTGTTCCATGGCCGAGGCTGACTGATGCACCACTCCTGCCAGATGGTCAAGATTGCGGGTCACCTGTTCGATGGCCACCGAAATCTCGTTAACAGCGGTACTGGTTTCATCAACCGAGGCCATGACACCTTCTGATGCCGATGCGATAATAGAGGTGCCATCGGCAACGGAATCCACGCTTTCCCTGAGGTTCATTACATTGCGGGAATACTGATCGCGACTGCCTAACAGAAATGCAAACGAACTTTCCATCTCGCGGGTCAGCGTGTCGATAGAGGTCAGCAGGTTTATCCGGGTAATGGCCGATGCAACCTGATCAGCAAAAAGCATGATGGTGTCGACATCGGAATCGTTCAGGGCGCGGTGGCTTGATTTGTTGTCGATGCCGAAGGCGCCGATCGCCTCCCCTTTGACCACGATCGGGCATAGTACGAAGCTTTTTGAGCGCAACGGTGCCAGATTGTTATAGGGGGGCTGCAGGTGATAATCATCCGGATAGCGAGAAATATCGTCAATCAGATAAACTTTCTTTTCAGCCATACACTTGTAGATCACACCGATACTGGGATCCAGCGGCAATCTTACGCCAGCCGAATTGTAATCTTCAGTGCCGGCTGCAGTAATAAACTGAAGATGGCTACCTTCCTGGGTCATAAGTATATTTACCCGCTCATAACCGAGCACCTCATGCAGGCCTTCGGCACATAGAAGCAGGATTTCCTCCAGATTGAGGGACATCTGGATTTTGCTGCTGATATGATGAAAATTCTTGATATTGCTGTCCAGGACCCTATAACGGTTTTCGAAGATCTCCTTCTGAGAGGCCACCTCCTTATGCAGTATATCCAGTTCGACAGCCCGCTCGCGAAGCTCATCGCCATTTTTGCCGATCAGATAGCCCAGTGTAGACAGGACCATGGCCGTGCCAAAACCCATATAATTATAGTGGACCAGATGCTCGGTATTGCCGAAAATGTCATTGAAGACCTGGCCAAAAAATGATTGTTGTGTGTCGTAGAAAAACAAAAGCCGGATGGCAGCCCACCCAATAGGTGCACTGATCCCGAGCATAAAACCGGATAAACAAAATGTTGTTGAATGTTTTCTCATAATTACTCCTCTGTGCACGAGGAACCCGCTACTTCTCGGCGCCAAGCCTCTCATCTATAGACTGATAAATCTCTTCCATTACTTTTTCCGGTTCGTCCATGTTATAGGCAATGATATTCTTGAGATGGGTATAGGAATCAAGATCGATCTTTTCAAAATTGAAACCGATGCCATCGTCTGTAACCCTGCAGACCTTGCCATCGAAAGAGACGGTAATTTCCGGCGAAGTGCCAGTCAGGACCATGGTTATCTCAACCATATCCCCCACCGCCAAACGTTCGTCGGTAACCAGAAACATGCCGCGCATGCTCAGATTTTCTACCGAACCCTGAAACTGACGTTCTGCGGTCTTGATACTGGCGGCCACATTAAAACGGACACGGGAAAATTGCCTGGTGCTCATGCTTTTCATGCCCCCCTTCACATAAGTTGAACCGAAAGCGTTTGAAAACCTCTAGGCTATCCGTTTTCCTTTAGTTGGGAAAAGGGAGCCATGGCAGCTTGATGCTCAGATCAATATTAGGTTTAAGCCTTGCCGGCCGATCCCAATACCGCTTCATTTTTGTGCTTGATCAGCTTGATCAATTCTTTGCGGGCTTCGCCCAGGTATTTGCGTGGGTCGAATTCTTTGGGGTCCTTGGCCAGGTACTCACGGATCTTGGCAGTAACCGCCAGGCGGCCATCGGAGTCTATATTTATCTTACAGACAGCCGATGCTGCAGCTTTTCGCAGCTGCTCTTCCGGAACTCCTACTGCGCCATCCATCTTGCCGCCATAGGTATTGATCATCTCCACATAATCCTGAACAACGGAAGAAGCCCCGTGCAAAACAATCGGAAATCCGGGTATCCTCTTCTCGCACTCGTCCAGGATATCAAAGCGCAGCGGAGGGACCGACTCGCCCGGTTTAAGCTTGAATTTATAAGCGCCATGACTAGTGCCGATGGAGATTGCCAGTGAGTCGACTCCTGTTTTTTTGACAAAGTCCTCGACCTCTTCCGGCTTGGTGTAGGTTGAATGTTCCGCCGAGACTTCATCCTCAATGCCGGCTAAAACGCCTAATTCCCCTTCCACGCTGACATTATACTGGCGGGCATACTCGACCACCTTTTTAGTTACGGCTACATTTTCTTCATAAGGTAGGTGAGACCCGTCAATCATGACGGAGGAAAATCCGCTGTCGATACATGACTTGCAGAGTTCAAAGGAATCGCCATGATCGAGGTGAAGACAGATTGGAATATTGGAGCCTTGTTCACGGACCATTTGCACGGCACCCATGGCCATAAAGCGCAGCATCGTTTCATTGGCGTAACTGCGAGCTCCTTTGGAAACCTGGACAATAACCGGTGAATTAGTCTCGGCGCAGGCAGTTACTATGGCTTGCAGTTGCTCCAGGTTGTTAAAGTTGTAAGCAGGAATAGCATATTTGCCATCCATGGCCTTGCGGAACATATCCTTTGTGTTAACCAGCCCCAATTCGCTGTAGTGGACCTTCTGCTTCTCCATCTCACCCTCCCTTGGATTTCCGGAATTTGCCTCAACGCTTATGGAACGTCGGCAGTAAATAATAACATAGCAGAACCATCATAAATGTATACAGCCGCTTATAATTATCATGTAACTCCCGCGGAATCAAGGAGTAACAGCAGCACACTTCCCTGTTGCCAGCCAGGGGTGAGTCACCTATAATGACACCCTGGAGAGATCTGATGCCTGAAAAAATTACCTTCTCACCGGCTGTTCTTGACAGCCACTGCATTGTGGATTGCCGCACGCCGCTTGAATTCGCCGAAGACCACCTGCCGAATGCCATTAATGTCCCGATTCTGACTAATGAGGAACGGGTAGAAATAGGTACCATCCATAAACAGCTGGGACCGCAAAAAGCACGTGCACGCGGACTGGAGCTGACCTGCCATCGCTTTGGGCAAATGGTCGCCACTATAACGGCACAGGCTGCCAACCGGCCGGTATTGGTCTACTGCTGGCGCGGCGGATTGCGCAGCCTTTCCATGGCAATCCTGCTGGAGATGACCGGCCACCCTGTCGTGCAATTGCAGGGCGGCTACAAGGCCTTCCGTCACCAGCTCAGCGAATATTTCGACAAATTTGAGCCGCAGAATCCAATGATCGTAATCCATGGCATGACCGGGACCGGCAAGACCAGTTTCATCAATGGCCTGGACAGGGAATCATGGGGCGTGATTGACCTGGAGGGCTTGGCTTGCCATCGCGGCTCGGCCTTTGGCGAGGTGGGTATTGTCCAGGGCTTAAGTCAGAAACGTTTCGAAACTCTTTTGTGGGACGCCTTTCGAGCGGCCCCGCCTGAGCGCCCCATTATCCTGGAAGGGGAGAGCCAGCGCATTGGAAAGCTGTCCTTGCCCGGCCGACTTTACGAGGTCATGGCCACCAGCTGCAAGGTCTGGTGCCATGCCTCGCTTGAAACACGCATAAAACGTCTGTCAGCCGAATATGCCCGCACCGAGTACCAGGGACCCATGGCAGTTGCCCTTGATCGGATCAAGAAGAAATTGGGCGGCAAGAATTATGATGAACTGAAGGGGATGCTCGAAGCATGGGATGTGGAGGGGTTGGCAAAGGGACTCATTGAATTGTACTATGATAAGCTTTACTACAAGAACCGGCCGTGGACACCTGATATAACTGTCGATCTGGAGGATTTCAAGACTGCCGAGCGCGAACTGGTGGAGTTTTGGAGCCAGAGGAGTCCAACTTCGGGGCAGTAAGGCCCTAGACCTAGGGACGGAAAAACTTGCCCTTCCGGTGAAACGGGTTAAACTACTATTGCGAATTTTGTACGCTTTATGAGAATGTATTATTATTTGAAATTTCATGGAGGCTGATATGGCTCGAATGATTATGGGGGCATTTTCTTTGGTGCTGTTCATCAGCGGCTGCTCGCACGTGATGAGCGAGGCAAATCTGAGTCTGGTAGACCGGTCGGTACAATTCGAAGAGCTGAATAAAAAACCGGAAGCTTTTGTTGGCAAAACTGTTCTTTTGGGCGGGATTATTACCGGAGTATTAACCAGCGGTGACGTAACCATGCTGGAGGTTGCCCAGCTCGAACTGCTAAAAAATGAGGTCCCCGATGAAGATTCCCTTTCACGGGGCAGATTTTTGGCGATCAATACTGAATTGATTGATCCCGTGATCTATGAAAAAGGCAAGTTGATCACCATCATCGGCGAGGTCAAAGGCCAACAAATTCAGAAAAAGGATGGTGCCGACCATCCCTACCCGCTGATAGCTGTTAAAGAGCAGCGGCTGTTCCGCCCTTCCGAGCCGATTGTCAACCTGGAGAATCCCTACCAGAATCAGTTTGGCGATGGTAAATTTGAGCGCAGACCACCCGGATTGGCTGATGGGGAGCCGCGCAGACTATATTAATTATTCTAGCTGCCAAAAGATTGAGTCCAGTATCCTAGAGCGCCAGCTCTCCTCCCTACGCAGGTATCAGGCCGGCATCGAAATACTTTACTCCCCACCGCAGAAGCTCCTCACAGGCTGCTCCCTTAAGTTCTTGGGGCGGAGCCTGCCCCAGAAATTGCAGCACCTTGTATAGTAGCGTTTCTTCCTTGCCCCTCAAATTTCCAAGATGATACGAGACCAGGTTATCACGCTTACTCAGCTTAAGCCCGTCGCGACCGGTCACCAGCGGCAAATGACAATACTCAGGCGTCTGGTAACCCAAGATCCGTTGGAGGTAGATCTGACGCAAGGTGGATGAAAGCAGGTCATCGCCCCGTACAACCTGCGTTACCCCGGTCAGCTGGTCATCAACCACAACCGCAAGCTGATAAGTAAAAACCCCGTCACCCCTTCTTACTGCCAGATCGCCGCAACTGCGCAAGAGATTCTGACAAACCTTCCCTTTACGCACATCCTGAAAACACAACTCCTCATCCGGCACCTGCACCCGCCAGGAGCGGACAACCGCCTCCGGCCGTATGCCACTCCGGCAGTTCCCCGGATAAGCAATGGCATCATCCTCGGGATGAGGCGCCGAAGCGGCCTGGGCGATTTCCCTGCGGGAACAACCGCAGGGATAGACAAGGCCGTGCTGCTGCAGATCGAGAAAGGCCCGCTCATATTGAGCAAGATTCCGGCTCTGCCAGCTAATTTCCCCATCCCACCAGAGCCCGAAGGTCTCCAGAGTCTGAAGAATATCATCAACCATACCCTCCATCTGGCGTGGGCTATCCAGGTCGTCAATGCGCAACAACCAGATGCCGCCGGCACTCCTGGCCATCAGCCAGCTGCCGACGGCCGCTACCAACGAGCCGGTATGCAGCGCGCCGGTCGGGGACGGGGCAAAACGTCCGACTTTCTTTGTTTGCCTGTCTGCGTTCATATTTCTCCAGCTTCTTAGATCTCGTTTTATCCACTATAGCAACACTGCGGCAGCTGAAAATCATTATAATTAAATATTAATTATTTAAAATTTATAAAAAAAGTGTATACAGCCAAGTAGTTTAACATCAGCACGACACAAACCTTCTCAGGGAGGGAGTAATTGAGCGCGACCACTAATGCTGAAATTCAACTGGTAACCTTCTTCCTTAATGGTGAGAATTACTGTGTCGATGTGATGAAGGTCAAGGAAATAATCTGTTTGCCGGAGATAACCGAACCACCAACTCCGCCTATCATGTAGAAGGCATGATCAACCTGCGGGGCAACATCATACCGATCATCTCGCTCCGCAAGCGTCTCGGCCTGCCGGAGGCGGCCCCTGATATAAATACCTGCGTTGCAGTGATGATCTTCTCCGGTGAAATGATCGGTTTTATCATTGATGAGATCTCAGAGGTTATACACATCAAGCGCAGCGAAATCCAGCCAGCCGCCGAGATTGTCGGTCAGCCATGGATTGAGGGGACGATTCAGATTGAAGAAAAGCTGGTGGTGGCCCTGAACCTTGAACAGCTCGGATAGGAGTTTTTATGGAGACCAGTACACAGAGACTCGCATTACAGGACGCCATGGTATTTTTAAGCGCCATTGCGTCCGGGACGGAACAGGCGATTGGGGAATCAGCCAACAGTATTTCTTATTTGGCTGGTGTGAATCTAGGCAAGAAACTTTCCGAAGGTGTTCCTCACACCAACGACATCGAACAGGCTCTGGCAGCCACCCGCGAGGTCTTGGTCAGCAATGACTACCTCTGGCTGTTCGAGACTTTTAAAACCCATGATCAAGAAAGCATGTTTGTGGAAGATGGAGATGAAACCCAGGTCATGCTGGTGTTCAGGGATAAGAATGCACAGGGGGCGGCGGAGTCTTTGAACGCGGCCCAAGACATGGAACAGCAGGTTGAGAGGTTGGAGAAAATGGTCAGCCGGTTCAAATTCTAAACTCAATTGATATCAAAAAAAAGAGGCCGCCCCTAAAAGGAACGGCCTCTTTTTTAGCAATTGGATAAATTAAACAACAAATGAGCAGCAATAATCGCTCACAGTAGTAACCCGCATAAGGAAAGTTGAATTAGCCGGTACATTAAAGGATTCCCCTCCAACGACCTTCTGCCAGGCCCCTTCCCCCTTCATCTGCCACTCCAGCTCGCCCGAAATGATCTCCATGATCTCGGCCGCAGCCGTTGCAAACTCATAATCACCGATCTGCATGACACCCAGGGTCTTTTTGCTGCCGTCAGGGAACAGAACCGTATGACTGACAACCTTGCCATCGAAATAGATATTGGCCTTTTTAACCACCGTTACATCGTTGAATTGTGACATTAATTAGCTCCTCAAATATTGTGATCCTGCTTTTATAAATCAGCCGGCGATATAAGCAAAAGAAAAAAAAGCCCATCGCAGAGAGCTGCGACGGGCTACTATAGCGGATTCCATCAAAATACTAGTTGAAGGTGCCGCGCAGGAGATCCGCCCGCCAGGTAATGGTGGTCTGTCTTGTGACCGGGGATTCCACCAAGTCCGGAATGATGGTCGGCATGGCGATTCTTACCCGGCCATTATCCAATTCCGCCAGCGAACGAGCAGATTTGGTAACCCCGAAGGCTGCGCCTACCAAGACACCGGATGCCGCGCCATAAGCCATATAATCGAGGTGATCAGCCGGCTTTTTTGTAAAGGCCAGCAACGCCGCTCCCACCAGTGTTCCGACTGCTCCACCGTAAAACGCATCCTGAAAAATTTCGCGAAAGGTGTTATCCGAGGCAAATGCTGCCGTTGCTGTTGTCAGGAATGACATAAGTGTTATCAGACAGGCTACGCGCTTTATTTTTTGCATTGTTGACCTCGCGGGTGGGATGTGGCTGCATGCAGTTGAAAGATTGCAACTATAACGCCAACTCAATAAAAAAGGAAGTTCTAACTATAAGAGACTGTTTTTGAAGGACAATGTATAAAAACACGCGAGACCGAATGGTCCCCAGAAAGACCTTGCCACAAACGCTACTGTGTTTTTTTCGACACACCAACCTGGTGGTTTGACGCAATTAAAGCCGAGGCCAGGGCACGCTCTTGATCATCATCAGTTACTTCGCCATTAAGCCGGGCAGCCAAAAGCTGTGCCTTGATGAGGCTGAAAGCCGGCCCGGCTTCAAGTCCCAGTGTTTTCAAGGCTTGACCATCCAAAGCACTCCGCACCTGACGCAGGCGGGTCAAATAGAGCGACACAAAACGTCTGACATCCTCACGACTGGCCTTGGCGGCTAGGTAAAGCAGCATCTCCAACGGTAGACCATGAAACCAGTAGTAAATATCACTGTTATGAATTTCAGGACCGCGTTTCAAGCGCCTTTGGATTGCATCCAAAATCCCCTGTGCCTGACGACGACAAGCAAAGATCTTATTCATTATCCTTCCGGGCATACTAAGACGCCGACAGGCATCCAGAAACTCCTCCTGACGAAGTCCATCGCAAACCGCCAGATAATAGACCTGCCATTGCTGACAGCTATCCTGCAGGTAAAGCAGCCGAAACCAGGCCAGTATCTGGGTGATCTCATGCAGGACTCGCTCTGTTTCAGGCAGCATCTTAAGGGAGGGATGGATGAACTGCAAAAGCCCTAAGCTCGCCATTCGGCCGATGGTGCCGATTGGTTCCTTCTCCTCCAGGATCAGCACCAGTTCATTCAACAGCCGTTTGCCCCCCACCCGGTCGAGTACATTCATCCTGACCGCGTTGCGGATCAAATTTTCAGTATGCGGGGCAATACGAAAACCAAGTCGTTGTTCAAAACGGATAGCACGAAAAACTCGGGTAGGATCCTCCACAAAGGAGAGATTGTGCAACACCCGCACCACCCCCTCTTGAAGGTCCTGCTGCCCGCCAAAAAAGTCGGTCAATCGTCCGAAACAGTCGCTGTTAATGCAAAAAGCCAGGGTATTGATGGTAAAGTCGCGGCGATAAAGATCGTGCCGGAGCGAGGAGCGCTCTACAGTGGGCAGTACTCCCGGTGACTCGTAGTATTCCAGCCTGGTACTGGCGATGTCCAGCTTGGTACCATTCGCAAAAACCACTACTGCTGTGCCGAATTTGGGATGGCTGCGCACCCGGCAAGCATGGCGAGCGGCAAAACGCTCCGCAAAGAAAATGCCGTCCCCCTCAACGGTTACATCCAGATCCAGATTTTTCGCTCCAAGAATAAGGTCGCGCACAAAACCGCCCACTGCATAGACAGCCATTCCCAGTTCATCACCGGTCTTCCCCAACTCCCGCAGGAGCGTGATGACCTCCGCCGGCAAGCGCTTGCTGATCAGACCTGTGATTGAACGGCTTTTGGGAATGGTTACCAGACTATCCACATCGTAGAGCGCCTCCGGCTGACCTCGCCGACCACCATACATGTGGCGCAACAGATCGGTACGCGTCACCGCACCCACCAGCCGGTCCCCCTCAAAGACCGGCACAAAGCGCCGGTTCCCGCCGACCATGTATTCCTGGATATCGCTCAGTAATGTCTTGCCGTTCGCCCGCAAGAACTCGGTGTGCATGAATTCTGTGACCGCTGAAGAATCAAGGCCGTGATAGATCCCCTTCTCCACGATCTTGCGGGAAATAATCCCGACCATCCGCTCACCCTGCATGACCGGCATGGCATTGCAATTGTAGCGGGTCAAGAGTTCACGGGCCTCGGCAATGGTTACATCGGCCGGTATGGTCTTGACCGGGGCCGACATGATATCGGAGGCTAAAATCTGCGGGCTGACCATCACTCGCAGCAGCGCTTCCAACTGTTCCAACACCTGCTTCAGGGACAGATCACGCATTGCGCCGGAGGCAGCCGTGGCATGCCCACCTCCATGAAAGTGTTGCAGAATTTCACCCACGTTCACTTCCGGCACCCGACTGCGGGCCACCAGGTAGACGCGGTTTTCCATCGCCACCACCAGAAACAGGGCATCCAGGTTTTCCATATCCCGCATCATATGGGCCAGTCCGGCAATGTCACCGATATAGGACTCGCTTGAGGCATGGGCGATCGAAACGTTGACGCCGTTGATCTCGGTTGTTTTCAAGGTTTTCAACAGCATGTTGAGCAGTTCAACCTGCTGAGTGGTCAGTTCCTGGGATACAAAATCGGATACGATATTCAGCCGGCCACCCAGCCCCAGCAACCAGGCCGCAGCCATAAGATCATCCTTGGTTGTGGAAGGAAACAACAACCGGCCGGTATCCTCGTAAATCCCCAGCATCACCAGGGTGGCCTCCTCCGGGGTCATGTCCAGACCATGGTCCATCAGAATGCCGGCCAGTATGGTTGAAGACGAGCCACAGGGGCGGATGATGCCGCCGGTCGCCCTTATGCTGCGATCGGTGGCCGGGTGGTGATCGAAGATATGTATCTCAAGACCCGGCCTGTCCAGTATTTCGGCGAAACGACCGATCCGGCTGGCCTGCTGGCAATCAACAATGATCAGGCGGGTCACTCCATTCAGATCGACATCCTTGGCGCGGATGAGAGAAGGGAGGTACTCGGAATGACGGGCACTGAACTCCCGTAGCGCTTTTTCCTGCGAACCCGGAAAACTCAGCAAAGCATCCGGATAGAGTCGGGCCGCTGCCACCATGGCGCCCAGGCAGTCAAAATCGGAATTCACATGGGTGGTGATAACGTCCATTGAAACCTCAGAAGTAGTCTTTAAATCTTACCATGAAGGGGACCAAGGAGACAAAGGGCCGGGTGAACCCCGATCAGGTGAAGTCCCGGAAGCGCCTGACCGCCTCTGGAATCATGTCGGCCGGGAGGTTGCCGAAAGCCAGCCGCAGATAGCTTTCCAGGCCGGGGCCAAAGACCTCCCCCGGCAGACAGAGGATACCGGCCTCTTCTACCAGTCGCTTGGCTACTTGACGACCTGACAACCCATCAAAGGGGTGCCTCACCCAACCAAAAAAAGCGCCGCTGGTCGTCAACTGGAACGCATTGCCCGGTCTGGAAAACTCCTGGCGGAATAGATCATGCCGCTCCGTCATCATGTCCCGCTTGGCGGCCACCCAGTCGTGCAGATGCTCCACACCGAACTTTACCGCCTGTTGGGTGATGCGGGGCTGGCAGACCGCCATGGTGTCTTGAACCTTGAGGGCCTGCTGGATAAAGTCTTCTGAAGCCGCCAACAGCCCGGCCCGATAACCGGTCAGGGCAAAGCTCTTGCCGAACGAGGCGAGATGGACCAGTTGACCGCCCCATTCAGGGTGGATGAATAGGTCGTGGGGACGGCCGCCGCCAGGGATGAACTCATTATAGGTTTCATCCACAATCAGCGCCACACCACGGCGGCAAGCCAGATTATGCAGCTCTTCCAGCAGTTCGGGAGAGGTGATGACACCGGTAGGGTTGCTGGGGCTGACCAACAGGATGGCGCGGGTCTTGGCGGTGATCAGCGAGTCGATCACCTCTGGCGAGGGTAGGCCGCAGTTTGCTTCCTCAAAGGGTGCATAAACTCCTTTTATACCCAACATATCCAGTGCCATGGCATGATCGAAATAATAGGGCGCCTGTACCACCACCTCGTCCCCGGCACGGCACAGGGTGACGATAGCCAACCAGAAGGCCTGGCTGGCACCGATGGTCAGACACAGGTTGGATGGCGTCATCAAGGCACCATATTTGCGCCGGTAATAGCCGCAGATGGCCGCCAGCACCTCGGGCAACCCTTCATCGGGTGAATATTTTGATATTAAGGGATCATGAACCAGCTCGGCCAGATGCTCGTTCAACTCTTTAGCGGGCGGATAGTCCGGCACTGCCTGGCACAGATCCAGCAGAGGCAGATCGTCATCCGACCGTCCGGCAATCCAGCCCCTGACTTCATTGATGGGTGGGGTATGTACCTTCCTGATCAATTCCGAAATGGCATACTGCATGGCGTTTCTCCGTTTGAGGGCTTTTATGCCCCAGAGGATGGTTCCTTGAGACACCTAGGGATAAACCCGCACCACTGACTCGGCCACACAGGCCGGTTTTGACTCTCCCTCTACCTCTATGGTCAAAAGATAGCTGATCTGCACTCCTGCCCCGACCTGCTCAACTCCGATCAGCTCGGTCAATGCACGGATACGAGCGCCGGCAATCACTGGGGCAGGAAAGCGGACCCGATTCAATCCGTAATTGAGCCTCAAGCTCATGCCGGGATAATTCTTTTCAAAAACATCGGGGGCGTTGCTCTCGGTCAAAAAAGGCAAGAGCGACAGGGTCAGGTAACCATGAGCGATGGTAGCGCCATAAGGTGATTCCTTGGCAGCCCGTGCAGGATCGGTGTGAATCCACTGCAGGTCGCCAGTGGCTACGGCAAAGGCGTCAATCCGTTCCTGATCGATTTCAAGCCACTTCCCGCAATGGATCTGGCTGCCGATCTTCGGCTGGTAGAGAGCAAGCAGTTCTTCGGCTGCTGACATGTCACCCCCCTGAGACAAAATTTTTCTATTTGTAAATCTGGTTCCAGTAGCCTTAAATAGGTTTGAAAAAAACAGTCAACCAATGCTAACATATCGCAGATTTCCTGATCGATCACAAGGGAGAGATTTGATGACGCTGCATGAAAACCTGAAAACCCTGGGCGAAGGCCACAAAACCGGCTACGCCTATGACCGACCTGACGCCGCCCTGTTAGAGGCCTTTCCAAGCCCGTTTGCCAAACCGGAGCTGAATCCGGCCGGTGCAGTCGGAACTTTGCACATCGAATGCCCGGAATTTACCTGCCTTTGCCCGATGACCGGACAACCGGACTTCGCCAGGATCATCATCGACTACCAGCCGGACCAGCTGTGCGTTGAAAGCAAGAGCCTCAAGATCTACCTGGGCTCATTCCGCATGCATGGCGAATTCCACGAGGCCAGCGTCAACCGCATCTGCAATGACCTGGTCAAGCTGCTCAATCCGGAATGGTTGACAGTGCGGGGCGAATTCACTCCCCGCGGGGGCATTCCCTTTTGGCCCACGGCCGAGTTTCGGCGCAAAGACTGAAACCTTTGAAAAGCAATTTCAAGATTATATCCTAAGGAGAAACAATGTTTACCACGTCTGATTTTAAAAAGGGGCTGGTCATCCAATTGGATGGTGCGCCTTGCCTGATCGTCGATATCACCGTCAGTTCCCCCACCGCCCGCGGCGCCAACACCATGGTCAGGACCAAGTACCGCAACCTGATTACCAGCCAAGTACTGGAAAAGACCTTCCGCTCGGGTGACAAGGTCGACGAGGCCGATTATGAGCGCCACAAGGGGCAGTTCCTTTACGCTGATGGCGGGCGCGGAATATTCATGGACCTGGAGAATTACGAGCAGTTCGAGATGGATGAGGAGGCTTTCGAAGCTTTGGCACCTTATCTTCTGGAAGGCACTGAGGTGGTACTGGGGCTGTTTGAGAGTCGCATGGTCAACGTAGAACTACCGATGGTTGTTGAATTGACTGTGACTGAAACAGCGCCGGCAATGAAGAATGCCACCGCCACGGCCGAGACCAAGGAGGCTATCCTGGAGACCGGCCTGAAGGTCAAGGTGCCCCCTTACCTGGAGTCCGGGGAGCGGGTTAAAGTAGATACCCGCGACGGCCGCTTCGTTTCCCGCGCCTGACAAATCACTGGCTTCGGCACCAACTCATTTAGAAATTCCATCCTTTAGGGCGTTGCATTTTGCAGCGCCCTTCATCGTTAAAAAACTTTGCACTTCCAAAAAGTGGGTGCGGATGTAGATAGGGCGGGGTAAAATGCACTGAACAAGCTAAAGGTAAAGCTTGGATGCAACCTTTGTCGTTGCAGACATGGAAGGCCGCTCATTTTCGCGGCCGTACTTTGTTTAACTTAACGCTTAACGCAGTGGCGGATCATGCCACTTCCCACGATAGCGTTCCCGCTCCTGGCTATATTTTTTAAACTCTTTGTTCCTGTAGAATTTAACCTGATCATAATTGTATTTAACCAAAGCACGAGGAAGCATTTGTGGTGTCACCGCCGTCCAGGGACCATTGTAAAAAGAACTTTTGAACCACCCGCCATGCCAGAAGATGTAGTAATCACGGCCGACATAAGCAATGTCATAGGGGATACCGGTTGAGACATAAAATTCCAGTACCGGCGTGTATATAAAGCGCGGGGCGGCAAACAGCTTGACCTGCGGAACATCCGGAACCGGCGCCGGCGGGGGGGGTGGGGATGGTGTCTGTGGAGGCTTTGTCTGGACCGGAACCCCCAGATCCATATTCAATCTCAGCCTCCGTTCCTTCTTATCGTCAGCCTGTGCTGCAACCGACATGGCCAAGACTATGGCAACTATTGCAGTAAGTTTTCCTTTCATGGCCACTCTCCTTTCAGATCTGCTTGCACAACCTGATAACGTACATCTATAAAGATTATACCTGAATACGAACACCAGTCACTTGCAATCCTCCAAGCTGGCTGCCATTGTTGCAACTGCTATGCTGCCTTGATTTCAAATTCGTCTTCAGTTGCTAATGTGGTAAAAAAGTAGATTGAGGCGGCTATGATAAACCCGATAATAACCATATGGAAAAGCCTGATCGGCAAGCCGATCCTTTTCCCTTTCTATTCAGCGCGCAAAAAAATGGCTTATCGATATCTGCGGGGGCACGGATTGGAGATCGGGGCCCTGCACCACCCATTGGAGATATTGCCTGGGGTCATTGTCAAATATGTGGATTATGTCAGCCGAGAAGAAAATATTAAGAAGTATAAAGGCATTGACAGTTCCGCTATCGTCGTCACCGACCAACTCGAAGATGGCTTTGAGTTATCGGGCATACCGTCAGATTCTCAGGATTTCATAATTGCCAATCATCTGCTCGAGCATTCCCCTAACCCATTACAGGTGCTTATTAACTGGAATCGCGTGCTAAAAAATAATGCTATCGTTTATCTCACCCTGCCCAACGGTAACAAGAGCTTCGACAGAGGCCGACCCATAACTTCGATTTCACACATCGTGGAAGATTTTAACCTGGTGAAAAATGGGGTGGTGGATGTTTATACTGCGCGGAACCGGGACCATTACCGTGAGTTCGTCGAGATATCCATACCCAATTTGCATCTTGTTCACAGGAATCTTAAAGTCTACAGGACCGACGAAGAGAAAAATACCTATATAGACAAACTAGCCGGTATAAATTCAAGTGATGCCCACTATCATGTTTTCTCAAAAGCTTCCTTTGTCGAATTCATAAATCATGTGATTGCCTATTACCTGGACAATCTCCAGTTGGTGGAGATTGTCAGCTCCAGAGGCGATAAGGAATTTATCGCCATCATCCGAAAAGTTGACTGAATCTGCCATACAACTTGTCTTTAATGCGAGGTTTGTTATGCTGTCATTTACAGCCCGAGCGTCTTAAAAAAGTGCTTCGTGACCGCCGAACAGTCAAAAGTGCTTGACACCCTTTGTGTATATAATTAATATTGATTTTTCTACGGGCCTATAGCTCAGTTGGCTAGAGCCACCGGCTCATAACCGGTTGGTCCCAGGTTCGAGTCCTGGTGGGCCCACCATTTTATATTTGAGGTAAAGACGCCGGATGCCGGCAATATCACGAATGGGGCAACCCACCATATCAATCCCACGAGAGTGCAAACCAAAAGGTTGCACTCTTTTTGTTTGTACCTGATGAAAAACTTGAAAGTCTCCGACATACTTGGAATCGTTAATAAAATTGCCCCACCAGAGCTGGCGGAATCCTGGGACAATTCAGGATTGCAGCTTGGCGAACCAAATGCTGAGATAAACCGAATCATGGTTGCACTTGATCCGACCCCCGCCGTTGTAGATTCCGCACTTGCCGCTTCTTGCCAGCTCTTGATCACTCATCACCCACTAATTTTCAGACCCCAGAAGAACATTTCAACCGGGACCTCCCAGGGTCGATTAATTTACACCGCCATCCGTGGTGGATTGGCAATAATCAGCATTCATACCAGCTATGATATTGCCGAGGATGGCTTGAATGATCTTTTGGCAGCCAGATTAGGACTGAGCGAGTGCCTGCCGCTCCAGATCACAACATCCCAGGAGTTGGTCAAATTAGCCGTGTTCGTGCCTGAAACGCATCTGGATCAGGTACGACGCGCCCTGCTTCCTTTGACCGAGCGATTGGGTTCTTACAGTGATTGCTCGTTTGCAGCCCCTGGTGAAGGGACCTTTACCCCGTTGGAAGGTGCCGCCCCGTTTATAGGGAGTATCGGCGTGTTGGAGCAGGTCCGGGAACAACGGGTCGAGTTTTTGATCAGCCGCAATAATTTGGCACGGGCCATCAAGACCCTACTGGCCGCCCACCCCTACCAGGAGCCGGCCTTCGACATCTATCCCCTGCTCAACACTGGGAAAAAGTTGGGTTTAGGGCGAATCGGGCGCTTATCAGAGCCAACAACATTGGCGGCATTTGCAACCACGGTTGCTAATCGACTGCAGACTAAGGGACTTCGCTACGTGGGTGCCGGTGACAGGCAGATAAACAAGGTGGCCTTGTGCAGCGGCAGCGGCGCCTCGTTTTTGAATGCGGCGGTCCGGGCCGGAGCAGACTGCCTGGTGACTGGCGATGTTAAATATCATGAGGCTCGCGAGGCCGAGGATTTGGGCATCACCCTGATTGACGCCGGACATTTCCCTAGCGAACAAATTATGGTTGCTGAAGTGACTGGGCGTTTGGAACAAATATTGGTTAAAACCGGGTACAGCGACTGCCATGTGTTGCCTTGTACCATTGAACAGGATCCATTTAAAAATGTCTGGCCTAGTGAAGAATAAATTAAAACAGCATACCAGGAGGAAGCAGATTTGAAAAACAGACTAGAGATGCTGGAACAGATGCAGGAGATTGATCTTCAACTCGACTCGTTGAAAAACAGCCAAGGTGGTTTACACAGCGAGATCAACGGGATTGAAAAAGAACTGGACCTGGCCCGTGAGGAGTTGGCGGATCTGAAAGAGCGCGCATCACAGCTGGAGCAGGAAAAGGAGGAACTCGACAGTTCCCTGGCAGCAGAGCAGGAAAATATCCAACGTTCTGAAACACACATGAAAGAGATCAAGACCAACAAGGAATTTCAGGCTATTGGTCGCGAGATTACCGCTGCCCGCAAACAGACGGCCGAGCTGGAAGAGCAGATCCTCCAGAAACTCGAACTGCTCGAGGGGCTGAATACTGAAATTGCCGGCAAATCTGCCAATCTGGATGAACTGGAAAAAAACGTAAATCAACGCCGCCAGGGGAAACTGACCGAGATCGAAGCGCTCCAGGCCGACATTGATAGCGATAACACCCGCCGCGACGAGATCACCAAGACCCTGCCGGCCACTCTGATCAAGCGCTATAATAGCCTGCGTGTACAACGCCGTGGACAGGCCGTTGCCATTGCCCGCGATGGATACTGCCTGGGATGCAACATGAACCTTCCCCCACAGCTTTACAACAGCCTCTTCCGTGGCGATGAAATGATCAGTTGCCCACATTGCCAGCGGATTCTGATTCTGAAGCAGCAGCCGACAGCGCAGTAGGTTTAGAAGCACGAAGCTAACCGGCACAGCAGAAGGCTCCGTATGCAAGGCGGCCGCAACCAGAGGAGTGAGGCGTAGCAGCGCTACGTCGCAGCGACGAGGGTAAGGCCAACACAGCAGACGGACCTTATGCGAAGCCGGAGATTTTGGTTGAAGTAGTCCAGATGGCCGCTCGCAAGAGAGGAAAGTCCGGGCTCCACAGGGCATGATGCTGGATAACGTCCAGCGGGGGCGACCCCAGGGAAAAGTGCCACAGAGAGAAGTCCGCCTGCTCAGGCAGGTAAGGGTGAAAGGGTGAGGTAAGAGCTCACCGGGTCCGTCGGCGACGGCGGATGCCAGGTAAACCCCATCAGGAGCAAGACCTAATAGGGAGGCGTTAAGGGTGGCCCGCCCGTGCCTCCGGGTTGGTCGCTTGAGGCTGCCGGTAACGGTAGACCCAGATGAATGGCCATCGCCCGCTAAGGGGTAACCCTTGACGGGAACAGAACCCGGCTTACGGACTGCTTCAACCAATATATTTTCAGGAACCGCAGTGGAAGACGATCAGCAGACATGGCAACAGGGAGTTTTAGAATACTCCCGCCGATACGAGCAAATGGCCGATGCTGACCGGAGTGAACTGGATCACCTGATCAACCGGATCATGCAAATCAAGGAAAAGATGGTCAAAATGTCTGATGCAGCAGGTGGCGCCGCGATCTGCCACACATGCGGCGGAGAGTGCTGCTTGCTCGGAAAGTACCATTTCAGCGCATTTGATCTGCTAGGCTATCGTAAATCGGGTCTTGAGCCTGTTAATGCGCGGTTCACCCCCGGAAAGGACTGCCCCTATTCAGGAGAGAGCGGCTGCCTTATGCCCCCCCGCTTCAGACCGATGACCTGCGTTATCTTCAATTGTCAACAGATTGAAGATGGCATGGCAATCATCGAGCGCAAGGTGTTTTACGAGTGCGAACAAGAATTAAGGGCAATGATCAGCGAAGCAAGCCGGATAACGGGCTATAATCTGGAGCGTCCGCTATTGCTAAGCTGCTAATCTTGCCCCTTTAAATGCCATTAATCAAAGTGAGGTTGCCTTCATGGCTAACATAAACGACATTGTTATTGTTCACGTTGACAATAAACCGGGATTTTATGCCCGCATCGAGGAGATTAATCCGGATGTAAAACCGGGTTGGTGGCAGGTGCGCCTGCTGGTTTTCACCTTTCCGTTGCAGGTCTTCACCTGGATCCTGGACGAGTATCAGCTGGAAGGCGCAGAATTCACCATGGGGGGTACTCCAATCCGCCTGGAACCGGTTGTTTCACCGATAGAGGAGGAACGCCTGCGCCAGGAGCAGGATGAAAAGAGCCCACAGGAACGTAAACGGCCGGAGAACGGCAGCTCCAAGGTAGTTTCACTGATGGATCGCATAAAGAAATAACCGCTGTTCCAAAATTAAATAAACAAAAAACCTCTCTTGATAATCAAGGGAGGTTTTTTTATTGGAATTTCTGTTGGAAATTACATGTTTTATCTTGACACACCCCCTTGACGGCCGGTATATTTTTCCCATATTGTGGAAAAAAGTGGAAATAGGTGGAAAATGGTTGTACCAGACGCCATATTCGGTGGAGAAAATTCAAGCACCATCGACAGCAAAGGGCGAACCTGCATCCCGGTTAAGTTCAGGGAAGCTGTTGTCCAGGCCAGTGGTGATGAGCGCTTTATCATAACCAAGGCTCAACCGGTAAATCTTGGGGATGGTTATGCCCGCGGTCTTTCAGTCTACCCGCTGGATATATGGGCGGAGATAAAGCGAAAGGCGCTGGCTAACGAGGGTAACTATACCTCCCTTCAGCTGGACAGCATCAAACGACAATTTCTCAATCCCGCCGAGGAATGCACTGCCGATAAACTCGGCCGGGTTCTGATCCCCCCAGCACTGCGTATCCATGCGGGGCTAGAGCGCGAGATCTGGTTTGTCGGAATGGACCGGCGCTTTGATATATGGAGCAAAGAAACCTATAACAAGGTCCATGCCCAGGATGAGAAAAACCTGCCTCTGGATCTAACCGCAATCGGCTTTTAAATGAGCGGCTTTCATCATCAATCCGTAATGCCTGACGAGGTAATTCGCTTCCTGAAGCCTTTGCCTGGCGGCACATATCTGGACGGCACCCTGGGAGGCGCCGGCCATGCGGCCCTGATTGCCGGTTATTGCATCCCGCAGGGTCTTTTGATCGGTATTGACCGCGATCAGCAAGCATTAGAGGCTGCCCGGCAACGACTCGCTGAATATGGTGAAGCAGTCAAATTGGTTCACGGGGATTTTGGCGACCTGGCAATACATCTCGATCTGCTTGCGGTGGAAAAACTGGATGGCTTCATCCTCGATCTGGGGGTTTCATCCCACCAGTTGGACAGTGGGATACGCGGTTTCAGTTTTCAACAGGATGCTCCCCTGGATATGCGCATGGACACCAGTCAAGGTGAAACAGCTGCCGATCTGGTTAATGATCTGCCTGAGCATGAGTTGGAGCGGATTATAAAGGAGTATGGCGAGGAACGTTGGGCCAAAAGAATTGCCGCCTTCATCGTCAAGGCCCGTTGCGAGGCACCTATCAGCACGACCTTTCAGCTGGTGGATCTCATAAAAGGGGCTATTCCAAAGGCAAAGTGGGAGGAGCGACTACATCCGGCCACCCGCACCTTCCAGGGATTAAGAATTGCGGTCAATCACGAATTAGACAGCCTGGAACGAGGGCTGCGCAGCGCTATAGACCGCCTGAAACCGGGCGGACATGGCGTGGTTATCTCTTTTCATTCACTGGAAGATCGCATCGTCAAGCACATCTTCCGCGAGTATGCCACCGGTTGCACCTGCCCGCACAATCTCCCGATGTGCGTTTGTGGGAATAAACCTGGGGTTAAGGTCCTGACAGGAAAACCGGTTATGGCGACGGAAGATGAAATCAGCGGCAATCCGCGTTCACGTAGCGCCAAGCTGCGGGCAATTGAGAAACTGTAAAAACAGAAGCTGTGGAGTCTGGTGAGCAACCGGCTTCAGTCAGGAATCAGGAGGTAAATTATGGCACAGGCAAGAACCGATTACGGCAAAGTCGTAGCTCCGCGCCCATTTGGCGGGGCCGAACTGGCGCCCCACCGCCTGGACATCTTCAAATATTTGATGATCTGCATGATCCTGTTCACGGTTGTTTCAGTCTTTCATGTCTGGTCTCGCTGCAATCTGATAGCGATCAACCTGCTGATATCTGAAGCTGGCCATCAACTGAAGGAGGCCGAGCAGGAACAGAAACGGCTTAAGCTTGAGGTGACTTCCTTGAAAAACCCGGCCCGGATCGAAATGCTGGCCAAGGGAGAATTGGGCATGGCTTTGCCGACCGAGCAGCAGGTAATCCTCGTCAAATGAAAGATGAGCGGGAAAAATGGGCTCGTGTCAGAATTGTCATCATCGGCACTTTTTTCGGCCTGTTATTTCTTGTTGTCACCGGCCGGGCCTTTTATCTTCAGATCCTCCAACATGAGGAACTGGTCAAAAAGGCTGAAAAACAGCATCAAAGAGTAGTCCCGCTTACTCCGGCGCGCGGCGCCATCCTTGACCGTAATGGCACTCCTTTGGCTGTCTCGGTTGAAATGGCTTCCTGCTATGCCGAACCGCACCATATTCAGGACATTGCTGGTACGGCAGCGGTCCTGGCCCCTTTCCTGGGGGCCTCGCAGCAGGAGCTGGCCAAAAAACTGAATAACGGAAAGCATTTTGTCTGGCTGGAGCGCCGTCTGGCGCCTGAACTGGCCACGCGCATAAAAAACCTGAAGCTGCGCGGCATAGGCTTCTCCCCCGAATCCAAGCGTTTTTACCCCAATGTTGAAATAGCAGCTCACGTGATCGGCTTCACCGGCGTTGATCCAAACGGCCTGGAAGGGATTGAATTAAAATATGATTCGCTCATACTCGGCAATACCGGTTATCTGATAACAGAACGGGATGCGCTGGGGCGAGACATTGCCTTTAAGGATGCAGTAGTCAAAAAATCCGAGCCGGGCAAGAACGTCATCCTGACTCTGGATAAAAACATCCAGTACATTGCAGAAAGAGAGTTATCAAAGGCTGTTACCGAAAGCGGAGCGAAAAACGGCATGGCGCTGGTTATGGAATCTGCTAGCGGCAGGATATTGGCCATGGCCAATTATCCGACCTTCAATCCCAACTCCTTTTTTCGTTATTCGCCGGCCCACCTGCGTAACCGTGTTGTGGCAGACAGTTTTGAGCCTGGATCGACCTTCAAGGTTTTCCTTATCGCGGCGGCCCTGGAGGAAAAACGCGTTAAGCCGACGGATGTTTTTAACTGCGAGAATGGTAACTATAAGATAGCCGATCGCACCATCCACGATACCCACAGCTATTCGCGCCTATCGGTTTCAGATATTCTTAAATATTCCAGCAATATAGGTGCCGCTAAGATTGGCTTCAAATTGGGCAACGAACAGCTGTTCCGCTACTTGCGCGGGTTTGGTTTTGGAGAGCGGACCGGAATCGACCTGCCGGGTGAATCCCCCGGCAACCTGCGTGACCAACGACGCTGGTATGGGGTAGACCTGGCAAATATCTCTTTTGGACAGGGTGTCTCAGCCTCAGCCGTTCAGCTTACAGCCGCTATATCGGCGATCGCCAACGGCGGAACACTGATGAAACCCTATATGGTTGAACGCATTCTTGACGATAGCGGTAACGAGGTGCAGAGGTTTGAACCTCAGGCGCTGCGCCGCATCATCTCTGAAGACACAGCACGAAAGGTAACCACAATGATGGAGAGTGTTACCGCAAGCGGGGGAACCGGGACAAATGCCGCTGTTGAGGGCTATCGCGTGGCAGGCAAAACCGGGACCGCCCAAAAGGTAGATCCGGTCACGCGTGGTTATTCAGCCAACAAACGTACCGCCTCCTTTATCGGTTTCGTGCCATCCGACAAACCCAGATTGACCATTATGGTGGTGATTGACGAGCCAACCACCAGCCCTTATGGCGGTGTCGTGGCAGCCCCAGCCTTTCGCGGTATCGCACTGAACTCGCTTTGCTACCTTAAGGTCCCACCTCAGGGAGAATCAGCCAAGGCACCCAAGATCATGGCGGCCAGGATGCCCTCCCCGCCACCCAAGGAAAGTTTGTCCGAAGGGGCGGTACTGGAATCACCCGCTGAGGGTGAGTCCATGCCAAATTTCAGAGGTATGAGCATGCGACGGGTTTTGCAAGTCATGGAGAAACGTAACATCAATATCAGACTGCTGGGGAGCGGGCGGGCGGTAGAACAGAATCCGCCCCCGGGACATAGTATCCGGAGTACGGATGAGGTGTGGATTAAGTTCACCCCCTCGGCCTGATTTTGCGACCTGCCCGCCAATGGCAGGTTGTCTTGTTTTTCAGGCAGTCAACGCGGGTCATCCCCGCCATACGGCCGCAAGCTGATGGGGAAGACAAAAGCTTGCCCAGATTGAGGCCGGCGGTTTTAGGGGTATGATTGTTATATTGGAGAGGTATGCATCTTTCGGACATCCTACAATCAGCAGCTGGCGCTGAGCTTCATGGTGACGGACAACAGTCTATTTCCTCTCTCACCTGTGATTCGCGCCAGGCGCAACCGGGAGCGCTTTTCTTTGCCCTGCGGGGGTTGACAGCTGACGGGCATGCCTTTATCAACAAGGCAGTAGAGGCGGGCGCAAGCGCTGTGGTTCTGGAAGATCCGGCCTACGCGCCGGTTCAGACTCCCTGGGTCAGGGTGCCGGATGCCCGTTCGGCCATGGCGTATATGGCAGCCACCTTTCATGGCGATCCAACCGCACGTCTGCCCCTGATCGGCATAACCGGCACCAACGGCAAAACCACCACCACCTATCTGATCGAAGGGATACTGGCGGCGGCCAATATTCCAGCTGCTGTGCTGGGTACCATTAGCTATCGCTTTGGTTCGACGACCATTGATGCCTCGCACACCACCCCCGAATCAACTGAACTGCAGGCGGCCTTTAAAGGCTTGGCCGAGGTAGGCGCCAGGGCGTTCGTGATGGAGGTATCCTCGCATGCCCTGGAGCAGAAGCGGGTGGATGGCTGCCACTTTGATGTCGGCATCTTCAGCAACCTCACCCGTGACCACCTTGATTACCACGGCACCATGGAAGACTATCTGGCGGCCAAATTGCGGCTGTTTTCCGAACTGCTCCGTCCGGATGCAACCAAATCGCTGCGATGGGCGGTGGTAAATATGGATGATGCCTACGGTGCCATAGTGGCCGAACACGCCGCCTGTCAGGTGCTCACCTACGGCATCAGCTATCAAGGCGATGTGCGGGTGAATGATGTTATTTCGTCAGTGACCGGCATCCAGGGCACCCTGGTTACGCCCAAGGGCGAAATAGGTTTCTCATCACGCCTGATAGGGCGTTTTAATCTCTCCAATATACTGGCCGCCGCCGCAGCCGGGATTGCTCTTGATCTGCCGCTTAGCGCCATCAAAGCCGGCATCGAAGAACACAGCACCGTCCCCGGCCGGGTGGAGCGGGTTGCTAACAACCGCGGAATCACTCTTTTGGTTGACTACGCTCATACCGGTGACGCACTGCAAAATGTGCTGTCAACAGTGAAGGAGCTGGCGACCAGACGCATAATAACGGTTTTTGGCTGCGGCGGCGATCGCGATAAAGGCAAGCGCCCGATAATGGGCAGGGTCGCGGCGGAACTGAGCGACCTAGCTATTGTCACCTCCGATAATCCGCGCACCGAAGATCCATTGACGATTCTGGAACAGATCAGGACCGGCATCATCGCACCCGCTGCAAGCCATGAAAATCAAGAGCATAAGTTCCATGAATATACACCTGAAGAGCTGAACAACGGGTTTACCAAAAAAGGCTTCATCATCCTGGAAAATCGCCGGGAGGCTATCCGGCTGGCAGTCAGACTGGCCGGTCCTGGAGATATTGTTCTTTTGGCTGGCAAGGGACATGAAAATTACCAGATCATCGGCCACACCAAACACCATTTCGATGATCGGGAAGAGGCGGCGGCCGCCTTGGCCGAGCTGGTGTCTTGATGTTTAGTACTAAAGAGATAGCAGCTGCCACCGGCGGCAGGGTAATCGGCACCGATACATGCCGGGTGTCCGGCATTTCCAGCGACTCGCGCACGGTACAATCGGGGGAGCTGTTTGTACCGCTCACTGGTCAGCATTTTGATGGACATGATTTTATTGCCGATGTGGTCGGCAATGGCATCCGTGTAATCCTGGCAAACGAAAAATGGATCGCCGGTGATGACGAGGTTGTCCCGGCGGCCGCTGAAGATATAGCTACTCTCCCCCTGGCCGATATTACCATTATTGCAGTAAGCGATACCTTGCGGGCCCTGGGAGATTTGGCTGCTGCCTGGCGACAACGCTTCGATATACCGGTGATCGGCGTAACCGGTAGCAACGGCAAAACCACTACCAAAGAGATGTTGGCGGCCATCCTCGAGCAAACCGGCCCCGGCCTGAAAACCGAAGGTAATCTGAACAACCTGATCGGTCTGCCTCAGATGCTGTTCAAACTGAAGACCGAGCATTGCTGGGCGGTTCTTGAAATGGGCATGAGCGAACCGGGAGAGATCGACCGTCTGGCCGAGATTGCCGCGCCTCAGGTTGGTATTGTCCTGAATGCCTTTCCGGCACATCTGGAGAGCATGGGCAGTGTGGAAAATGTGGCCCGCGCTAAAGGTGAGTTGCTGCTGCGCCTGCCTGACAAGGGTTGGGCCGTATGTAATGCCGATGATCCTCTGATTGCGTCACAACCTGCATCCGAAGGTGTTCAGCGGCTCTCCTTCGGGCTTGGCCGCGCTGACGCCCGCGCCAGCGGCATCGATTCGTTCGGGATTGCCGGTCAGCGTTTCACCCTGCATCTGCCGGAATGGAGCCGGACCATCCATCTGCAGGCCTTTGGCAGGCATAATATCTACAATGCCCTGGCAGCAGCGGCAGCAGCTTATGCCATTGGAGTCAGCCCGGAAATCATCCGCAGTGGCCTGGAGGAATTTCGGCCTTTCGACAAGCGCTTTCGCTTGGAGCTGGCTGGCCCTCTGGTATTGATTGATGATAGCTATAACGCCAATCCGGCCTCGATGAAAGCGGCCTTGACCACCCTGGCTGAGTTAAAGGACAAGCAACAGGCTTTCGTGGCCCTGGGCGACATGCTGGAACTGGGAGGCAATGAGGCTGATCAGCACCGTCAGCTTGGCATTGAAGCAGCCAAGGTAGCCACTCGGCTCTACCTGGTTGGCAAACTGACCGCTCATACCGCTGAAGGCGCCATTTCTGCCGGCATGCCGCCAGCCGAGGTCGTTCGGGCCGCCAGTCACACTGAAATAATTGAGGATATATTTACTCGGGCAGCCGAAGGCGATTTTGTCCTGGTCAAGGGTTCCCGGGGAATGAAAATGGAGAAGGTCGCGGAAGGAATACGGGGTCACGGTTAGGGATATCACCAGAGCTATCTTGTCACGGTATAAAATATTCCATCCCGGGGCATACCGGGCCGTCCTAAAGAGAAGATCGAGGTCTACATGCTTTATCACTTATTTTATCCGCTAGCTGCCAACATCAAGCTGTTCAATATTTTTAAGTACCTGACCTTCCGCACCATTTATGCCATGATCACCGCCCTGATCGTCTGTTTTGTCCTGGGTCCCTGGATCATTCGCAAACTGGAGAGCCTGCAGGCCCGGCAGGTAATCCGCACCGACGGCCCGGAATCGCACCTGCAGAAACAGGGCACGCCGACCATGGGCGGGGTAATCATTCTGACCGCCATAATCATCCCGACCCTGCTATGGGCCGATCTCTCCAACCAGTATATCTGGATCGCTCTGTTCATCACAGTAGGCTATGGCGTGATCGGATTCGTGGACGATTACAAGAAGGTGGTTGAAAAAAACCCCAAGGGGCTTTCGCCGCGCCAGAAGATGTTCTGGCAGGTGCTGCTGGCCGGAGCGGTGGGGATCTTTTTGTTCATCAAGCCCGAATTCAGTGAGATGCTCTACTTTCCGTTTTTCAAACGTTTTCACCCGGATCTGTGGATCTATTACATCCCCTTTGTGACGCTGGTCATAGTCGGTGCCAGTAACGCGGTTAATCTGACCGACGGTCTGGATGGCCTGGCCATTGGTCCGGTGACCATAAACGCCGCTACATACATGCTGTTTGCCTATGTCGCCGGCCATGCCTCGCTATCGAACTACCTGCAAATCCCACGCGTTCCTGGGGCTGGCGAACTGGCCGTGTTATGCGGGGCCATGGTGGGGGCCGGGTTGGGCTTTCTTTGGTACAACTCCTACCCGGCCGAGGTCTTTATGGGGGATGTCGGATCGCTCTCGTTGGGCGGAACGCTGGGAACCATTGCGGTGCTGACCAAACAGGAAATCCTGCTGGTGATAGTAGGTGGAGTATTTGTGGTTGAGGCGCTTTCGGTCATCTTCCAGGTCGGTTCCTACAAGTACCGCGGCAAGCGCATCTTCCGCATGGCACCGATCCACCATCATTTCGAGCTTAAAGGGGTGGCCGAGCCGAAGATTATTGTGCGGTTCTGGATCATTACGATTATTCTGGCTCTGGTAGCTATTTCAACCTTAAAAATGCGCTAAAATATGTGGAACGGATCCAGATGAACATCAAAGAAAAAAACATCCTGGTAGTCGGACTGGCCAAGACCGGGATCGCCTGCGCCCGTTTTCTGGCCAAGCAAGGGGCGCGTGTCACTGCCACCGATATGCGCGAAGAGGCTGCCCTGGCTTCCGTGATAAAGGAACTTGATGGATTGAAGATTCGCTGGATTCTAGGTCGCCATGATCAAGCCGATTTCCTCGCCGCTGACTTGATCGTGGTTTCACCCGGCGTCCCCCAGAACCATCCCCTGCTGCAACTGGCAAAAAACTCCGGCAAAGAGATCGTCAGCGAGATTGAACTGGCGGGCCGTTTCATTGATGTTCCGCTGGTAGCAATTACCGGCACCAACGGCAAGACAACTACCACCACCCTGGCGGGTGAAATCTTCAAGGCCAATGGCTATCGCACCTTTGTAGGTGGCAACATCGGCAATCCCTTGATTGAACTGCTGGAATCAGGAGAACCGGTCGACCGGGTAGTGGCGGAGATAAGTTCTTTTCAACTGGAATGGATCGAGGCATTCTCTCCCACAGTTGCTGCCCTGCTCAACCTGAGCGAGGACCATCTCGACCGTTACGCCGATTACCAGGAGTACATCGCCGCCAAACTGCGGATATTCGAGAATCAAAGTGCTGAAGATTTTGCTGTTATCAATCGTGACGACGCCCTGGTATGGCAACATGCCCCGGGATTGAAGGCACAGGTTTTCCCCTTCAGCCGCAAGCACGAGCTAACAGAGGGGATCTTCCACCAGGCCGGTGTGATCACCTACCGCCACAACGGCCGGGAGGAGCGCTTTCCCACCGCAGGCATCCGGCTGCAGGGGGTACACAATCTGGAAAACATCATGGCCGCCTTGGCCTGCGCGCTGTTATCAGGCTGCCGCCCGGACGAGAGCTTCGAATGCGCGCAGCGGTTTGAGGCATTGCACCACCGCATGGAATTTGTCCGTGAGGTAAACGGTGTTCGCTACTATGAAGACAGCAAGGCCACCAATGTCGGCAGTGTCGAGAAGGCCCTGGAGAGCTTTGAAGACATCACCTTGATTGCAGGCGGCAAGGACAAGGGCGGTTCCTATGCACCATTGGCTCCGCTGGTGCAGGAACGGGTCAGGCACCTGATTCTGATCGGCGAGGCCACCCAGCGCATGCAGGCCGAGCTTGGGACACTGACCGACACACTGCGGGCCGGGACTCTGGAAGAGGCTGTGCAAATGGCTGCCCGTGTAACGGCACCGGGTGGCACGGTGCTGATGTCGCCGGCCTGTTCGAGTTTCGATATGTTCAAGGATTATGAGGAGCGTGCCCAAAGATTTATTGCAGCGGTCAGGGGATTGTAGGTGCGGCACTGTGCCCCCTTGGTGGACAGCTATAAGAATTGCCTTATGGAAAATTATGAAACTTGCATTTAAAAAAATGGATGAATACGACCTGATCGTTATGCTAATGGCGATTGCCCTAACCTGTTTCGGGGTGGTAATGGTCTATTCAGCCTCCTCGGTCATGGCTGCCAAACGTTTCCACGACGGCTTCTTCTTCCTCAAACGCCAAGGGCTTTTTGCAATGCTCGGCTTCTTGATCATGCTGACGGTGATGCGGGTTGATTACCATGTCTGGAAAAAACTGGCTGTACCGGCGCTCTTGCTCTGTCTGGTGTTGCTGGGAATCGTGCTGATACCGGGTATCGGCGGCAAGGCCGGCGGCTCATCACGCTGGATCAAGCTGCCCGGATTCAACCTGCAGCCCTCGGAAATGGCAAAACTGGCGCTGATCATGTACATGGCCTATTCTCTGGACAAGAAACAGGACAAGGTCAAGAACTTGGCCAATGGGTTTATCCCTTACATGATAGTGCTGATGTTCCTGATCGGTTTTCTGGTGCTGCAGCCTGACCTGGGGGGAGCTCTGACCTTGGCGGCAGTGGCCATGGTGATGCTTTTTGCCGCCGGCACTCGCCTGACGTACATCTTTTCGATGTTCCTGCTAGCGCTGCCTTTTCTGGCTTTTAAGCTGAGCCGCGGCTACCACAAAAACCGAATCGAGGCGTTCTTGAATCCCTGGAGCGACCCGGAGGGAAAAGGTTTCCAGATCATTCAGTCCTGGCTGGCATTGGGGACCGGCGGCGTCTTCGGTCAGGGTCTGGGGGAAGGCAAGCAGAAACTATTCTACCTGCCAGAGGCGCACACCGATTTCATTCTTTCGGTTGTGGGCGAGGAACTGGGCTTTCTGGGAGTGGTAGTGATCATCGGGCTGTTCTTTCTGCTAGTGCAGCGCGCCATGCGCATTGCAGTTGCAGCACCGGATACCTTTGGGCGTTTTCTCGCTCTGGGGATTGCTGTCTTATTCGGAATTGAGACATCGGTCAATATGGGCGTAGTTACCGGCCTGCTCCCGACCAAGGGACTTGCGCTACCCTTTATCAGCTATGGCGGCAGTTCCCTTTTAATCAGTCTGTTTGCGGTCGGTATCCTGCTCAACATCTCCTCCGGGCTGAAGATATCCTCCATTAATTTAAAGGAGGAAAAATGAAATTAATCATTGCCGGCGGCGGAACCGGCGGCCATCTCTTTCCGGGGATTGCCGTGGCCGAGGAATTTCTCGGGCGGGATCCGCACAATTCGGTGCTGTTTGTCGGCACTGAGCGGGGCATCGAGGCCCGCGCCGTACCGGCAGCTGGCTATCAGCTTGAATTGATCCATGCGGCCGGCATCCGCGGCAAAGGGAGCCTCAGCCAGATCAAAGGGGCCTTGATGATGCTCCATGGTTATGCCCAGTCGCGCAAGATCCTCAAGGCATTCCGGCCCGACCTAGTGCTGGGTGTGGGGGGCTATGCCTCGTTGCCGATGGTTCTGGCTGCCAAGGGCATGCAGATACCCCGCTTTATTCATGAGCAGAATGCCATTCCAGGGATGTCCAACAAGATTCTGGCAAAGTTTGTCGATCAGGTTTTTATTACCCTGGAGGAGTCGGCTAAGTTTTTCCCCCCCCACAGGACGCTGCTTACCGGGAACCCGCTCAGGCAACAGATCCTGCAGCAGGCCGCCAGGAGTGCTGAAGAAGGCCCAAGAACCGGCGGACAGGGGCGATTCAGGATTTTGATCTTTGGCGGCAGCCAGGGCGCCCATGCCATCAATATGGCCATGATCAGCTCGCTGCCGTTCCTGGAAAGAACCAGGGACCATCTGGAGATTATTCATCAAACCGGAGAGAAGGATTGCGAGCAGGTGGCAGAAGCCTATCGTCGCCAGGGGTATAATGCAACTGCCCGTCCGTTTATAGATAATATGGCCGATGCCTATCAATGGGCGGACTTAGTGATCTGCCGGGCCGGGGCAACCACTATCGCCGAAGTCACGGCTACCGGCAAACCCGGCCTGTTTATCCCTTTTCCCCATGCTGTTGATGATCATCAGCGCCGCAATGCCGAGGCACTTTTAAAGAAGCAGGCCGGGTTTATGCTATTGGAGCAGGAGTTAAACGGGGACAGCCTCGCCAGTTTGATCAGGAAACTGATCGACGATCCGGCTCTGGTGAAGACTACCGGGCAGTTGGCTTTTGGTTTGGCCAGGCTGGATGCAGCCAGGATAATAGTAGATCAAATGACGAGGAAAACGACCTAAGGGAGCATTTATGTACGGTCATATTGAAAAGATACATTTCGTGGGTATCGGCGGCATTGGGATGAGCGGTATAGCCGAGGTGCTTTTGAACCTGGGCTATAAGGTCTCCGGCTCGGATCTGCGCCAGTCCGACACCACCGAGCGATTGGCCGGTATCGGGGGCGAGATCTATATCGGACACGCCCGCCAGAATCTGACCAATGTAGATGTAGTTGTAACCTCGACCGCCGTGCAGGAGGACAATCCTGAGGTTCTGGAGGCGAGAGAACGGCTTGTTCCGGTCATCCCGCGGGCCGAGATGCTGGCCGAACTGATGCGCATGAAATACGGCATTGCCATAGCCGGCACCCACGGAAAGACCACCACGACTTCCATGGTGGCCACCATCCTGACCCAGGGCGGCATCGACCCGACCATTGTGATCGGCGGCAAGCTCAACACCTTGGGAAGCAACGCCAAGCTTGGCCAAGGCAAATTCCTGGTTGCCGAGGCCGATGAGTCGGACGGATCATTTCTCAAACTTTCCCCCACTATCGCGGTGGTGACCAATATTGATGCCGACCATCTTGATTTTTATACCGGGGGAATCAGCCAGATCAAGGACACCTTCGTGGACTTCATCAACAAGATACCTTTTTACGGCTTGGCGGTGCTGTGCCTGGATGATGTCAATATCGCCGATATTATCCCCTTGGTAAAAAAACGCTTTGTTACTTATGGCCTTTCGGCCCAGGCCGACATCCGCGCCACGCATGTAAAGCTGGTCGGGGGCAAGACCTCGTTTGTGGCGCACTACAAGGGTTATCGCATGGGGGAAATCAGCTTTGCCATGCCGGGGGCTCATAATGTCTTGAACGCCCTGGCCTGCATTGCGGTAGCCATGGAACTGGACATCCCTTTTGACCAGATCCAGGAGGGCTTTGCCACATTTGGCGGTGTTGGAAGGCGTTTCCAGGTCAAGGGTGAGATCAAAGGCATCATGGTGGTGGATGATTACGGACATCACCCGGTCGAGATCAAAGCCACCCTTTCGGCAGCCAAGAGTGGCTGGCCGGAGCGCAGGCTGGTGGTAGCTTTTCAGCCTCATCGCTACACCCGCACCAAGGAGCTGTTCGATGACTTTGTCAAATGCTTCTATGACGCTGACGTTCTAGTATTGACCGACATCTATGCCGCCAGCGAGGAACCGATCCCAGGGATTTCAGCTGAAGCATTGGTAAATACTATAAAAAAACATGGGCAGCGGGATGTAACCTATATTGCCGACCGGGAAAGCCTGCCCGAGTATCTGAGCAGCATTGTCCAGCCAGGAGACATTGTCATGTCGTTGGGAGCCGGCAACATCTGGCAGGCTGGCGAAGGGCTATTGAAACGGCTGCAGGGATAAGGCTGGCATTACCATGCAACCAGTACTGTAAGGATTAAGTACATGGACGGTACAGCGCTTGAAAAATTAAAACAGGCCTTCCGCGGCGAGTTGCTTTGCAACGAACCGCTCGCCAGGCATATCTCGCTTAAGGTGGGGGGACCAGCCGATCTTTTTGCTGTACCGGTGGATAAAGATGATTTGCAAGAGCTGCTGCGGATCCTGGAAGAAAACAAAACACCTTGGTTCATCATCGGTGGTGGCTATAACCTGCTGGTCAAGGATGACGGTTTCCGAGGCGCCGCTGTAAGCCTGAAAAACCTTAACAGGTTGGAACTCTCAGGTCAGGAGATATATGCCGAGGCAGGCGCATCCAACCAAGCCCTGGCCTATTTTGCACGCGACAACAATCTTTCAGGGCTTGAATTTTTAGCAGGAATTCCAGGTTCGGTGGGCGGTGCTCTTTGTATGAATGCCGGCGCCCACGGAGTCGAGATTTTCGACCTAGTTAGTGTGGTGGAGATGTTTAACAATGGAAAAACGGTTAAATATCTGAAAAACACGCTCAATTACGGCTATCGCCGCTTGCAAGTTAGTTCTAATGAATTTATAATCGCAGCCAATTTCAGGCTTACCAAGGCCAGTCGTGACACAATCACCGCCGGCATGGAGAACTGCCTGCTGGCACGCCGCCAAACCCAGACGGTCGGCTTTCCCAATGCCGGCTCATTTTTCAAGAATCCTCCCGGTCTGGCAGCTTGGCGTTTGATTGACGAGAGCAGGTTACGCGGCCGTTCATGCGGAGGTGCTCAAGTATCGGAAGTGCACTCCAATTTTCTGGTCAATTGCGGCAATGCCACGGCCGATAATTTCTTACAATTGGCAGCCATTATTAAAGAGCGGGTTTTAGAGACGAGCGGAGTCCGCCTGGAAGAAGAAGTAAAAATCATAGGTGATTAGATTATGGCATCCATGAAGACAAAAAAAATTGCGGTTTTAATGGGCGGTTTATCGGCCGAACGGGAAGTATCCTTGAAAAGCGGCGCTGCCGTGCTGTTGGCATTACAGAATCTGGGTTATCAGGCTGTAGGTATCGACGTCGGCCGGGACTTGGCAGCTGTTTTGGCAAGCGAAGTGATCGAGGCAGCCTTTATAGCCCTTCACGGCCGTTATGGCGAAGATGGCTGCGTGCAAGGGCTGTTGGAGCTGATGCAGATCCCTTATACCGGCTCGGGTGTCCTGGCCAGTGCACTGGCGATGCATAAACTCTATAGCAAGCAGGCCTTTGCCGCGAACAACATCCTGACCGCACCTTTTTATCATTTTCGGCAGGGTGAGCAGATTAGCAGCTCGGATATCCCATTTGGAATGCCGCTGGTCGTCAAGCCGGTCCAGGAAGGATCTTCGGTGGGGATCTCAATAGTCAAGCAGGAAAGTGAGCTGAAAGCAGCTGTTGCCTTGGCTTTTCGCTACGACGATGAAATCCTTGTGGAACAGTATATCAAGGGCCAGGAGGTGCAGGTCGGCATTCTTGACGATCAACCGATCGGCGCCATTGAGATCGTGCCTAAAAAAGAATTCTACGACTATGAGGCCAAATACAGCGAAGGCATGGCCGAGCATATCTTTCCGGCCCGGCTGGATAGTGAACTTTACGAAAAGGCGCAGGCTGTCGGCCTGGCAGCTCACCGCTCCCTGGGCTGCAAGGGTTACAGCCGTGTAGATCTGCTGGTGACATCCAGCCGAGATTGTTACGTACTAGAAGTCAATACCCTGCCCGGCATGACGGCCTTAAGCCTGCTGCCGGAAATAGCGGCCAAAGGTGCCGGGCTTTCCTTCGAGGCCCTGGTGGAGCGTGTTATTGAATCAGCCGATCTTTCCATAAGGGTCAACTGATAAATGCGGGATTTTGCCACCAGCAAATATCAGCGCAATAAAGTAAGCGCCAATCGGGTCAAGGTACAGCGCAAGCCGCTTGACCTGAAGAAATATCTGCGTCCGCTGGCCCGGGTTTCTTTTGGTATTACCGCAGTGGCAACATTAAGCTTATGCATCTTCAGTATCTGCCGGATTCTTGGTTCGGCAACCTATTTCAGCCTGAAAACCATCGAGGTTTCCAACACTAAGCGGATAACTCGGGATGAGGTTCTGGCTCTCAGCGGAGCAGCTCCCGGACGCGATCTGGCGCGGCTCAACCTGAAACAAATGGGCGAACAACTGACCCAGAATCCCTGGGTTGAAACCGTGCGTATCCGGCGATATTTCCCTGACGGGCTTTCAATTGACATCACCGAGCGCGAACCGCTGGCGGTTGTCAACATGGGCTTTATTTATTATCTGGATAAAAACGGGAAAGTGTTTAAGGTTCTCAACCAGGGCGACCGGCTGGACTACCCTGTCGTTACCGGTTTTAACGAGGAAGATTTGACTAAGGATCCTGCCGGCACCCGTGAAGCGCTTAAAGCCACCTGCGAGCTGCTGAAGATTTTGCGCGAAAAAGGCGCATTTATCCTTGCAGATGTATCGGAGATTCATTACGATAGGGGCTATGGTTTTACCATGTTTACCGCCTCGGGGGGGCTTCCTGTCAAGATTGGATCGGGCAACTTTGTTGCAAAAGTCCAACGCTTCAACCGGATTTATCAGGAACTCATGGCCCAACGACCTTCACTTCACTACATCGACCTCGATTACAACGACAAAATTATCGTAAAAAAGAGTTAATTAATATACAATCCTTGAAAACAGGCAGGGGGTGGCATGTCAGCAACCAGAAAAGACAATCTGATAGTCGGACTTGATATTGGAACAACCAAGATCTGCGCCATTGTCGGTAATGTTACCGAGGACGGCATCGATATTGTCGGCATCGGTACCAGCCCATCCAGCGGCCTGCGTAAAGGCGTTGTTATTAATATCGAAAGCACGGTCGGTGCCATTCGCAAAGCCATCAGCGAAGCCGAATTAATGGCTGGCTGCGAGATTAAATCGGTTTATGCCGGCATTGCTGGCGGTCACATCAAGGGGATTAACTCCCAGGGCGTAATCGCCATCAAGAACCGCGAGGTTGCCCAAGAGGATGTCCGGCGTGTTATTGATGCAGCCAAGGCGATTGCTATCCCGATGGATCGCGAGGTTATCCACATCCTGCCCCAGGAGTTCATCATCGACGAGCAGGATGGCATTCGCGAGCCGCTCGGCATGAGTGGGGTGAGACTCGAGGCCAAGGTGCATATCGTCACCGGTGCCGTGGCCAGTGCCCAGAACATCGTCAAGTCGTGCAATCGCGCCGGTCTGGACGTTGCCGATATCGTCCTGGAGCAGTTGGCTTCCTCCGAGGCGGTTCTTTCATCTGACGAAAAGGAACTGGGGGTCTGCCTGGTGGATATTGGCGGCGGCACCACCGACATCGCCATTTTTTCTGAGGGGGCCATTAAATACACCTCGGTTCTTTCGCTGGGCGGCAATCACCTGACTAATGATATTGCCGTTGGACTGCGTACACCAATGGCCGAAGCCGAAAAGATCAAACAAAAATATGGCTGTTGCCTCTCCTCGCTGGTCGGTAAGGAGGACAAGATTGAGGTACCCAGTGTTGGTGGCCGCAAGCCGCGTGAGCTATCCCGCAATGTATTATGTGAAATTCTGGGGCCTCGCGTGGAGGAAATCTTCAGTCTGGTTAACCGTGAGATCGTGAAATCGGGGCTGGAAGACTCCATCGCTTCTGGCGTAGTTATTACCGGTGGATCCAGTATTCTGGAAGGCATGCCGGAACTGGCCGAGCAGATTTTCAACCTGCCGGTCCGCCGCGGCGTGCCTCAGCGGATCGGCGGACTGATCGATGTGGTAAACTCGCCTGTTTACGCCACCGGGGTCGGTCTGGTTGTCTATGGCAGCCGCAATATCGGCGCCAGGGAATTTCCAACCACTAAATCAGAAAACAACCTGTTCGGGTCAGTATTCGGTCGCATGAAAAGCTGGTTTAGAGAGTTTTTTTAAAATTTTCTAATTTTTTTTAAATTTGTGAAACAGTTAACAAACTAATTTTTCAAAGGATTTAAGACCTGCAAATTTTTAATTTTTTTTCCTTTGATTCCTTGCCAAAATGCAGTTAAATTTAACCCTCAAAAATGAAACTCTGCCAATGCAAAAGGGGGGAAACAGATGTTTGAATTTGATGAAGCAATAGAACAAAACGCGATCATTCGGGTGATCGGTGTAGGCGGGTGTGGTGGTAATGCCGTCAACACCATGGTTGCCCATGATATACATAAAGTCGATTTTATTGTTGCCAATACCGATTCGCAGGCCTTACGCACTTCTAAGGCTGCAACCAAAATACAGCTTGGCAAGCAGCTTACCAAAGGACTCGGAGCCGGAACAAAACCGGAAATAGGCCGAGATGCTGCTCTGGAGGATCGTACCCAGCTGATTGACGCACTGAAAGGCTCCGATCTGGTCTTCATAGCCGCTGGTATGGGTGGTGGTACCGGTACTGGTGCTGCTCCGGTAATAGCAGAGGCGATTCGGGAAACCGGTGCTCTTACAGTCGGTGTAGTAACCAAGCCGTTTACTTATGAAGGCAGGGCCAAGGCAGAAGTGGCCGAGCAAGGCATTAACGAACTTAAAAAACATGTCGACTCTCTCATCATAATACCTAACGACCGCCTGATCAGTCAGGCCGGCAAAAACATGTCGCTGTTTGATGCCTTCAAGCCTTCTGATGATGTCCTGCGTCAGGCTGTCCAGGGAATCTCGGAACTTATCACCACCGAAGGCTTTATGAATCTGGATTTTGCCGATGTTCAGACGGTAATGAGCGTCCGCGGCATGGCCATGATGGGTATCGGTATCGGCACCGGCGAGGATAAAGCTTCTACGGCTGTCAACATGGCCATTTCAAGCCCCTTGCTCGAAGACAACGACATCTCCGGATCAAAAGGAGTTCTGGTAAACATTACCGGTTCGTCAAGCATGACCATGGATGATTATAACACCGTTAACCGGATCATCTCCGAAAGGGTCCATGAAAGTGCGGTTATAAAGATTGGCGTTGTCAGAGATGACGAAATGGACGACTCCATCAAGGTAACTGTCATTGCCACCGGTTTTGGAGATCGCTTTGACGCAGAGCGCAGCCGCGACTTCCGCAAGAATGTGGCTCCTTTGGTAGACCGAGGTGCCCCTAGTAAAAAATGGCTCGACATTCCGACCCACATCCGGGATCGTCAGCAGACCGACAATGCTACCCGTGTCAGGCCGGTTGTATCCTACATCGAAGATGATGAAGATCAGTACGACATCCCGACTTTCCTGAGAAAGTCAGTCGATTAAACGAATAATTTGCAAAGTGGAGGCGCCATGCCTCCACTTTTCTTTGCCCGATCTCTGCTTCCTCTTTGAGATTCGGGCTTTTTTTATCCGGAACTGTACTCCGGACAGTACATCATCACCAGCCTAGCGCGACTTTCAAGACAGGTGGGGCAAAGCTGGCCTACATCCTGCCAGACCTCGCCAGCCAGCCATTCACCCGCTTCGGCATATATGGAGCGCTCGCCGTTTTCATCATATTCTTTTTTACAAAGCGTACATACCTTCATTAACTACTCTCTCCTGCAAATGCTTTTTGGTACTCGATTAAAAGATTTCCTGGATCGGTCGGTTCGATAATATCCCATGGCAGCGGCTCGTCTGTGGCTATTTCTCGCTCAACATACCAATCGGTATTTAGTGAACAGGCCTTGGCAGCTTTTTTGAGATTGAGCCCCTCAGCCATCAGCTCCAAGAGTTCTGAAAGCCTTCGATCACCACGGGACAGCAGCGCCTGAAAATAGCAATCCTTCAAGCCCTCCACTTTGAGGCGCACATTGGATAGTCCTTTGAAGCTTGCCTCAAGGAGCTTAACCTTCTTTTCCAGGGAGGCAAGCGGCTCCATACCGCACCATTGGAAGGGGGTGGACGGCTTGGGGATGAAGGGATTAACCGAAAGGGAGATTTCCCCCAGTCTTCCCTTTTCACGAGCCCGTTCCACAACCCGCTCCCTAATCACCATGACTAACCTGATCAATTCATCCAGATCAACGGCTGTTTCAGTTGGGAGACCGATAATAAAGTAGAGCTTGAGGTTGAGGATATCCCGGCTGATCAGCGACTCGCAGGCGGCCAGAATCTGCTCTTCGGTCAGGTTTTTGTGAATCAGATCCCTGAGCCGTTGTGATCCACCCTCCGGAGCAAGTGCGATGGTCTTGTGTCCGCTCTCCACCAGCGCTTCAACCATCTCGGGATCCAGCCGATCGATTCGGAGCGAGGAAACCGATACCTTGGCCCCCCTATCTACGATATAGCGGCTCAGACGACCGATATCACGGCAGTCTGAAACAGCAGCTCCGACCAGTCCGATCTTGTTGCGATGGCTTAGCCCTTCATCAACTGCCGCCACAAGTTGCTCGAAACGCTGTTGCCGAAAAGGGCTGTAGATAAACCCGGACGTACAGAATCGGCAACCACGTGGACAGCCGCGGCTGACCTCAATCAGGAACATGTCGCCAAATTCTGTGTTTTCCGTGAGAATAATTGACTGGGCCGGTCGGTGTTGCTCCAGGGTTGCACAGGCACGTTTGATGGTTTTCGGGGTAGCAGGGGAAGAATCTATACCAGCCAGGCGGCCATCCGTATATCTGGGGTGGTAGAATAAAGGTATGTAGATGCCGGGCAGGGTGGAAAGGGCCTGTAACAGTTCATCCCGTCCCTGTGCAGGCGCCATCAGGGCATTGATCAGTTCCGGAATGATTTCCTCACCCTCGCCCACACAGATCACGTCAATAAAGTCAGCCACCGGCTCAGGATTTATAAAAAACGCCGCCCCACCGGCGATGACAAGCGGATCCGAACCTGTGCGGCTTTCTGAGCGGATCGGAATGCGACCGAGCTTCAGCATCAGAGGGATATTAAGATAATCAGGCTCAAAAGAGGTGGAAAAGGCGATTACATCGAAATCAGAAAGGGGACGGTTATTCTCCAGCGATAATAGCGGCGTTCCGCGGTGGCGGTGTTCCTCCAGAGCCTCACGATCCGGCAGGAAGACTCGTTCACAAACAACACCCGATGATGAAGCCAAAAGGCTGTAAACGGTCTGAAAACCAAGGCTGCTCATGCCGGTCTGGTAACGATTGGGATAAGCCAGGCAGATATTCAGCCGACCTCCCCGCAGGTTTTTCTGTGGATTCAGGTTAATTTCGCCAGCTAAAACTGCGCGTTGTTTTTGTTGATATGTCCACCGCATCAGATATAAAATGTGCCTTTCATACTTATCTTGATTCGTAGAGCTCGACTGTAAATATAATAGCCGCTATTAAGCTGTTTTGGATCGGGTAGGAGGCGGGGTTACCCCCGCCGTCCTCCCACACCACCGTGCGTACGGTTCCGTACACGGCGATTCATGAAGTGTGTTGAAGTCGGTGAAGCCGGTCTATGAGTGATACCAGCCCCAGTTTATCGAAGTAGG
>DASXUK010000018.1:0-32316 GCA_036504875.1 Desulfuromonadaceae bacterium
GGTGGAATTCAGGGGCCACGCATATGAACAAAGCAGTTCCGAAATCCTACTTCGATAAACTGGGGCTGGTATCACTCATAGACCGGCTTCACCGACTTCAACACACTTCATGAATCGCCGTGTACGGAACCGTACGCACGGTGGTGTGGGAGGACGGCGGGGGTAACCCCGCCTCCTACCCGATCTACTAACCCAGCATCAGAAACGACCATCTATGTCCCTTTGGCGGCAAGCCGGGCTACACTGATCACAACAAGTTTGTCATTACGAGCGGAGATTTGTCGGAAATGTTTGAGAAGGGTCTTCTCTTCAGCCGGCTGGTACTGAGTGGGGAGTTCCGCCACCAGGTCGGAAGCGGCGGATTCGAAAAAGTAGGCCACGGAGACGGCCAGCGCGGCAGCGACATTCTGGATGGATTCCACATTCAGCTTGTTGCTGCCATTTTCGTAACGCTGCACCTGCTGGTAGGAGACGTCCAGGATCTCGGCCAGTCGCTCCTGTGAAATACCCAATTCCCTGCGACGTTTCCTGATCGCATCCCCTATCTCTTTGCTGGTGATAAATTTCCGTTCCATGCGGGCACTATAACAGACCCCTCTCAGCGGCAACTACCTCTTGTAACGTTCAAATGTTTTGTTGACTAATGCACGCAATGCATAGTATATGGCGTTGCATAATAATATTTAATTTGTTTTAAACAATATATCCGAAGGAGTTTTGCGACCACCCCAGGCTGTAACAACCAAATATTCGATGTGTCCGACGCCCACCTGACAGGCATTATCATAAAAGCGGGAGACTGAAAACATGAGAGACAGAAAAGGGATCAGCGTGGTATTCGGGTTGTTGTGCATTTTGGTTACAGCACTTCTCGCCGCATGTGGCGGCGGGGGAGGTGGTGGAGGCGGGGCAAGCACCGTTTCGGGTGTGGCGGCGGCAGGCGCTCCGATTGCAGGTACAGTGCAAATAAAGGATTCGTCAAGTCCAGCCAAGACATTGACTAAAACCATCAACGAAGATGGCTCCTTCTCGTTCGATGTCAGCGGCCTCACCCCGCCGTTCCTACTCAAGGCGACCGGCACCGTCGGCAGCACCGCCTACACCTTGCATTCATTTGCAAATGGCGCCGGCACCGCTAATGTCAATCCTTTCGCCAACCTAGTAGTTGCGATGGCTTCGGGCGGACTTGATCCGGCCACTATCTACGCCGCGCCCAGTGCAGGAATCATGCAGACCATCACCGGCAAACTCTCGGCGACCATCACGGATGTCCAAACCAAACTGCAAATCCTGCTCGCTCTCTACGATGCTGCCAAAATAGACCCTGTTGCGAGCAATTTCACCGCCAACCATACCGGGCTTGATGAAGTGCTGGATATGGTAAGCGTGGATCTATCCACGGGAGTGATAACCATCAGGAACAAGACGACGAATGCCGTTATTTTTACCACCCAGGTGAGCAACTTTGCCGGTGGAGTCCTCAATCCAGGCCTGATACCCCCGCCGCCGGTACGGGCCGTAATTTCTCCAATCTTCGTGTCAGTGCCATTGAGTAAATCCGTAACCTTCACTGCCGACGTGCTCAGATCCACTAATAAATCAGTGACCTGGAGCGTTATCGAGTCGGGCGGTGGAACGATCACCAACGCCGGTGTCTACACGGCCCCGGCAACCGAGGGGACATACCATGTCAAGGTGACCAGCGTTGCCAATCCCACCTTGCCGGCAATTGCCATCGTCAAGGTGATTCCTTACAATGTCATCGTCGGTGTAACTCCCGCATCCGCCACCGTGGCGTCAGGCGTGAGCAAGACATTCAGCGCCACGGTGACCGGCACCAGTAACACCCAGGTTACTTGGAGTGTGCTTGAGGCCAGCAGCGGAAGCATCACCTCATCCGGAGTTTATACGGCCCCGGCAACAGCTGGAACCTACCATGTCACGGCCACCAGCGTGGCTGACCCGGCCAAGAGCGCCACGGTTGCGGTCACGGTTACACCAGCAGTTGTTTCCATTAGCCCAACATCCGCCAGCATGACAACAGGCGGCAGCACCACCTTTACCGCTACTGTGACCGGTGCCAGCAACACCGCCGTAACCTGGAGCGTTGTAGAGGTCGGTGGCGGCTACATCACCTCGTCTGGTGTTTACACAGCGTCCTCCACGGTTGGCACCTACCATGTCAAGGCCACCAGCGTAGCCGATACGACCAAAAGTGCAACAGCCATAATAACGGTAAGCGCCCCTACACCATTTCCGATAGGCACTTGGGTGGGGCCGAATGGCTTCAAGTTCACCGTAAGCCAGCTGATCGTTAGCGGTTTAGTCAACCAATACTCGGGGATCATTTATTATCCCTCGCTATTGGGTAGTTCCATGAATGTGAGTGGGACGGATACTATGATTCAGATCTTTGGCAGTGTAACTGGAAATTTTGCTCAGTTGAGCGTGGGTGGAGGACAGGTTGCTATTCCGAATTACACGGACATTCAAGTGAGTCTGACCGGTGTCCCAACCTCTACCACTTTAAGCGGATTTGTGAGCATTAACAGCAGTAATTCCGCCTATAACTACTTAAGCTCGAATGCAGTTTTTACGAAACAATAATGCCGTAGGTAAGGGGAGAATGAAATGAGTAATGTATTGAGAGTGTTGGCATTGGTTGCTCTTGCTGCGTGTATTTCCGCATGCGCATCAGTCCAGCAGACAACGGTGCGTACTAAAAATGATGATTACAAAAAGGTATGGAATGCTTGTGTGGATTCCGTGGCAGATGTCCAGTTTTCCGTAAGTTCCACGGATTCAACATCCGGTCTGATCATTGCCGACCAGGCGGTAATGGGCGGCCATGGTACGGTTTCCCGGCTGAACATCCAACTATTTAAGGCACTGACAAGCACGGATGTCTCGGTAAAGTTTATCCCTCCGCCTGGAACGATCGGCGGTGGGGGCACGGCAGAGCGCTTTGTGGCTGCTCTTAAACAAAGAATTCCAGATCTGGAGCCAGTAGTGTTGAAGTAATGCGAGTAATTACAACTGCAGAATGATTGAAAGACACGGTGCTGTGAAGGCCTAATAATAAGGAGTCTCTGTTGAAAACATTGACCACAATACTCATCGCTATTTTCTTAACGGGATGCGCCATACCTACGGTTATAAAATCAATACCAGAAGGCGCCACCGTCTACATCGACAACACCAAAATGGGAAAAACGCCTCTGACGTATTCCGATACGGAAATTCTTTTATCTCAAAAAAATATCAGGCTTGAAATGGATGGATACAAACCCTTTAATAGCATAATAAAAAAAGACAAACTCAAAGTCGGACCGTTAGTGGGTGCATGTTTTGCCGGTATTCCTGGTCTCTGGGCACTTGGATATGCTGAGGAATATTCCTTTGAATTAGAACGCGGCCATGCTCAGAAAGCAAGGAAAGAATCGGTTCCTACTAGATCTGCGTCAGAAGATCAGCCAATGTCAATGCAAGCACAACCTGCAGCACAACCTGTTGAAAAAAAATCCGAATCAAGTGTTGCACATCAAAATACACCGCCCTCTTCTGCAGCAATGGTTGTTATTAATAATAAGGCCAAACTCAGGAAAAGCCCTTCAACAAAGGCTGTTGTGATAAAGACCTTGAAAAAGGGTGAAGAAGTTCAAGTGATTAAACTGAAGGACGAATGGTGTCTTATCGAGCTTGCCGGTGGAGAAACTGGCTGGTGCCTGAAGGGTTCTCTTTCTCAGATGAATTAGTCGCCGTTGCAGGTATTAAAACAGGGGGGCAAATAGCCCGCATGAAAAGTGGACATACTGCATCTGGGGAAAAGCAGCATGTCCATTTTTTTATTTCACAAGAAAACCGGGACAGATGTGTTTTTCTAAGGAAAAGCTGAAGGATTCTGACCCCACTGTTCTGCCACTTTTTTCAATTTATGTGGAGGATTGCGATGATTAAGTTAAAACTTTTTGCGGGAATCATACTGACGTTCTGTTTGTTTTTGCTTGCCAGCTGCGGTGGGGGTGGCGGAGGTGGGTCAGCAACCACAGCGGTTATTCCCGCAACCACAAAAGTGCTGGACAGTGGAACGACGGCAAAAATCGCATCTGTTTCGTCGGACCAGACAACTGTCGCATTCTCTGGAACCACCACGCAACTCAACAACATTAAGCCAGGTGATACAATCGTTTCTGGGATCACATCCGCGACTCCTCAAGGAATGCTTCGTAAGATCACGGCAATTCAACATAATCCGGATGGAACAACCACCCTTCTGACCGCATCGGCAACTCTTGAGGAGGCTGTGCAAAAAGGTTTATTCAGCTTAAAAAAGGAATTTTCGACAAGTGACATTGTTTCTGCCAAAACATTGGCAAAAGGGGTGACCTCGGCACTACAGGTCAGCCCTGGCACATTCAGCGTGTCGCTCGACAAAGTCGTCATTTATGATGCCGACGGGAATGAGACTACCACCGGCGATCAGATCACAGCCAGCGGCACAGTCAGTTTTAAGCCGACTGTTGAGATAAATGGTGATATTGATGGGTTTACTCTGAAGAAATTTTATTTCACGGTAACTGGTGAAGAAACTTCGGACATAACCGTCAGTGCAACTGCCCCATTTCTGGGTCTTGATAAGAAAAAATTGATAAAGGAATACGATCTAGGTACGCAGACTATTTGGATTGACAGTTTTCCCTTACCCTTTCCAATTGTAACCAGTTATACACTAGGTTTGTATGTGGGGGTGACTGGAGATGTCTCATTGGGGATTAGTGCAAACGCCAACCAGAAGACTACGATCACAGGCGGGGTAAAATTTGAGAACGGCACATGGGTACCGGTCAGCGATTACAAATATGAGTATGGGTATCTGTCCCCCACGGTTAATGCAGCAGCAAGCATGAAATGCTATGCCGGCCCTGAGTTAAGTATGAAATTTTATGGCGTTGCGGGGCCTTATGCAAATTTCCATGGCTTTCTTCTTCTTCAGGCAAATCCATTGAACACCCCTTGGTGGGAACTATTCGCAGGTATGGAGGCCAATGCCGGAGCCAAGGTTGAACTATTAAGTGGGAAAATCTCAGCACGTTACGAGATCAATCTTCTGGATCGCAAGGAGTCGTTGGCACGGGCATCCACTCCTTATACCGCGCCAGTTGTCCCTTATTCCATGAGCGGCACAATCCATTCTGGGAGCAGCACCGGACCCGCTCTGTCCGGGGCAACGGTCTCAATTGCCGGTAAGACAGCGACTACCAGCAGCACCGGAACCTTCTCCATTATCGGCGTCCCCTCCGGCACGTATGTATTTTCGGTCTTCAAATCTGGCTATGATACCTACACAATCCCCGCATATTATGTTGGTTCCAATCAGACCAGCCTTAACTTTTACCTGACGCAATCAACCGGTCCCTATTATTCTATGAGCGGCACGATCTATGCCGGAAGCAACTTAGGTTCAGTGCTACCAGGAGCAACCGTATCGATTGCAGGCAGGACAGCGACAACCGGCAGTACCGGCACATACTCAATTACCGGCATCCCCGCTGGCACATACGCTTTTTCCGTCTCCAAATCTGGCTATGATACCTACACAAACCCTGTATATTATGTTGGTTCCAATCAGGCCGGGAAGAATTTTTACCTCACAATTATAAGTTCTTCGCTTGTTTGTCCGCCGAGTAACGGTATCAGTCTTAATGGCATCCAACTCTATGGCACTACTTCGTATCAATTGAGCACAACTACTGCTAATGCTATAGAAACAGCTACTTTGACATGGGAGGTGTACTATCAAAATATATATTATTTACCAACAGGTAGTTATTCTGGTTCGCTTCGCGCGCGATTGTGGGCGGTACCCTATTCATTTACTGGTGGTACGATAACAAATTCATATATTCTTGGAATATTTAATCCGAATTTCACAGGGACCGGAGCGTATAGTTCTAACCAGGTGTACGTCGGTGGCTATAGTACATCCCCAATATCAAGCTCGGTTTCGGGACAAAATCCGCCTGCAGGGACTTATTGTGTGGTAGTCACAATCGAGGAGTACAATACAAAAGGCGGTTGTTCTGATCCGAGCGGTTATTGTTATGATCAATGGATGCAATATGCTGCCCCGGTTATATTCCGCTAATTTCCAAATAACTTCCTGTAAAGGTCTGAAAAATCCCCAGGTTTTGCCGGGGGATGGAGACCTAACAAACAATGAGAAATGCAATAACTGGATAAGCCAGCATGATTGATTTGACCGACAATTTGACAAGACTATTTTCTCATGTATGTCATCAACTTCCTGAAAGAAGTTTCCTGATATTCAAAGGTAAAAACATATTATGCGCTCGCTGTACCGGAATGTATTCAGGTCTTATATTAGGTTTAATACTAGTTATCGCTTATAGTAAAATAACAAATACAGATATATTTAAGTTGTTATGTTTTGCAGTAATTTTACTTATTATGGAAATGCTTGGTGAAAAAGTAACTGACCTTCATCTTGGGAATGTAGACCGATTCATGACAGGAATTATCTTTGGTATATCCGTAGGAATTGGCCTTGTGTTGCCGATAAAACAACTGTTAGGAGGCCGTAAATGAAATCATTTGTTACATTTATACTGTCGTTGTCTTTATTGATTGTGTGGATGCTGGGATGTGCGACGCCGCGGCAACGGGCATTATTTTGGGTCAAGCCAGGCGGAACAAATGATGCTTTAAACAAAGATATATATGCCTGTACGCAAGAATCACAGCAAAGAGTTTCTGAGTCCTCATATGATCGTCGTGTAGGAGGTTCATCGACAAGTGTAGTAACAACCAATGTGAACTTGTATAATTTATGCATGAATGCGCGTGGTTGGGTCATTGAAGAGGATGCTTACGGCTTTGAGCCCAAGAATAGTAGAACTCCTGCTACACCTGCTCCTGCTGCACCTGCTCCTGCTGCACCTGCCGCAACTAATGCGCCTGCTGAAGCTGCTGAAGCAAAGAAAGACGCAAAACCCGCTAAAAAAGCAAAGAAAGTAGCTAAGAAAGTAGAAGAGAAAAAAGGCGATACTACTCCTACTACAAAGTAATTTTCTTTTAACGAATCGTAAAATGACCGGAATTTGTTTTTTGCGGGTCAGGTTTGCTTTGTTGCTTTACGCAGACCGAGCAATCCGGCAAACTGGACTCTATCCACCAAAGCAACATATTCCCCAAGCCGCAAGAGCCCCGACCTCATGAAATGATTCGGGGTTCTGTAATTTAAGCAAGCACGCCACCCATACCGTTTCATCACGCTTGGCAACACAACAACCGGGCGTTTGCTGTTCGTCTCGCATGCCGACAGTGGTGATACCAACAGAATAATCAGCGCCAGAGAAGCAACCAGGAATGAAAGGAATGCATATGAAAAAAATTGCCAAAACAGATGAACTCCGGCCGTAAATACGACATTTCCCTGCTTACGGGGTGTGTCGTCGGCAAATATGCGGAGAAGGTTAAAGCGGGATCAAACATTATACTTCTGGACAAGGATGTCGCTGAGGTGTTCAAGGATGATGCCTCTGTCAATGAGGCGCTGAGAACGCTTATCAGACTTCAAGGTTCAACCCGAAGCCATCGCCGGACCACCCGCGCGGCCGCGTAGTCGAGAAACGTCAGAGGGTCTGGCTTGCCTTATTAGATGGAAGCCCGCAACGTTTCAATTGGCAGGAAGAGGTTACAGGCCGGTGATGAGGTTTATCACTCCCGGCGTCGCAGGTAGCCTAAGAACTCCTCGCAGGTAAGCTGTTTCTTGCTGACCAGGTGGGCAATTTCTCTGCTCATGGCTATCTTTTCGCCATCTTTCATTTCAGCCTTTAAAAGCACGAACATTGGAGTGTTGCGGCTATAAGGGAAGATCCGGAATTTTTCCAAAAGCTCAAAGGCCGACATGTCCGACAGCATCATGCTGCAAAAGGCCAGGTATTTAGGTTTGATGGCAACGAGTGCCAGAGCTTCCTTGCCAGTATAACCTTTGACCACTTCAAAACCGATCGATTCGATCGCTTTGGAGAGCTTTTCCTCACCGGTTCGTGATACGACAATCGCTTGCAGGTCCCATGTTTCAGCTTCCTCTGTTAAACCATAAACTGCCAGTCGCTCCAGAAGATAATGCTCATCTACCGGCATGGTAAAAAAACCTGTTACCGGAAAAACGCCGCCAACTTTGCCTTTTTCACTTAAAAAAACGGGCAGGACAGGGATGTTCCAGACAGCCGGATCACTCTTAATTCTAAGCAGCAACCCCCAGCCATCATCTGAAAAGGGTGAAATATCCAGGACAATGCCTAACGGCCGCCCCACGGCCAGGTTTTCAACCTGCTCCAGCCGGCTTGAATAACCAGCTGTTTCCAGATATGACGCAATGATCTCTTCACGTTCGTTGTCAGGCTTGACGCCCAGAATCCACAGCTCCCTGTTTTTTTCGGTTTTCTCTGCCATGGCCACTCCCTGTCAGAATGTTAATGATGTTTCATAACAGATTTTCTGCTGAAAAACCACCCCAAACAGACACCACATCCCTAGGAGTAGCGTTCCAATACGCGCTCGATAATATTTGTAGTTGATTTACCATCAACAAAGTTTACCAGCTCTACACGCCCGCCATAGCCCTCAACAATATCTTTACCCACCACCCCCGCGGGTGTGTAATCACCACCCTTGGCCAAAACATAGGGTTTCAGGGCCATAATCAGCTTGATAGGCGTGTCCTCATCGAACAGGACTACATAATCGATACAGTCCAGCGCCGCCAAAATGTGGGCGCGCTCCTCCTCCCCGATCAGCGGTCGTTTTTCGCCTTTAAGCCGTCTGACCGAAGCGTCACTGTTTAGCCCCAGTATCAGCAGGTCACCGAGAGTGCGCGCCTTTTGCAGGTATTTGACATGCCCGGCATGCAGCAGATCAAAGCAGCCGTTGGTGAATACAATTTTCTTGCCGCGGGCCTTCTCCTCCTCGATTATAGTGACTAGCACATCCAAGTTCTTAATCTTGGAATCACTGTCGCTGTGGCTTAATGCCAGCGCATTGACTATCTCGCCAGGGGTCACTGTTGAAGTGCCCAATTTTGCCACGGCTATGCCGGCCGCAATGTTGGCCAGCCCGGCCGCCTGATCCATCCCCAACCCGGCCGCCAGTCCTACGGCCAGTGAGGCCAGTACCGTGTCGCCGGCGCCTGAAACGTCATAAACCTCCCTCGCCACAGTAGGTATATGCAAGGAAGACATTGTTGCTACGGCTTTGGTGGAAGCATTGAGCGGGCTGCTGAGGGTCGACCTGGAAAAGAGTGACATGCCCTCTTCGCTGCGGGTAATCAGCAGGTGTTCCAGACCGGCTGTTTCCATGATGACAGTGGCGGCCTGTTCCAGTGACTCCAGGTCCCGAATAACCACGCCTGAAGCTGCTTCGGCCTCCTTGCGATTGGGAGTCAGCAGCGTGGCGCCGTGGTAACGGGCATAGTCGGTGCCCTTGGGATCGACCAGCACCGGAATCCGGTTCGAGCATGCCGCAGCAATGACCGCCTCGATTACCTTGCTTGTCAGAACCCCTTTGCTGTAGTCCGAAAGCAGAATCACGTCGAAATGAATGAGGTTGGCTTTGATCCAGTCGACAATCAGGTTTTCTACATCGACCGCCAATGGGTCGCGCGATTCCCGGTCAATCCGGACGATCTGCTGGTTGGCAGCCACCACCCTTGTTTTGCGGCTGGTTCTGCGGGAGGAATCCTGGAATATGGCATCGGTAACAACATTTTGCTGGTTGAAAGCCTTAAGGAGCGCCCAGCCGTTTTCATCCTCGCCGATCGCCGAGCATACCGCCACTTGCGCCCCCAGAGCAGCCAGGTTGTTGACGACATTACCGGCGCCGCCCAAACGTAGCTCCTCAGCGACAACATCCACCACCTGGACCGGCGCCTCCGGAGATATTCGCTCGGCCTTGCCCCACAGGTATTCATCAAGCATCAAGTCGCCGATCACCAGGCAACGGATATTCCGGATGTGATTAAAAAGCGACTCAATTGTCTTCCTATCCACAGCGCACCTCGAATAAGCGGTATAAGGTTCAGATTTAAAAGCCAGGATTATTGAAAAATAATAGCTGGTCTAGATTTTGGATTTGACCTGATCCAGAATTCCTGCCGCTAGCAGCGGAATCATGATTTCATGATGGCCGGTGATGGTCAGGCCGCGGCTGTCGCCGGCAGTGGGGCGTTTTACAACGTTTTGCAGCGGACGGTAGTGCTGGGTCATATCAAAATTAGCGGTTGTAAAGTGATCGACATGAAAGCCCAGGTTTTGGGCAATGGACAGGGCCTTGAGGAAGACCTCAGGCATGATCACGGCGCTGCCGATGTTGATAAAAACGCCGCCGTTCCCCAAGGTGGTGACAACCGAGGTGAACAGCCGAAAATCCGTGAAGGTTGCCTGTCCCAGCACGGCGCCGTCACACTCGGGGTGTTGATGGATGATATCGGTGCCGAGCGCCACATGCACAGTGGCCGGAATGCCCTTTTGAACACAGGTTGCCAGCAGGCTTGCTTCCTGATGAGGATTCCCGTTTTCCAGTATGAAGCGCCCCAAGGCTGCCCCGTAGCCCAGTCCTTCTGTCTGCCCATGTTTCAGCGCCAGATTGATGTCGCGGCCGGTCTCTTCGGCCATGCCAAAGGTTCCGCAATGCAACACAGCTCCGACATCCTCGCTGGTTTCACCGATCAGTGAGATCTCATAATCATGAATGCTGGCGGAACCGTTCATGGCAACCGCGGTGATGATGTCGGCCTCAATCAGCTTTTTCAGCACCGGTTGCAATCCGCATTTAATAACATGTCCGCCAATGGCGATAACTACCGGTTTGTCATTCTCGCGGGCCTTAACCACCGCGTTAATAACTGCTTTCAGACTTTCGCCACCGAGCTGGTTGGGCAGGGATGCCAGGAGCTGGGCCACGCTCATGCCGGAACTGACTTCGCCTGAAAAATCTCTATTCAGCAAGACCTTGTTTTTGCGCTCTGAAATCGGATAGGTGGTGACGCCGGAGAGATCAACGGGTTGGATAGTCATGGCAGGCCTTTCTAAACATTTGTCCGCAACGGGCTTAAAATTTCATTCTTTAGTATTATTGTTTCCCGAACAGTGCCTGCTCGACCAGATCGCAAACGATATGGATAATGGTGATGTGCCCTTCCTGAATGCGGGGGGTGTCGCTGGAGGGAATAACAAGCGCCAGATCGCAGAGTTGCTTGATACTGCCGCCATCCTTGCCGAGAAGGCCGATGGTGCGACAGCCGCGCTGACGGGCCAATTCCAATGCCGAAAAGACATTGGCGGAGTTGCCGCTGGTGGAGATGCCTACTACCACATCACCCGGGGCAGCCAACGCCTCGATCTGCCGTCTGAACACATTGTCAAAGCCATAGTCGTTACCGATAGCAGTCAAGATCGACGTATCGGTATTAAGGGCCACGCCCGGCAGGGCGGCTCGATCCAGTTTGAAACGTCCGACTATTTCAGCGACAAAATGCTGGGCATCGGCGGCTGAACCGCCATTGCCCATTACAAGCAGCTTTGCGCCGTTCTTTAATCGCTCGGCCAGCAGGCTGGCCATTTCAGCAATCAGCGGTGCCAGATCTTGTTCGATAAGCTCAATCACCATCCGGTGGTCAAGCAATTGCTTTTGAACTTCTTCGATCATAGTTGTTCCTTTGGACTGGATTCATTCAGGTTGGGCGCAAAATCAGCTATGGCGTCAGCCACTGCACTAAAAGGCGAGGCCGCTTCGACCCCGGGAAATAGAGATTCTTCAGTGCCATTGACCAGGATCAGATCCGGAATGGCAGTCTTAAGGGCCTTAAGCTGACGGATAATGTCCCGTTTTGGCATGATTGGTGACAAAGGTTTAATCTGAATGCCGGTATGCAAGGCACTCCATCCCAGGCGCTGAAAAGCGGAGTTCTGACGGCGATGCAGCAGCAAGCTGAAAGTGTGCCCCTGTCGGGCGCCTTGCAGGATGGTGTCAATAGTCTCTGTCAGGGAGCCGATATCTATTTTACGGCCGAAGTAGATTGCGTAATGGCGGGCGCCGCCCCAACGCTCATGGTAGCCGGCCCTGCTCAAACAAATACGATCCAGACGGCGCTGATTTGAGCCGAAAACAGTTTCTTTACCGCAGATAACCCGGCTGCGGGAGGTGACGCAGGTATGAAAGCCTTTATTCCAGGCCCGGCGGATATAATCCTTCAGGCACCACTCGCCAGCATCCATCTCAACATCAAATCCACCCACCAGCATGTACAGCTCGGTCTTGATCATCATTCCGGAAAAGGAGATGCCAAAGGTTTCCATCGTTGAGCTGCCGCGGGTGATCGGGTGGGTCACGGGAACGTTCCGACCCACGAAAACAGGAGACACTATGCCGGTATCGGTTGTCCGGGCAGCGGCCAGCAGTCCCTCCAACCAGCCCGGAGTCACCTGGACATGGGGACCAAGGACCACGGCAAAGTCGCCGTCGGATCTGGCCAGCCCGATGTTTATGGCGGGGATCAAGCCGACATTGCGGTCGGATTTTATGAACAGCCCTTGATCGCCGAGTGGTTCCGAGAACTCCTCCAGCATCAGCTCGGTTTCGCGGCTGCTGCCGTTGTCGACCACGATCAGACGCGCCTCGGGCGAATGGGCGAGGATGGCGGCCAGGCAGGCCCGGGTTTCAAAAGGATTGTTCCAAACAGGTATGATTATGTCAACAATGGGAGATTGCATGTCAGCAGGGTAAAATGGGATTGAATTTGTTTACCACAAAGACCAAGAGAACCAAAAGAGGATCTCCTGATCTTTGTGGTGAAAGCTTTTCAGGAAGAAACTGCCACACGGCGCAGCAGGTTCAACTCATCCAGCACCAAGCCGGAACCAAGGCAAACGCAGTCCAGAGGATTCTCGGCGATTAACACCGGCACCTTGGTTACCTCGCGCAACAGCATGTCCAGATTGCGCAGCAGCGCGCCGCCACCAGCCAAAAAGATGCCTTTGTCAACGATGTCGGCTGCCAACTCAGGAGGGGTTTTTTCCAGGCAGATCCTGACTGTATCGACGATTGAATTAACGGATTCCTTAAGCGCCTCGCGGATCTCGTCAGAATTGACCTCAATCGTTTTGGGAATGCCGGAGACCAGATCTCGTCCCTTGACCTGTTTGGTCAGTAACTCGGGTCCAGGATATGCTTCGCCAATATCGATCTTGATCGTCTCGGCCATGCGCTCGCCGATCTGCAGGTTGTATTTCTTGCGGATGTACTGGACAATTGCTTCGTCCATTTTGTCCCCGCCCATGCGAGTGGATTGGGAATAGACAATGCCGGCCAGGGATATGACCGCTACCTCGGTGGTTCCGCCTCCGATATCAACGATCATGTTGCCGGAAGCCTCGGTGATCGGCAGGCCAGCGCCGATAGAGGCCGCCATCGGCTCTTCGATCAGATAAACCTCGCGTGCCCCGGCTGATTCGGCTGATTCCTTGACCGCACGTTTTTCAACCTGGGTGATGCCGGAGGGGACACAGATTACGATGCGGGGACGCACCAGGGTCTTGCGATTATGCACCTTGTGGATGAAGTAACGCAGCATCTCTTCGGTAATATCGAAATCGGCAATGACGCCATCCTTCATCGGCCGGATGGCAGTGATGGAGCCAGGGGTGCGGCCGAGCATCTGCTTGGCTTCCATACCGACCTTGAGAACTTTCTGCTGGCCGTTGGGCATTTTTTGCACGGCCACCACCGAAGGCTCGCGCACCACAATGCCTTTACCCTTCAAATAGACCAGTGTATTGGCAGTTCCTAGGTCAATCGCCAGATCGTTCGAGAACATCCCGAACAGGTAATCGAAAATCTTCAACATTATTTTGCGATCCTTTCATCAGCACTGTGTCTGATCACAAATGTACTTGAAAAAATGAAAAGACTAGCAGAGCTGTGGTTCAAATGCAAGGATGAATGTCGGTAAAAAGAGGTCTGTCAACTTAAGGCAATTCAGCCTGTAAATCGGATTTGCATGATCCAGTTGCGCTATCTTTTGAATGAAAATTTCAAAATCTGCAAAACAAGATCCTGCCACGCCCAGACTAAATTTGCCAGGACCAGGTTAGGCAGCTCCTAGAGTTCGATCCTGAACTCAACGCCGCCGTCGATATTCTTGGCCGACAGGCGTCCGTTCATGTTTTTTTCGATGATTACCTTAGACATGTACAGACCGATGCCGGTCCCTTTGCCCGGCTCTTTGGTGGTGAAATAAGGGTCGAAAATCAAGGGCAGGATCTTTTCATCAATGCCGCCGCCATTGTCGCGGATGGTTATCACCGAAAAATTATCCTGTGAGCTAATGCCAATGCTTATACGCGGGTCGTCCACCACTTGCTCGGCAAAAGCGTCGCGGGCATTGCTGAGGATATTCAGCAGGACCTGGGCATATTCGTTTTGAAATCCAATTGCGGTGACATCTTGATCGGCGGCCACCTCGACTTGTATCCCCTTGCTGCCCAGACTGGCCGAGATCAGCTCAAGAGAGCGTGCCACCACATGATTAACCACAAAATCCCGCTTTTGCTTATCATGGCGGAAAAAATTGCAGAAGTCATCAATGGTTTGCGACATATGTACAACCACACCGATCGCACTGTTTAATTCCTTGGATAACTCCTCATCGCTCAAGTTCCCGGTTTGCAGGGATAATTCCAGGTTCTGGACGATCAGCCCGATGTTGTTAAGGGGTTGACGCCACTGATGAGCGATGTTGTTGATCATTTCGCCCAGAGAAGCCAGCCGGCTCTGCTGGATCAGGATTTGGTCCTTGTGGCGCAGCTCGGACACCGCCTTAAAGATACGCTCTTCGAGAAGGCTATTGATCTCTTCCAGTTGCTGCCGGTTTACAGCCAACTCCTGTTCCATTTTTATCCTGGCGGTTATATCCCGTACGCTTTCGATGACGGAGATAACTTCACCCCGTTCATTTTTCAAAGGTGAGGAAAGGATCTCGATATATAGTCCCCCCTCCCGGCAGATGAGTGTTTTGACCCCTCTGTGAGGGAGCGCATCCCTGAAGGTTAGCTCCAGGGGGCACTCCCCGCAGACCGTCTCCCGGTGCTGATAGGCACGGTAACAGCATTCACCGGTGTGGTCACCGACCATCTCAATGAAGCGCGGATTTTGGTAGAGGATCCGGTAATCACGATCCTGGATGCTTATGCCGTCATGGATGCACTCCAGAATGGCCTTGTTGCGCGTTCGCTCCCAATCGGCCTCCAAGGCTAGCCCGCGTGATGTTTCCTCGCTCTGGAGCAGGTTGGCGCGCGATTGTTCGAGCTGTTCGAGTGTGTGGTTCAGTTCCCGGTTCATGGCCAAAACAAAGTTGTAACGCCAGAATCCCAGTGTCAGGCTGCTGGCTGCAACTACAAAAAATATAGTCCAGGCCACCTTTGAGGTGGTCCAGAATGGTTTCGGTTTTCCCCACCATTTCAGTTGCAGTGCCCGGTATTCGGGGGTGCCTATAAACTGGTCAATGACCCTGTTCAACTTGTTCAGGAGCTCTTTTTCTCCCAAGCGTACCGCCATGGCGCGGGTGCCTGGTAAAACCGGTGGCTCCAGCACCTTGATGTGGTCGTCAATGCCTGAGACGATAGCCAGCTTCATCACGTTTGGAGCAGGGGCCATGATGATATCGAGTCGCTTCGACAGCAGATCGAACAGAAGTTCTTGCAGGCTGTCGTAGGGCATGAACAGCAAATCGCTTCGTTTTCGCAGGAACTCCTGGGAGACACTATTCCTCATCGCTCCAACGCGCAGGCCGCTTTTTAATCCGGTGATCTGAGAGCTGCTGTCGATGATGCAGGAGACAGGCAAGGTCTCTACCGGGTGAGTAAAGGCAAACCTCTCTTTGCGTGGCTCATCGATTGTCAGAGAGGGGATGATGTCGGCCCGGCCGTCGAGAAGCATCTCCTGGCTCTCCAGCCAAGTGCGCCCAGTGATGTATTTAACCTTGAACCCGGCGCGCCGGGCCACTTCGTCCATCAGGTCGATAACGAAACCGTCAGCCTGGCCTGTTTTTTGATTTTTTGAATAGCTGGGGGGGAAATCAGGATGAACGGCAGCAATCAGTTGCGGCGCAGGAGGCTGTGGATCGGCTACCGAAGGCAGCAGATTATCCGCGCTGGAAGCAAGTGGGAAAAGTAAATAGATAACAGCGCTGATTATGAAACAGGAGATACCGGGCATCAATTGCCTCCTGAAGTGTAGAAAAATTACCATATTTCAGGCGGATATGCACACAAAAAGAGTAATTTTTTTTAGTGGCGGTAAAAAGTGGAATACCTGCTTCCCTTGACTTTTTGGGTTGTTGCAGTTACCTTTACTAGATTTTCAAGAGCCGAATCGGAGGATATATCCCCATGGATTATAAAGACACCCTTAATCTCCCCAGTACTTCCTTTCCCATGAAAGCCAATCTTAACCAGCGCGAGCCGGACATGCTGACCACCTGGCAAAAGAACGGCCTGTACGCCAGGATGGAAAAAGAGGGCGCCAGCAAGCCGCTCTACATCCTGCACGACGGCCCCCCTTACGCCAACGGCCATATCCATATCGGCCATGCACTGAACAAAATCCTCAAGGATATTATTCTCAAGGTCAAGCGCATGGAGGGCTTCCACGCCCCCTACATTCCGGGCTGGGATTGCCATGGGTTGCCGATCGAGCTGCAGGTCGAGAAAAACCTCGGCTCTAAAAAACACCAGGTCAGCAAGCTTGAGATGCGCAAGCTCTGCCGCGAGTATGCCGCCAAATTCATCGAGATTCAGCGCGAGGAATTCAAGCGCCTGGGGGTTCTGGGGGACTGGGACAATCCCTATCTGACCATGAATTATGAATATGAAGGACTGACCGCGGCCGAACTGGCCAAATTCGCTCATAATGGCGGCCTGTACCGCGGCCGCAAGCCGGTCCACTGGTGTTCATCATGCGTGACAGCGCTGGCCGAGGCCGAGGTCGAATACGCCGATCACACCTCCCCTTCGATTTTTGTCCGTTTTCTGATCAAGGACGACCTCTCGGCTGTTATTCCGCAACTGGCGGGCAAACAGGCCTATGTGGTGATCTGGACTACCACCCCCTGGACGATTCCGGCCAACCTGGCGGTTGCCATGCACCCCGAGTTTGATTACGTGGCCCTGGAAACCGAGAAGGGTATCCTGATCGTGGCCGAGGGACTCAAAGACCAGTTCCTAAAAAGCGTTGGCCTGACCGGCGATGTTATTGCTACCTTCAAGGCCTCTCTATTGGAACGAAAAACCTGCCAGCACCCCTTTTACGAGCGCGATTCGATCATCCTTTTAGGCGAGCATGTCACCCTGGAGGCCGGTACCGGCTGCGTTCACACCGCCCCCGGGCATGGTCAGGAGGATTATGAACTGGCCCTTAAGGAAGGTCTTGAAATTTACAACCCGGTCGATAACCATGGCCGCTACATCCAGAACCTGGAATTTTTCGGCGGGCAATTTGTTTTTGACGCCAACCAGAGCGTGATCGATAAGCTGACCGAGGTAGGTGCTCTGCTGGAGACCTCCAAGATCAGTCACTCCTACCCGCATTGCTGGCGCTGCAAAAAGCCGATCATCTTCCGCGCCACCGAGCAGTGGTTCATCAGCATGAAGCAGAACAACCTGCGCGATAAGGCGCTCTCCGCCATCGACCAGGTGCAATGGATTCCCAAATGGGGCCGCGAGCGGATCTTCGGCATGATTGAAAACCGACCCGACTGGTGCGTTTCGCGCCAGCGTTCCTGGGGCGTGCCGATCACCGCCTTCTCCTGCAGCGCCTGCGGCGATTACATTGCCGATGGTACTTTAATGGATCACGTGGCCGAGCTCTTCAAGCAGCACAGCTCGGATATCTGGTTTGATTGGTCAGCGGAAAAGCTCTTGCCGTCAGGGACCAAGTGTCCCAAGTGCGGTTCGTGTGATCTGGAAAAGGAGATGGATATCCTGGATGTCTGGTTTGATTCCGGGGTCTCGCATGCTGCCGTGCTGGAGGCTAATCCCAAGCTTTCATCCCCGGCCGACATGTACCTGGAGGGAAGCGATCAGCACCGGGGCTGGTTCCACTCCTCGCTTCTGGAAAGTGTCGGTACTCGCGGCCGCTCCCCCTATAAGAGCGTTTTGACCCACGGCTTCGTGGTGGATGGCTCGGGGCGTAAGATGAGCAAGTCGGTAGGCAACGTGGTGGCGCCGGAAGAGGTGATCAAGAAATACGGTGCCGAAATCCTGCGCCTATGGGTGGCGGCTCAGGATTACCGCGACGACATCCGCATCTCGGAGGAGATCCTGACCAGGCTGTCCGAGGCCTACCGCCGCATCCGCAACACCTGCCGTTACATCCTGGGCAGCATCAGTGACTTCGATCCGGCCACCAACAGCATCGATCCCGAAAAGATGCCGGAGCTCGACCGCTGGGCTCTGCATCAGCTGGAACTGCTCAAAGAGAAGGTTTTGACCGCTTATCACGAGCATGAGTTTCATGTCATCTACCATGCTGTGAACGGTTTCTGCACGGTTGAGATGAGCTCTTTTTATCTGGATATCCTCAAGGACCGGGTCTATACCAGCAAGAAAGAGTCGTTGGAGCGGCGCTCGGCTCAGACCGTCATGTACCGCATCCTGGATACATTGGTAAGGCTGCTGGCGCCGGTGCTCTCTTTTACCAGCGATGAGGTCTGGCAGTATATGCCGGGCAAACGTGAGGAGAGCGTACATTTGGCTGGTCTACCGGAACTGTGTCCGCAGCTTAAGGACGAACTCCTGGTAGGTCGCTGGGAGCGCCTGATAAAGATCCGGGCCGATGTCTCCAAGGCACTGGAGCTGGCCCGCACCGCCAAAGTGATCGGCCATTCCCTGGATGCCAGGGTTGTAATCAATGCCGCTGCCGAAGAAGACGCGCTTCTGAAAGACTATGCCGCAGTTCTCAAAGATATTTTTATTGTCTCCAGCGTGGATATCACGACCACCATCAGTGCCGAGAGCGGCTATAGCTCTGAAGCCCTTGCCGGGCTGAGAATTCTGGTAGAGGCAGCTCATGGGAGCAAATGTGAACGCTGCTGGTGCTACAGCGAAGAGCTGGGGGGTGATAGCGAACACCCCGGCATTTGCCCCAAATGTCTGGCCGCAGTGAAATAGCCTTTTTCAAGGGTGGCGCTGTTCGACGGGACATTTTAAACTGTTATAATTGAACAAATAATGACGTCAGGCATGGCAGCCAGCATGCCAAAAATACTCAGTAATGGAAGGCACCAAAAACTACATGATAAACCGTTACCTCCTATTTGCCGCCATCAGCGTCAGCGGCCTGGTTATCGATCAAGTCACCAAGATCTACATTGACCGCAGCATGCAGATGTTTCAGTCGATTACTTTGGTGGAAAATTTCTTCAATATCACCTATGTCAGGAATAAGGGGGCTGCCTTTAGCTTTTTGGCCCATACCAGCTGGCGGCTGCCATTTTTTATTACTGTTTCGTTGGTGGCTGCGGTTGTTATACTGATTGCTTTTAGAAAGCTGCGTGACGACCAGAGGCTGGCGCAGATCTCTCTGGCTATGATTTTCTCGGGTGCGGTCGGCAATCTGATCGACAGGGTCCGTCTGGGCGAGGTAATTGATTTTCTGGATACCCATTGGTACCAGCACCACTGGCCAGCCTTTAATGTGGCTGATTCGCTGATCTGCGTGGGAGTTGCCCTGCTGGCAATCGACATGCTGGCTGAGGAGAAGCGTCATAAGAGGACCTAAGGAAGCTGGATAACTGATCTATCAGGGGCAGAATACTTGGTTTAAGTCTGTAGCTGTCCCTTTGCTTTAAATCCGGATCATGCTTGAGAGGCGGAGGCGGGAATGGACCCTGAATCGGGCGCAATAGCCGAAAAGGAATTTCAAAGGGCACAGAAAGAGCTGGCGGAAGGTAATGTATTGGCCGCCCTGGCCTGTCTGGAACGAGCACTTAAGATCTGGGATGCTCCCACCTGGTATTCTTTTCTTGGTTTTTGCATCGCCAAAGAACGTGGCCATGTCACCAAGGCACTGGAACTTTGCCAGACAGCCATACAGCATGAACCGGATAATCCGGTCCATGAATATTTTTTAGGCAAGGTTCACCTGGTTGCCGGGCATAAAGCTGAAGCGCTGCAAGCCCTGCGGGAGGGAATGAACAAGGGTGGCACCCCGGAGATCGAGCAGTTATTGAAGACTATCGGCATGCGCAAACCACCGGTGATACCCTTTCTTTCACGAGACAATTTTTTAAACAAGTACCTAGGGAAAATTTTTGGCCGCCTTGGCCTCAGATGAAGAGCTGAATCATGGTCCGGGGCAAACAGCGCCTTCCCTTTCGTTACTGCGAGCCAGCCTGTTTTGGCGGTCTGCTGGATGACCCGCTCATTTTTTTGCGAATCCGCCCCTTGAGGCTGGCACTTCTGTTTGACTGCGGCCAGATTGCCCACTTGGCCAAGCGGGTAATCAAGCCGATTGAAGCTGTCTTCATCACCCACGCCCATATGGATCACATCATGGGACTCCCCACCTTGGTACGCCACCGTCATGCTTCCCCCCGACCAATGGATCTCTTTGGACCTCCCGGCATAGCCGACCGGGTCCTGCATCTGCTGGGCGGCTTCGACTGGAATCTAACCGAAGCAACCTGGTTCACCCTGCGGGTGCATGAGATCCATGCCGATTGCATCAGACACTATCGCTTTCCCGGACCGGAGGCGTTTGTGCGCTACTTTGAAAGTGAAGAGCCGCGTAGTACGAGCGAGATTTGGTCCTGCCCCTATCTCACGGTTGAGGCGGAGCTGCTGGACCACAGATTGCCGGTGCTGGCTTTCCGGGTCAACGAGCGCTCCCATTTCTCAATCGACACCTGTCGTTTGAAAGCCGCCGGCCTGTTGGCCGGGGATTGGCTGCAAGCTCTTAAAGCGCGGGTCTGGAAAGGTAAGACCGATCGCAAAATAGCGGTGATTCGCAATGATGGTAAGACCGAGGTCTGCGATGATCCGTCGGCGCTGTATGAAACAATTCGTGGGGACAGTGCCGGGGCCTCGCTCGGCTATGTCACCGACGTCGGCTGGACCGAATCGAATCGTATGCTGATGGAGAATTTTTTTCGCGGCTTGACCTTGTTGTGCGCCGAATGCACATTTTTGATGGGGGAAGTGGAAAGAGCCCGCGCCTCCTACCACCTGACCACTGCTGATCTTAATCAATTGGCCAGATCCCTCAAGCCCCGCTGGCTTTTACCGATGCACCTTTCCAAGTCCTATCTGCGTCAGATGGCTGGTCTTTACCGCGAGCTAAATCCACCACCTGAAACAACAATACTGCAATTGCCGGGACATATTGTACCTGCTCCGGTCGGGGTGGAACAGGTAGCCCACTGGCTGAGACCATCTGTAAAAGCAACTAGCTGAGACCATCTGGAAAAGCGACTATTAAATGTTATGATAGTCCATCATGATCCCTATCAAATTGCAAAAGGTCTTAACCTTTGAGGCCGGTAAGGACAAGATCGGCTGGAGCAGAGGCGGACTGCCGCGTGCCGCGGCGCCTCCCCACGAAATCTATTCCTATACCGAATTGCTGCGCAAAGTGGCCGCCCTGGCATATTACAACAAGCAATACAGCCTGTTATTCCGCTGGCAGTCGAATGATTTCATGTACAACGCCAATGGAGAAGGAGGCATCCATAGCCATCTCTATCCTTCCATTCTTCGCACCGTGCCTGGTATCGCTAATTCGCCGGTCGACATGAAGTTTGTACTAAAGCGCCGCTTTGCAATATTGGCCGAGGCGGAAAAAAAGCTTAAGGCCAGCGCCAAAATCGGTGAGACCAGACGAGATCAGACCCTCCGCTGGGCGCTGCTTCAGCATTACGAGGTTTGTCCGACCCCACTGCTGGATGTGACTTCCTCGCTGCAAATCGCACTCTCTTTTGCCCTGGCTGATTCCCGAGATGATACCCTGCTGTTTGTCCTCGCCGTACCTCAGATAACCGGGATCGTGGCTGTCTCGCTGGAATCCGAAACGCAGGTGGTGCGCCTCTCGCAAATTTGCCCTCCGGAGGCGCTCAGGCCACATTTTCAGGAAGCCTCTTTGATCGGAAACTATCCGGTCTGGGAACAGGAAGAATTTTTGGGGGATTTCAGAAAAAAGTTCCGCTCTAATCTGGCGGGTCGTTTGCTGGCCAAGTTTCGACTGAACAAATGCAACTCTTGGCGCGAAAAGGGCTTTACCCCCACTTCCGCCTATATTCTGCGACCCAATGATGAGGATCCTTATTTCTCAATCATGGGCGATGTCAAATCCTATATCCGCCCCAAGCTGGACGAGCTGAGGCAGGCTATAGGGCTGCCGCTGCGCGACAGCAAAAGATAATAGATAATCCCACCTTAATGCCCGGCCGCCCCGCCCCATAAATCTTTCAGCCTTTTGTCTCGCCCGCAACTGCTGCGGTAGAAAGTATAGCGCAGCGGGTTTTTCTTATAGTAGTGCTGATGGTATTCTTCGGCTTTATAGAACGGCCCGGCTGTGACGACCTCGGTGAGAATCGGATCTTTGAACGGTTTCTCCTTTTCCAGGGCTTCCTTTGATTGGAGTGCCAGGCGCCGCTGTTCATCATTTTGCACGAAAATAGCGGATCGGTATTGATGGCCGACATCGCAGAACTGGCGGTTTTTTACGGTCGGGTCAATGTTATGCCAGAAAACGTCCAGCAGCTTGGTATAGCTGATCCGGGTGGGGTCATAGGTGATCTGCACTGCTTCGGCATGCCCTGTACCGCCGGCTGAAACCTGCTCATAGCCGGGATTTTTCAATTCCCCTCCGGTATAGCCGGCTGTAACTGAGATGACCCCCGCCAGCTTGTCAAAAGGGGCTTCCATGCACCAGAAACAGCCCCCGGCAAAGGTGGCGGTCTCGGTCCGCACAGCAGCGCCACCGTCGCCAGGAACCAGCGCCAACAGCGGTACAACCAGCCATGAAAATATAGTTTGTGAAAACAGTGAGTATCTCATGACAGTTCCTCCTTACCTTTCATTCTTAACCCAGCTTTCCAATTGACTTTTTGTCTGTGTTAGCTTGTTCAATCGTTAGATTATTGTACCATAAACAGCTTTGTCGCGGCTTGGATCAAATGTTCTTGGGATTTAGCGAAAAAAATCCCTTTTTTGAAGGAGATTAATGGCAGGCATTTCAAAGAGGTTGCATTCAGGAGGATCAGCTACGTGGCATTGAAGTTTTTCGAATTTCTCTGTGGCTCTGTGAGCTCTAGCGAATGGAGTGAGCGAGTGAGCGTAGTCTTTACGATTGATACGAAAAAAGAAAACCGGCCCGAGCAGAAACTACCCGAGCCGGTCATTAGGCAGGTATATATAAGTCAGGCGCGGGGAGGGATGTTGTCTTTAACCCACTGGACAATGGATTCGGTGGAAGTGCCGGGGGTGAATACCTCGCAGATCCCGGCGGCCTTCAGGCCAGGGATATCATCCTCGGGGATTACGCCGCCGCAGAATACCTTTATGTCGGCGGCATCCTTGTCCGCCAAAATCTGGCAAACGCGCGGCAGCAAAGTATTATGGGCACCGGAGAGGATCGATAGACCGATGCAGTCGACATCCTCCTGAATGGCTGCTGAAACAATCTGTTCGGGAGTCTGGTGCAACCCGGTGTAGATGACCTCGAAGCCGGCATCGCGGAAGGCGCGGGCAATGATCTTGGCACCGCGGTCATGACCGTCAAGCCCCGGTTTACCTACCAGCAAGCGCATAGTTCTTTCAGCCATTTCAATTCCTCCTTGGTTTTTTTAAATAAGATATCTTCAGGCCGGTTGGCTCTGGCTAAACAGATTACATTTCAATTCCGGTTCTGGCTGGTATGCCGGCCTTGAAATAATGCTTGATCTCGCGCATTTCAGTCACCAGGTCGGCGGCCTCGATCAGCTTCTCCGGCGCATTACGGCCGGTCAGCACCAATTCGACCTGATTCGGTTTAAGGGCAATCAGTTCCAGAACCTGTTCAAGGTCGACAAGGCCAAAGCCCAGCGCACCGATGATCTCGTCCAGGACAAGCAGATCATACTGGCCGGAAATAAGCAGCGACCTGGCCTGGACCAGCGCCTCCTGGGCCACTTGCCGGTCAGCGCTGATATCTTTTGTGTTGACCCAGCCGGGCCGACCGGTCTGGATGATGGTCAAAAGGGGTGCCAATCTCTCGGCAATCAGATGTTCGCCATAAGGACCGCCACCCTTGATAAACTGGAAGACACATACCTTTAATCCGCGGCCGGCAGCGCGCAGGGCCAGTCCCAGCGAAGCAGTGGTTTTGCCTTTGCCGTTGCCGGTGTAGATCTGTACGCAGCCTCTTTCAAGGGGCATCTTCTTATCCTTTTCCTGAAATCTGAATATGCTTTTCAGGGTCAAACCGGTCGCAGGGAAGAAATAAAGGCAACTTTGGCTGAATACGGTGTTATAAAACGAGCGTTGGCGACTATAGCAATTCAGCTGCACAGGGTCAAGCAATGGTTTAGTCAGGCTAAAAAGCATTTATAGCGTTGCCTGAGGTATATTCAAGTGTATATTATCAAGATTAACTGATGTTATGAAACATGCAATTCCTCCGGGAGGTCTCATGAATCTGGCTGCCATTATACGTCGTACTGCTGCTATAGAACGCGACAACAGTCTCAAAAATGCCGAATGGCTCCAGCAGAATATGAGCCCTTACTTTTTCCAGGCCATGGCCGACGAGACTGAGGTGCTGACTTCATTGGCCCGTGATATGAGCGGGCTCCAGCACAACCAGCGCGTTATCCTGGCTGATCGCGAGAAATTGCTGGTCCTGGCCTGCGTCAATCGGGCCGGTTCGCTTTACAACACCCTGCGCCGCATCGGCGAGCGTGAGATATCCTATGCCATGTTCTCGCACTCGTATGCTCCCATGCCGGGTATGGACGAGGAGCTGGAGGTGCAACGCTTTGAGTTTGATCGCCGCCCAAACAGCGAGATTAATCTGCAGCAAGCTGTTGATATCCCGGCGGCTCTGGTTCAAAAGATCCGCTCCGAGCTGCGCCGTTCCTTTCCCGGTTTTCAGCTGTCAAAGCTCGACCGCCTGCTGAAGATACTGTGGCTTAACAACGCCAACTATATCCGCATGTCGCCACCCTCGCGGACCGCCTACCTGCTTTGGCTGTTCGAGCGGAGCAACGATGCCGGCGGTATGTTTCTGGACATTGCCGAGGTTGTCAGGGAAGGGCGCACCGAGATACGGGTTTTATTTGCAGTCGGCAACCCCCCGCAGGAGGAATTTCTGTTGCAGGTGCTGGAGGTATTTCACCGGCTGAATATCGGTATTCGCCGCGCTTATTGTCAAACCATCTCCAATGGAATCCATCCCTATTTCCTGGGTGCCTTCTATGTCCAAAGCCGCTCGGGCTCCGACCTCTCGCCAGGCAGCCCGCTGGCTGCCCAGCTCACACGAGAGCTTTGCACCACTCAGATCATCTCCAGCTCTTCTCCCGCCTATCATCATTTTGTCACCACCGGACTGCTTACGGGAGAGGATGCAGCCCTGATGAATGCCTTCATCGCCTTTTGCCATACCAGCCTGGCGCATAGCCAGCCGGAGCGTTTCGGCTTGGAGGATGTCCAGAAAGCCTTTTACGATCACCCGGAGATGGCTCAGTTGCTGATCCGACTGTTTCGGAGCCGGTTTGATCCCGATCGGATGAACCGCGAGGCGCTTTATCTGGAGGCGCTCGATGAGGCCCGGTCAGCGATTGAGGGCTATAATACCGGTCACCGCTGGCTGGATGATATCCGGCGCACCATTTATCGCTGCTGTTTTTTACTGGTCAGCCATACTTTAAAAACCAATTTTTTCGTGGTCGAGAAACAGGCCCTGGCCTTCCGGCTTGACCCCGCCTACCTGCGTGCGATGGGCAGCGAATATACCGCTGACCTGCCCGAGGCGCTACCCTTCCGGGTGACCTTCTTCTTCAGCCGCGCCGGTTTCGGCTATCATATCGGCTTTTCCGACATTGCCCGGGGAGGCTGGCGCACCGTCATCAGCCGCAGCGCCGATGATTTTATCACCTCCGCCAACACCCTCTTCAGGGAGGTCTATGTACTGGCCCATACTCAGCAATTGAAAAACAAGGATATTTACGAGGGCGGCTCCAAAATGGTGCTGGTGATGGATGCTTCCGATCTGGAGCAGAGCGGATCAGAAACTGAAATGTGGCGGCTCTATAAGCTTCAGTATGGGGTTACCAATGCCTTTCTGGACATTTTTGTCACTCAAAACGGACGGGTGAAGGATCGCCGGGTGGTTGATTATTACAATGACGATGAACCGATCGAGATCGGCCCAGATGAGAACATGCACGATGGCATGATTGAGGCGATTGCTTATCTTTCGCGCAAGCGAGGCTACATCCTGGGCATCGGGATCATGTCCAGCAAAAAGGTCGGCATCAACCATAAGGAGTATGGGGTGACTTCGACCGGGGTGGTGGAATTTGCCGAGATTACCATGCAGGAGGTGGCCGGCATCGATATTACTAAAGATACCTTCTCACTCAAGATGACCGGCGGTCCCAATGGCGACGTGGCCGGCAACTGCTTGCGGATCATGCTGGAACGCTGTCCCGGCCTGCAGGTACAGTTGATTCTGGATGGTACCGCCGCCGTATATGATCCAAACGGAATTAAACGCCAGGAATTGGGACGACTGGTGCTGATGCATGATCTGGATGCCTTTAATCCAGAACAACTGGGAGCAGGCGGTTTTATCATCTACCGTACCGGGCGACGCATGGAATGGCTTAAAGAGACCCATCGCAAGGTGAGCAGAAATTCGCAAGGGCTACTGGAAGAATGGATGGATATCGATGACTTTTATCGCGAATACAACAGCCTGGTCTTCACGATTAAAACCGATCTGTTTATTCCTGCCGGCGGCCGGCCGGAGACCATCGACAACCTTAACTGGCGCTCGTTCCTGGACCAGCAGGGGGCTTCCTCGGCCAGGGTGATTATTGAGGGGGCCAACTCCTTCATCACCCCCGAGGCCCGCATCCAATTGCAGAAAAGCGGGGTCGTGATCATGCGTGACGCCTCGGCCAACAAGTGCGGCGTGATCTCATCCTCTTACGAAATTATCGCTAATCTGCTTCTCTCGGAACAGGAATTCCTGGATCATAAGGAGGAGTATGTTCGAGATGTGCTGGCAATCCTCAAGAAGCGGTCAGGGGACGAGGCGCGCTTGATAATGCGCCGCAGGAAGGAGTCCCGCAACACCCTGCTCAGCACAGAGATTTCCGACACCATCAGCCAGAATATCAATACCTTTTACACCCGGCTGTTTGATTTTTTCTCGGCCCGCTCGGAACTTTGTCTGCAAGCTCCCTTCCGCCAGGCAATATTGAGTCATCTGCCCCGCATCTTGCAGGATACTGCGGCCTTCCGTCAGCGAATCAAAAAACTGCCCCGGAAATACCTGTGCGCGATTTTAGCGGCCGAAATCGGCTCTTCACTGGTCTACAGCGGCAACCGGGATGATGATTTCGAGGAGATGATCCGCCGGCATCTGGCCCGGGTGCTGTAAGAGACCGTTGACTTGAGTCCCTAAGCCGGACAGGCTCCTGACTACAGATTTTGCTTTTAATCCACCAGTCTGCTGTGCTAAAAAATAAGACGATTACCTCGTTTTTTATAACACTACATAAAAGGAGTCTGTCATGTCATCAAACAATGATCACGCCGTAGCAGCCGTAATCGCCTTTGCCTCGGGCGCTGTAGTGGGAGCGGTCGCAGCACTGCTCCTTACCCCGCAACCGGGCCGCGAGGTCCGTGAGAAGCTGTCCGGTCTGGGAGAGACAGCTGCTGAAAAGGTCAAGAGATATGCCCGTGAGGCCAAATACAAGGTCGGTCCCAAGACCAAGACCGAGGCATTTCAATATGACGGCGGGGATGCCTGGATCTAAAACCGTTCTCTCTCGGAGCTCACAAAGGCACAGAGAAAAACCAAAAGATCTTCTTTGGTTCTTTTAATGTCTTGTCTCTGTGAGCTCTGTGAGCTTTAGCGAATGCAGTGAGCGAGTGAGATACAGAATTTAGGCCCTGTTTTTTTCATCCCTTTCTAAAAGCCTTTTTTAACCCTAAATAATAACTAATTCTTTTCCCATGGACCTGAAATACGGCTCAACCACATTTCCGCTCGACCTTCCCCCTCAGCACCTGGCCGGTGTGATCAAGCCGCTAATTTCCACGCCTGACAAGACCCCCGAAGAGCTTATCGACACCGCCTTAGATAGCTGTGCTGAGACTCTCTCCAGTTTCAAGGGCGGCGAAAAGGTCGTAATCGTTACCTCCGACATCACCCGCTACACCGGCAGCGAAATCTACCTGCCGCTTCTGGTGGAACGGCTCAACCGGCAGGGCATTGCCGACCGGGATATTCAGATTCTGATTGCCCTGGGTATCCATCGTCGGCAGACCGAACACGAGCACCAAAAGATCCTTGGTCCGCTCTACCGGCGCATCCGGGTTATTGACCACGACTGTGATGATTCGGCCGGTTTGATTACGCTGGGCAAAACAACTAATGGTATCGCGGTCAGTGTTAATCGTCAGGCGATAGAGGCCGATCGTCTGATCCTGACCGGCGTGATCGGCTTTCATTACTTTGCCGGTTTCGGCGGTGGCCGGAAAGCGCTGTTGCCCGGGATTGCCAGCCGTCAGGCCTGCATGGCCAGCCATTTCAGCGTATTGAACCCGCAGCCGGGCAGCGGCAAAAACTCCCTGGCCACCACCGGTAAGCTGGAAGGCAACCCGGTGCATCAGGCCATGCTGGAGGCCTGTGCCATGGCCAAACCCGACCTGATCCTCAACACGGTTCTCGCCCTTGACAAGCGCATTATGGCCGCCTTTTGTGGCCATTGGCAGGAGGCGCACGAAAAAGGCTGTGCCTATTATCAGGAGCGTTTTTCATTTCCGCTCAAACAACAGGCCGATCTGGTAATCGTATCCTGCGGCGGCTTTCCCAAGGATATCAACCTGATCCAGGCCCATAAATCAATGGAATACGCCTCTCAGGCCATCAAGGATGGAGGGGTGATGATCCTGTTGGCCGAGTGTCGCGACGGGTTCGGCAATTCGACCTTCTTCAACTGGTTTCGGCATAAGAAGTTGGATCAATTCGAGGCGGCCCTGCGAGAACACTACGAGATCAATGGCCAGACCGCCTACTCAATGTTGATGAAGGCCCAGCGTTTCAAGATCATCCTGGTTTCGGAGTTTGATGTCCAGCAGGTCGAGCAGATGGGGATGATGGCAGCCCGGACGCTTGATGAGGCGTTGCATGAGGCACAAGGATTGCTGCCGCCCGATTGGCAGGCGTTGATCATGCCGGAGGGGGGCAGTGTCCTGCCGATAGTGATTTAAAAATTGTGGTTTAGGTAATGAATATGGCCCTTTCGGAATTCCGAAAGGGCGTTTTATTGATACTATTGTCAGAATGATTCATGAATTTTAAACTCAAAAAATCAAAGGCTTACTCTCACTGAGCTCACAAAGCTCACGGAGAAAAGAAAAACATTGATCGATTTTCTCTGTGTCCTCTGAGAGCTTTAGCGAACAAAGTGAGCGCGTGAGAGACCGATTTTCTTTTTCGCCTGTAAAAAAAACTGCTTTTTAAAGGCTTGGTGCAAAACGTAAAAAACTCTGCGAAGCTTGCCTTTTCAGCTAGGTTTGCATATTATTTAAAAGTTAAAATAAAGTCAGCAGATGGAGGCAATCATGTTTTTCCCCCAATTTCGAGCCCGCAGGATTCGCGGTAACGAGATCTTTCGCAGGATGGTCAGCGAGACAACCCTTTCGGTCAGCGACCTGGTTTATCCCATGTTTTCGGCATTCGGGAGCGGGATCAAGAAAGAGATCTCCTCCATGCCCGGCATCTATCAGCAATCGATCGAACATATTGTAGAGGAGGCCAAAGAGGTTTTGGGGCTGGGGATTCCGGCGGTGCTTTTATTTGGCATACCTGAGACCAAGGATGCGGTGGGAAGCGATGCCTATTCGGATACCGGCATTATTCAGGAGACCATTCGGGCCATAAAGCGCGAGGTGCCGGGTCTGGCGGTGATCACCGATGTCTGTCTGTGCGAATATACCGATCACGGCCATTGCGGACTGATTATCGATGGTGATGTGGATAACGATTCAACGCTGGAACTGCTGGCCAAGGAGGCGCTTTCCCATGCTCAGGCCGGCGCCGACATGGTGGCACCCTCGGATATGATGGATGGCCGTGTGGCAGCCATTCGTGATGCTTTGGATGAAAACGGCTTTGACAAGATACCGGTGATGAGCTATGCGGTTAAATATGCCTCGGGTTATTATGGTCCCTTCCGCGAGGCGGCCGAATCAACGCCCCAGTTCGGCGATCGCCGCAGTTACCAGATGGACCCGGCCAATCGCCTGGAAGCCCTGCGGGAGGCGGCCTCGGATATCGAAGAGGGGGCCGACATTATCATGGTCAAGCCGGGCCTTCCTTATCTGGACATCCTGCGCGACTTGCGCAACGAGTATAACCTGCCACTGGCGGTCTATAACGTCTCCGGAGAGTACAGCATGGTAAAAGCAGCTGCCAATCAGGGCTGGATCGACGAGGAGCGGGTTGTGCTGGAAACAATGCTTGGTTTCAAACGGGCCGGCGCCGATATCATCATCACCTATCACGCCAAAGATGTGGCTCGCTGGCTGAAGCCGCGTTAGAGCTATCGAAGCCCGTTACTCGTTGGTTCTTTCCAGCATCTCGCGCTTGTGTTTTTTGATGGCACCTTCATCTTTTCCAGGTGCTAGCATTTCCGGGTTTCTTTCCGGCATCTTTGGCAGAGCGGGAAGTTTTAAACCCCCACTTTTACCAGATGAATTCTCGGTTGCGGCCGCCTCGCCAGGGGCGGTCGTTTTTGTTTTAGGCTGTTTTTTGCGCCCCTGGGGATGTTTGGCAAAAGTTCTTTTCAGATCGATCTCGGAGGGCCAGAATTCCGCCAAAGTATCGCGATTAACCAATACCTGGATTTTACCTTGTGCGCGCCACACTGATTTGGCCTCAATTACGCCGCCATCCTTCAGATACACCCGCTGGGCAGCAAAGGCTGATGTTGATAAACTCAAGATAACCAGACCGCTTACTATGATACGTTTCATATGGCACCCCCCGAAATAGACTCTAACTGCTTTATCAACGGCTGTTCAAGGCTTGCAAAGCATACACCGGCAGACCGCCACGCACCTCAACCACTATGCCATCTTCCAGCTCTTCAAGTTCACCGGTGTCGTCTTCATATTCGTTCTCTCCGGCTGCCCAGGCGTAAAACCTTTGGGAGTCTTTCAACGCCGGATTGTCCGGAAAGCTAAAGACCCGCTTCTGCATCTCCTCGTCGTAAAGGCCGATGCAGCCATGCGAGGCGGGGCGCCCCGGCAGATCGCGGGCATGAATCCAATAAGAGACGTTGTCCTGGCCGATATGAAAACGCACGGCATTATCCATCGGATATTGCTCCGAGTCATCCTGTGTCTTGTACAGCGATGAGGTATGAAACCGGTCACGGGCGCTGACCCGAAACAGGCCGGTAGGAGTCTCGGTGCCGGCCTTGCCGGTAGCCGCAGGTACGGAAAATTTCAGCTTGCCGTATTCATAGGCTCCCAGCCACTGTTCTGTGATATCGACCAGGACATACTTGTCATGTCTGGCAGCCGGTTCATAAAACTTGGGAAGCGGTGTGTAGTTACGTATCTCCTGAAGATTATCCGGGACTTTGAGGGTCATGCCGGGGTAGACATGGCGCCGGTCGATGCGATTAAATCTTGCTACCCAGATCCAGTCGGGCCCGAATAGCGACTCAAGTGTTTCGTTTGGTTTTATGAAGTGGGCATGCCAGCGGATAGCTTTCAGGCTGGGGTACACTACTCGCGACAGGTCCTCCATGGCCTTGTCCTGCGGCGAAGCACCAGGTTCATCGAGTACGGAGGGGGTTCGCAATACTGTAAATCCCACCAAAATTGAAGTAAAAAATGTAATCAACACGATCTTGTGTGATAGCCGCATCCGGCTGTAGCGCATACCCTTATCCTCTTTCTCTAACGCAATGCATGATTGCATTCTAGGCGGTAATTGTTCGACATTCAAGTCTTTGTCATG
>DASXUK010000019.1:0-21187 GCA_036504875.1 Desulfuromonadaceae bacterium
GTAGATGCCATGCCCACGCTCCGTAACCTGTTTAACCGCTTCAATCTTGAATTCTTCGGTGTAACGTTTGCTGCTCATTAATACCTCCTGAGATCATTTCTGTATAACTCAGGAGTGTCTATAAAACTAGGGGCAATTCAAGCTTTAGTTATTCAGGTGGGATATGTTTAAGGTCTTAGTTGATCCAGAGCCGGGTGCCGCTGATTTTCAGCAGGTGCAGAGTCGTGTAGGTCACCATCAGCCCCAGATATGCACCGGCAATGACGTCGCCTAAAAAGTGGTAATCGGTAACTATAAGGGCCGCCGCGAGTAACATAAGCCCCAGCAATGTCACGTGACGAAAGCGTGGGTAAATATACAAAACAGCCGCACCGAACGTGGTAAAAACCGCCATATGCCCGGAAGGAAACCCGCCTAGCCCGGCTCCATGAAACCAGTTGAATTGGAGCAAGACGTCGTTAGACAACCACAAGCGAGTATTGGTCCGGCCAAAAACAAACTGTAAAACCGCTTTAGACATGTAGGCGGCCGGAACAGCGGTGGCAGCCAGCTGCAGGAAACGCTGTAGCTCCCGGCTTCCATTTTTGCGCGTCAGGTAGATGTAGATGAGCCACATCGAAATAGTACCGGAACAGACCAGGAATAGTAAAGTGTCAGGTATGTCTGCTTTAGCCAGCCGCAAGGCGTGGTTAGAGCGTAGCACCTGCATAATCCAGAGGGCGATTCTTTCATCTAGATACCAGATACTAAATAGAGTAGCCAGTATGGCCGTAAGAGAGATTACAATCAGCCGGTAGCGGTTCAGTAAATCTTTTGTCATAGAGATTACTTTCAATGGAGAGGAAACAGATATCTCGTCGGCAGAAATTTGGTAATGAATAGGATCCATAAATTCTAACAGTTTTTATAGATTATTCATTTGAGGAAATTCAATTGCAGCAAGGTACCGGTTTTTCCTGAGGCTATTGCTTCAGTTCTTCTCCCTTTGATACTCCGGGTAATACAAAACGCGAGGTGTAGCTAAAATATCTAAAGAACAAAAAATAGTAGACTGACCCGATTTTCTTTCGTACCATTGCTTATAGCTTAAAAACCCAACAACAGTGAAAGGTGTTCAAATGACACAGGCAAAGAAGGGCGATAAGGTCAAAATTAATTATACCGGTAAACTTGCTGACGGCACAGTATTCGATTCCACTATGGAGGAAGAATGCGGTCATGACGACTGTGGGTGCGATACCGATGATTGCCACGATGATGCTGGCTGCGGCTGTGAAAGCGGTCCGATGGAATTGACCATCGGAGATATAGAACTTTTTCCCCAGATTGATGAGGCACTGGTTGGTATGAAGCCGGGAGAAAAAAAGACGATCGTTATACCGGCCGTGGATGCCTTTGGTGAGTATGACCAGGAAAAGGTTTTTACCGTACCGCGCGAGGAGCTGCCTGAGGATCTAAAACCAGAGGTAGGCGATGAACTGGTTTTGACCAATGAAGAAGACGAAGAGTTAGGGGTGGCTGTTGTAGAGGTTAAGGAAGACAGTGTTACCTTTGATTCCAATCATCCTCTGGCTGGAGAAGACCTTACTTTCGAAGTGGAGCTGCTTGAAATCCTCTAGGTAGAATCAGAGCGGAAGCAACAAAGCATAAGGGCTCGTGGAGATAATCTACGGGCCCTTTTTTACTATTCAGCAACGAGCTGCCTTGACTTGCAGATTATGCCGTGCCAGCTCCCGCAGATGGCGAAGCAAATCCGATTCGGTCAATATTCCATGTTGGATGAAATATCTACCAACCGGCTGCTGGATGAATCGCTGATGAAGCAGCAGGATATTGAGCTGAGATTGGCTTAGCAAGCCGAGCTTTAAAGCTCTTTGGCCAAAGGGACATACCAGATGGGTTGCGTTTAGGACCCTTGTCACGTCCTGTTGATTAATCCACCCCCAACTACAGGCAAACTCCCCCAGTGGCGGCCGGAGACTGCGTTGCCAAAGCAGAGAGCGCACCAGTGCCTGGTAGGAAACAGCTCCGCAATAATAAAGATATAGGCCAATTTTTAACTCATGGGTGGGTAGTGGTCCACTGTAATATCGTTCATTAGTGGCGCGGGGGACTTTTATCAACGTGGCTGGCTGTGTTTTTCGTACACCGGCCACTTTTAACGCGGCTGGAAGCTTCCGATCTCGCAGAAATCCGTTCAGGACTTCATAGGCTTCGACCGAACGGCGGAACAACTCGGTAAGTTTGAGCGGGTTTGAGCTGGTCCTGGCCGCATCCGGATGGCACTGCCGGGCTCGCTTTCGATAGGCGTTCCTAACTCCCTCCGGTTGAAGATAATTCAAAAAATCTCTGGTTACCTCTATGTCAGGGCCGAATAAAATACGGCAGGCATCCACTATTCTTGATTCTTTATTTGTTACCATGGAAAAGCCTCAGGGATGGTTTTCAGATGCTTCAGACCTCATCATTCCGGCGTGGCAGCCAGGACAGTGATAGAGCGAGCGGCCGCTACAGGCAAGGCAATTTCAAATTATATACAGAAATTTTTTAAAATAATAGACTGTGATTTTAAAATTCAAGCGCTATAGTAAATACAGGTAACGTTACCAGAAACAGACTGCCGATGGAAGGAGGGTGATTAATCTCCAGCTTCTCTCACAAAAAATTTAAGGTGCAGTTTAGTCCGGGATAAAAAACCGGAATGACCCATGAAAAGGGTGAAAGATTTTCAAAACAATCCGAGGCCTGCTTTAGAGCAGGCCTTCATATTTGGTGCTCATTTTTTCCACGCAGCAACTCTGCCAGTTCGAGCGCATTCTGCGGCGCATATCCTTTTAAATCATTATTGAAATATATTTCTACATCCCTGCCTCCTTCCCGATAGCTGGTAATCCGTTCGGCATCGGCAGCAAGCTCTTGTCTTGAATAGCAGCCGCTGTATGACTGGTCGTGGCCATGGCGGCGGATATAGACAAAATCAGCGGTCAATGGAGGCCGGTCAATAAAGGCTGGTGCATCTGCCATGCAAAGAGCGATGTTGAATTCACGGCAGAGTTCGATGATCTCGGCTGACAACAACCAACTTTCGTTCCTGAATTCCATTGTGTGCCGCGAGTGGTAGGTTTTAATGCATTTAAAAAAATGTTTCAGCCGTGGTGCATCGCAAGCCAGGTTGGGTGGTAGCTGCCAGAGGATGGTCCCGAGTTTGTTACCCAGCTGCAGTACCCCATCAAAAAAACGCTCCAGCGGTTGTTCCGGTTCTTTAAGCCTTTTGATGTGGGTGAGGTAACGGCTTCCTTTGACAGCAAAGGAAAACTTAGCAGGTGAGACTTCTCGCCAATGTTCAAAGGTGGCCGGCTTCAGCAGCCTGTAAAAGGTGACATTGAGTTCTACGCAGGAAAAAAAAGAGCCGTAATGACCGAACCATTGCCGCTGGGGCAAGCCTTCCGGGTAAAAATTACCCAGCCAGTGGCGGTAATTGAATCCGCTGCAACCGATCAACAGTTCAGACATCAGGCACCTCGATCAGATTTACGACAATGGCCTTGCCAATTAATCTAGTACCACATCCCCGGATTTGATCAAGTCACGCGGTCCGTTATTGCCATCTGCATACGCCGCAAAATCTCGATCAGAACGCTATGGGGGCAGCCGAAGTTAAGCCGCACGTACCCGGGACCATCGAAGTCCCGGCCGTCTGAGAGACCTACTCCGGCCTCCTCAAAAAATCGCCCCGGTTGCTGGATCTTTAATTTCTCGGTGCCTATCCAGGCCAGATAGGTTGCCTCCACAGGAGTAACCGATAATCCCGGCATATTAGCTACCGCTTGCATAACCAGATCGCGATTTTGGCGCAGGTAAATAATCAGCTCCCGGCGCCACTCCTCACCGCTGGTGTAGGCGGCTACTGCGGCAGTATATCCAAGGGTATTGACATGGGGGACAATCCCGCCCATCGCCTGACGGAAGGAGTGCCGCAATGCATGATCGGAAATGACGGCAAACGAGCAACCCAGGCCGGGGATATTAAAGGTCTTGCTGGGCGCCTGCAGTGTGATGGTGCGGCTCAATCGTCCACGAATGTTCTCGGACCAACATCGCCTGCACAGCTTCAGTCAGTTCATGTGGTGCGGATGTGTAGCCAAAGATCCCGTGGCTGACACGATGGTGCAATGCCTCAATGATCGCGGGGGCAGAGCGGAAATCCATATCGGCAACCCAGGCCGGAATTATGTCGCGTCCCTTATAGCGGTTCCATTTTTCGCTGCTTGTATTGCGGCGATCAACGATGGAATCAAAATCAAAGGGTGACTTGGTCATGGTAGGCTCCGGCACATCGGCTAATGACCTGTAGGAACAGGAAAAGCGGCTGTTAGCCGCTTTTCGAATAAAATAACCAAATTTAAATAAATTTTCAATCGTTGTGGCAGGAAGGGGCTTAGCTTTTATGAGATTTTAAGAAGAGGAGCGAGCTTTAAAGGTCTTGCAATCAGGGTGATTCATGTGCTTGCCAACAACGATGCTACTGGCATTGCACTCCAAGGCGTCGTTATAGGAACAGCTCTCGACCTTGCAGGCGCCGACCCCACCTGTCATGTCCTGAATACCCGCTTGATTAGAGCTGTTGACATAGGTGTCGCACTGGGGACAGATGTCTTGGGGGCCACCCACGGTGATCGCCAATGTATGACACGAATTATGTTTATTATACGCACACTCAGTTACATCGCATGAGCTGATCTTTACCATATCCTTAGCCATAGTTTTTCTCCTTTCAATAATGTGCCCCTTCCTCAAATCATGCCGTCTTTCGAATTGGCACGACTTGCTGATTAACCATTCTGAAAGATTTAGCATGATCCATGCCGCAAAATTACCTGCTGTAAATATTGTTTTAAATCAGGCTGTTTCTTTGGTTGAAGGGGGTTATGAAAAATTGGTCGGTTGTAAAAAAATATGACATCTTGGAAAGAAAATGTATGTGTGAGGAAAGAGGGTAAGAAGCTGGCTAATGGCCGCGTGGTGCCTCAAAGAGCTCATCCAGGGTATCAAAGTCAATGCTCCGTTCGGCCAGAGAGCGAATCAGCTCCAGCTTCTCGGTATCTTGATGGGTCAACTTGCACACATCCTCGGTGATTATTCGATAAAGCTCGGCAGTTGTCAGTAGTGGTGTGCGCAGGTAAGGAATGTTGCTGCGGTCCAGAATTCTTTGAGTAATGGTTGCTACCGGGGCGATACCGGGAATGACCAGTCCGGTGATGCGGGAACGGTACTCAGGCATCTGGTAGAGGTTAGACAGGGTTACCAGTAGTTCATCCCGGCTGCTGGTTACGATCAGCAGTGAAGAGTCCTTGAGCAATTCAGCTACACGCTGGGTGGAGGGGGCTCCAATCTGGACGTGATTAATGATGCGCCCCATTTCCCGTCGGTTGCCGTGCAGGGGCAGGTCAAGGAGCTTTGAGACCCGGCGCAGGGTGGGGTTCGCCAGGATCGGGTTATAATCAAAGCCGCCGATAACCTGGAAGGTTTCGCCCGCCAAAGCCCGCCTAAGGTAATCCAGTACCTGGTCCCGCTTTGCCGGTACGAGCTTGTTGGCCAACAATGCCCGTACATCAGCTCCTTCCTGTTTAAACAACGCCATATTCATGTAGATTTTGTCGATCACATTACCAACGCCACCACCCGTTACCATCAATATCGGTGCATTAAGCAAATGGGCGATACGGGCATTGGAAAGTTTCATTACCGCGCCGACCCCGGGGTGGCCAGATCCCTCAATCACGATAAAGTCACAATGTTTCTCCAGCTCGGACATTGCGTAGAGGATTTTTTCCTGCAAGTCTGCCGCCGCTATCTCGCCGTCAATAACCTTGCGGGTGGTATCCGGAAATACAACTACCGGTGACATATGGCGCAGGTCCTTGGTAAGGTGGAATACCTGGGCTATCAGGGCGGCATCCTTATCTATCGACTGTCTCATCAGGGTAGTCGGCTTGGGACCAATTGGTTTTATAAAGCCGATCCGATCATATTTTTTTTGTGCGAGATGCAACAATGAGATGCTGGTAGTTGTTTTACCGCAGTTTTGGCTAGTAGCTGCTATGAAAATTTTTCTGGCCATGCCACCCTCTGAGCCACTCAAATTGCCACTCCCAAAGCATAGCATATTCTGGATAGATCTGCGTTTATTGACCTGTATCAAGGCGCAACGACGCCTGTTTTGTTAGGCTGGCAATTAACACAGGGGGGTGAAAGCCTGTGAATTCTCCTATAAAGGAATTGCGTATGACTACGAGCGAACTGGCTGTCACTTTGACTATCTGGGGATTAACAATTGCCGGTGGATTTTTTGGATTGCGGGCCAAATGGCGTCACAAAAAGCAGCGGGTTTTGAAAGATAATCATAAATAAGATACTGGAAGCAGGGGGAAGATTGAAAGCAGCTGCTTTTGGTCTATCCTAAAACTAGCGGGGTGGGTATGCGCGTTGAGAATGATTTAAAACTGGGCTTTAAGAACGTCTTGATCCGACCCAAGCGATCCAATCTGAAAAGCCGCGCGGAGGTCGAGCTGGAGAGAACCTTTACCTTTCTCCATAGTCGCCGGGAATGGACCGGTATTCCGATTGTTGCTTCCAATATGGATACCATAGGCACCTTTGAGGTAGCCAGTGTTCTGGCCGGCTTTGGCCTGCTGACGGCTATACAAAAGCACTACAGTCTTCAGAAATGGAATAGCTTCCTGGAAGGCAAGGACAATAGTATCTATTCGAGGATTATGGTCAGCGCAGGATCCGGCAAAGATAATTTCGACAAACTGGAGATAATCCTGTCGCAACACCCGCAGCTGGAATTCATCTGCCTTGATGTGGCTAATGGCTATACCGAAACCTTTGTTGAATATGTTTCCAAGGTTCGGACGGCCTACCCGGATAAGACTATTGTGGCCGGTAATGTGGTCACCGGAGAAATGGTGGAGGAGCTTTTGCTGAGCGGTGCTGACATAGTCAAGGTAGGAATCGGTCCTGGGTCGGTATGCACAACCCGGGTCAAGGCCGGTGTAGGATACCCTCAGCTTTCTGCAGTGATAGAGTGTGCGGATGCAGCCCACGGTCTGGGAGGACGAATTATTTCGGATGGCGGCTGTACCTGCCCTGGCGATGTGGCCAAGGCTTTCGGGGGAGGCGCTGATTTCGTTATGCTGGGGGGCATGTTTGCCGGGCATGACGAGAGCGGCGGAGATCTGATCGAGCGCGACAGCCGTCTCTTCAAGCTCTTTTACGGCATGAGTTCTATAACCGCAATGGCCAAACATGCTGGAGGAGTAGCTAATTATCGGGCATCTGAAGGAAAAACAGTAGAGGTTCCTTATCGGGGGCCGATTGCCGAAACGGTAAAAGACATCCTTGGCGGGGTACGCTCTACCTGTACCTATGTCGGCGCTTCGGCACTCAAGGAGTTGACCAAGCGTACCACCTTTATTTTGGTTGAAGAGCAGGAAAGCAAGACATTTATGCCCACCTCCTGATAAGGCCTCAGCCTCGTCCCAACTGATTAAATGCAAAGCCATGTTTTTTGCTCAAGAAACAACAGATTCCTTTAGATCTTTCCCCCTCTTACTTCCAGAAACAATAACTGTTCTGTAATAATTTTTAAATAAAACCAGGTGTTTACAGTATTACTAAAATTTATCCAATCCCTGCAGCATAAACAAAGTCAATTGGAAAAGTATAAAAAAGGTAACATGCTGTTTTATCAAATAAATTAAAATTTTATGCTTGATAATGCAGCTAATCAAGTTTATAGTAAAAATAAACTTGAAAGGGATTTTCGAAAGGAGAAAGATTAATGAAGTGCCCTGTATGCAGGACGTATGAAGAGTATGAGGAGATTGAATTGCATTCCGAGGGTTTTACAGAAGAGATTAATACGTGCACCATCTGTGGAACAATCTGGTCTGTAAATCATGGAGCAACCAATATAGTGAAGGATCCACTACGTAAATCATTTCTTTCAGCTTTAGGAGAATGTGTCGGAGCTGATGAGTATAGTTTTGCTGCTTAATGTGCACTGTTGCTGATTTAACCTAGCCGTAAAAAGCCTCCCCTAAAAAGGAGGTTTTTTTTGCGCCTTGATCCTGCCCTGCAATGACATACCAGCACTAGTTCAGCTCAAGAGGCGGTTCTGCCAGGGCTGACAACTGTTCGCGCAGTTCAAGGATATGCTCGCCCCAGTAGCGCACAGTATTGAACCATGGAAAGGTCTTGGGGAAAACAGGGTCTTTCCAGCGTGCGGCAAGCCAGGCGCTGTAGTGGAGCATGCGCAGGGTTCGCAAAACCTCGATTAACTGCAGTTCAGCCGGATTGAACTCATAGAACTCGCTGTAGCCTTCTATCAAGGCATCTAATTGGGAAATCTGGCGCTGGCGTTCGCCGGAAAGCATCATCCACAAGTCCTGAATCGCTGGCGCCATCCGCGCATCATCAAAATCAACAAAATGTGGTGCATTATCGCGCCAAAGGATATTGCCGGCATGGCAGTCGCCATGCACCCTGATATAGCGGATTGAACCCGCCGCAGCCATGATCTTTTCAATTAACTCCAGTAGTTGACTGGTCACCGCCTCGTAACTCGCTCGATACTCTTCAGGTATGAATCGTTTGCTGATAAGGGTAGTACTGGGATAGCCAAAGGTCTGACTGGTCAGGGGAGGCCGATGAACAAACGGCTGCACCGCTCCTATGCGGTGGATCCGGCCGAGCATCCGACCGAGAATCAGCAGGTTGTCCAGATTGTCAAATTCGGGAGCATGTCCACCTTGCCGGGGATAGAGGGAAAAGCGAAAGATACCATGGCGAAAAAGGCTTTCTCCGGCTCGATTTCTCCAGGGTGCCACCACTGGCAGCTCGTGCTCGGCCAGCTCGAAGCAAAAAAGATGTTCATCTATGATCTGCTCATCTTCCCAACGTTCCGGGCGGTAGAATTTGGCTATCAGCGGCTGGCCATCCTCAATTCCAACCTGATAGACCCGGTTTTCATAGCTGTTTAAAGCAAAGGTTCTACAATCACAGCGAAACCCCTGGCTCTCAATGGCATCCATGATCAGGTCAGGGGTGAGGCTCTGGTATGGATGTTGATTGTGAGGCATCTATTTCTCCCTGAATAACTGGCTTAGCCCCAATTAGTATAAAAGCCTGCTATAAACGTGGTTTATAAGATTTCATTGTATTAAAATCTCAAATTCATTATTGTCGATATTATCAATACTGTAAAGGATCGAGTTAATGCCCCCTCGTTTTCCCATTCTCGTGATTTCTTATCGAGAAGAATCACGAAGAGCGCTGGCAGATAATCTTCGCCAGCGCGCAATCCCTTTTGAAGTCTGTACCACATTCTGTGAAGCAGAAAATTTAGCTATAGCTGGCCTCTATAACGGGATCCTGGTCGATCTTCCTTCAATAGTCAAAGCCAAGGGCGAAGAGAAGATAGTCGCCTGCTCTTTAACCGGTTTTTATCCCACCTTCAGGGCTAGAGCCATTGGTTCAGTTCTGGTGCCGATGTCCATGCCCGGTGATGCCAAGCAAGAAAGCAGTCTGGACGGTTTCCTGAATAAAACCTGCCTGGGCTTTTATCCGCGAAAATTGCGCCTCCATCGCCGCCATGATATCTGTCTTCCAACGGTCAGAATTGGTGTTGAAGCAGAAGAAAGAGGCTTTACCCTTAATATTTCCTGGGGTGGCTTTTTTGTTGTGGATATGTCCCCGGAGAAATATAGTCCCGGAGACACAGTTGTATTGAGATTGCCCACTTTTGATGATCTCGAGATTGTTACGAATATCCGCTGGATCCAGAGCTGGGGCCGGCAACATGCACCAGGCATCGGGGTACAATTCGAATCTGTTGATGAACCTTTAGAAATTGCCCTTTCGAAGTTTCTGAAACTGAAAAAAGATAAAGATCGCGACCGGGTTGTCGTTTGAAAAATTTCCGACAAGGCAGGCCCAAAAAGCCTGCTTTTTCTTTTTTGGGTTTGACCGTAGAATGTATTACAAGGGACTTGAAAGGATTTAAAATGGTTGATTGCACACAATCCCCGTCAGGTGCACTTCTTAGGGCCTTAGGTGAATTCAATCGCCAGGAGTGGTTTGAATGCCATGAAACCCTGGAGGAGTTGTGGGTTGGGTCCGAAGGGGAAGAAAGAGATTTTTATCAAGGAATCCTGCAGGTTGCGGTGGGGCTGCTTCATTGGCGCCGAGGCAATTTCAAGGGTGCAGTGCTGCTTTTAACAAGTGGAGCTGAAAAGCTTAGCCGGGTCCGTCCGGTCTGCCAGAGGATAGATGTCGGCGACATTGTTACAACAGCTGTACGTTTCAGGGAAGACTTGACCTCGCTGGGGGCCGAAAAAATGGCTGATATGGATCCGGCCTTGATTCCTAGCTTGCGACTGGTGCCGGCCGGATAGATTTACCGAAACGGGGTCAGTTTAATCGGTTGCTGCTGCGGTAAAATTCAAGCGCATTTTCATACATCACTCGCCTGGCCTGCTGTTCTCCCAAGGCATCAATAACAATCATTACATCATTGTCATCATAAGGTCGTGGCGCTCGCGTGGAGGGCAGGTCAGTACCGAACATTAGTGCTTTCGGGTTGGCAGCATACAGCGCCTGTAATGCCTCCGGCACATTGAAATCCACCCGACCAAAACCGGTGGCCTTGACATGTACACCTTTCTCGGCCAGCCTGAGAACAGTACTAAAACCCTCTTTGGAAAGTCCCAGATGATCAATGCTGACTGCCGGCAAAGCTGCCAGTACCGGGTAGAGCGCACCCAGTTCCCGTGAATCGACATATAGTTCCACATGCCATCCCAACAACTCATGTACCCGCCGTGCCATACTGTCAAGAGAGCTTATTTCTTCCGAACCACCCCGTTTAAGATTGAAACGAACCGCCCGAACACCTGCTTTATCCAGCAGACGCAGCTCTTCGTCGGATACTGTTTCTCGCAGCTGGGTCACCCCCACGAATCCAGGTCCCAGAATTTTGAGTGCCTCGACAAGATAGCTTTGGTCAAAGGCCTGAAATGACCCGGACACAACCGCTCCGCCTATCAGGGAGTATTCCTGCATGCGTTTCAGATAATCGCTGCAGGTAAAAACCGCGGGTACATAGCCGTTATTGGGCACAAGAGGAAAACGATCATCAATAATATGAAAATGGCTATCGAATATGCTGATATTCGTCATGCTACTCTCTCCCTTTCCGATTTTTACAGCGTGCTATATTTAAAAAATAGAGTCAACCTGAACGACAACATTAAGGGTTTTCTGCTTGGTGTGCCGGGATGCAAATATGTTATTCTGTAAAAAAGGCTTTTATAGAGGAAGCTGATGCCATGGTCAACCCTGCTAAAGCAAACATGAGGATTCTGTGTGAGGCCCTGTGTGTTTTTGTTTACAAGGAGAAGAGTTATCAGGGAATCATCCAAAACATTTCGCTCAGCGGCGCCTTAATCAAGCTGAATGAGGTCATTCCGTATGTCAGCCCCGGTGACGAGTGCGGGTTGATGCTCTGCAGCGACCCTGATGTATGCCCTGTGAAATATATCTGCCGGGTGATAAGATGTGACGCTGATCACGTCGGGGTTCAATTTAAGGAAATTGTCCATTATGAATAACCAGCCGGAATCCCGCTAATCTCCAAACTCTTTTTCAAGGATCAGTATGAAAAACAACTCCCTTCTCTGTATTGATCTGGACCAGCCGGTTCTGGAAGGTTTTCGCAAATTCATCAGCTCGTGGCTCTATCGGGGCGATGGCTTTACCCTGCTGGTCGATCCCGGCCCGCTGTCCACCATTCAGCATCTGTGCTCGGAGTTGCGCTGGCAGGGGGTCACGCAGCTGGACTTTGTGATACTGACCCATATCCATATCGATCATGCCGGCGGGACCGGAGCCCTGCTTAAGGAGTTTCCAGGGGCGGTGGTAATCTGTCATCCAGAGGGTATCCGCCATCTGATCGCGCCGGAAAAACTTTGGGAAGGTTCCCGCAAGGTGCTGGGTACATTAGCGGAAGCCTATGGGGAAATCGTGGCCGTGCCGGAGGGACAAATATGCTTTGAAGACAACATCGGGAATACTGGCATGCGGGCCTTTCTTACCCCGGGACATGCCCAGCATCATTGCAGCTATTTGTTGGCTGATCTTTTGTTTGCCGGTGAGGTGGCCGGTGTACGGTGTGATCTGGAGGATGGAATTTTCATGCGTCCGGCCACTCCGCCACGCTTTAACTTAAAGGTGGCGCTGGAATCAATCGATAAAATGATTGCCTTGGCGCCTCGTCGAATGGTCTTTGCCCACTATGGCCTGGTCGAGTCCGCGCTGGACCATCTGCAGATAGCTCGGAAACAGCTCTTATTGTGGGTTAGGGGAGTGGCGGAAACCGCCGGAGCATCTTCACGCGAGACGGCTCTGGTTGGTTGGCTTCTGGAACATGATGAGCATTATAAAAATGTGAGCCGCCTGCCAAATGACATCCAGGCCCGCGAACGCTATTTCCTGGGGAACACCTTGCGCGGAATGATCGAGTATGTAGATGCACTTGCCGAGGAGCAACGCCTGTCGCTGGTTGAGGCCGGATGAGGGATGAGCGGGCCTAATACTATGACAGGCACTAGGTGGAGGATATGGTAAAGTATTCTGATATTGACTAGATGATCAGTTCTATCAGAGAGAACTATGAAACAAAAACCTCCAAGAGCTGCTTTTCCGCGACCAGCGCAGGAAACTGTGCGCCGGACCGTAATCGACCTGATCCGCGACCAGCCGCTGTCGGCCAAGGAGATATCGGCCCAGGCACATATCACTGAAAAGGAAGTCTACAGCCATTTGGAACATATCCGTCTCAGCATTCAGGCCAGCGGAGGCCATCTCGAAATAATCCCGTCCGAATGCCGCTCATGCGGTTTTGTTTTCACCAAACGCGATCGCCTGAACCCACCCGGAAGATGTCCCATTTGTCGTCATGAGTTTATCTTTGATCCGATATTCGCCATTCGACAGCTGAATCCAGATGAAGCCTGACCTAGCCCTTTAACTCAAAAGCCACTTTGATTACCACCTGGTACTCGGCCACCTTGCCATCCTCACCGATATGCCCCCTGATATCCTTGACTTCAAACCAGGACAGTTTTTCCAGGGAATCCTTGGCCCTGGTTAACGCCGCCGCAATGGCCGCTTCGATGCTCGCCTGCGAGACGCCAATTATTTCCACCTTTTTGTAGATCCTTTCTTTACCGTACATGCTATCCCCTTTCAAAAAGACGATATCTTCTGACGTAACGATAGCAGAGAGCCGACCATTCGCAACTGTTGAGCCATACTTGTCATGTACGATGTGTTTGGCCAGATTGGATTAGAAAAATACGTGCGGAGTCACTGGAGTACTGCTGGAGGTGGTGTTTGAGACATTATTTCTGCAATTTTATGTTCGATTGCGGCAATTGTGAAAGGCTTCTTAATAAAGCTGGCCTTTGTCAAGGTTCACCCTGTTCTTTAAATATTATCGGTGTAACCTGACATAAAAATTCCTTGAGGTCTGGTTGCCGCTTAGCGAGCGTCTATAAAGCTCCGGTTCGTTCATATTACTAGATTGTTTTGTTGTTCCCAAACCAGTGAATAGTGATTGTGCCTGATCTTTGCATACTGGAGATCCTTGGCCGGCAAGGGCTGTCTGATTTCAGCCGGATGGCCGATACTGATGATAGATTCCACCCTTATTTGATCAGGAAGGCCGAGCAGGTTTTGAGTAAAACTTTCCGCGCTGGTTTTGCTGTCGTGGCGACGATTGCGGATCTGTATCCAGCAACTGCCCAAGCCTAGAGACAGGCTAACCATCTGCACTAAAATTGAGGCTATCGAGCAGTCTTCAACCCACACATCCGATTTGGTGCTGTCGGCACAGACAACGATTGCCACCTGGGCGTTCTTTAGAAATCCCGATCCATGCTCCTTGGCTGTCGCGAGCTTTGCCAGGAGCTGCGGATCATCCACAATCACGAATTCCCACGGGTTGATGTTCCGTGAGGAGGGGGCGCGGAGCAAAGCCTCGATCAGTAAATCAACTGAATTTCGGTCAACCGGGGTGCTGGTATAATTGCGGATACTGCGGCGTTTTCTTAGAAGTTCGATCAATTGTCACCTCCATGGCGGAATTTACTGCTCCTCAAAACACTTCATAATACCATGAAAAAAGTATCCGACAACTAAAGCAGTTTCTTCATCGATGCATCCGATTCCCATAAAAAATCAACAGATACTGGTGATCGTGTAAGTTTTCTGGGAGGCGTCTGCGCCCGCCTCAACCTCATCTCCACTGAACTTGCCAATCAGGTTTCTTCCTAGGGGAGAGCGAGGGGTGATAACCACGATTTCCGTACTATCGGTGGCAATTTTCAGTCCGCCGGCGTGGGGACCCAAAAAGACCTGCCGCCGATGTTTGGCTTCATCTTCAAGTGTAATCAGGGCTGTCAGTCCGACCGACGTTTCCTCGTCGAATGCCTGTAATTTCAACTTCCGGTAGCTTTCCAATGCCACCCTTATCTCCTGAGCGCGATTGGCCTGTCCTTGGGCGATATATGAAGCCTCCAACGCGGTGGTATCGTACTTGTTATCAGGAATGCACTCCTCATGAGTGGCCGCCTGGTGAGCGGCCGTGGCAGCGGTGGTAAGGACGGTTAGATCGCTATGAAGGGCTGCAATAATGTGCTGCCGCAACTGCTCTTTATTCATGTTTATGACCTTCAGAAGTAAAAATACGTAAAACAAACGGGCAGGCAATCTAGCAAAATAAGCCGGGAGGGTCAACGTTGTTCACAAAGCGAGCGAAATGGGCTGGCACCAGGGTGAATAGTTTTAGAAATGGCGATGGATTCTCAGATGGCCCGCGTAGTTCAATAAGACCTGTTTTAACAGTCGGATTTTTTTGAGAGACTGTTTTTTTTGGGATCAGTGTCTGAAATCTTTATTACCCCGTCGGGGTCTGCTATTGTGGCGCTGCACTAGAGAGTGCCGTAACTTTATTGAAGGAGAATATCAGTGCCAAAAACAACGGCTGAAAAAGTATGTACCACGCTGTGCCCCCCGGTCGACCTTGGTGGCGAAACCGGTTGGGCCCCCTTTGATGCGGCCGCGTTAGTCGGCAAATCGCTGCGATTTGTCTCCGGTGAGCCGGACGGCAACCGTTTCCGGGTCCGCTATTACCGCGATAATGAGCAGCAACTCCAGGCGCGCATCTGGTTTGGTCCCGAGACCGAAGGCCCCCCCCGACACGCCCATGGCGGCTCTATGGCGGCGGTTCTGGACGAGGTGCTAGGACTGGCAGCCTGGGCAGCTGGCTATTCGATCGTAGTCGGCAACCTGAACGTCAGCTTCCGTAACCTGCTACCGCTTCAGAAGGTTGTCACGGTTGAAAGCCGGGTCATCTCCGCGGAAGGGCGCAAGGTAATGGTACATGGCCGAATCTACTGTAAAAAGAGAGTTTACGCTGAAGGGGAGTGCCTCTGCATCACCATTCCGGAAAAATGACCAAATGTTTGGTTTGATATATTTCGTGCGTAAATAAGGGTGTTGTTTCAGCGGATGTCTGCAGAAGTTATTTCTTCAGGTCATGTAAGTCATTTTTAACGGAATTCTTCACATCGTTGCTTCAGCTGGTTCCGGTGTTTTGGATTTAAAACTTACTCTGAGGCTCAGGCTGCTGGATTATTTGTGCTATGCTTAATTATATTCAAACTACAGGAGGCGAGTCATGATAAATCGCCGCTTTTACATTCTTTTTCTGGTCCTGTTGTTCGTGTTGATCACCTCCCGATCCCAGGCAGGATTTTGGGACGACCTTGGCAAACAGTTCGGCAGCCCTGAAACACCGGGTGCTAACCTTGATGACTCAACCATAGTCAAAGGGCTCAAGGAGGCTCTTGCTACCGGTACCACCAGGGTGGTGAAATCGGTTTCGCAGCGTGACGGTTACTTCAGCAATGAGACGATCAAGATTCTCATGCCGGAGAAGATCCGCACCGCGGCCGACCTGCTCGGCAAATTCGGGTTTCAGCAACAGGCGGACGACTTTATCCTCAGCATGAACCGGGCAGCGGAAAAGGCGGCTCCCAAGGCAACGGAATTTTTCGTATCCGCGCTCCAGGCGATGAGCTTCGAAGATGCCCGGAAGATCCTGCAGAGCACCCCTACTTCCGCAACCGAATATTTCAGGCAAAAAACCGGCGATAAAATTTATGCAGCGTTCAAGCCGGTGGTTATGACAAGCATGGAGGATGTCGGGGTGGGGCGCAGTTACGCGCAGATGATGAAAACGTTTGAGCAACTACCTTTTGCCGGTGCCGCTGGTTCACTGGATTTGGACCATTACGTTACCACCAAAGCGGTGGATGGTTTGTTCCGCATGCTCGGCGAGGAAGAGAAAAGGATCAGGACCGATCCTGCTGCCCGGGGAACAGAACTGCTGAAGCAGGTTTTCGGCAGATAAAGCCGCTTATTTCCGTGATTGATCCCAACCCCTCCACCTCGGCCAGAGATCTAAGGCCAGAGATCAGGAATGCACACGCCAGTTTTGACCTGGGCCAGGAAAAAATACCCGCTCAGGGAGCCGTGCCTTTAATCAACCGGCTTAACAGAGGTGACAAAATATTCGGTTTCGCCGAAACAGTTGGTGGGTACTCCTTTATGTTGCTCGTAAGTAAGGGCCACCCGTTTCCCCATGATCGTGTTGAGTTGCTTGGCAACAGCGTCATCCCGGACACTGAAAATGAATTTTTCAGGCACTGTTCCCGGAGCTGTCAGCATTGTCAACTCCCCCTCCCATGTTTTGCACAGCCACCCTTTTTTTGAAAATTTTTGGACATAGCCGGTTCGCTCACCATTGGAATAACTCCAGGTGAGGGTGCCCCAGGTATAGATGGCGAAGCCCAGGATCGGCAGAAGAACAATAAGGACCAGCCAGAGTTTCCAGCGAATTTGAGGCATTTTCATAATGTAAAGGTCTCCTGTTGGGTGAAATTATGTAATTCAGCTAAATGCAATTCATTCCAGCGAAAACAGTTCGTGGTGTGGTCATTGACCATGCCAACGGCCTGCATGAAGGCATAGCAGATGGTCGGCCCGACGAAGCGAAACCCTCGCCGCTTCAGATCCTTGCTCAGGGATTGTGAAAGCGGTGTGCTGGCAGGGATGTCCGCCAAAATCGGCCACGAATTCTGTAGCGGGGCTCCATCAACAAAACGCCACAGATATTTGTCGAAACTGCCGAACTCGGCCTGTACCTTAAGGAAGGCGCGGGCATTGGTGACAGCAGAGGCAATTTTGAGGCGATTGCGGATGATGCCGGTGTTGGTCTGCATTTGGTTGAGTCTGGCCTCATCGAATTTGGCCACGGCAGCCGGATCAAAGTCGGCAAAAGCAAGCCGGTAACTTTCTCGCCGCCTGAGAATGGTTATCCAGGACAATCCGGCCTGAGCCCCTTCCAGAATCAGAAGTTCAAAGAGGCTTTGATCATCGTGAACCGGCACACCCCATTCCTGGTCGTGATATGCAATATAGGCAGGATCACTGCCGGCCCAGGCGCAGCGGATCAATGGTAGCGATGAATCCATGGCAATCTTCCCTTTTCATTATCCTGGAAAAACAATTTTTTCATTATGGCATATTCGCCCATTAATTCAAACCAGTCTCACAACCGGGGGTCAGATAAAGAACCATGTGCCTTCTCAAGCCTCTGCCCATCATCATTTTGTTGACCATCATCAAGAACTTTTGTGCCGCTTTGAGCTATGCTTAATTTAAGAGTCGAGAGAAAGATAGACAAAGGAGAATTCCATGCAAGAAACTATAAAAATGACACCCTCCTTAGAAACTACCGTCGGTGCGATAGTTGCCGAGGATTTCCGAACCGCTAGGATTTTTGAAAGTCATGGCATCGACTTCTGCTGCGGCGGCAAAATCACCCTGGCCAGCATTTGCCGTGAAAAAGGAATTGATCCGGTCTTGCTCCAGCAGGAAATTGCAACGTTGAAAACAACACCTGTTGAAAGGAGCCATAATTATGATGCCTGGGCGTTACCATTTTTGGCTGACTATATCGTGAATACCCACCATGCTTATCTTAACGATAATACCTCCCAAATCCTGGCGTACGCCAATAAAATTGCCGAAGTCCATGGCGCCCGTCATCCCGAGGTGGTAGAAGTTGCTAAAATTTTCGACAAGATTGTTACCGAGATGACTATTCATTTGCGTGAGGAGGAAGAAGTTCTTTTTCCGGCCATAAAACGGATCAATGCCGCCAGAACAGCCGGCAATACACCGGAGAGTGTGGATCTGGAGACGATCAGCCAGTCACTCATCAAGCTTGATCATGAGCATGAGCAGATAGGTGACGCGGTCCACACAATTCGCCATCTGACCAATGATTATGCGATACCGGAGGATGTCTGCAATACCTTTGCAGTCACATACCAGAAGCTCAAGGAATTCGAAGACGACCTCCACATGCATGTCCACCTCGAGAACAATATTCTTTTCCCTAAAGCGGGCCAGCTATAAAATGGGATCGCTGGATCAAGCGGTATTGGAGTTTTTTCAAGATGTTGTAGGTTTGAATTGGAACAAATAGAAAAAGGCGGCTGAGTGGCCGCCTTTTGAATTTGATTTACTCGTCACGGTTTTCCCGCGCGACCCGGTTGCTCAGAAGCTTAATCACGCCAAGAAGTGAACTTGGTAAAGATGGGATAAGAACTTATTTTTTCTTCTTGGCGACTCTGGGTGCCCTGGCAGTCTTTGCCTCAGGAGCGCTTTCAGGGGGCGGCGTAAATGAACCCGGAGCAGCAGGTTGCAGGGTTGAAAAGTGGGACATAGCAATTTTTCTGTTTTTGCCGTCACTGAACTGAATCATTGCCAGCGTGGCAGTTATTTCCAAGACCTTGCCGGCGCCCCATTCTAGTGCACCAGTGTGATTTACAATGTTTCCAATTTTTATTGTCATTGATCCATACCGCGCTTTCCTTGTAGCTATTTCCAGCAATACTTCTCTTACAAATAGCTGGATAACTTATTTAATATTACGATAATAGATATATATTAGCAAGGATCATCATCAAATTATCTTTTCAAGTACTCAATTTGTTGATAATAAAGACAGCTAATAGGCTGTATTTACAGTTTTTTAAGTAGGAAAATGGTATCTTTTTTAATAGCAATAATTCTTGGATTCTCTACTGCTGACATGTGATTTCTATAAATATTCTTTTTTCTTTCAATATTTACAGCTTGACTTCAGGCTGTCAAAGCTGTTAGAGTCAAAAAAATCCGGATTGATTCGGATAAAATTAAAGAGAAACATCAGGAGAAGGTAAACACATGGTAAACGGAACAGTAAAATGGTTTAATGACAGCAAGGGTTTTGGTTTTCTTGAGCAGGAAAATGGTGAAGATGTTTTTTGTCACTTTTCAGCCATCGCAGGCGACGGATTTAAATCCCTTGCTGAAGGCGACAGCGTGACATTTGAAGTAACCAAGGGTCCGAAAGGGCTTCAGGCCTCCAACGTAACCAGAGTTTAATCACCATTTACAGCAGCTCACAAAAGCCCCGGGGTACCTCGAGGCTTTTTTTATTGAAAAAACAACTTTATCAGGGAGTGACGTCATGGCAGGTCCCAATTTTCAGTTTCAAAAAAGACAAAAAGAATTAGAGCGTAAAAAAAAGAACGATGAAAAATTACTGCGCAAGCAGAGCAAAAATGCCGCTGTCCCTGACGAAGCGACCGAAGAACAGCCCCCTGCTGCAGAAGAAGTTGTTGCGGAAGAAAAAAATTAAAGGCGTCTCACCCTGCTGCACCGTGGATCGCCCTTTGTAATAGATTTGCCCCCTTTTGCACCATTGACGAAATAACAAGGCGCGCCGACTGGCCGCCTTTTTTGTATTGTAGTCGAAAATTCCCGTTAGATCGGCTACAACTCCAGCTCTCTCATGTGTGAATGGTGCCTGTTTTTTTGTAGCCAAGGGTGAGGCCTTTTACAAAGTTACGTAGCAATTGGTCTCCGCAGTCCTTGTAATTTCTGTGCCCGGCTGCCCGAAACAAGGCCGAAAGTTCTGGTTTTGAGATGATAACGCCAGCCTGTTTGAGGATGGCGAGCATATCATCATCAGTTAATTCCAAGGCAATACGAAGTTTTCTCAGGATAAGATTGTTATTTAAGACGCCTTCAGCCGGTCGGGCCGCCCCGGGATACGTTCCGCGTTTAGATGTAATCAACCCGTCCAGAAACCTCTCCATAAACAGATCGTCACAGGCCACGAAACCGGTCTCCTCTTCCTTTTTTAAAAACTTCAGTACCTCTATCGGTCGAATTTCATGCCCGGCCAGTGCGCATATTTCCGCTATGCTTTCGCTGTTCAAGTTCAGGGCGTAACGCAGTCTGCGAAGTAGGTCGTTGTTGGTCATTGGTTTTCCTTATGATTTTTAATGAGATGCTGCGTTGCTGTGGAGCAGAGAACAGCTTGGATAGCCTACTCCAGGCGCAACTATTCGTCCAGCTTTCAATCCAGCCCAAGCAGGTACTGCTGGATATATATGGAGATTTATATATGGTTGTGTTTGTGCTATTATAAAGTCATTCTAGAAAGAAAGGGGTGCAGTATGTATGAAACGATTGCTTCTGGCTTTTGTACTGGTTCTGCTGGCTTCCGGCACTGCCATGGCGACCTTCTTCGGAATCAATATCGGGATACCGCTTTTTTACTATGACAACTTTCAGGCCGGCTATTACTATACTCCTCCGCCTGTTTATTATAATCCGACCCCTGTAATTATTCGGCCATTCCCTGGCCGAGTCATTGATAACAGGGGATGGTATGACCGTCACCGCTACGGAGATTATTATCGGTATAATGGATATAATGACAGGTATTATGGCAGGCGATACATCGTCAGATAGCGACTGCCGAATAAATCGAGGGCAAGCATTTATCTGCTTGCCCCTTTTTCTGTGTGCGCCAGGCATGGCGCGTGGCGCGCAAGCGCCATCTGTTTGGCTATGGTGGTCAAGCAGTGACTTGGAGGTGCAAGTCCTCTTCGGACCCTGATGGTGGGAACCGATAGCCGGACGGCAAGGGTGTCCG
>DASXUK010000020.1:0-84164 GCA_036504875.1 Desulfuromonadaceae bacterium
CGGATCGGTATTCTGAATCGAGGCGACCCGTGCGACAATCTGACCATCGCCGGTTAATGACTGAAAGACATAGCGGAAGGCATCCGTGGTTCCCCAAATATCATAACCGGCTCCGTTTACCACAAAAGTGCCGTTCTGGTAGCTGGCACTGCCTGCCACGCCAACACCGCCGATATCCTGGGTTCTCCAGGGATTAGGCAGTGTGCTGCTGACAACGGCAATTGAGATCGGGCTGGAGGTGGCCATTGCGCCCTGCGAATCGATCACCCTTGCTGTCAAAGTGTAATTGCCGGCCGCGACATTGTTCCATAGAAAGCCATATGGACTGGCTATGGCAGTTCCGATCAAGCTGCTGCCATTATAAAACTCTACCCTGTTGATTGTAGCCCCTGTTCCGGCAGTTGCCGCCACAGTGATTTGCACTGTCTCGAATGAGTTGAATGAGGCTCCGTTGGCGGGTGCAGAAATAGAAACACTGGGTGATCTGAAATCAACCACCGTTATCTCAACCGGACCGGAGGTGCCCGTTGCCCCCCGAGAATCAGTTACTTTAGCTGTCAGTGTATACTTGCCGGCAGTAACATTATTCCAGGTGAAGCTATAAGGGCTTGAAGTTACAGTTTCTAAAAAATTCAATCCTTCATAAAATTCCACCCTACTTACGGTTGCGCTATCGAATGCAGTTGCCGTAGCAGTTACAGTTATATTGGCCGGGGCAACAAATGAAGCCCCGTTGACTGGTGTGGATATGGTTACACGGGGGGCAGTAATCGTTCCTGAAGAGACACTGACATTGTCGACACTTGCCGTGCAGAGCGTTCCATAGACATGGCTGGTTACCGGTATGCCTATATAAACCGAGTCAGCCATGGTGATTATGTCGCTTTCCACCATTGTCCAGTTTGTTCCGTCTGCCGAAATATAGCCACTGAAGATATTGCCGTTCCGCACCAGTTTGACCCAATAGGGGGCAGTAACATTCGGTCTGGTGCCCCCCGTCGGTATGTAAAATGCCCCACTGTTCAGCCGTCGTTGAAAATTTGCCGGTTTGCCTGGCGAAAGCGCCATCATTGCATAGGCGGAATCGGCGCTGAGTGTCTCCCGGATCATGACCCCACTCTTGGCCGAAGGATCGGTATTCTGCAACGACCCGATCCGGGCAATAATCTGGCCATCGCCGGTCATTGGCTGAAAAACGAAATAAAATGAATCCAAGCTACCCCAGATGTCAGAGCCTGCCCCGCTGATCGCAAAGGTGCCGTTTTGAAGATCGGATCGCCCTGATATGCCGACGCTGCCAATGTCCTGGCTCAACCAGGGGGTTGGCAGACTGTTGTTTATCACCCTGATAGCGATTGGACGGGATGTAGTTACTACACCAAGAGAATCAGTGGCCTTTGCGGTCAAAGAGTAGTTTCCAGCAGGCACTTCACTCCATAAGAAGATGTATGGTGCTATGGTCGCGCTTCCCAACAGGGTTGTCCCGGAAAAGAATTCCACTTTGCTGATTGTAGCCCCCTGGTCCGCAGAGGCTGTTGCAACTATCTGGATACTGGATTGAGCCGCAAGAACACTGTTGTTTGAAGGGGCTACAATCTCCACCGGAGGGGGGCTGACCTGGATGTTGGTTTGGGCGGTGCTAATACCGGAAGGTCCGGTAACGGTTAGCTTGACGGTATAGCTGCCGGCTGTTGCATAAACATGTAATGGATTTGGTTCGCTGCTTGAGGATGAGTCACCAAAGTCCCATTGCCAGGCGGTATTTGTCCCGGACGTGGTATCGCTGAAGGTAACAGCCAGTGGGACACGACCACTTGAGGGAGTGGCGATAAAAGAAGCGGCCCAGAAAGGATCGCCGAGATCCTGAATAGCCAGGTCACCTCGCATCTCCTGCACATAGTGATACTGATAAAAAGGACCGAGGGGTACATACCAGACATCGTTTCTCCCCTTGATATGGTCGAGATGCTGCAGAAGATTGGAATTGTCGTACCAGAGCCCCTGCTGCGGGTGGTCGGTCAGATGATAGATATTCCCGGCTGCCAGGGCATCGTCAAATGCCGCATTGGCCAAACTTAAAAGATTGGCATCATCAGCGCGTTGGTAGGTGCCAAAAGTGACCCCGGCGCGGCCATACCGTCCCAGCAACGGGTTCCAGGCAACAAAAGGAGCTGTATAATTGGTTCCTCGGGTTAAAAGATAATCACCGGCTGAAACCCAATTACCAAGCGTGGCATCATAATAAGCACAAGGTTCAATATACACAGGAACATAAGGATTGGAGCCATATTGCAGGTTTTTTCGGATGGCATCCCTGCTGCCGACGATCTCGGCCTGATAGCCGCTGGTAGCATAATCTGCCGCATTGCACACGTGGTTAGCTCCATGGGAGGCAATTTCGAGCTTATCTCCATGCTGATCGATCTTTTGCTGCACCGAGCTCCAGGGCGTACTATTTGTGATCAGGCCGACTGTAAAATACAGGCCATAGGAGCCGAGATAATCGCTAGCCGCGCGGAAAGCAGAGTCGGACCAGGATCCCCAGTCATCCAGGGTGATGGTAACCACAGCCTGGCGATCATCGTAGTATCTGGGAAGCGAGTTGAATTGCACCGCAACAGCCTGACCGGCAGTATCAATGAAACGCAGATAGATGCTATCGCTTAGGCGGCTGAATCTGATACTGGCATAGGCAAAACCACCGCCATAATCAAAGCGGACAGCATCAATTCCATTAAACAGTTCGCCATTCATTTTTTCAGGCAATTCCTGCCAGACTTCATCTACTGCATACCTGTATTGAGCCGCCAGACCACTAGCGCCGGGTGGCATTTTAAATTTATAAGTAACGGGATAGTAAAGCCCGAATTTCTGAAGATCTGCAGATTTGAGGTGGATCAGGTAACCGCTTTCCGAACTGGCAGATGTGGCTTCGGAAGGGGTAGCCCAGGCCGGAGAGGTTAATAGAACCAGGCAAGACACAATAATGGCTTTTAATGATCTCATTATCACCTCTTAAAAGTTTATTTAGTATCAGGATTTAAAAGTTCTTAGGTAGGTGGGTCTCAAACAGAGATCTCACATATTCAGCGGCACTAGCAGCAGTATCTATGCCAATATTTTTAATTAGTTAAATTAGCACCTTACATCAAATTATAATTTCAACAGATGGCATCTTTTTTACCTTAATCAGCCAGCTAGCAATGAATTAGCAGCTGAAACAAGCTGACAAACCGGATGTAAAGAAAACCTCGCGTGTAAATTAATCTTAGTCAGCCCTCCCCCATGAATCAGAATAGCGATTTTTTATTTCCTCAGCACAGCCCAGCCGTTGACTAAGCCAACCTCTCTCTTATACTTACTCTAAACCTGGATGGAGGATGTTTATGAGCCAGCAAATGCTGAACGCTAAGGAACTCCGAGCGAAGATGTGATGCAATTCGAATCACTAAACCAGAAGGGATTTTCATGATTTACCTTTTACAGGTGTGTTTAATAGTTTTTAGCCTTGTGCAGGCATACGCAGCTCCGATTGCCGATTTTCCAGCCGCACCCACAGCTTTCAGCAATGCGCTGGAAAAAAAGCATCATCCCAATATAGAGGAGCAGGCTCCAGCTCCAGCTCCAACAGCTCCAGCTCCAACAGCTCCAGCTCCAACAACTCCAGCTCCAACAGCACCATCTGCAGATCAATATCTTATACAAATTGATGCAACGGCTCTCCAAAAGTTTGGTCTGTATTATCCGGTTACATATAAGTTTCGCCTGCCATCGGGCTCGAATAATCTGATAAGCCAGTACCGGTATGGGGAAGAAACTTGGCAAACCCTACCCGAGAAAATAGCCAGTGATATTTTTAACGGGTTAGATGCCGTCCGTTTTGATTATGCCGGCGGCTTTGCCTATGTCAGTGTCCGATTCAGCCGTTCCTCTGACAGTATTTACCTAAGCTTTATAGATGCAAACGGACAACCAATTCCGGTTGAGTTTGACTCGATCAGCAAATATTACGATGATCGCCAGGCTGTGGTTACCATCACCCTGGATGACTGGGGATCCTGGTCCGACTCTGCTTTCCGCGCGGCTAGCGATTATCTCGGCTCCTATGGCCTGTATTTTACAGTCGGCCTGATCACAAATGGATATTTGCCTTGGAGCTCGGTGCAGCAAAAGATCGATCAGCACGGAGATAAGCTCGAAATTGCCTCCCATGGAGCTAACCACGTATGCAATGCGGCAGATTATGCTACCAGCGGCTATGAGACCGAGATTATCGGCAGCAGAGATGCCATCCGACAAAACCTGCAGTACGGCACCAATCCTTATGTTTCTGTGTATATGGAACCTTGCGGTTATTCTGATGCCACGCTTAACAACTGGGTTTCAGCCGGTGATTATCTTTTAACCCGAGGGATCGGTGGTCGCACAACTCCTTTTGTTGACTGGAACCCGCTGTTGGAAAGGTACGACAGCGCCGGGGTCACCTTTGACACCTACAAACGCGCTGATGATGCCAGTCTTTTAAGTTTGGCCAATGCGGCGTTTGACGGTGTCCTGGCAGCCGGGACTATCTACCATCTGACCGATCACCCCCCACAGGGGCTCTGGCACGACAATTCCTATCTCCTGCAGCATTTCAACTATATCAAGGGGAGAAGTTCAATCTGGTATGTGCCTTTCGGGCAGCTGTATCAGTATCATTTCATCCAGGAGCTGCGTGGAAACTTGAAAGTTCAACATCTGGGCAACTCAACTAGAAGCGGTTTAAACAGCGATTTAAACGGTGATGGGAAAACGGATATACGCGATGCTTTAAGGTCTTTGCAGATAGCAACAGGCACCATCATCCCAACTCCGGCTGACCTGGTTAACGGTGATGTTGCTCCAGTAATTGATGGCAAAAGCGTACCTGATGGGAAAATCGATATTAGAGATACCATGGTGATCCTTAAAAGAATTTTGAACCTTGCGCCATGAAAGGATTTGTATGTTAATTAAAATACGCTATCCGGACGGTATGGTTGGAACAGTTGATGATTCATTGCTGACATCATTGATTTCCACGGATCAAATTGCGGCTTTCCTGCGTTCCAGCGGATGGGTAGTAATCGGACGGGATCAGGTAAGGGAACAGACCGTGGAAAGAAGACGCATGGGGTCTATAATCAATACCTATGTGTAAGAGATTTGGATGTTAGTTTCATGTTTCGGCCGGCTACTGCATGTAATTTTACCATGTGTAAAAAATTATTTTAAAGACCTCCAGCAAGCACAAACATGGCTATGGCAGGTTCTCGCCTCTCCCTCTGGTCACATTATTTTACACTTCTAATCTTTTGGTTCCAGACCACGTTGGTACAACCGCCTGATTACGCTATTGATTATTGAGTCACCTGCAGTGGCACAGAAGTTGCCTAATAAACAGGTCAAACAAAGAAAGAGTTCTCTAGTTTCTAAGGGAGGAGAATCTAATGATATTAAAAGAGGTAAGCAAACATATACAGGATTCTTCAGTAGTGACGGCATTCTTTGGAGGTCAGACCGCAGCTCAAGCTGGCGCTGGAACTTTACCGGGCTGTGTTTGGAGATGTCATATCAGCAACCACAATGAACACGACATGATGAGGTGGTTCAAGATATCACAGTGACTATTTTACAGCCTTAACCAGATCAGCCAGACAGGCAATAAACAAAGGGGAATTATTGAGGGCCTCGGTGCGCTTAAAGCCGCTAATGCCTAGTTTTGTGGCTTCTTCGCGATATTGTATGTCTATTTCATAAAGAGTCTCAATGTGGTCGGAAACAAAAGAAAGCGGCACCATAAGCAGATTTTTAAAGCCGGCCTCTGCCAGTTCTTTGATCTTTGACTCGGTGGATGGCTCCAGCCACTTGACCGGTCCGGCTCGCGACTGGAAAGCCAGGTGATACGCCACATTCTCAAAACGCTCCATAACCTGTTTTACTGTGGCCTGGATGTGATCGAGGTAGGGGTCGCCGCTTGCTATGAATGACTGTGGCAGGGAGTGGGCCGAAAAAAGAAGCTGCACGGGAGCTGAGCTTTCAAATTGTGCCAGACCTTGCTGGATCTTTTCAGCCAATGCTGAAATATAGAGTGGATGATCGTAAAACTGGCGAATGTGTTTTGTTTCAAAACTGATTTTAGAAAGCGCCTGCACCCGCTCCAGTTCTTTAAAACTGGAGCCGGAAGTTGCCCTCGAATAATGAGGATAGAGCGACAAGGCAACCACCCGGCTGATACCTTCGCGCTTGATGGCCGTCAAAGCCTCGATCGTATCGGGCTTCCAGTAGCGCATTGCAACGAAGCAGCGATAACCGTCACCAAGAACCTGTTCCAGCTCAGCTGCCTGCTGCTCGGTCAACTCGCGCAGGGGCGATTTTCCACCGATCTGGCGGTAGTATTCAACCACCTTTTTTGAGCGGCGCCGCGATATAAACCGCGCCAGCAGCGGCTGTAGAAAGGCTGGGCCGATTTTGATTATATCCCGGTCGGAGAACAAATTTAAGAGAAACGGCTCAACCGCATCCAGCGAATCCGGTCCACCCATTTGCAACAGCAATACTGCGGTTTTTTCAGGTTTCATAGGCTCTTTCGGAAAATATAAAATTCTATCTCTCACCCGCTCACTACATTCGCTCAAGCTCACAGAGGCACGGAGAAAACCCTCAAAAGCTTTCTTTATAAACTAAACCAGAAAAGCCAAGATTATATAATCATAAAGTTCTGAATTACCCTGTGTGCTTTGTGACCTCTGTGAGAGAAAGTTTTTCTACGCTCTAATCATCACCAAGAGCATCTTGAACGGTTTTACCGCCTTGAGCTCGTGTGGTATATTGGCCGGCATGATAATCATCTGCCCGGCAGTAACCTTGTTTACCTCACCAGCGATAATCACATCGGCCTCGCCATCCACAACCTGTACAAAGGCATCATAAGGCGCAGCATGCTCGGAGAGTCCCTGACCAGCATCAAAAGAGAACAGGGTCAGAGTTCCGATCTTCTTATCTATCAAAGTCTTGCTGACCACTGAACCATCCTGATATGCAACCAGATCGCTCATCGTCAGTGCTTTTCCGATTAATTCCATAGCAATCCCCTTTCCAATGATATTTTTTATAATAAGTGTTCAATACTCGACTGACAACTGATTTTAACGCAAAAGGCCGGAAGCATATGCCTCCGGCCTTTCCTTTACGTTTTTGGGAACGTTGATTTTTCGTCAGGTCAAGGCACCGAGGAAGAGTGCGGAGGCGTAGCAGCGCTACGCCGCACAAGCGACTGACGAAGGCAACGCCGAGCTGGCGTAAAAGCAGCGTTTCCTGCTTAGTACATGCCGCCGCCCATGCCGCCCATGCCGCCCATTCCACCAGGCATACCGCCACCCATACCGCCGCCATCTTCTTTTGGCTTTTCGGCAATCAGCGCCTCGGTGGTCAGCATCAGACCGGCGATGGAGGAAGCATTCTGCAGAGCTGAACGGGAAACCTTGGTCGGATCGATGATGCCGGCCTGGATCATGTCGACGTATTCGTCGTTTGCAGCATCATAACCGAAGGCATCCTTGCCATTTTTGACCTTGTCAACCACGATAGACGCGTCAATACCGGCATTTTCGGCGATCTGACGGATCGGGGACTCCAAGGCAGCCCTGACCACGGTGACGCCAAACTGCTGCTCGGTTACAAGTTTGAGGCTGTCCAGAGCGCTAAGAGCGCGAATGTAGGCTACGCCGCCGCCAGGGACGATGCCCTCATCAACAGCCGCACGGGTTGCGTGCAGTGCATCTTCCACGCGGGCCTTTTTCTCTTTCATTTCGACTTCGGTAGCTGCACCGACCTTGATCACGGCTACGCCGCCTACAAGTTTTGCCAGGCGCTCCTGGAGCTTTTCCTTGTCATAGTCGCTGGAGGTCTCTTCAATCTGAGCACGGATCATTTTGACGCGGCCCTGGATGACATCTTCCTTGCCGTTGCCGTCGATGATGGTGGTGTTGTCCTTATCAATGGTAATGCGCTTGGCATTGCCGAGCATTTCCATGGTGGTCTGATCGAGCTTGAAGCCGACTTCTTCGGATATCACCTGGCCGCCTGTAAGAACAGCGAGATCTTCCAACATAGCCTTGCGACGGTCGCCGAAGCCAGGGGCCTTAACAGCACAGACGTTCAAAACGCCGCGCAGCTTGTTAACAACCAGCGTAGCCAAAGCTTCGCCATCGATGTCCTCGGCAATGATCAACAGGGGACGACCGGACTTGGCGGTCTGCTCCAGAACCGGGAGCAGGTCCTTCATGTTGGAGATCTTCTTGTCGTGGATCAGGATCAGGGCATTTTCAAGAGCAGCTTCCATACGCTCCGGATCGGTAACGAAGTAGGGAGAGAGGTAGCCACGGTCGAACTGCATACCCTCGACGGTTTCAAGGCTGGTGTCCATGGACTTGGCTTCTTCAACAGTGATGACGCCTTCTTTACCGACTTTTTCCATGGCCTCGGCAATGATGTCGCCGATGGTTTTGTCGTTGTTGGCGGAGATAGTGCCAACCTGAGCGATCTCTTTGTGGTCCTTAATCGGCTTGGATATTTTCTGCAGTTCAGCAACGATGGCCTCAACAGCCTTGTCGATGCCGCGCTTGATTTCCATCGGATTATGACCGGCGGCAACCAGCTTGGAACCCTGCTTATAGATAGCCTGGGCCAGAACAGTGGCGGTGGTGGTGCCATCGCCGGCAACATCGGAAGTTTTGGATGCAACTTCTTTAACCAACTGAGCGCCCATATTCTCAAACTTATCGTCCAGCTCAACCTCTTTGGCAACGGTTACGCCGTCCTTGGTGATCAGAGGAGCACCGAAGGACTTGTCGATAACAACATTACGGCCTTTAGGGCCAAGGGTCACTTTCACTACATCTGCAAGTGTATTCACACCTTTGAGGATTGCGTTGCGGCCATCCTGGTCGAACTTGATAATCTTTGCAGCCATGTTTTATTCCTCCATTTGTTTTATTTGATAGATCTGCTGAAACGAGGATTTTTTCGTCCTGGGTTTGCCGATTAAGGAATGGCGCGGAGGCGTACCCCTCGGTACGTCGCACAAGCCATTCTGAAAATTGGCGAGGCCAGGGCGGAAAAAGACCGTTTTTTTATTCTACAACCGCGAGGAGGTCGTCTTCCCTCATCATCAGGTAATCTTCTCCATCCACTTTAACTTCGGTGCCGGAATATTTTCCAAACAGAACCGTATCGCCTACTTTTACATCCAATGGCAGTACCTTGCCGTCTTCAGTCTTCTTACCGTTGCCGGCAGCCACGATCTCGCCACGTTGTGGTTTTTCCTTGGCGGTCTCGGGAATAAAAAGTCCCCCTGCGGTCATGGTTTCTTCTTCGACCCTCTTGACGAGGATGCGGTCCTGAAGTGGTCTAAGTTTCATTTTCTACTTCTCCTTTCTATTCCTTGGGTGGTGTAATTTCATAAGACAAGTTTAGCACTCACAGCTATCGAGTGCTAACACTCAAAAATATAAACAGGCCTGTGGCAAAAATCAAGGGGACAGCAGAAAAAAAATTTAATTGTCATTTGCTTTTGACTTTTCCTTGGCTGGCTGATACAAGGACAAAAATTGTTTTAAACGGTTTGGTGCCGTGCTAGCTAAAGCGCGGTTAAAAGGGAAGAGGGTGCAAATCCCTCGCTGTCCCGCAACTGTAAGGGAGTACTAATTCCGCATTATGTCACTGGGGTAAACCTGGGAAGGCGCGGAAAAGGGATGATCCCCGAGCCAGGAAACCTGCCATGCCGCTGCTTTTGGGACCTCCGTGGAAAGAGGGGCCGAAGCCGGATATTATTTTAAATCCTGGTTTTTCGAGCCCCTGCCCTATTCCCGGCAGGGGCTTTTTTTATGCCACCATCTAAAGAGAGGTAACGCATGGGACGGATAATCTTAATTACCGGCGGGGCCCGTAGCGGCAAAAGTGCTTTTGCTGAAAAACAGGCTTTGGAACTCGGTTCGCCAATCATGTACTTGGCTACAGCACAGGGTTGCGACGACGAAATGGCAGAGCGCATCAAACTGCATCGACAACGCCGCGGAGATGACTGGCAAACTATTGAGGAGCCGCTGCATCTGTGCCAGGCCCTGGCCTGCTGTGATGGCACCACTAAAGCTGTGCTGATTGACTGCTTGACCCTCTGGCTCAGCAATCTCATGTTTCTCTACGAAGACCAGCAGGAGGAGATTGAAGAAAGGATCATGGAAGATATCCGGCGTCTGATCACAACCTTGCGCGGGATGCAGAGCACTGTGATAATCGTATCAAACGAAGTCGGGATGGGAATCGTTCCCGAGAACCGCCTGGCCCGGCTGTTCCGTGACATTGCCGGTCGGGCAAATCAATTGGTTGCTGCGGCGGCCGACGAGGTGCACGTTGTCATCAGCGGCATTCCGCTGAGGTTGAAATAATCAGAAAACCGGCTCTCACAGAGGAACGGAGAAATTGAACCTAAAAAAGCTTGTTCTCACAAAGGCACAAGGCTCTCAAAGAAATCAAAATTTTCGAGAATTGGTTGTTGTTTTCCTTAGTGAACTTCGTGAGCTTTGTGTGAGCCAGCCTTTCTATGCTTTGGTTTAAAAAAGGAGAAAAAATGGACATTGTTAAAACAACACTGGAGCGCATAAAACCGGTTAACGAAGAGCTGCTGCAACAAGCCCAGGCCAGGCTGGACAATAAAACCAAGCCGTTGGGCTCGCTGGGAAGACTGGAAGAATTCGGCCGCCGAGTGCTAGCCATTAGCGGTACTTTCAAAGCGAATTCCTTCAAAAAGGTTATTTTCACCTTTGCCGGGGATCACGGCATCACCGAAGAGGGCATATCGGCTTTTCCTAAAGAGGTTACTCCACAGATGGTGCTTAACTTTCTGGCTGGTGGTGCCGGGGTCAACGTGCTGGCCCGCCATGCCGGCGCCGAGGTGCGCGTGGTGGATGTCGGGGTCGACTTTGATTTTGAAGAAGCCCCGGGTATGATTCACAAAAAAGTGGCCCGGGGTACTCGCAATTTTGCCAAAGGGCCGGCCATGACCCGGAATGAGATGCTGGCCGCCATGCAGGTGGGCATCGAGCTGGCCGATCAATGCAAAGTTGAGGGCATCGCCTTGGTGGGAACCGGCGAGATGGGCATCGGCAACACCACCCCCTCCTCGGCCATGATCGCGGCCATTTCCGGCCTGACGGTTCGGGAGCTCACCCACCGCGGCACAGGCATATCCGATGCCGCTCTGGAGCATAAAATCAATACCATCGAGCAAGGGCTGAGCCTTAACCGACCTGACCCTAAAGATCCCCTGGATGTTTTAACTAAAGTGGGCGGTCTGGAGATCGCAGCTATTGCCGGACTGGTAGTTGGTTGTGCCGCCAACAGTATTCCGGTAGTGATCGATGGTTTCATCTCGACTGCCGGGGCGCTGATCGCCTCTGAACTGCACCCCAATGTGAGGGATTACATCTTTGCCGCCCATCAATCGGTCGAGATCGGCCACCGGTTCATGCTGGAGCGGATCGATGCCCGACCGATACTGGATTTGGACCTGCGCCTGGGAGAAGGGACCGGCGCGGCCTTGGCCATGATGTTGATCGAGGCTGGGGTCAAGATATTGCAGGAAATGGCCACTTTTGAACAGGCCGGGGTCTCGCAAGCCTGATGCGGCTCCTTGTAATCGCCTTACAATTTTTGACCATCATCCCCCTACCCTTCAATGTGCGTTGTGAGAAGGAGGAACTGGGACGCTCACTGGCAGTTTTTCCTTTGGCCGGCCTGGCGATCGGTGCCGTGCTGGTCGCCATCAACTGGCTTATATCACCCTGGCTCGGCCGGCCGCTGACTGATGCCTTGCTTATAACCGCACTGGCAGCGGTGACCGGCGCCTTACACCTGGATGGGTTGGCTGACGTCTGTGATGCAATCGCTGCCCGGGGCAGTCGGGAACGATTTCTGGAAGTGATGAAGGACTCCCATATCGGTGCGGTGGGAGCGGTCGGATTGGTACTTGGGCTTTTACTGAAATGGCAGGCTCTGGTGGCGGTCCCGATTGGGGATAAATGGCAGGCTTTGCTGCTATTCCCTGTTTTGGCGCGCTTCAGCCAGGTACAGTCAATCAGTTTTGCAAAAAATGCTCGTCAGGATGGCCTTGGCTCGGCCTTTATCAGTAGTGCCGGGCTGGCTCAGCTCCTGATCGCCGGCAGCCTTTCCCTGATGGCGGCCTGGCTGCTGATGGGCGCCACAGGGCTGGCTGTTTTTCTTATATCCATTGTTTTCACCTGGTTGTTAAAGATCTGGTTCCATCACAAGATCGGCGGAATTACCGGTGACGTGATCGGCTGCATCAATGAGCTGAATGAAATTCAGGTGCTGATTTTGATTTCGGCGCTACCCCAGTTTTTCAAATGAGCACACACAAACCCTGTCCGATTGTTTTTTCTGTACCACAGGATTACCTGCCGCGAATTATAAGACCAGGAACGCCGCCAGCACCACGAGTGTTAGACACGTTCTTCTTAAATGAATTAAAAATAAGGGCAGCTTTCAATAGCGTAATCTCATTACAGGGGGAGTTACTAACCCAGGTGCTGGAATTCGGCGGTTCAATTGACAATTAACAATTCTTTTCAGGCATTTCAGAAATTACTACTAGGGAGAACTTCATGCTGACCCAGATTCAATCTGCCCGACAGGGCATCATCACCCCCCAGATGCAAACCGTAGCCGCTAACGAACAGCTTCAAGCCGAGTACATCCGCGCCATGGTGGCCGAAGGCAAGATCGTCATCCCCTGGAATCACAACCGCAAACCGTCGCGGATTGCCGGCATTGGCAAGGGACTCTCCACCAAGGTCAACGCCTCCATCGGCACCTCCAGCGATATCATCGACTATTCAGCCGAGGTAAGAAAAGCGCTGGCGGCACAAGAATCCGGGGCCGACACGCTGATGGAACTCTCCGTGGGGGGCGACCTGGACCGGGTACGGCGCGAGGTGATCGCCGCCATAGAGTTGCCGGTCGGCAATGTGCCGCTCTACCAGGCCTTTTGCGAGGCGGCCAGGAAATACGGCGACCCGAACAAACTGGACGAAGAGCTACTCTTCGACCTGATCGAGCAGCAGTGCAGCGAAGGCATGGCCTTTATGGCGGTACACTGCGGTATCAACCTCTGCACCATTGAGCGACTGCGCAAACAGGGCTACCGCTACGGCGGTCTGGTCAGCAAAGGCGGGGTTTCAATGGTGGCCTGGATGCTGGCCAACAACCGCGAGAACCCGCTCTATGAGAAGTTCGACCGGGTGGTCTCGATCCTCAAAAAATACGACACAGTACTGTCGCTCGGTAACGGCCTGCGGGCCGGCGCGATCCATGACTCATCCGACCGGGCCCAGATCCAGGAGCTGCTCTTCAACTGCGAACTGGCCGAGATCGGCCGCGATATGGGCTGCCAGATGCTGGTAGAAGGGCCCGGGCATGTGCCGCTGGATGAGATCGAAGGCAACATTCAGCTACAGAAACGGATGAGCGGCGGCGCACCGTACTATATGCTGGGACCGATAGCTACCGACGTAGCCCCCGGTTTCGACCACATCACTGCCGCCATCGGCGCGGCCCAGTCCAGCCGCTATGGCGCCGATTTGATCTGTTATATTACTCCGGCCGAGCACCTGGCTCTGCCTAACGAAGAGGATGTTCGCCAGGGAGTCAAAGCGGCCAAAATTGCTGCCTATATTGGCGACATGAACAAGTACCCCGACAAGGGGCGTGAGCGCGACAAACAGATGTCCAAGGCCCGCCGCGACCTGGACTGGGAGAAGCAATTCCAGCTGGCGCTCTACCCCGAGGATGCCCGCGCCATCCGTGCCAGCCGCACCCCCGAGGATGAAGGCACCTGCACCATGTGCGGCGACTTCTGCGCTTCACGCGGGGCTGGAAAACTGTTTGCAGCGGATCTGCGGGGAGACAAGATTTAAAGAATCAGAAGGATAATGTTTATCAAGTACAGTCAAAAAGATGATAAATTAAATATATTGCTGAACTAATCACTCTCCTTGTAAGAGAAAAAGATGTCCGCTATTTGCAAAGGAAACGCATGACTCCCGCTACTCGTATTTATCTTGTCCGCCACGGCCAGGTGGAAGGCTTTGACAAGCCCCGCTACAATGGCCAGAGCGATGTAAACCTGACACAGCATGGCCTGCAGCAATACCATTGTTTAAGGGAGTATTTCTCCGCAATCCCGCTAGCCGCCTGTTACACCAGCGACTTGTCCCGCTGCGTCAAAGGCGCCGAAATTATCACTGCGATTAAAAATATACCGATTCAAGCCCATCAAGAGTTGCGCGAGCTGCATATTGGCATCTGGGAGGGACTTAGCTGGCAGGCCATCACCGAGCGCTGGCCAGCCGAGTGGCAGGCGCGACTGGACGACCTGGTGAATTATCGGGTGCCCGAGGGGGAGAACCTGCTCGACCTGCAGGCTCGGGTCATGCCGGTTATTAATAAGATCATTGAAAAACATGTCGGAGAACAGGTACTGGTAGTCGGGCACGGCGGAGTAAATCGTGTCATTTTGTTAAATGCTATCGGGGCGCCACTGTCAGGGATGTTCAACATCGAACAGACCTATGGTTGCCTTAACATCATTGATTATTATGCCGACGGGCGCGCTACGGTAAAATTGTTAAATGGACAGGAGGATTCATGGCGGCGAGATTAAAACGTCCAGTCAGCGTAAAGCTGCCTTCCGCCGAAGAGGCCGACACCCTGGTCAGAAAAATGCGGGCTCAGGTTGAAGACAATGCCAATTACCGGGCTAAATCGATCAAGATGCATGGCCTGATCTGCGCCAAATGCAGCCGGGAATTTGACCAGTCCAACCAGCATCTTCTAACGGTTCATCACAAGGACGGCAACCACAACAATAATCCGTCGGACGGCAGCAACTGGGAGAATTTGTGCGCCCACTGCCATGAGGACGAGCATTCACGGGGTCTGCTGGGGGATTATCTCACCAAGTAATCCTGTCATTTTATTGCAGACTTTTCTTCAAGGCCATTGCGCAACCAGGTGGCAATGTCTTCTTGGAAGAGTAAACTATAGATAGGTTTCTGTGATGCGGAACAGAAGAATATCCGCCTGAGGAAGATCTATGAAAGATCACCGCAAACTAGCCAGTGCAAGCGAGACAGATGATACCCTGCTGCTGGTTGCCACTCTGCCGGCAAAACTTCAGGCCACCCTGCACCAACTCTCACTCGAAGAGCTTCTTGAGGTGGTAATGGATTTGGGCCGGATATCTGAGGCCCGTTTTCCGGACAAGGTGGTGCAGCTTTCCGATAAGCCGGTAACACAGGAGGATTTGACCCACGTGACAGCTCTGGTGGGGGAATTCGGAGGAGATAACCGCGCCGGCATTGAACGGACGTTGCACCGCATCTCCGCCATCAGAAACCGCAAGGGGTTTATCATCGGACTGACTCTGCGCGTGGGACGGGCGGTATTCGGCAGCCTGGAGCTGTTGCGCGACCTGATCGAGTCAGGGCAGAGCATTCTGATTCTGGGGCGTCCCGGTGTAGGCAAAACTACTAAACTGCGCGAGATGGCCAGAGTGCTGGCAGATGACCTGCATAAACGGGTTATTGTAATTGATACTTCCAATGAAATTGCCGGCGATGGGGACATACCGCACCCTGGAATCGGTGATGCAAGGCGGATGCAGGTGCCGCGCCCAGAACGCCAGCATGCCGTGATGATCGAGGCAGTGGAAAATCATATGCCGGAAGCGATCGTTATTGATGAGATCGGGACAGAAGCCGAGGCAATGGCGGCCAGGACAATCGCCGAGCGGGGGGTGCAACTGATCGGTACTGCCCATGGCAATGCCCTCGAAAACCTGATCAAGAACCCGACCCTCTCCGACCTTGTGGGGGGGGTTCAGGTCGTAACCCTGGGAGACGAAGAAGCCAGACGTCGCAGAACCAACAAGACTGTCAGTGAGCGCCGGGCGCCGCCAACCTTCGAGATCGTGGTTGAAATGGTGGATCGCAATGAATTGCTTGTTCATCGCGACACAGCGGCAGCGGTCGATTCAATCCTGCGCGGTTTTCCACTTGCCGGAGAGCACCGCGAGCAATCTGCCAATGGTCATATTCACGTCCGCGAGAAGGAAGCTGCTATTATTCCCCAGGCCCAGCCTAACCTGCATGAAGTGCCGCAGGACCGGCCTTTGCGTATCTACCTTTATGCGCTCTCCCGAGACATCCTAGAGCGGGTGATCCGCAGCTACCGGTTGGACGCCCGTACTGTGGGCGGACCCGAGCAGGCTGATGTGATCCTGGCGCTGCGCTCCCGGAGCGAAGACCAGCGCCTGCAAAGGATGCTCACAGACAGCAATGCCAAGGTGCATCTCATCAAACGCAACACCGCCAATGAAATGAGGCGCTTTATCGAGAGGCTGTTCCACCTGTTGGATGCAGAAGATGAGAATATAGCCGCCGGGATAGTAGCAGAGATCGAAGCAGCCATCGCAAAGGTTCAGCAGGAAAATGTTGAGGTGCCGCTTGCCCCGCAGCCCCCTGCCCTACGCAAGATGCAGCACCGTATTATCTCCGGGCAGGGTCTGCTGGCCCAAAGCATGGGCAGGGAACCTAAACGGCATCTGGTTATTTATCCGCACCAAGAGGAATAGATCGATCTCACTGCAGCTGTTTTAAATCACATTTTTCAGGTAATTTTCCCGCATATCAAGCCTTCTTTCGAGCAAGTCTTCTTCCACATAATCCTCAGTACCAGAACAACATATTAGATTTCCGCTATGAGTAATTCTTGACTTCGATCGCTAAACAGCGTATTAAAACAATGTTTTCCATCATTTATGCTATCTTCTGTTTCAGTCTCAGTAGATCCAGCCAAGAAGGAATATCTAAATGACTATCAAAAAAGAAGACGCAGAAAATTTGATTGTTGAACAGGTTGGGGAAGAGACTGAATACTCGATGAGTCAAATTCTTCGAGAAAGAGGTGTTTCTCGACGGGACTTCTTAAAATTCTGCTCTACCGTTTCAGTGGCCATGGCCTTGCCGGCTACGTTTGCTCCTAAAGTGGCTGAGGCCCTGGATGAAATCAAACGCCCCCCGTTGATCTGGCTTGCGTTCCAGGATTGCGCCGGTGACACCGAAGCACTTCTGCGCTCTGCTAATCCTACCGTAGCGGATATCGTGCTTGATATTCTTTCAGTGGATTACCACGAGACAATCATGGCTGCAGCCGGTAAACAGGCTGAGGCTAATCTGGAAAAGACCATCTCCGACTACGCCGGCAAGTATATCTGTATTGTTGAAGGATCCATACCGATGAAGGATGGCGGTGTGTATGGCTGTGTAGGGGGCAAGTCTCATCTTGAACGAGCGCGGCAGGTATGCTCGGGAGCCACCGCAACCATAGCAGTCGGTAACTGTGCCGCCTTCGGGGGGATTGCAGCGGCCTTTCCAAATCCTACTGGCGCAGTCGGTGTAAAAGATGCTGTTCCAGGCGCAACAGTCATAAACTTGCCGGGCTGTCCGGTTAATGCCGACAACCTGTCCGCCACCATCGTTCACTATCTGGTATTCGGAAAGATCCCGGCCCTGGACCGTCTTCGTCGCCCAATGTTTATCCATGGAAAACGCGTTCACGACAACTGCGAGCGCCGCTATTATTTTGAACAGAAACAATTTGTCGAATTCTGGGGCGATGATGCACACCGCAAGGGCTACTGCCTATATAAAATGGGTTGCAAAGGGGCGGCCACGTTCAATAACTGTCCCACGCAGCGTTTCAATGGGAAAACCAGCTGGCCGGTTGCCGCGGGTTGTGGTTGCTATGGCTGTTCAGAACCCAATTACTGGGATGATTTGATCTCTGTGCCAAACAGCTAGTCCGGCTATCGTAGCAAAATCAATTTTCTAATTAATTTACCCTTTATCAGGTGAGGATATGAGAAGAGCGTTTATAGTTTTAATGATATCTGTCGGCTTAACTGGACTTGTGCTTGCGGAGGAGGGTGTTAAGAAGAACAGACTGAGACCCTATGAGTTCGGTATGGTCACGATTAGCCAGAATTCAATGAAAGCCGGTATTTCGCCGGTTATTTTCGATCATTGGTTACACCGGGCAAAATTCACCTGCCGACTCTGTCATCTAGACATCGGTTTTGGCATGAAAACAGGTGCGACCAACATCCGGGCCGCAAATAACATTCGCGGCTTTTATTGCGGCACCTGCCATAATGGCAAAACAACCTTCGCTGATAAAACTGTTTTCGCTGCCTGCTCCAAAAACCCTTCTAAAGATGATGAAGAACGATGTAAAAAATGCCATTCCACCGACCGGGACGAAAAAAGAGAAACCGATTTTCTTAATTTAATAGAGAAATTTCCGAAAGAACGATTGGGCAACGGCGTGGATTGGGAAAAAGCAGAAGAGCTGGGAATGATCAAGCCAATTGATTTTCTGGAAGGCATATCGTTGACCAAGCCTCCACAGAAGCTACAGAAGGACTTTACTCTGGACTCCAAATTCGAAGGCATGCCCGACATCATTTTTTCACATAAGAAACACACGGTCTGGAACGGCTGTGAGGTTTGCCATCCAAAGCCATTTGTAGGGGTAAAAAAAGGATCCACTAAATACTCTATGCTGGAAATCTTTAACGGAAAGTTCTGTGGGCTATGCCACTATAACGTGGCTTTTCCAGTCACTGATTGTCAGAGATGTCACCGCAAACCGATTCAAAGATGATTTTAAAAAGCTTGTATTTTTTTTTGAATGTTTTAAGATGCTCAAGTTTTGCTGTTCTAATCTTTTTCAACTTTGCATAAAAGACGCAAGGGGGGTATATGAAAAAAATATTTTTTGCCATAGTCTTGGCTGTTTGCCTGACTGGACTTGCTTTTGCCCAAACCGGCGTCAAAAGGAAGAAGCAGAAACCATATGAGTATGGAATGGTTAAAATTGATAATTTTTCGGTTAAAGCTGGTATTGCTCCGGTCATCTTTGACCACTGGAGACATCGGGCAAGATACACCTGCAGGCTGTGTCATGTTGATATTGGCTTTGGAATGAAAACAGGTGCAACCCAGATTAGAGCGCTCAATAACATGCGCGGCTACTATTGCGGTACCTGCCATAATGGGAAGACGATTTACGATAACAAAGTCTTGTTTGCTGCCTGTTCAACTGAAACCTCTAAAGCAAACGATCCAAGATGTGCGAAGTGCCATTACACGGACAAGCTGCAGAAAAAAGAGGATGAATTTTATGACTTTGCTAAAAAATACCCTAAAGGCAGGTTTGGCAACGGCATAGACTGGGAAAAAGCTGAAGAAACCGGATTGATTAAACCGATCGATTTTATCGAAGGATTATCGATGAAAAGGATGAATATTACAGCCCAAAAGGATTTTTCCCTTGGTTCAAAATTTCAGGGCATGCCGGATATCATCTTTTCACACAAAAAGCACACCGTCTGGAATGGTTGTGAGGTTTGCCACCCTGAAATATTCATCGGCATCAAGAAAGGTACCAATAAATATACAATGGTAGAAATTTTTGACGGCAAATACTGTGGCGCTTGTCACATTAGCGTCGCATTTCCCATGGCGGATTGTCAGAGATGTCACACAAAATCAGTTCAACAATAGTCATACTAGTCGGTATTCTGGGTCTATTCGCCTGTCTGCCCGAAGCATTCGCGCAAGAGGATAGATTTAAGCTCCCCCCCTTGCCTCCGGCGGAAGAGTATGGCAATATTCTAATAAGTCGTAATTCTATCAGGAATGGTGTTAAACCGGTTTTTTTCTCACATTGGCAGCACAGGATGAAATACACCTGCCGCGTATGTCATTCTGAGCTGGAATTCAATATGAAGGTCAACACCACTGAGATCACTGAACTAGGGAATCGGAAAAAAAGATATTGCGGCGCCTGTCACAATGGCAAGATCGCCTTCCGGCCTAATGGTAATTGCGAAAAGTGCCATACCGGGGACAAAAGCTCCGGGAACAGCAAATTCAGTGTATTTGATGAATCGCCTTTCCCTCGTACTTCTTTTGGGAATAATATTGACTGGGTTGAATCCATGAAAAGAGGGCTGATCAGTCCGGCAACGTATCTTAAGACAAAATCCGAGGATATGCCGTTTGACAAGACCTTACAGCTTACAACGGATTGGAACTTTGTTACTCCTTCGGTTTTCTCTCACAAGGTCCATACACAGTGGCTTGATTGCAGTAATTGTCATCCTGATATTTTCAACATAAAGAAGAAGTCAACCGAGAATTTTTCTATGGCATACATCCTGCGGGGGGCATTTTGCGGAGCGTGTCATTTAAAAGTCGCCTTTCCTATCCATGACTGCCAAAGATGCCATTTGGAAAAGAAGGAGAAACCATGACTCTGAAAATAATAAAGTTGGCACTCATTGCTGTTTTAGGCATAGCTTCAGTACCTCTTTTGGCACCTGTCAACAGCACCGGATTTGGTCTGGCCCGGGCAGAAGATGCCTGGAAAACAGAAATGGACGCGATTTGTTCCAAGACTCAAGACTCTATGACCATGAGCAACGAAGACTTAAAATCCTTGGTTGAACGCTGTGACCGGCTAAAACCTATTATAGAAGGCCTTGACGAGACTTTAAGCAAAGTTTTTGGCAAGCGGTTGCAGATGTGCAGGGATCTTTATGCCTTTGTGATCGAGAGCAGGGTTAATGAAACAGCCAAGTGATATGCAGGCTTAATCCGACCGGAATTATCTTTTTTGAGGCCAGTAACTCCCCCCCACCAGCGTGGCGGTTATGCTGCCGATCTTTACTTTTGATTTCATCATAACCGGTATTCTACGATCGTCATCAGTCAACCAGATGTGCATATCGCCTGTTCTGGCAAAAATCCCTTCCGACTTAAGCAGTGGCTTTATAACTACAGTTTTGAATTTCCCCAGCGGTGTTTCAACCTCTTCGCGCCTCAGTACCTGTACCTCGGTATTCCATAATTTTTTACAATCGAAAATATCAATATACTGCGAACTGCCTACCTGCAGCGGAACAGAACGAAAATAGAAAAAGCTGGAGAGGGTGTCATAAGTCAACTTTGTTATCTTCTGGGTAGTTTCCGTCTTCTTGATAAGATCTTTGGTAGTTACTTCCAGCTTCTGCCTATCAAACACTGCGTCCTTCTGAAATCTTGTCCAGCCTTCCTTGATACGTTCACGGTAAAGGCGTGGCACGCCGATATTATGCGGTGGTGCGCTCATAATCAATAGCGACTCTATCCGGTCGTCAACAGGGAAAAAAAGTTTCAACCAGGCCGCAGAATGGGCAGTCGAGACAATATGGACCTCATCCCCCTCAAGAGTCACTTCCTGTACAGCCCTTCCTGCAGAAATTCCGGTATAGGAAATGTCGAATTCCAATCTCTCAGGTATGGGAAAAGCTGCCGAAGACTGCGCTCCCAGCAGTGCCACTAGCAGCACCATTATAGCGATTAAAGGGATAGCGCTCCATCTGTTCATAAATTCCTCATTTTCTAGTGCAGCAAAATTTTAAGGTTCAGCATTGTAAAGGATGCTAAGACTGGTTGTTTTTGAGAGCCCTAAGCTTGTCCGCCAACCGGAGCACTCTCAAAAGAGGCTCGCGCCTTATGCATCTGCTCCATCTCCCGCAGTTTGTCCCCTAGCCAGGCATGAAAGATGCGAGCATTTTCATAATTCATGACAACACCGGTATCAATAAAACGAACCATGCTATTTGAAAGATCATCTGGTTCAACTTCGGTTTCCTTTCCGATCACCCCTTCGGGCGTTATCTCATGGGAGATTGACTCCGGCAAAGGTTGGCGCTCAAGATAGAAGTGAATCACCATCTCTCCGCGGGGAGAAAAACCTCCTTGTGCCCCATTGACATAGCTTGGGTTGTACCCGTAATTAAAAAGGTATTTAAATTTAATTTCATGCTTTTTAGTGCTCATATCGTTCTCCTTTTGGTGAATGTTCAGTAACAAATGCAGACCAGACCATTCACTTACCACATTCCATTGAGATGGTGGAAAGAAAATCTTGCAAAAAGAAGATTACTGTTTTATAAAAGGATAAAATCAGTCTTATTAGGAGAGGCTTTATGAAATATTTTACCATGCTTCCCTTCATGCTGCTAATCTGCATGATTTCGGCTATTAGCTCCTCTTTTGGCAGCGACAGGTTACCGGTGATACTTTTCGACCAGGCCCACAATCAGCGTTTTCTGATTGAGCAGTCGGGTGATTTACAGCTCTCCGGACTGGCCGATACTTTCAAGAAACAAGGTGCACGAGTTATTTCCAGCAAGGCCCCTATCTCTGCAGAGACATTAAAAGATGTTTCTGGTCTGGTAATTTCCGGTGCGTTCGACAAGCTTAAGCCAGAAGAGATTGCAGCAGTGAGGCAATTCTTGAGCAAAGGTGGTCGCTTGGCCGTGATGCTGCATATAGGTTTCCCGGTGGCTGATTTACTGGGCGAACTCGGCATCGACATCTCGAACAGCGTGCTGCACGAACGCCGGAACATTCTGAAGAAAAATGACCTTGATTTTATAGTCAAAAATGTCGTTTCAGACCATGTCTTGTTTAAAGGACTCAGCCAGTTTTCAGCCTATGGAGTCTGGGCACTGAATAGCGCGCCGCCTGCCGCGACCATCGCGAGTACCTCGCCTGACGCCTGGATTGATCTTAATGGGGATGGCCACTTATCCAAAGGTGATGCTACAGGCTCCTTCGCTGTTGTAGTTACCGGCAAAAAAGAATCAGGCCACTTTGTCATCTTTGGTGATGATGCCATCTTCCAAAATAAATTTCTTGATCAAGACAACCGTAAGCTGGCCCAAAATCTCGGAGCATGGCTGATTCGACGCTGAGCACACGCATGATCTCAGGCGCCCGCTCTTGGAGAAATGTTCCGTTATATCAGCTGTTGCATTGACAGCAACCGACCTGCTTGTTAAATAGTAACTACGATTAGTTGATCACCAGACAAGGAGAGTCGAAATGAAAAAATGCATGCTTAAAATGGCCATGATCGCTGTTTCACTTCTATTTGCTGTTAATTTATCCATTGCCGCAAACATGTCTACTCCTGATCCCATAGGAGCGGCTAAAGGATCGGCAAAGTCAACCGCGGACAGCGCCAAGCAGGGCGCAAAAGCGACTTCCGACGCTGCCAAGGGAACGGCAAGCGAGACCAAAGCAGCCGCAAAAGCCAAGATCGTTAATATTAACAGCGCCAGCGAAGCTGAATTAAAGGCTATACCAGGCATTGGCGACGCTTATGCCGCCAAAATCATTGCCGGCCGCCCCTATGCCAATAAAGCCCAGCTCAAATCCCGCAATATCCTGCCCGTTCCAGTATATGAGAAGGTCAAGGACCTGATCATCGCCAAACAGCCCAAAAAATAGGTTCAAAAGAATAGCATCAACATGAGGGGCATCCTTTCGGATGCCCTTTTTATTGTCACAGCCTCAGGGCAAACTTGACTTTCTCACCACTTACCTATAATTTAGCGGTTTTACGAATAGCACTAAGGAGTTGTGATGAAGCCCCTCTTTTTGAATCCCCCCACTTTCGAAGATTTTGACGGTGGCGCCGGTGCCCGTTATCAGGCATCGCGCGAGGTAACCTCCTTCTGGTACCCCACCTGGCTCTGTTTTCCGGCCGCCATGATCGAGGGCAGCCGCGTAGTTGATGCACCGGTGCAGAAATTTGACCTTGAGAAGTGCTTGGAGATCGCCCGCGATTTCGATATGGTGGTAATGTATACATCAACCCCGACCCTCATGATCGATATTGAAACTGCCCGGCGTATAAAAGAGATAAAACCGGGCATTGTGACCGTCCTGACCGGACCGCACGTCACAATCCTGCCGGAAGAATCACTCCGGGCAGGCAAAGGTGCCATTGACATCGTCTGCCGCGGCGAATTCGACTATTCCACCAAGGAACTGTGCGAAGGGCGCGCCTGGGACAAGGTTGACGGCCTGAGTTTCTTCCAGGACGGAGAAATGGTCCATACCGCCGATCGACCAATGATCGAAGATCTAGATGCGCTGCCTTTTGTAGCTCCGATCTATAAACGCGACTTACCGATCAAAGAATATGTTATTCCGCACTTCAAAAGCCCCTACGTCTCGATTTACTCCAGTCGCGGTTGCCCATCGAAATGCATTTATTGCCTCTGGCCCCAGACATTCTCCGGACAACGGATGCGTACCCGCAGCCCGCAGAATGTTTACGAGGAGATCAAGTGGATTGTGGAAAACATCCCCGAAATGCGGGAACTATCCTTCGATGATGATACCTTCACCGCGAACCGTGAGCACGCCCGAGAAATCGCCCGCCTGATCAAACCGCTGGGCATTTCCTGGACCATCAATGCCCGTGCTAATTGCGACTACGAGACCCTCAGGATCATGCGTGAGGCTGGCCTGCGCCACGTTGTTGTCGGTTTTGAGAGCGGAAATGCCCAGATCCTCAAGAACATCAAGAAGGGGGTCACCAAAGAGCAGGCGATTCAGTTCACAAAGGACTGCAAAAAGCTGGGACTCTCGGTTCACGGCGCCTTTATCATGGGCCTGCCGGGCGAAACCAAGGAGACCATCCGTGAGACGATCCAGTTTGCCAAAGACATGGATCTCAACTCGATTCAGGCCTCGCTGGCCTCACCCTACCCAGGCACCGAATTCTACGATCTGTGCAAGGAAAATGGCTGGATTGCGTCGGATAATTTCCTGGATGACAGCGGTCACCAAAAGTGCGTCATCAACTACCCGCACCTCTCAAATGCCGAAATATTCAACTCAGTCGAGGAATTCTACAACAAGTTCTACTTCCGCCCCAAATATATCCTGCGCAGTATCGGCCGGATGATCGTCAACAGCGAGGAGCGCAAAAAACTGCTCAAGGAAGGCAAACAGTACCTCGAGTATATGCGCAAACGTAAAGAATCCTGCTCGGACTGCAAGTAAGCCTGCATGACTAAACTGATCATAACCTCAGATGATTTCGGGCTTTCCAGCGGTGTTAATCAGGCGGTTGAACAAGCCTGGCAAGCTGGCATTCTTACCAACGCCTCGATTATGCCGGGTGGACAAGCCTTTGACGAGGCGGTTGCAATAGCCAAACGCAATCCAGCCCTGCAGGTCGGGCTACATCTGACCCTGGTGCAGGGAAAATCGATCCTGCCGACCAAGGATATCCCAAACCTGGTGGATGCATGCGGCAACTTCAGTGACGACCCGATCAAAACCGGCCTGCGCTATTTCTTTGACAAAGGGCTTTACAAGCAGTTACGACGGGAAATCGTGGCGCAGATCCAGAAAGTCCAGCAGGCAGGAATCCATATCTCACACATCGATGGCCATTTAAACATCCATATGCACCCGACCGTTTTTGCCTTTCTTACTGATCTGATGCCAGCTTACGGCATTACCAGTTTTAGGCTTTCACAGGAGCGTCTTGGTCACAACCTGCGGTTTAATAATGAGCGCAAGCTGGGTAAGGCCGTGGAACGGGTCATCTTCTGGGCGTTGGCCAACCATTGCCGTCCTCAGCTGAAGCAGCTGGGGATCAACTTTGCCGCTGAGGTCAAGGGAGTGCTCAACTCCGGACGCATGACCGAGGACTACATCCTCGACATCTTGAGCGGGCTAAAGCCAGCCTTGACGGAACTGTATTTCCACCCCGGTTGCCTGCCGGATGCCGAGATCACCCGGCGCATGCCGGACTATCGTCATGAGGAGGAGCTGGCGGCCATCACCAGCCCCCGAATCAGACAGAAGATTGCCGAACTGGGTATTGAATTGTGTAATTATCAAGGGGACCGAAAAGAATATGCTTAAGACAATGATAGTCATGTTTCTGGCGGTTACTGCCGGAACCGTGGGTGATATATTGCTGGCCAAGGGGATGAAAGAGATGGGCGATCTTTCCGCCATGAACCTGCGAGGAATTATAGATACTGCCCTGCGAGCATTGACCACCCCCAAACTGATCATCGGCACCGCCATGCTGGCAATCTTCTTCTTTCTATGGCTGGCAGTGCTCTCCTGGGAAGACCTGTCTGTAGCGCTCCCCATGCAGGCCCTCAACTATGTATTAGTGGCCTTTCTTTCACAGTACTTTCTGCATGAGACTGTCTCACCTTTGCGCTGGGGCGGCACTATCCTGGTCTGTATCGGGGTTATGCTGATCACCAAGAGCGGCGGCGGAAACTGAAACGGTTTCAGATCATAGGAGGTTTCAACCATGCTGGATGGTAAAAAAATAGGCTTTATCGGTGGCGGTAATATGGCGGAAGCCATTATCAAAGGTCTTGTCGGAGCAGGTCTGCCGAGCGGGGCCATCATGGTGGCAGAACCGGTAGCGCCGCGCAGGGATTTTCTCTCGTCAGAATTTGCGGCCGAGGTCTCCGATGACAACTTGCAGGTCACCCGTCAAGCCGACATCATCATCATGGCCATTAAGCCGCAGATGGCAGCCAGCGTCTTGACCAGTCTCGAATCGGCGATTTCTTCCGAAAAGCTGATCATCTCTATAATGGCCGGTATCTCGACCGATTTCATCGAAAAAACCCTCACTAACGGCGTACGGGTCATCAGAAGTATGCCTAATACCCCAGCGTTGATCCAGTCAGCCGCCACAGCCATCTGCCTGGGCCGTAAAGCAACCCCTGATGATCTGGAAGTTGCCAGGAAGGTGTTTTCATGCGTCGGAACGGTTGTCAGTGTGCCTGAACAACAAATGGATGCCGTCACCGGACTCTCCGGCAGCGGCCCGGCCTATGTCTTCAGCTTTATCGAGGCGTTATCCGATGCCGGGGTAAAAAACGGTCTGCCGCGTGATGTTGCTGCCCAACTGGCGGTACAAACGGTGATCGGCGCCGCGCGCATGGTGGCGGAGACCAATGAACACCCGGCCCTGTTGCGGGAGAAGGTCACCTCCCCCGGCGGCACCACCATAGCAGCCTTGCATACTCTGGAGAAGGGATGTTTCCATGGCTTGGTCATGGACGCCGTAGATGCCGCCTGCCGCCGCTCTAAGGAGTTGGCCGGGAGGTAATGAGACTCTGAAAATTCAGTTGAAGCTTCAACCAAAAGCGGCCTCCCAAAAGACGCAAGGATATTTTTCTTGTGACGCCTTGCAGGAGGCCGCTTTTCAATATTAGAGCAGGAACCCCTACCTTGTTCCGGAATTCACCGTCAGTATATCCACCAGCTCTCCAAACTCCTTTTCTGAAAGTGCAACCGGTGGCATGCGGCCCAAAGGCCTTGTCAGGCGCGGGTTTTTCAGCCACTGCCTGAGCCGCTCGACGGTCCATGCCTGATCTGATTTATAGGTTTTTGGATAGTGCGGCGACAGGAGACCTGACAGGTTCGGCCCGCTGTCACTTTTGCCAAGAGCGCCTTTATACTCGCTCAGAACCCGATGGCAGGCGCCGCACTTGCCGGTAAAGATATCCTCGCGGCTCTTTTTGCCTGCAAGATGGAGCACCAGAGGCAATTCCTTTTTCGGCACTTTAGTTGCCTCCTGGCCGCTCAACACTGCATTAACCAAAGCTGTGATCTGGCTGTCACTGAATCGGAAATCAGGCATACCCAGAGCCGGCGACCTGATGGCCGAGGATAGCTCTTCAGGTGTTTTTGACTGTTTCAAGGTATCCAGCGAGGCGGCCAGTCGATTTCCTCGCCTGTTGCTGACATGGCAGCGTCGACAGGCGCCACGCTCCATCAGGCGCTCCCCCTCCTTGAGCACTGCATCCCGAATGGTGAAATGGGCGTATTTCCCCCTGACCAAGCGATCATGGGCTACATTTTTACGATCAGAGCCGGGGTTACCGCTGTGACAGCCGGTGCAGCGCCCTGTTGTCGCATGATGAGCTGAGTGACATACCAGGCACAACTGGCGCGACTGAGATTCGTGGGCTGGAAAACAAAGCATGCCCAGGACCGATATCAGGATTGCCAGCCGAATGCCCAATTGGGACCTCTCAGAAACATTGCCACCACTGTAAGGATCAGAACCATGATAAAGACGGAAACAGTAAATAAAGAGATCACGCGCTGCTCCTTGGGGAACCAGACCGCGCGGTGAATATGCCGACTACCTGGCAACCAGGGTAACAAAAAAAACAGCGCTCCCAAAAATATCACCGGCCAGCTCATCAGACGCGACCAGCTGACAGCTTCCTGAATCCAGAGCAGGAACCAGGCCGACCTGACCGGATTGGGGGTCAAGGCGGGATTGGCCGGGGCTTGAAGCGGGGCCGGGACAAAAAAAGCCAGCACCAGGAGCAAGGCGATAAATAGCAGAGCGGAACGCTTGATCAGCTTGAAAAAATGCGTTGAACTTTTGACGAAACCGTCCTTCATCAGCACCCCCCTGAACTAGCTGTCATCATAAATAAGGCAGCACGCCCTTGTTTTTCCTGACCCGGTAAAAGTGCAGCAGGCAGAGCAACAAGATTGTCATCGGCACGATGGCGATATGCAGGGCATAGAAACGCATCAGCGTCAGGAGCTGACCAACCCCGTCCGGCACCAGCAGGCTTTGCAGCACTTTACCGAATGGCACTGTCGTAATCAGTTCCATGCCGGTCTGGGTGGCCCAATAGGCTAATTGATCCATGGGGAGCAGATAGCCGCTATAGGCCTCGAATAGCGCCAGACACAAAATCAGCATGCCGATCACCCAGTTGAAACGGCGCTGGCGCTGATAGGCGCCGGTCAAAACCACCCGTAGAGTATGCAGAAAGATCAACACCAATAGGGCGTCAGAGGTCAGGCGATGCAGGCTGCGCAGGTATTTGCCGCCCCAGACCGAGTTCTCCAGAAAAAGGATCGAGTTGAAGGCCCGCTCCGGGGTGGGCTGGTAGTATACCAATAGCAGCATGCCGCTGATCAGCATGATCAGAAAGGCGGTGAAGGCCAATCCCCCCAGGCAGAGGGTGTAGCTGATGCGGAGGTTCTTCTCCAGCACGACACGCGGGAAAAGATGCTTCAGAAAGTCACTGATCATACTGCATAGACCTCCACCATTCCCTGGCGCTCCTCAACCTTTAGCCTTTGTAACGGCCGGTCGGCCGGTCCCTGTAAAACCTGGCCCAAGGTGTCAAAGCGGCTGCCGTGGCAGGGACAGGTAATCTGCCCAGCGGTGACATTCACGGTGCAGCCCAGATGCGTACAGATCAGGCTCACAGCATAAAAACCCTGCTCACCCCGAAACAGCGCCACACGCGCCTCGCGGTACACCAGCGCCCCTTCCGGCGGTATCTCGGACTTGGCAACACTGATCAGCACCTGGCGCGGTTGACTCAGGCGAGGCGTCAAATAGCGCCAGAGCAGCCCTCCCCCGCCGAAAAACATGATCAGGGTTGTGAGGAAGTTTCGACGTGATTTAGAAACTGTTTCCATTTTTCTACGTACGCCCTTGTGTAGGCGCCCCTTTTGGTGCTCATGACCTGATAACGGTAAGCCGCCATAAATTCGCCATTGATAATTTTTTGACCCTTTTGGTCCCAGAATGACTCCAGGGTCAGGCCATCCTTTTGCAACTGATAGATCCGTCGAGCTTCCGGTTCCAACAAAAACCGGCGCGGACTATCGTGACACCCTTCACAGGTCACTGTCCCGCGCTGGATGGTATGAGGAAAAAAAGCGCGCCATTCCGCGGCCAGAAGGGTGTTTTCGGGCCCGCCATTACGGGCGGAACGGATATCGGTGTAATAGGCGATGAACTGCGGCCGGATCGGGCTGATCCGTCCGGCCCGATTGATACCCAAAGGCGGAGCATCCTGTTTCTTCAGATATGCACTGGCCAGATATTCGGCACTGCTACCCGGCTTAAGTTCAAAATCCTCCTTCAATTCCAAATCCCGAAAACGGAGGTAAAAGCTACCGTACTCCTGCGGCGCCCAGGCCGCGTGGCAAGCATAACACTCCAGCCGTTCCAGGTGGGCTGAAATGCGATGTTCAATTACGCTCGGACTAGGGTTATGGCAGTCGCGGCACCCTTTGGATGACTTCCGTCCGAGTGCCAGGCTGGCCATGGAGTGGCATGCTCCGCAGGTCATTCCGGCCTGGTAATGAACATCCGGCAGCATCTTCAGGAAGGTCTCACCATTGATTGCGAGGCCCCGCTGATAGCGCATATTATCCTCACGCGGCGCCCGCCCCGAATAGTCCCAGCCGGTGAAGTACCCCTTATGGCAGGTTTGGCAATCGTCAACTTTGGGAAGCGAGATGGCGTGGCCCGCACCGTGGCAGTCCAGACAACCTTGTACATGACAGGAATCACAGTTCTTGCCCCAAAAACCGCTGTCCATCCTGGCATAACTGCGCTGTACGAACTGTTGCTCAGCATTGCGGGTGGTCATGGCATGGTCGAAGATCCGCTCGTGGCCCCGATGACAGGCAACGCAGCCGAACGCACGATTTATGACAGCAGCCGGGTCTCCGACCGTGTTGCTCTCTTGTAGATGGCAGGCCAGACAAGGCAGACTAGCATGGACGCCGCTCTGTTCGATCCTGTGGCAGTCCCGGCAGTTTTCCGCAGCGGCAGTAACCGTTCCCGGTTTAAGGAGCCAACAGGCGACGATGAAGAGCATCATCCAGCGCACGATAATCCAGTCCTTTCCGATAAATCGGGTCTTGGGGTCTGACATGGCAGGGCAGGCAGAGATTGACCGACAGAGCCCGCTTGATTTCCTTAGAGTTGAGAGGGCGGCTATTTTCGCGGGTGATGGCGGAATAGGCCCTGACTTTTCCTTTTTCCATGGTCAAAAAACTGTCCAATGGCTTGGTGGCGGAGCGTTCGCAGATCAGAGTCCCACGGATAGTGCCCCCCTCCAGGACATGTTGGCCAAATCCCAGAAAGGCCGGGTTGCCGTGGCATTCCGCACATCCAATCGCCTTTTTTCCGGTATTGTGGGAATAAAATGGCGCAAAGCGCAACTGTTGTTTTCCCTTGAATTGTGCAACATACTCGGCCTTTGAGAGCGAGCCGTCCTGCTCGGCCACTGTGATAAAGGTCTGGCAGCCGGGCGTAACCGGCGAGATGCGGCCGCGCTGGTTGAGCGCCAGCGGAAATGGGTAGAGCATGCGGTAATCCTCCGTCTCGCTGAAGGCCCCCGGTGTTTCATCACCCTTTATGAAATCCATCCCGGTTTTCCGTTTATCGTAGGTGGTATGGCAACCGTAGCACTGCACCACGGTGCGGGAATGACAGCTGTAGCATTCCAGCCGTTGATGCCCGACAATCGTGTGCTCGGGAGTACCGGTGATCACCTTGCTGCGATGCAGCTTTCCGCTCCGTTTGCCAACAACCCAGACGGCATTGTCGCGGTAAAATACATTCGAATAACTGCGGCCTTTTGCGGTTTGGATCATCTTTGCACCAGAAACCATGGGCATACAATAGTTTCTGGATTCGCGCAAGGCCTCATCGTTCTCCCGGATGATCTCCCGGTAACGCGGCACTTCTGACAGGCCGCCGTGGCAATCCTCGCAGGCAATCTCGGACTGCAGGTACATATTCTTATAGGCATAGCCGTCGCCCATCACATCCCGGGAGGTGTGGCAGTCGATGCACTCCATCCCGGCCGTAAAATGGACGTCGGGGGTGATATGCGTCAGATTGCGGGCGCCGCTGACCATCTCCGGCCCACCCTCCCCTCCGCGTGTTGGAACCAGGCTGTTATTGCCGTCGTACAGCCCCTGATAGGAGAAGGCGATCCGGCCGCTACGATTATGGCAGCGGGAGCAGGCCTGCACATCCGGCAGCGCCTGCATGGCGTGGCTGGCGGAATGGCCGCCCCTCCCTTTCATGGCAGCGTCACCACCCTGGTAGGTGCCGGTATCGTTCCAGGGGAAATGACAGGCGGCACAGCCTGAGGCATGACCGGCAGCATATACTCCGGCGGTTTCTGCGCCCACATGGCAGCGGGCGCAGAATTTGCGGTAAAGCTCACCAGAGAGATTATTCAGCTCCGACACCGGCCGGGGTGCAGCCGGCTTTCCTTCGGCATCAAAGCCCTTTTCACCGTGCGAGCTGTAGCTGAACCGGTCTTCACCCTCCCAGGTCAGCTGAATATTGCGGATCATACCGGCATTGGTGTACATCAGGCTGGATTGAACCCGTTCAAGTTGATAGGTATGACATTTTCCGCAGCTCTTCCTCCAAAAATCAGGAGCGGATGGATTAAGTGGTCCCAGCATGGTCTGGTGAGCACCGGCCTTGCCCTTTGCGTCAGAGCGCCCCTCATGGCAGGAGACACAATCCCCATGGCTGAGAGATGTCGATTCAATACCTCTATGACAGTTAATGCAGGTGGATGTTTGCGACGATGTCCAGCATCCTGAAATGAAAACTGAACTAAACCAGAAAAACAGAACGATTGTTAATCTGTGGTTCAGGCGATAGTGACCTGGTGTCGGCATGTATGCGGGGACCTTTGCAGCTGATTGTGGACGGAATAACTCACGGAGCAGATTTATCTGAACAGCAAGTGCACTGACAGGATGCAAAAACTTCAGAGTTTGAATTGCCCGACGATCTGTTGCAGCTCCTTGGCCAGATCCGCCAGTCGCGAAGCCGAATCAGCTGTCATCTGAGAGCTGCCGGCGGTTTCCTGTACCACCTCGGTGATACGTTGCATGTTGCTGCTTATCTCAGTAGTTGTTGCGGTCTGCTCCTCTGCCGCAGTTGCAATCTGGTTGATCTGCCCGGTCACCTCGTTCACCTGTGCCAGGATCTCCTCAAGCGCCTGCCCCGAACGAGCGGCATCTTCAGTACCTCGGGCAACCTCGTGCACACCCTCCTCCATTGCAACTACAGCATTTTTTGTCTCACCCTGAATAGCCTTGATCATTTCACCGATCTCTCGCGTGGCACGTGTGGTTCGCTCAGCAAGCGCCCGCACCTCATCGGCAACCACGGCAAAACCACGCCCCTGTTCTCCCGCCCGGGCCGCCTCAATGGCGGCGTTCAACGCCAATAAATTGGTCTGGTCAGCTATGTCCTCAATAGTCCCAATGATCTGTCCGATCTGATCTGAGCGAGCACCCAGATTCTCTACCGTGCGGGCACTTTCCTGTACCTTGCCGGCAATACGGGCCATGCCGTCAACAGTCTGCCGCACTACCACCGCGCCGCTGGTTGCGGTGTTACAAGCCTGATTAGCACTCCCTACCGCCATTGAGCAATTTGTCGCAATGTCATTGGATGTAGCGGCCATCTGCTCACCGGCAGTAGCCACGGTCGCCGCCTGAGCAGCAACATGCTCAGAACCGACTGCAATTTGTTTCGCATTTACCCGTAACTCTTCTGATGCCGATGTCAGAGCCTGTGAGCAGGATCTTACTTTCTCCATAGCTGCTTGGAGAGTGTCTGCGATTTCGTTGAAACTGATACCGATTATTCCCAACTCGTCACCGGATCTGATCTCCGCACGAACCAGCAAATTACCGGAAGCCAGCTGTGCAGCTGTTTCCTTGAGCATAATCGATGATCGGCCAATTGATGTAACGATCATCAACCCGGCCGTTAAGCCGCAGACCAGTGCAATAATAATGGAGCCGATGATCGTGTTTCGAAACAGGACATACTGTTGCTGGCTTTTCTCGTAGGCTGTCTTGGCAAGTTCTACCTCATGCAGCTGCAGGGCATCCATGGCCTGGTTGGCTTTCTGAATGGTAGGATTAATAATATCAAAGGTAATGCGATACCCTTCGCGAAAGTCTCCGTCCAGTACGGCCTTGATTGCCGGCTCAAGCCCTTGGTTGATATAGGTGGCTCTATCCTTTTGAAAAACATCTGCCAGTTTCCGCGATTGGTCATCTTTGAGTTGGGCGCAGTATTCGGTCCAAAGTTGGTCAATTTCAGAGATATATTTTCTGGTTAGATCGGTATGGGCGCTGGTGGGGTGTTCATGAAGGCTGCTAAACTCATTTTTGGGATCATGCTGCAGGGCAAGCAACATCTGGATGCGATTGGCACGCATAAGACCGTCAATCTTGCTCAACAACCCGGCTTTCTTCATGTTGACCTGGAAGATCTTCTCCAGTTCACGATTGCTCTGGCGGAAGCCGGTCATCCCTATGATTCCAACGACCACCATTAGCAACAGCAGAAACAAGGTCGTGCCCAACAGCTTTGTTTTGATTGACAGCCCCATGCCTTGCCCCTCCATTATCAATCCGTAAAATAGCCCCTAATCTATTGAAATACACTATATCTGAAAATTTTGTCATCTCTAATTTAAAAACCCTCTATTAACGCAATGTTTGCGGGCTGCAATTGAGGCATCCACTGCCTGCTGAACTGCAGGTGGTGATTCATTTTTTAAGTTTTCCTTTGTTGACACAAGGTGATGGACATATTGTTCAAAGGTCACCTCTTGCGGTAAAGCCTCAGCCAGACAACTACACATTTTTTTATTATCGGTGACTTGAACGCATTGCAGCTCTTTCTCCTCAGTCGCTCTTTTTTGCACCTTAAGTTCCCTTAGCTCCTGGATCTGTATCTCCAATAACCGGATTTTTTCTGCCAGATCCTCTTTAGATGCAGCCGCGCCGGTTGTTGCTAAAAATGAAATCATCAGCAAGGCTGTCAAAAGCGAATTACCAGCTACTTTTATAAATTTCATTGATCCCTCATTTAAGGTTTGAAAACAACAAGGGGAGGCAAAAGCCCCCCCCTTTGGGTCAACTGCTGCTTATTAGCAACCGGAAACTTCTTTTTTGCCTTTGGAAGCTGGTTTAGCCTCAACCTTTTTGTCATCTTTTTTAATCTTCTTGGTGCTCTTTTTATCCTTTTTAACATCTTTCTTTGTGTCTTTTGCGTCGACGGCCGCTTTTTCTTCTTTTTTCTCTTCAGCCAGAACTACCGTAGTAAAGCTTAATGCCATCAGTGCCGCTACCAACAGAGTCAGATTTCTTTTCATGCAGTTCTCCTTTTTTTGTTGTGCCCGGGTGCGCCGGAATTAAAACTGTTCAATAATAAACTTATTAAGCTTTTTATCCAAGATCAAAGTATGTAGTAAACATTTGGTTTTGTGCCCAACTCCTCTTTGTATCTGATAACATTCGGTTTTGCTATAAGCTTGGTTATCAGGGCCTGAGGGTCATTGATATCGCCGAAGTAAGTGGCATGCCCCAGGCAGGTGGTAGTGCAACGGGTTAACTCCCCTTTTTCTACCCGGTGAATGCAGAAGTGACACTTGCGGGCATTGCCGATGGGAGAATGCCAGTGCGACTTGCGTTTGAAATTTTTGCCATATTCGCCTGAATTTTCTACCTCGTAGGTCTTGTCATGGAAATCGCCACTGAAATAGTGGCCGACATCCGCCGAGCGGGCACCATAAGGGCAGGCCACGATGCAGTAGCGGCAACCAATGCACTTCTTATAGTCGATCATGACCAGACCATCGTCACGCTTGTAGGTTGCCGTAACAGGGCAGACCGGCGTGCAGGTGGGCGAGTCGCACTGAAAACAGGGGCGTGGCAGGAACCGCATCGAAGTATTGGGGAACTCACCGATCTCATCTTCCTTGACCGGCCGGTAGTGAATATCAGGGGGGGTCAGGTTTTCCGACATGCAGCCAGTGGTACAGGCATGGCAGCCAATACATTTTTTTTGATCGATCGCCATGGCCCAGTGTCGATCCTTGCGCGGCTTCTTCAAGGCGCGCTGGAGATCGGCCTGCATGATTTCCAAAATGTCCTTATCGTCAACGTGTTCCATGTTCAATGCTCCCCCTTGGTGTTCCGGATGTCAAAAACGCCCGAACGTTCGAAAACGATGTACAATACAGCCACGAGCGAAGCAGACGCCACCACAACAAGATTTTCGTAAATTGATGGTATGTAATGCACAACTTCCGGCATATCATAGACCCTGAATACAGGAATTTTGAAGGCACCTACAACCAGATCATTTCGTGCTTTCAGCTGGGTACCCATGATAAAAAGCCCAACAAATATGAGCCAGTTGGCGCTCTTCCCTATTTTAAGCAGAATATAGGGGATGATGATGACGACCACAATGCCGAATAAGACACTGTTGATCAGGGTGAGTGAAAACACCTCGGAACCCTCGAAATGAGCCGAAAGTCCTATCATCGTTCGCCAGAAGCTGATCAGAAGTGCCAGCCCCAGCCCGATCTTGAGTAATTTTACAAATGGAGCAAGATGGTAGTCCTCATCCAGCTTCTTCTGTTTGACGGTGACGCCGGCAATAATGGTTGTCAGGGAGCAGCCGGTCAGGAAGGCGATAAACAGGAAGTAGATCGGCATCAATGCACTGTAGTAGTAGACGCGCGAACTGACCGAGCCCAGCAAACTACCCAGGGTGCTATGGGTGAAGATTGCGATGAAAAAGGCCCCCCACATGACCCTGTTGGAGTGTTTATTGGTCTGGATATTGATATATTCCCAGGTGATTGCAATCACGTAGCAGGTGTACCAGATCGCCATCCAGAACATGGGAGACTTCGGGTTGGGGGATAAAAGGAAGTAGAACATGCGTTCAACATGCCCCATCTCGGTTGCCAGGGAAAAAAATGCCGCCACCGCAGTTACGATGCCCACAAAAATAATCCGCGATGCAAATGGTTTGTACTCTTTTTCAAAAAACACATGGCCGAAGAAGTTGACAAAGGTGCAGCCTGTGCTGAGTAGTGCAAAATAAACGTAGGTTGATATCTGCAGGCCCCAGGGGACCAGATTGGATGTGTTAATGGTGTGGGCATGTCCCTGGATGAAGATGGCAGCAATCGCGTAGAATCCGATCGCCAGTCCCAACAGGGAAGCATAAAGCGACAGGCCGGCTTTTCCTTTGGCTATATCTTGAACTGTTGAAATCAGCTTTTGTTTTTCGGGTATTAGAATTCCGAATAGTTGCATGTCAGGCCCCCTTCACAATCTTAACGAAATTCCCGCGCATTGCGGTACCACCCATAACCGGATCAATGACATATTTGGTGATCAGATCGTCATCAGCTATCCCCTTGTCATTAGCCCTGCTCATACCCTTGGCGTGGACCCCGAAACCGTGGTTCATGTAGACCGCATCATCCCGCAGGCGTTGGGTTAGCTTGACCTTGATCCTGCCGGATGCCTTCACGCCGTTCTGGTCAAGTAGACTTACATATTCACCGCTCTTCAGCCCCATCTCCTTGCCTTTTTTGGCATTTATCCAGAGATAATTTTCCTTTTGCAGGTCTGTCAGCATGAAATTGTTGGTAGTGCGGGAGAAAGTGTGCAATGGAGCACGGCCGAACAGCAGCCGGAAATGATCAGCCGGCGGTTGAGGATGCTTGATATATTTCGGCACCGGATCAAATCCCTTTTCCTCAAGTTGTTTTGAGTAAAGCTCGATCTTACCGGAAGGGGTGGCAAATTCCGGCTGTGCCTCAGCGGTAATATACGGAGATCCACCTTTCTTGATGATGACACCATCGCGCTTCAGTTGGTTGAAATCAATCCCCCCAGCCTCGCAGCGTTTGGAAACATATTCTTCGCCATCCTTCCAAGGAAAATAGTTCGCCAGGTCCAGCTTTTTTCCCAATTCTTTCGTGATCCACCAAGATGGTTTCGATTCCCATAATGGCTCAACTGTCGGTTGTCGCAGGGCAATTTCTGCCTCGCCCTTGAACTTCCCGATGTTGACATTGTCGTAACGCTCCATGTAAGTGCATTCCGGCAGCACTACATCTGAATAGTTGATAATGTCCATTGGCATAGTATCGATTGCTACCATCAGATCCAGGTTTTGGATGGCCTTGATTGTCTCCTGCTTGTCCGGCAAGGTTTTCATCAGGTTCGAGCCGTAGACGAACCAGGCCTTGACCGGGCGCGGTTGGCCGGTGATGGAAGCATGCTTGATTGAGGTGGTGGTTTGCAGGGCGGCAAAGGGATAGGCGGCATCCATTTTTGCCACTTCCACATGCTCCGGATAGGCGGGTAGTCCCGGATATTCAGGAACCGCTGCGCCTGTGGGAAAGAAGTAGCCCCCTTCTCGTCCCCAGGTACCCAGCAAGGCGTTCAGGATTGCTATTGCCCTAATACGCTGGGTGTCATCACCATACCAGGTCGAGTATCTGCCAGCTCCAATACAGACATTTGGAGCATATTTTCCAAGTTCACGAGCCACTTCGACGATTACATTGCTGCTGATCGAGGTCTCAGCTTCGGCCCATTCAGGGGTGTACTGTTGTACTGCCGCACGCAACTCATTGAAGCCGGTGGCGTATTTTTCGACATAATCCTTGTCGTACAACCCTTCTTCAATGATAATCCTGATCCAGGCCAGAAGCAGTGCCAGATCAGTGGCGGGCTTGATCGGCAGCCAGCGTTCGGCCTTGGAGGCGATGTTGGAGAGACGAGGATCGACTACAGTCAACTTGGCCCCGCTGGAGAAGCCCTTAACAATATCCTGCACCTGGCTGTTGTGAGCGTTTTCGCCCAGATGGGAACCAAGCAGCACGATGTACTTGCTCTTACTAAAATCATAATATTCGGGCGAGCCCACATCCGACCCGAAGGTCAGTACAAATCCTATATCGCGCGGTCCGCGACACTGGGCAAATGAAGGAGCCGCTGCCAAGGTACTGCCATAGGCGTGCAGCAGGTGCTTCCAGAAGGAAGCGCCGGTGCCGTGATATATCAATGCCATCGAATCCGGGCCATACTTTTCTTTGATCACCTTCATCTTCTGAGCAATTACCCCCAGTGCCTCATCCCATGTGGCACGTTTCCAGACCGGCTCACCGCGTTTGCCGATGTTGATCATCGGGAATTTTAGGCGGTCCGGGTCGTAAAGCGCCCCCAAGGCTGCATTGCCCCGCCCGCAGAGACGACCGCGACTGCGCAGACTCAGCGGATTGCCATCTATCTTGACAACCTTGTCATTCTCCACCTTGGCTATAAGGCCGCAGTTCCAAAAACATAGTTCGCAGAAGGTGGGGATCTGCTTAAGCTCCTTCTGTCCTGATTCTTCTGCCCAAGAAAGAAATTTCTCAGGAACGGATGTGGCCGCCGCAATTCCTGCTGTTGCTGCACCGGTAGCCTTTAGAAACGTTCTGCGCGAAAATTTCACTGACACGTTCTTACCTCCTGCGGAGTATGCTGATTCAATTCATTAGTGACAAACATTATATTAGTAAACTCTATATATATATTTTTAAATATTAGATTGTAAAAAAAAGGCCGGACCTGCTGATGCCGGCCCTGACAGGCCGGGATCAGCAGGTTTGCCCATTACTCTTTGGTGATAGTGAAACCACCTTTTTTATCGAATTCCATCTTGGCGTTGACGAACTTGACGTTGGTATAGCCAAGCTCCTTGAGGGTGTGGTAAGCCATCTCAGCCCGGACACCGGTCGAACAGTGGGTAATGATCAGCTTATCCTTGGGAATTTCGCTGATGCGGTCTTTAAGCTCTTCCGCTGGAATCAGCTTGGCTGTCTTAAGCATGCCGGCATTACCTTCGTCGGTATTGCGTACGTCAATGATCATCACATTATTTGGTAGTTCGGCGGCATACTTCTTGAACTCCTCCAGGTTGATTTCACCAGGACGAGGCTTGGGAACGTAGACTGCCTTTGCTTGAAGCTTACCGCTGGTGATATCATACTTAGCCGTCTGCCAGGCATCAAAGCCGCCGGTCAAGGCCAGTACTTTTTTGAAACCGGCCTTGACCAAAGCCTTGGCAACTGTTTCCGCATCACTGCCGCCCTTCTGGTCATAGATCATGATCGGTGCGTTTTTCTTGATATCCAGTCCTTTGATCAGCTTGGTGGCCTGTTTGGCCGGGAAAGCCACTGCCCCCTTGATAAACCCTTTGGCGGCAATCTTCGCGGGACGGACATCCAGCAAGACAAAGGGAATATCCTTGTCCAGCCAGGCTTCTTTCAGGAACTGGGTCGAAAGCAAACCGTAGTTCTTATCAAGCCAGCCCGGCATTCCATCCTTGTAGACTTTGAGGTTCGTGTAGCCCAACTTCCTGGCCTTGTCAGCCGAACCGGGACTCATGTTGCAGGCTGGACCGGCACAGTAGAAGATGACCAAAGCCTTCTTGTCCTTGGGTAGCTTATCGACCATCTTGTCAAACGCCGGATATGGGAGATTAACCGCAGTCGGAATAAAACCCTCCTGAAAACGTGGCAGAGGCCGGGAATCGAACAGAAAGTACTTACCCTTCTCAGGTCCCATGGCCACCAGCTTTTCAATCTCGGCGGTCGTTATCAGCATCTCTTTAGATATCTTGATCGGGGGTTTCTCAATTACCTTAACGGCGGTCTTGACGCCATTATTCAGGACATATTCAATCTTAATCTCATGCCCTTTTGGGGTCTTATGGAGTAAATCACCGTCTCCGGTCTTGCCTTCACCGTTAATAACCTTGACCTCATCCTCGTCGAACTTGATCAGTTCGACAGCATCATCTATCTTGACCTGAATGGTCTTGGCCTTGAAAGCAACATTATCAAAATAACCGCTCACCGCGTTTGGCTCGGCTTTGTGACAGTTGGTGCAGATCTTGGCAATGGTCGGCTTGGCTGAGGGTGCCGAATCCGCTGCAAAAGCAATGGCAGCCACTCCAATCGATAATAAAACAATCAGAATCCCTGCTGCGTTTCGGTTATGCATTTGTACCTCCTCGGGTTTGCTATTAAAAAGACATGAAGCTCAAAACCAGCTTCATGCCTTAAATTTAAAATTCTTCCTGTTCCTGTTTCTTTAGCAACTGGTCAAAATATATCGCTGGGGAAGTAAGTTTTTTTATTTCTTCACCGCTATAGCCTAGTTCTTTGAAGTTAAGGACCCCATTGGGGGAATGACAACTGGCACAAGCAAGGGCTTTCTTTTTGGGGGCTACCTGATGGTTGCTTCCGAAATAGATAGTCTGCCAGCCAGGAACCGGTTTGTAATCGGCTATCCTCAGGATTCTAGCAGCAGAGGCTACCCCGGCCAGCGTATCTCCGGTGGCCATTGGTGGAGCAAAGTCCATTGACATCAGATCACCGGTTTTCTGATTATAAAATGCTTTGCCCTGGAATAACTTAAAAGGATAGATCTTGCTCTTGCTATCGCCTCGACTCCCTTTCGGCCCGATAAAATGCGGCTCATTTGACACGGTCAGGTTGTACCAGGCGTAAACCGGTATTGTTTCGTTAGCTTCTTTCTTAAGCGTGGCAGGCTCCCAAAAACCATTTTCCTGCTTCTGCCATTTGGTAAAATCCTTGGCGATGGCTCCGCCGGTCTTGGGGATATGACAGGTTTGACAAGCAATCTTCTCGGCATGCCGGTTCAGACCAGCCTCCTTGTGCGGCTTTTCACCATGGCACTCGCCGGCGCAGGAGACTCGCAGACCATCGTGAGCCCAGTTGTTCGGGTCATAACCGGTTGGGAACCGGTGGTTTTTTACCTGATGGCAATCGATACAGACCATTTTGTTGGCCACATGCACATCGGCCTCGGAGGTAACGGCAAATCCACGTTTAACCAGTACGCCCCCCCCGGCTGACTCATGACAGGTCATGCAGGTTTTGCTGGTAGGTCGTGTAATATTAATGGCAGCCTCAATGCTACGATCCTGCCCCATCACTATGTTGCCATCCACTTTGGTCGGCTTACGTTTGCTGAAATCATACTTGGAGGAGTGGCAGAGCAGACAATCGATTGCTGCCTCGGCCGCCGCTCCGGTGCTGCCAACATCGCTCACATGATCGCCCATATGGCATGTATTGCATCCGCTAAATTTAGTTTTGCCCTGTAAATTAGGAGGGATTTCTTTCAGATTATTGACAATATCGTTCCCGTTGCACATTGTGTAAATACGGTTTTTCATGCCGTATTCAACGCCCGGCTTCAAGTTGTCGACATTGTCAACCTTCGATGCATGTTTCCAGTGAACCGTGCCCAGAATCTCTTTGGCCTTGCCGGGATGACAAACCTCACAGGTCTTTGGCCCTTGGTAACCGTTCTTAAGAACATATTCCTTGCCCGGATGTTCCTTTGCATAGCTGAATGATGCCGCGACAGACAGGCATATAACTGTTGCTATAAAACTTTTTTTCAACATTAAGCTCCAACCTTTCCAATGTTTCGGTTCATCTGCATCCTTTTAGACCTGACTAACATCCGGCCGTCTTTTTAAATATTTTGCTGGCATTCTTTTTATCCTGCTTGTCAAACTTGCAGCGGATCTCGTCACCTTCAACAATGCGCTTGTCCTTGAGTTTATCGAGTGTCAGTTCGTCCGTAACAGAGATTTGCACCTCTTCGCCGCTCTTGTTGTCCTTCAAGATGGCTATGGCCGACTTACCATCAGCGGCCAGCTCAATCTTGTTCAGAACACCTACCATCTTGATCTCTTCGGCGCTGGCCATCTTTGGAATTGACAGAACCGAGACCATCATTACTGCTGCCAAAAAAACAACTGTCAGTACCCTTTTCATCTTTAGCTCCTTTCGACTAATATATAATTATTTATATATATCAGTTTATTTTTTCATTTCAAGCAAAAAATAAAGGGGGAAGAAAAATCTTCCCCCTCAAATGAATGAAAATTAGAAGTGGACCTCAAAGGTAGCGTACACATCGTGCGCTTCCTTAAGTGGAGCCAGAAGCATCAGGTCGGTTGGCTTGATGTCGGAGATCTTGACCGGTGCTCCGACCCAGTTGTTGCTGCCGGTGTACTCGAAATCGTAGTACTGGTAACCGACTTTGAAGAAAGCCTTGCTCAGATAGGACGAGATCGGCTTGAGGTTGAGTTCCTGGATGATGTAACCCTCGTACACATTGCCGCGGGTACCGTTCTTACTGGTCCATAGGTCGTCGGCAGCCGGGGTGAAGGTGATCCAGTTCTTGGAGCCATGGTTGTACTCGAAGCCCAGCTTGGTTTTCGAGGGAAGGTCATAGCGCATACCTGCCCACACCGAATAACCGGTTTTGTCGCTCGGCGCTTCCTGCGCAAAGAACTGGCCGGTCAGCAGGCCTTGGAAACCGGCATTCTGGGAGACATTCCCGCCGGGATGAGTCTTGCTCATGGCGAAGTCGGCAAAGAAGTTGAGGTTGCCGGGGCCGACCTTCTTGATGGTGCTCATGGCGCCGGCGCCGTACCAGTCGATATCGCCCAGGTTTGCAGCAGGGGCGGTGTTGCCGAAGACGGTGTTGTTCATGACCGGGAAGTCGAAGAGGTTGAAGGCGCGGTCCCACAGAAACCAGACGCGTAGCGGATCAGAATCGATCGGGACGATCGTGACGCCGAAAAAGTCGCTATCCTTGACGCTGTTGGTGGGCGTCTTGAAGCCGCTGTCGAAGCCGCGGCCGCCGCAGAGCTTGGCGTAGGCTCCGGGGAGGGCTTCGATATCGGGGGCATAGCCGATGGCAAAGCCGTCGAAGGCGTAATCGATCAGCATTGCAGGGGTGCCGCCGTTGCCGGGACGCTCGTTATTGAGCTTGAGGTTGGTGGGTGCGCCATCGGTGGAGGGACGGCGGCCGACCGAGATCCAGGCCGGCTGATCGGCGATGTTGCTCCAGGTGGCGTAGGCGCGGTCCACGTTCAGCAGGCTGCTCGAGGGAACATGGCTGAGGGTGCCGTCGAATACACCGACGCGGTCGGCGAAGAAGTTGCCGGCAACCTGGGAATCGTTCTCGGAGCCGGTGGACTTGTACATGCTAAGCCTGGCATTGACCGTCACGTCCTGGGTGGCCTTGGCATGCAGGTCGAGGCTGAACTTGTTGGTGAAGAGGGTTTCGTTCTTGGGCTTGTAGGCCTGGACTTGCTGTAGATTCGGCGAACCAGCACCAAGGAATGATTGCAGAAGAGCCGTATTTGCAAGTAGCGCAGCCTTAGTGGGTGTCGTTCCAAGCTGGGTGGCCAACTGGCCAATCATAGCCTGAAAAGCAGCCTGGCCTGCAGCGAGGTTCCCCCCCCCCAGCTTGGTCATGACCGCATTCATGACTCCTTGGTTAGTAAGGGTATTGAGGATGCCATTTTGTTGAGCGGTAAGGCCTTTGGCGGCAAGCGCGGCATCAACAGAGCCATACGTAGCCATATACTGACCAACAACTTGATTGAATTGACTGGCATTTCCTCCCACGGTCAGAAAATTGAACATCGCCTGCGGCATGTAGTTATTTAAAATAATGCCGAATTGATCCTTTGTAAAAAGTGCACCTGTTTTGCCGGCCATCAGATAACTAAGGGCCGATGGGTTTATTGTACCATCGGCAACTGTATTATCGTTTAAAAAACGACCCACCATAGTCCCCATCGTGCCGATCGCATCCGAATATGGCACCGTCTTGCCATGCAGCGAATCACCCCTTAAACGGTATTCCCCACCGATGGTAAGCCACTTGCCGAGGGACTTGTCTTCATCCTTCTTAACTTGGCCCTTTAACGCATCAACCTCCTTACTAAGCTTGTCGATCTTCTGCTGCAGATCGTCATCCGCCGCTCCAGAGACCGCGGGTAACATGAGGCCAGTACAGGCCGCCACGAGCAACAACTTCATCATCTTGTTTCTCATAAACCCTCCTTTAAATTTAGTGCTTATAATGAAGCACTTAAAATTGCATTCAATATACAACATACAAAAAGAATGGTCTATTAAATTATATGATCTTTCATATATTCAATATAATATATTGAAACTATTGGGTTATAAAAAAGAGGATGGCTTAAAGGAACAATACGAGGGCAACAGAAGATTGCGATAGGGGTAATGTTGGGTATATTTTCAACGGGAGGAACAGTCTATTTTTCCACCTCTTGAATAGCCGACTTGACTGCTTGCTCGGTGATCTGCTTGTCACCAACCAGAATCTTGGTTTTTTTGGTCCTGGTGTTTGTAACCACGACCGAGGGGGTAGAATTAAGGTTAAAACCGCGGTAGACGCTCAGGTTAGCCTGGGTGCCATACAGGATGTCGGCCATGTCGAGTTGGTGAAGTTTGACCCCGAATGGGGCAACTGCCGCCTGAACCTGGTCCGGGCTGGGATTTTTTGTCTTTAAAGCCAGGTCACCCAGTGCTTTGCGCAAAGGTATGTACTTGTCCTTTTCTAAGTATAAAAACTGCAGGTTATAGGGGGTAAAGTTGGATGTCTCCCGGTGAATAGGAAAATCAACAAAAGTGACCTTGGCAAGGCGAGCAATATCCGGGAACATTTTTTCAACCACAGGCTCTACTTTACGGCAACTGGGGCAAAACCAGTCGCTAACGAAATAGACAATGGTGGCACTCTTCTGCTTCCCGAGAAAAGGATCCAGCTCGGCGGCCTGAGACTCTCTTTTTACACCCAAAATTGCGCCACCCAGACCAATGGCGACCATAATAATGACAGATAGAAAAAGTTTGGCACAAACTTTCATACCGGCTCCTTTGCGGGTCAATAGCCCCCAGCTTTCATAAGATTTAAACAGGACGCCTGAAAAAACAACGCCTGCAATTCCCAGACAGATCGGACACCAGTGGCCGATATCATACTTTTGCAGCCAGATAAATCTTGTTTCCGCACCGGCAGCTGCAGCCAGCAAAAACAAAACAAGCCAATCCACCCGAAAAAATCGATGAGTTGCTATCTTGAGGCCGAGCAACAGAGAAAAATAACTTATTCCGAACCAGCCAAAATTAAGGCCAAAGATTGAAAAATCGCCCATATCGCTGCAGGCTGAACAGATTTTTAACACCGAGACTATCGATAGAATCACACCTGCAAAAAGGGCAATACAGACACCATAACATGCAACTAGCTCCCCGAAGGGGGGCGATGGTATTAGCGGTTTAAAATGCTGATTAATGTTTGAGTTGGCGGTTTTCATTATTTTCCTAAAATGATCGCCAAAATATACTATCTAATAATATCACAGGTCAAGCCTGTGTTACTTTCCCGGCAGGTTTTCAGTCCCAGCCCGATTCAGGGACTCGAAAACCTCGATTTGTTCCTGCATAGAAAGCTTTTTGCGGCAGCATGTTGTTTGTCTCAAACATAAATGGCAACGATCGTCAGAACACCATTGGCAGCAAGTGCAATCCGGGCAGGGATGTTTTTTAATGGGCTCTTCAGCCACTAGAAGACAACATTGCGCTTACCCAGGTTACCTTCCAGTATCTGGGAAAAGGCCTTGCCCTTATCGCTGTTGATCAGCAGATAACGGGGGAGTGTCATGATGTTGTCCTTGGAAGTCGCATGATGGGCCTGGATTGTAAAGGTAGCCACATAACCAGCTTCGGCTGCTTTTTTCAGCAGATAGTCATCAAAGATGCCGAATGGCCAGGCCAACAGGTCGACAGTGCCTCCCAATTCCTTTTCCAGCTTGGCCTTTGACTTCTTCAACTGGGTGTTCACCAGCTGCTCAAAGGCCTGGGGAGTCAGCTTCTTCCGGTCCTTCTTGAAGTTAGGATGCCAGAAGGTATGTGACTGCACATCGAATCCGTTCTTTTTGAGTTCACGCAACTGATCCCATGTCATAGCATATTTGGCATTCGAAATTGCAGAGGGATAACAAAAGACCGTAACAGGGTAACGATATTTGCGGATGATCGGCAACATCTCGCTGTATACGGATTTATGGGCATCATCCTCGACGATTACCACGGATTTGGGGCCAGGGGCCGGGGCTTTGCCAAGATAATGATCAATCAGCTGTCGTAGTGGGATAACCTTGTAGCCGTTATCATGCAGATACTTCATATGCGATTCGAATATCGGTGTTGTGATTGTCATGCCATCAACCGCAGCCGGACCTAAACGATGATATAGCAGGATTGGCACGCGGAAATCGGCACAAAAGGCGTAAGCTGGGGCAAGAAAAACTAGCAGGAGGAGCAGACAGAAGAACTTCTTCAGTAACATAAACTGGATGACCTTTCAAAAATATAGTGGGGTAATTACCGGACGTTTTTTATCGTAGCTGATTTCCGCCCACTATGTCCTCAAAAAAATAATTAATCATCCCCTGACGATGTATACAGAACAATGCGCGTTTGAGGCGACTTTATGAGAAACACTGCCCTTGATACGCCGCTGCAGAAAACCCTTGCCGGAACTGCCGATAATAATCACATCGATCTGTTCTTTTTTGGCGAACTCGAGAAGTTTGTCGGCCGGTGCCCCATATTCGACGATCATCTCCAGAGCCACATTGTGTTCCGAGGCGCATTTTTCAATGACATAAAAAATTCTGCGTCGCAAATCATCCCATTTTGCTGTCTCTGTAACCGGGGCAGACGGGACAAAATCGGTATATGTGGCAGTAGGGGCGTTTGGCAGTACCAGCATGGCGTAGATCTGGCTTTTGAACTGGCTACTGCTGCCAATGGCCATCCTGACCGCTTCCTCGGCTGCTTTGTCCGATTGCGGAGAGCCGTCAATAGCCACAAGGATCTTCTTTCTCAAGTTAAGCATTGCCTATCCCCGCTCTGTTCTATTTCTTTAACTGGAACTTTCCCACCCACTTCATATAATATAAAGAATATAAAGCAATGTTTCATACTTGACAATTATAAAACAATATTCTATGTATTTAACACTTGTATCAATTTCGGCATGTAAAAACAGGTTTTTTATTTTCATTTGATAAATTGAGAGCTTAAGCCACACTAAAATCTAACTTTTTTGATAGGAACTATCTATGGCCAAGAAAGAAAAATCCGAATATCTGATTCAGGCAGTATCTCATGCCCTTGATCTTTTGGAACAATTTCACGATGAAATTGATGAATTAGGCGTTACAGAACTCAGCAAGCGGCTGAAATTGCACAAGAATAATGTTTTCAGGCTTCTGGCAACATTGGAATCGCGCGGTTATATAGAGCAAAACCGCGTAACGGAAAATTACCGGCTGGGCCTGAAGACCCTGGAACTCGGCCAGACTTTTATACGCCAGATGGGATTATTGCGGCAGTCCAAACCTGTATTAGAGGCACTGGTCAAGGAATGCAATGAAACCACCTATGTGGCCATCCTAAAAGATTTCAACATAATTTATCTGGATGCTGTTGAAACAGACATGACCGTAAGGGTTGTCCCTAGGGTAGGCTCGCGCCTTCCGGCTTATTGTACCGCAGCCGGCAAAGTTCAGATTGCCTACATGAGTGATGAGGAACTTGAGAATCTTCTCCCTCACAAAGAACTCAAACGCTATACCAACAACACCATCACCGACCGTGATACTTTAAAAAAGCAATTAAAGGTCATCGCCGAGCAAGGGTTTGCTCTGGACAATGAAGAGCTTGATATCGGGGTTAGATGCGTAAGCGCGCCCATCCGTGATTACACCCGCCGTATCATCGGCGCAGTCAGTATCTCAGGTCCTTCGATGCGTTTCCTGGATGATCGTATTGACAAAGAGCTGACGCCTTTAGTCAAAAGAGCTGCCGAGGAGATATCTTCCAAACTTGGCTTTCAGAAATAATCCCGGCCATTATTCCATCACAAAGGCGGCTCTGGCCGCCTTTTTTCATTTCTGCTTGAAGAGCATGATACAGTTGGCTAGTATAGTTTGAATTCTCTGTCTAGGGATGAAACTTCCGCCGCTTATCCGAAAATGAACTTTTGAATATTAAAACTAAGTTTTTATACTCACGAGGCTTAAATGCTGATTTATAAGGTAGTAGAACTGGGAACCGTTACTGAGGAAACAATTGAGGCGACTCTCAACGAATGGAGTGCCAAGGGCTGGAGTTTTGACAGCCTGCAGTTTGCCATGCGCGAGTCCAGTCGACGACCTTCCATGGCCTTTGTGCTCTTTACCCGTGATCAGACCGATGGAGAGCTGGCCGAATGAATGATGATACCCTTTATCTGGTCGATGGTTCATCCTACATCTATCGGGCCTATTTTGCCATTCGCCATCTCTCCTCCCCCAGCGGACACCCCACCAATGCCATTTACGGGTTTGTCCAGATGCTGCTCAAGCTGCTCAAGGATCATGATCCTAAGCATGTAGCGGTAGTTTTCGATGCCGGTCGAACCACTTTTCGTACTGAGCTCTATCCGGAGTACAAGGCCAATCGGGTTGCCATGCCTGATGACCTGCGCGTTCAGGTGGGACCGATCCGCGAAGTGGTCCGGGCCTTTAATATACCTACACTTGAGTTGCAGGGGTTTGAAGCCGACGACATTATTGGCACTCTGGCTGCCAAATTCGCCAATAACGGTGGCAAGGTAATAGTTGTTACCGGCGACAAGGACCTGATGCAGATCGTTACCGACCGTGTCACCCTCCTGGACACCATGAAGGGCTCTGCCTCGGGGGTGACCGAGGTGATCGAGCGGTTTGGGGTGAAGCCGGAACTGGTCACCGATATTCTCGGCCTGGCTGGCGACTCCTCCGACAATATTCCCGGTGTGCCGGGAATCGGAGAAAAAACCGCTATGAAGCTGATCCATGAATTTGGCAGCCTGGATCAACTGCTGGAGCGAACCGGAGAGGTCAAGGGCAAAAACAGCGAAAAACTGCGCGAATTTCGCGAGCAAGCGCTTCTGTCACGCCGCCTGGCCACCATTGATTGTCACGTACCGGTCGAGATCAGCCTGGATGAACTGGCTACGCAGGAACCAGATCAGACCGCTTTGAACGACTTTTTCAAGAGGTACGGTTTCACGACTCTGATCAAGGAGCTGACCGCCCGCGCCACCTTACCGACCGAAGACTACTGCACGGTTGTTTACCCGGCCGAGCTTGACAAATTGCTATCAGCTCTGCAACAAGCCGGCCTGTTCGCCTTTGACCTGGAAACAACCAGCCTGGATCCGCGGGAAGCACGCCTAGTCGGCTTATCTTTTTCCTTTAAGGATCATGAAGCTTTTTATGTACCGGTGGGCCACACGATCCCCTCTTCCCAGGCTGATTTGTTCAGCCGTGCTCAGGGCGCCGAAATTCTGCACCCCTCCCAACTCTGCCAGGAATCAGTACTGGAATGCCTGCGGCCGCTCCTGGAAAACCCGGCTTTACGCAAGGTCGGCCAAAATATTAAGTACGATCTGCAGGTATTGGCTAATCACGGCATTCGACTGGCAGGGACCTGGTTTGATACCATGCTGGCCTCCTATGTACTGAATCCCACCCGTAAGGGACATGGCCTGGATGCCCTGGTGCTCGAACATTTAAGCCACAAGATGATCAGCTATAGCGAGGTTACCGGCACCGGCAAGGCCCAGAAAAATTTCGCGCAGATAGAGATCGACGCAGCCTCTCGTTACGCCTGTGAAGATGCCGATGCCACCTGGCTTTTGCGGAACAAACTCGAACCAAAACTAGCCGAAAGCGGATTGGAAGAGCTGTTCCACACCCTGGAGATGCCGCTGTTGACGGTCCTGGCCGAGATGGAAAACCATGGCGTGCTCCTGGACATCAACATGTTAGAGAGGCTTTCCAAAGATTTCGCTGCCAGATTGACCGAGCTGGAGGGGCGCATCTTCGAGCTGGCCGGTGGCCCCTTTAATGTCAATTCTCCCAAACAAATGGGTGAGGTGCTCTTCGACCAAATGGGCCTGCAGACCGGCAAAAAGACCTCCGGCAAAACCGGCTGGTCCACTGACAACGAGGTTCTGACAGCCCTGGCCGAGGAACATGAAATTGCTAGGCTGATCCTGGATTATCGCGGAGTGGCCAAGCTTAAATCAACTTACAGTGACGCCCTCCCCCGTTTGGTAAATCCCCGCACCGGGCGCGTACATACCTCCTATAACCAGACTGTCACTAATACCGGCCGTTTGTCGTCATCCGAACCCAACCTGCAGAATATTCCAATCAGAAGCGAAGAAGGGCGCATGATCCGGCATGCCTTTATCGCGCCGCCCGGCCAGGTGATCCTCTCGGCCGACTATTCCCAGATCGAGCTGCGCGTCCTGGCACATCTGTCCGGCGACCAGGTTTTCTGCCATGCCTTTGCCAATGACGAGGATATCCATACCCGCACCGCCAGCGAGGTCTTCGGCCTGTTCCCTGAGATGGTCACCCCTGACATGCGCCGTCAGGCCAAAACCATCAACTTCGGCATTATCTACGGACAAGGGGCCTTCAGCCTGGCCAAACAATTGGGCATAGCCCGCAAAACAGCCGATGAGTTCATCAACACCTATAAGGATCGTCACCGCGGTGCCATAGATTTCCTAGAGGCTTGCATCCGCCAGGCTGAAGAAACCGGTTGCGTAACAACCCTGCTGGGGAGACGTCTGCCGATTCCGGAGATTAACAGCAGCAACGGCAATATCCGTGCTTTTGCTCAGCGCAATGCCATTAACTATCCCATTCAAGGCTCGGCGGCCGACATCATCAAGAGCGCCATGCTCCGGGTCGACCGTCGCATACGTGCAGAAGGATTGAAAAGTCGGCTGATCATGCAGGTGCATGATGAACTGGTGCTTGAAGTGCCTGAAGATGAGCTTTTGCTGGTGGAACAACTGGTGGAGGAGGAGATGTCGCAGGCAGTAGAAACCAGGGTACCATTGAAGGTGGATATCAGTTACGGCAAGAACTGGAGCGAGGCCCACTAAGGGGATGCGCGCCGAAAAGCTGCAGGCATTTGTCCTATCACACTTGGATTATGGTGACAGTGACCGGATTGTAACGCTGTTCACACTGGAACAAGGGCGCATCAAAGCCTTTGCCCGGGGGGCCCGCAAAAGCCGCAAACGATTTGGCGCCGCTCTGGAGCCATTTGCCCGCATAGAGGCACAGATCAGCGCCAAAGAGGGATTAGCCGGGCTCCAGCAGGCCGATATCCACAGCATCTATCCCAGGATCCGCACCGATCTCGCAAAAATAGCTCACGCCCTTTATGCCTGCGAACTGGTTGATGTTCTAACCCCTGAGGGTCATGCCTTGCCGCGGCTATATCGGCTTTTTGCTGTCTATCTGGAACACCTGGAAGCAGAACTAGCCCTTGAAAACGACCGCCGGTTCTTTGAGATGAATGTGCTTAACATCCTGGGCTACCGCCCATCCTTGTTGACTTGCTCCCGCTGTAACGAGCCTTTTGGTGAAGCTGGAGCCCTGCTGCAAAAAGGGGGCGAGCCTACCTGTAGTGGTTGCGCTGCTGGCGGCCGCCTGCTCGGTTCCGACACCTTGAAGGCCTTGACCGCCTGCTTGAAAACAGGAAGGTTCGGGGTGGTCCATTTTACCGGGGAGACATTAAGCCAGGCCGGTTATTTACTGGATGAAGCAGTGGCAGCTCATGCCGGCAGGCATATCAAGAGCGTTGACTTCCTGAAATTGGCCGAGTAATACATTTATTAATTAATTTTAGATTTATCCGGCTGAAGATAGGTGCTATGTTTGTTTTGTTCGTGAAAAGAGGAAAGGGCTGTGACGATGAAATACAATAAGGGATTCATAGCCTTTTTCATACTCAGCGTCTTCTGTTACAGCAATCCGGCCAATGCTACGGACAACTTCGAAATCAACCTGCAGGAACTGCATCCGACCAAACCAACAGCAACAAAGCCTCCCGCCACACCAGCAGGTTCCATCAAATTCGATATCAACCTGAAGGAACTGCATTCAGCCAAACCAAACGCAACAAAGCCCGCCACACCAGCCAGACCCATCAAACTACAAACATCTCAGAATTCCGAAGCCGGCCCTAAGCAAGGCGAGAGTATCTACACCGTCCGTCCCGGTGATCATCTTTTTCTGATCCTGATGCGGCGTTACCGCCTTACCAATGATGCCGCTGAAAATCTGATACCAGAGGTAATGCGGCTGAATCATATCAGCAGCCCACACGGCCTGACCATCGGACAACGTCTGAATATCCCGCTTCCGCCGCCGGAAAACACCTATAAAAAAACTGAGTTTCTGGTAAAAAAAAGCAGCCGAAAAGGTTCCTCAGCTTCAATTAACAGGCAGCCTGAACCTGAAGGTAAGGAGAAAACTGAAATCTCGGAGGCCAAAGAAGCCGAAGTGAAATCCACAGAGACTTTGCCCGAACCGGCGATCGTAGTGCAAACTCCGCGCACCATAACCATTTCACAGGCGCCGCAAAAGCGATCGTTATCCAAAGATACCTTGCTGCCGGCAGCGGTAACGATCTCTGCGGCACCTTCCTGTGGGATAGCCCGAGCAATTGCAGATCGACTCGGCTTGCTGACGCCCGACCTGATCAAGCCTCAGGCGGATCAGGAGATAATATCAGCCGCCAACGCCGGCCTTAAAGTGGTGGTAGCCTGCGGTCTTTCCACTGCCGAGATTTACACCTACGAGCGCCTGCTGTCACAAAAGGACACAACACTATTGATTTTTAACGGGAATGAGCCCTACTCACGCGTGGTGGAGAAGTTGGCCAACCGGCTAGGCCTTGATTACGAGCCGGTCAGCCCTGATGCCAATGGGGATCTGCCGCTGAGCTTTATCTTTTCAAAAGTTGGGTCTAGCGAACAAAGGATGCGCCTGACGATCGTTCCAGCAATCAAGTAACAAGGCCTCGCCTTTTAATCAGCCCTGCTACTGTTTTTTTTCCTGCCTTCCAATAATACCCGCCAATAATAACCTGCCACAAAACCGCCCAGCGTTCCTGCGCTTAGAAATACAAACAGTTGCAGGTCCCCTTCGCTGGTGTCTATCAATGGTTTTTTAGCCTCGCGACCATGCTCACGGGCTATTTTCTGAACTACTGATTCATCAACCCCTTGCCACTTCTCACCGATACATATCTTTATCGGCAAAAGCAAAACAAACAGCAGATAACATATCGCCACCACATGAAGCTTCATCTCTTCTCCTTTCCCTTGGTTGCCAAGGCGGTGCGGATCAGGAGGTCGGGACGTTTCTTGACCAGCAAGGTCACCATACCGGCTGTGATGACACCCTCGATGATCCCCAGCGGAAACTGAGTCGGTACAAAGGCCAGGGCTATCTTGACCGCCAAGGGCCAGAAAGGTTCCGACCCGCTGATACCGGCGGCCATAATAAGTGCAGTGCCGGCATAAGTGGCCCAGTCCGCCATTACTCCGGCTGCAAAGGCTGCCACTGCCATACCGGCGCCGCAGGCTCGCAGGGCTCGAAAAGTCAGGTAACCGGAGAAAGAACCCATTACCCCCATGGTAAACAAATTGGCGCCCCAGGTCGATAAACCGCCATGCGAGAGAAACAGCGCCTGAATCAAGAGCGCGACTGCGGCAGTTACCACCCCCATGGTCGGGCCCAACAGTATCGCCGCCAGTCCGGTGCCGCATGGATGGGAGCAGGTGCCAGCCAGCGGCACCGGCACAGGCATGCAGGAGATTACAAACACCACTGCCGCAACCATCCCGGTCAGTGGTTTGATAGAGAGGTCGCTGGAGGTGCGGCGGGTCATCGTCCGTAATCCCAGCGCCAGAAAAGGGGCCGAGGCGGCAAACCAGAAGATTGCCCACGAAAACGGCAGGATGCCTTCTGAGATATGCATGGCAAACGAGTTATTTGGCAGGAGGACTGCAGGTAAAACTGTCAGTAGTGCGTAGATACGGCGTTTCATATTCCCTCACCAGCTTTATACTTTCGACAACTCTCTACAAAGGCTGACGCAAATCGGGGAGCGCTGCCAAAATGCAGGTGAATGTAAGAAGCCAGGCATTTGTGGAGCCGGTAACCTTCCAGTCCCAACTTTTCTCCCGGCCGGGTCACCCTGTAGCAACGTTTGACTTGTAACGGCATCATCCCGATCTCGGAGTAATGGAATTCGTGGCCGCGAAGGGTCATGCCGGCCACTCCCGAGATAGAATCGGTCAAAAACTGTACCTGGCGGTAGCCAAGTGCCTTGCGGCGCGGCAGCATGCGAGCCCGAACCGGAAAAACACCGGCAAAATTCATAGCTGGTTCACTGTCAGCAGTTTCCATCCCTTGCGTAAGATAGATCATGCCGCCGCACTCTGCATAGCAGGGCATATCCTTAGTCACGGCCTCTAGAATTGCCGTACGCAGGCCAAGATTGGCCGTAAGCCGTTCGGCGTGTAGTTCAGGGTAACCTCCGGGAAGGTAAATCCCGCTAATCCCGGCCGGCAAATCAAGATCGTCAAGAGGCGAAAAGAAGATCAGATCAGCCCCGGCCTCTTTTAATAGCCTGAGGTTGTCCTCATAGATAAAACAGAAGGCGGCATCCCGGGCTACCGCGATAAGTACCGGCTCGGCAACTCCCGGTCGGGAAGTTGGTGATGAACCGCTGGAGATTTCTTTGCTTTCGATGCGGAGTCCCGCCAGTCCTTCCAGATCAAGGTACTGCTCAGCCAGCTCGGACAGATGATTCAGATATTCCGCCGGAAGCGGGTTGTCCTCGGCAGTGACCAGACCGAGATGGCGCGATGGAATCAAGAGTTCCTCTTCCCGGGGGATAAAGCCAAACATCCCCACCTGCGGCAATGCATCAGCCAGTGCCTGCCGCAAAAGTTCGGCATGCTTCTCACTGCCGACGTTGTTAAAGATCACCCCTGCCAATCTAATCCGTGGGTCATATTCAGCAAATCCCTTGACCAGCGCCACTGCGCTAGCCGCCATGCCACGGACATTGACCACCAGCACTACCGGGGCCGCGGTTATGGCAGCCACCTGGGCACTGCTACCCTCTTTGGAAGAAGAGCCGAGACCGTCAAACAACCCCATCGCCCCTTCGATAATCGCCACATCCGCACCGATTGTATGTCGCATAAAAGTATCGGCCACAAAACTTTCCGGGCACATCCAGCCATCCAGGTTGATTGAGGGGCGACCGGTGACCAGGCGGTGATAACCGGGATCAATGAAGTCGGGGCCGCATTTGAAGGGCGCCACCTTGAGACCGCGCCGGTTTAGCGCCGACATGATCGCCAGCGCCACGGTAGTCTTGCCACTACCGCTTTGGGGAGCAGCTATCAGAAAACCTTTAGTACTCATTGAAATTGATCTCCGTAGGCATAAAAGCTGAGAGGTATAAGCGTAAAAGCAGATGCTTTTCTGAGAAATGCGCCAGTCCGAGGTGGCGGCAGTGGCTTTCGCTAATGTAACGCCCGCCTGGCTCCGCCGTATTGAAAGAAGGCAATCAGGTTAAACTCGTCCTTGTCATAGCCCTTGGGGAAACTGCCGATCGGGCCGATCGAGCGCAGGGTCCGGATCACTTCGTCATCAAGTATCCGGCTGCCGGAACTTTCCAGCTGCTGAATTTTAACAATCTCGCCGTTGCGATTGAAGGTGATTTTTATGGGGGTGATGCCCTCAATGCCGTTACGGGCGGCTTCCGCTGGATAGCGCCAGACCCCGTAGACAGAATTTTCAAATCTGCGCAGAAAGGAGCCGAACTGAATATCGTCGGTGTTAAGGAAGCGCGTATCCCCTTCGGCAATATTACTTTCAAATTTACGGCGATAGTTTTCCTCCAGCTTGGCCATTTTATCAGAGCCGGGAAAGAGCTGCGGAGGGGACTGCTGTCGATTTGCCGACTGTTTCGGTTTCAACAGGCTGGCCGCCGATGAACCCGGCGCAACCTGGTTTTCACGACGCTCGGCCTGTCTCGGCAAAGCCGGCTGGCTCGCCGGAGCTTCTCGTGGAGGTGCAGCCCCGGCCGCCTCACGTTGCGGCACACGCTGCTGTGGCCTGACCGGTGGCGCAGAAGGGACCGCTACCGGCCTCTCGCGAAAATCACTTCCACGCGGCGCGGCCTCTCTCTCCACTCGCCTGCGCTGATCCGAAACTCTGGGAGCTGGTTTTGTTCGAGGCTTTTCCTGGGCCTTAAATTCCGGTATTTGCTGCAGGTCCACGAATACCGGTTCCTTGGCAGGCGGCTGTTGCTCCGGCAGGTAATACAAAAACGCCGCTGCTGCCATGTGGAGCAACAGGGATATAACCAGCAGGAAGAGAAAGGATTTTTCTATATATTTGTTAGACATGATCTGTATGAACAGCCGGGGCTGACAATTGCCCAATCCCGGCTTTGTCCCCACCTGGTCTTTCTGCTTTATATTAGGCTATACTCGAACAGCCTCAAACTCCTGATCGTATTCACGCACATAATCGATTGACTTATCGGTTTCCTTGCGCAGAAACGCCAGGATCTCCCGCAGGCTTTCAAGGATGATTCGCTCTTCGCGAGGGAATTCAGACGGGTCCAGTTCCAGAGTCACCGTGTCCTGATAATCGGTATTGCGCAGGTGGTTCAGGAAGCGGGTTAACGGCAGGATGCCATGTCCCGGCAGTAGATGTTCCCGCCCATGCCCATAATCAGAAAAATGGATATTTCTGATGCGGCCGGTTTCATAAAAAAGATAAAAATCATTAATGAAATTGGCCTTGCCCGACCCCATATGAGTGCAATCAAAGGTCATGTTAAGATTGTGCTCCTTGATAAAGTCTATCATATGGTTGGTGTTGGAAAGAATGTGCGGATTGATCTTCATCTTTCCCACCCAGGGCATGTTTTCAATAGTGATTTTGACCTGGCCGTCGAGCCCGACCTCTTTCTGGAAATCATTGATGCTGTAGAGCCAGCGCAAGAACCCTATCTCCAGACCCATCCATGAAGGGGGGTGAAAATTGACCAACGGTATGCCGCACTCTGCTGCCAGTGCAGCGCAACGTTTCAGTGAATCCGCCAGACAACCCCAGCCATCCAGGGGCATGAAAGGGGCGTGCAGGGAGTGAATCGGGGTGATCTGCTGGAGAGAAGAAATCAGCTTGACCGGATTTACTTTCTGGAATTCCTGGTTGATGATCAGTTCAACACCGTCAAAACCGGCCTCGACAGACAGTTCGAACACCTTTGGCAAAGGCAATATAAAGAGCGTCCCGGTCGACATGGTAATCAGCATGCCGACTGCTCCTCCCAATTGCTGAAAGTGATGAATACCTGTCGTTGCAAGGCAGCTATTGTTTCAAGAGCCTCTCTGAGCTGTTCGGTATCTGACACGGACAATTTCTCCGGATCCAGGAACAACGATTCCCTTCGGCTGGTGTCAGGAAAAAATTCCAGCTCTCGCAAAAGCCGCAGTTCTTGGAGGGCATGCCAGGCCTGAAGTACATATTCGCCGGTTTTGACATTTAATTCCTGTCGCGAGACCAGTCCACGGATACGATCAGGTGTCGTGACGGCAGCACCTTCATCAAGCAGGTACAAGGCCGTAATCGATGCGGTAAGTGGCAATAGAGCATGGTCTAACAAGGCAAACAAACCCCGGTAAGGACCCACCTTCTCCAGCCGTAATCCTCCCATCAAACCGATCCCGTTTGACAATCCATGCAGGCGATTAACCAAAAAGGAAAGGGTTTCACAGTTTTTTTTCAGAAAAGGGCTGGTAACTGCACCAAATTCCTCCTTCAGCCGCTGGTCAGCAAACAGAATGGTCTGATCAGCCAGCCGAAGCAGATTGATCAATTCGCTTTCCACGCCATGCTCCAAGCTTTTGCTCAACCGTTTTTGCCATTGTAGAGGAGTGCCACACCAGTCAGGGTTTCGAGGGGTGATCACCTCATGGATCAGCAGGCCGACCGACTCAAACCCCTCGTGCAACAGGCGGCCCATCAGCCTTAAAGGTTCTAGCAAGGTCGGCTCGGTTTCGTCATGCATCAGCAACAGCTGCAGCCGGCAAAAAGGGGAAAACTCCAAGCGTCCGGTGGGCCCCAGCGCCACCACTGCCAGCGGCGGTAACCGTTCGGCCATTACCCCCAGCTTTCCCTTGGCCAGAGCCACAACCGATCCGGTCACAGCCTTTATGAAAGCCTGGCTGATCAGGAAAAATGCCGAAGCTGAACTATTCCTGCCAAAAACAGAATAAGCCAGGGTAAAAAAATCTTTCGTCAGAACCCTCAGGCGATCGGCTTCAGAGATGGCCGCAGCTTGATCCACCATCTGCCGCATACGTACCCACTGTTCATCATAATAATCAGCCAGCTGTTCCAGTTCCTGTCCGACTTCATCAAAGAGCGCTAGCGACTGATCCGAGCTCAGGTTGGCGGTTTGCTTACAAAGCGCTTGGTGGAAGGCGGTTCCAAATTCCTCTGCCACCCGCCAATTCTCGATCCCGTTTATCTTAGATAACAAGAAGATCGACATTAATCCTCCGGGCAGTCATGCACGTTACGACTTAAAAAAGAACGGATCTCTACCGACGGTGGAGCAGTCAACAACGAAACCGTGATCATGATCGCAATGACCAGCGGCGCCCCCAGAAAAGCCGATGAGGTTATCGGAAACAGCAGCGACAAAAGTGGTATTGAATCGCCAAAAACAAACGGGGCAAAGGTAATAGCCATCCCGGCCAACATGCCAGTTATGACCCCGGCGGCATTGGCCCGGCCCCACCAAATCCCTAAAAGAAAGGCCGGAAAGATGGTATTACCAGCCAAAGCAAAAGCCATGGCGGCTATTTCGGCAATCATCAACCTGGTGGGTTGCAGGGCCAGCAACATCGCCGCCACTGCCAACAGCAGGAAAAACCCTTTGGAAGCATAGACCTTGTCAACCTCAGTTGCCTTGGGTTTGATCAGCCGCGGATAAATATCGTAGGAGAAGGAGGCCGATCCGGTCAACATCAGCCCGGCCACTGTTGAAAAAGCGGCGCTCATTCCACCAGCCACCAAAAGACCTGTCACCCAGGCAGGCAACCCGCCGTTAAGTGCGGCGGAAAGCACCACGGTATCGGCCGAAGCCAGATTGGCGGCATCGAACGCGATCCCGTTTTTAGCCTCGAAAAGACGTGCCAGAATCCCGTAAGCAGGAGCCGACCAGTAGATCAGGGCGATAAAGAACAATCCCCATACCACTCCCCAGCGCGCATCACGAATTCCGGGTACCATGTAAAACCGGGACAGAACGTGTGGCAGACCGGCCGTACCAAACATGAGAGAGAAACATAGCGCAAACCAGGCCAGAAGTGATTCGCTGGTAAAGGGCTGCGACCAGGCAAAACCAAATTGCTGCTGCAGGTCATTTATAGCGGCACCGTATCCAAACTGCGGCAGCAGCCAGAAATAACCCAACTTGCGGGTCAAAAGCATGAGCGGCAGGATAAACGTAATAATCAGCACAAAGTACTGCAACTTCTGATTTCGGGCCGCCCCCAGGGTACCGGAGATGACAACGAAACTGACCACCAGGGAAGCACCTATAAAGACCGCCGGTGTATAAGCGATGCCAAACAGCCATGATACCATCAGTGCGATACCGCGGAATTGGGCCACACTGTAAATAACGGCAATTATGACCGATATGAATGCTGCCAGGGTGCGCGCTGCTTGGGAGTCGTAACGAAAACCTACAAAATCTGGAGCAGTATACTTTCCAAAACGCCTGATCTGACTGGCCATCAACACCAACAGCAGCACATAGCCCCCGGTCCAGCCGACCACGTAGGCCATGGCAAAATAGCCTTTCAGATAGAACATCCCGGCTAGTCCCAAGAAGCTGGCCGCGCTCATCCAGTTGCTGGCAATAGCAGCCCCGATGCCGACTCGACCGGTATATCCGCCGGCAAAGCCATACTCCGAGGCTTGGCGCTTCCTGGTACGCAAGCCAGAGATGATAAACAGGCTGAACAGGCCGAACACGATTGCAAGAGGCAGCAGCTTTACAGTTGACTCACCCATTTATTCGCCCCTTGTTTTGTCGGCACTCACACGAAAACGTAATGTTCCGTCCAGGTCACGGCCGGCATGCCGGTCCATCCAGATATTGAATACCGCGCAGATTATAATAAACCAGAGTGGCAGAAACTGCCCGGTCAGCCAGAAAGGAATCGGCAGGTTAAAGAAGGTCCAGCGGGACAGCGAGGCGCCCTGAGTGGTGTGCGCCAGAAGAAATACAGCAAACTGGGAGCCGATGATCGCCACCAGCCAGGCCGCCAGCACGAGCGCAATGACCCTGATTTCACGTCTCATCGACTTGCCATTCGGTCTGAAAAAGCATACTGAGGGATCTTTTTGCGTAGACATATCACAACTCCTGCTGGCATGACATTATGAGTATCCGGTTAGGAGTCTGCCGGATCTGGTGATAAGAAGACTGACAGGTTTCTACATCTTACGGTAATGTATGAAGTATATCTGTTTTCCTTCTCCCATAAACTTCAGCATGTATTTTGATAAGGGGTATCCGTCTAGCTGATAACGGTAGTGATCAGGCGCAAGGACATTGCTGAAACCGGGAACAGTCGGCATCATTGCGGCCACATCCTCACCGTAATCGTCAAAATCAGTAGCAAAATAAAAATCAGCCCCGGGCTGCATAAATTCGGAAATAAAACCTAAAAACTCACTGTTGACCAGTCGCCGCTTGCGATGGCGCAACTTTGGCCATGGATCGGGGCAGTTAATGATTACTCCACGCAAGGAGCCCGATGGAATACAACGAGTGATAAACGCACGGGCCTCATCCCGCACCACCCGAACATTTTTCAGTCCGGCCTTATCAAGGCGTTTGCAGGTCTTCAGGCACCCCTTGTTATAATAATCAGCAGCAATAAAATTCCAGTCAAGATTCTGTTGGGCCATTTTAGTTACAAAATCACCCACGCCACAGCCAATCTCCAGAATCAGCGGCGCCTCGTTATCAAACATGCCTACCCAATCAGGCATAACAGTCAGAAGCTCGGGTTTGATGAAACATGGAGATTCAATAGGGATCAAATTCACGACATCCGCCTTAATAGTGTTCAATCACGATAAAATAACATAATTCGCAATCAACAGGCACCGGTTTTTGCAAAAGATTAAAAAATATTGGATAAAACCGTAATGATTAGCAAGACATGAAACCTTTATGCGTGGTAATACTTTAGTTAGTAAAGCCCTGGCATGGTGATAAAATAGTTTTGCAACTGCCGGTTCTCCCAGACGTATGCTGAGCAGACTGCATTAAGGATTAACTTTTTTAAAACCATATGTTATAGCTATTCCAGGTCCGCAACAGGAGACAGCATGGAAATTTTTGGTGGTTTTATGGTAATGATGAGCATTCTGAGCCTTTTTATGGCAGTAGTCTGGCTTGTAATGCCATTTGTCGTCTTTACCATTAAAGGCAAACTAGACCGGACTCTGGATGTTCTGGGAGCGGTTGAAAAACGTCTGACCGATATAGAAGCTAAATTGCAAGACTTCGCTCCAGCAACTCCCTCAACGGAGACTCCCCCGAACAATCCGGCAACCGGGCAGGCTGAACCTCCTCGTGACCCATCATTACCCCTTGCTTGAGAAACAATTTCTGTCTAATATACAGTTTCATTTCAATCTGACGGAGGTCGGTCAAGATGTTGTTGCAGGGCAAAAAAGCAGTAATTTTCGGCATTGCGAATGAGAAGAGCATTGCCTGGGCCATTGCTCGGGCCTTTCACGAGCAAGGTGCCGAGATAGCCATAACTTATGCCGGTGAGGCCCTTGAAAAACGGGTCCGTCCATTGGCCGAATCGCTGGGCGCCAAAGCTGTCATTCCTTGTAATGTCTCAAGCGATGACGATATCAAAGCTGTTTTCAACGAGCTGTCAAAAATATGGGATGGCGTGGATATCGTCATCCACTCGATTGCCTTTGCCAATAAGGAAGAGCTGAAGGGAACTATAGTAAACACCTCTCGCGAGGGTTTTGCAACTGCCATGGATATCAGCGTTTATTCCTTTCTAGCAGTCATGAAAGAGGCCTTGCCGATGATGAGGGGCCGTAACGCAGCTGCTCTGACATTAAGCTACTACGGCGCGATCAAGGTCTTCCCCAGCTATAACGTCATGGGTGTTGCCAAAGCGGCTTTGGAGGCATCGGTGCGCTATCTGGCCGAGGCGGTCGGCCAGGAAGGGGTGCGAGTGAATGGAATTTCAGCCGGCCCGATCCGTACTTTAGCGGCCGCCGGAGTAAATGGCTTTTTACAGATTCTCAACCATGTGGAAGCCAAAGCCCCTCTACGTCGCAACATTACCCAGGAGGATGTGGCCCGTTCGGCGATATATCTATGTAGCGACCTGTCCGGCGGCGTCAGCGGAGAAATTCACTACGTTGATGGCGGCTACAATGTAATTGGGATATAATCGTTAAAAGCTTGAACGCAGAGAAATTTTTCTGGCTGGAGCTGATGATCGTTTCCCTGGAGCCCTCCTATTAAAGAACTGTATGGCCATCTTTCAGGCTTAAAACAGAGTCAGATACAGGCCCTGGAGCGCTTGTACCGAAGACGAGTGCCGCCTGCCGAGTTTTGTACACTGGAGCTTGCCGATCGCCTGGTGGAGATATCCACCGATATTCGCCGCCAGATCGCCATCATCGTCAATCGCTATGGAGTGGTTGAGTATGTAGTAGTCGGCGATGAAAAGGGCGTGGTAATTCCCGAGCTACGAGACTATCCTTTGGGAAGGCGCACCCTGCGCGGGCTGCGCCTGATCCACACCCACCTTAAAAACGAACCAATCACCGAAGATGATATCACCGACCTTTCGCTTCTGCGGCTTGACCTCATGGCGGCCCTGCTGTTTACTCCCGGAAAAAATCAGATTTTTGCACAACTAGCCTGGCTCTCGCCGACCCGCACTGGATCATCCGCTGTTATTGATCCGGTCACAGTGCTGGAGCGTATCAATATTGACTGTCTCCACGCCATCTCCGAACTGGAGGCAGAGCTGGAAGGCCACACCCGCAGCACCTCCACCGCCGGCAATGTGCTGGAGCGCGCCATCCTGATTTCTGCCACCAATGAAGGAACCCGTGAGGATGCTGAGGATTCCATCACTGAATTGCGTGAACTGGCCCGCACTGCTCAGGTCGAGGCACTGGATACCTTTATTCAACGGCCGCGCCGCATCAACCCCCGTTACCTGATGGGAGAAGGCAAAATGCGGGAAGTTATTATCCGGGCTCTGCAAATCAATGCCACCATGCTGGTGTTTGATCAAGAACTGACTCCGGCGCAGATCCGCTCCATTTCGGCCATGACCGAATTGAAGGTGATCGATCGAAGCCAGCTGATTCTGGACATCTTTGCCCGCCGCGCCAAGAGTCTGGATGGAAAGGTGCAGGTCGAGCTGGCACAGCTCAAATATCTCCTTCCGCGGCTTACCGGACACGGGGTCCAGATGTCGCGTCTGATGGGCGGTATCGGCGGACGCGGTCCGGGTGAAACAAAACTTGAGATCGATCGGCGCCGCATCCGTGATCGAATCGCCAGCCTGGAGCGCGACCTCAAGGAGCTCTCCCGCGGCAGGGCACAGCGTAGGCAGCAACGTATCAAGGCCGGTATTCCGATCATTTCAATTGTCGGCTATACCAATGCCGGCAAGTCAACCTTGCTGAATGCCCTGACTAAAAGCGATGTTTTTACTGAAGACCTGCTCTTTGCCACCTTGGACACATCCACCCGCCGACTGCGCTTTCCCCGCGAGCGGGAGGTAATAATCACCGATACGGTCGGATTTATCCGTTCCCTGCCCAAGTCGCTGATGGGCGCCTTCAAGGCCACTTTGGAGGAATTGCAGGACGCCGACCTTCTTCTGCACATAGTTGATGCCTCGAATCCCCGCTTTGAGGACCATATTTCCCAGGTGGAACAGATCCTTGGGGAGCTGGGATTGGCGGACAAGCCGCAGCTTTTGGTGTTCAATAAATCCGACCTGTTGTCGGAGCTGAAGAAATCTTCGACCATGACTTTCCTCAAGGTGCGCCAGTTTGCCAGAACCCGCAACGGACTAATCGTTTCCGCGCGCGACAGAAAGAGCCTGGCCCCTTTGATAACTGAATTACAGCGCCGGTTCTGGCAGCCTGAGGATCTAACCAACTGTGATATATACTGATCCTGCTTATCACTAAAACATTAAACTAATACAACCCCTCATTGATTGACATTCCTTCTTTCTTCGCTGTATAGTTGACTAGTTATACAACTACCTTTTCCTCGGATTGCCATGCAGGACCTCAAAAATCTAACCCAAAAAAAACGCATTTTCGGCCTTGGCTATTTCAGAACGACAAATAACAAAAGACTGATACCGGCAGACGACACTCTGCCAAGGTTTCAGCTTCCCCGCGGGGGCGTTCGAAGCGAGCAGCTCAAACTTTTTCTCCTGTTCATCGCAATAGTTTTGGGGCTGACCCCGGTTTGCCTGCTTGTGTTTCAAAAGGCACCCACTGCGGTTTCGGCTGTCTCGCAACTGTTCCGATCCCCATCCAGCAAGACCCCGGTTACGGCTGTTACCAAGCAGCCGACTCCCAGCAGCTTTGAGGTTGCCTTTCGATTGCTGGGCTCTGCTAATGCCACTGGAGACCGGCTGACTGCACTGACACCACAGGGAGAAACGCTTCAGTATTCCATAATGGGTGACTTGCAGAAAAACGTTCATGATTTCATGGCTGCCAGACAGGTACCCTATGGTGTGTTTGTAGCCATCGAGCCGGCCACCGGACGTATTCTGGCCTTGACCTCGTACTCTGCGATTGAACCACAGTGGAGTGAAGGCGCATTTTTCAACCTATATCCAATGGCGTCGTTGTTTAAAATCATCACTGCCTCGGCAGCCCTGGAAGCCAAGCGTGTCACACCAGAAACGGTAGTAGAATTCCGGGGCCGGTCGTATTCGGAAAATCCCCGTTACTGGGAAATTAGTTCCCGCGGAAAAAATAACCGCATGGACCTGACCTATGCCATGGGAAAATCAATCAACCCAGTTTATGGAAGGGTGGCCAGTGCTATCGCCGGAAAACAATCGATAATGGAATCCGTGCACAGGTTCGGCTTTAATCAGGCGCTTTTGATCGGCACCCCGGCCAAGGAAAGCAAGGCGGCCGAGCCTCAGGATAATCATGGCCTAATGCTCATGGGTGCCGGCCTGGATCACGAGGTCAAGTTGTCGCCACTGCATGCAGCAACGATTATTGCCGCCATAGCCAATGGTGGCCGTATGATGGCTCCTTCGCTGACTGACAAGGTGATCACCAACCATGGTGAGTCCAAAGAAATTCATTCACCCAGGGAGATTCGGCGGCTTGTGTCGCAGGAAACCGCCTCATCGCTGACCAGGATGCTTTCCAGTAGCGTCACCAGCGGGACCTCCCGCAGGGCTTTCCACGACCGTCGTGGCCGGCCGCTGCTTAACATGCAAATAGCCGCCAAGACCGGCTCTATCAACGGCACCGATCCTCGCGGGCATTATTCCTGGTTTGCCGCCTTTGCGCCGGCGCATAATCCGCGGATTGCAGTGGTAGCCCTGGTCATCAATCAGGATAAATGGAAGATCAAATCAGCGCAGGTAGGGGAACAGGCCTTGCAGGAATTTTTTGCTAATTAAGGCCCTAGGTAATATCAGATTCAAAAGGAGGTTGGCGTTGTGTAAGTGCAGAGTTTCAGCTCACCGGCGACAATCTCTCCGTAGGTGAACTGCTCCATCCAGTCCCCTAGTGAGAGGGTAGTGAAGTTGGAGTCTGGCTCTTTTTCGCAAAAGGCCAGATGAAAGTGGCCGGTAACCAGTCCGCTGCAACCCTGACCCTGGACATGCCGAGCAAACTTTTGGATTATCTGCCTGTAATTCCATTTAGCGGTTTTGGTTTGATAACTTGCACGACTTTTATGCTGCAGGCGCTCCTTGATCCGCAGTGCCAGGGATGGTGGAAAATGGTTAACCGCGGCGGCTACAAGCCGATTATGTAACAGGCGGCGCAAGAAACGGTAGCCTTGATCGGCACGGTTTATCTGGTCGCCATGGCAAAGGAAAAGCTGCCGGCCCTGAAGCGTTAAAATGGCCGGACCAGTATGAATTTCTGCTCTTAGCCGTTCACTGAAAATACTGCCAAGGTGAAAATCATGGTTGCCTTCGAAATACACCACCTGGCAGCCGCTATTAACCAGCCTCAATAGCGCCTCCAGCACGGCATCATATTGACGGAAGGGTTGCGAGGGGAAACCCAACCAAAAATCAAACAGATCACCCATGATGAAGAGTGTTTCGGTGTTTCCGGCCAATTCATCTAAAAATTTTAGCAACAGGCGGTAATTAGGCTCATCCGGGGCCGTCAGATGGGCATCAGCAAGAAAGATTGTTCGCATGGCCGAATTGTGCTGCCACCATCGGCAGAAGTCAATAGAGAATAGAGGTAAAAAATGGGACTTGTTCATGACGTAAAAATAGTTTGGGACGAATTACTGGATGCCTTTAGTAGCGGGCAAGGCGACCGGGTCTATTTCCTGGACCGCCAGACCGGCGAGATATTTTTCATTCCTTCCGTTCCGGAAGATGGGGAAGTATGGCGCCAGATCGAGGCAAACCAAGAGCGTTTTTTGGAAATCCCGCGCTTTGATTACGGTGTCGAACATCAGGTTATTACCGGTTTTATGGGTGAAATTGAAGATCAAGAATTAAAGCGCCTGTTACACGGCAGGTTGACCGGCAAGAAACCTTATGGCGACCTCAATGAGATCGTATCTTTTTATCCGCTTGAGAATGAGCGACTGCTGGAGATTAAAGAGGCTTTCTTAGCCAATCGGGTTAAGTATTGGCTCGAACAGAACGATCTATTCACTGTAGAACCTGATTTTTTGTTTGCGCCGCACATTTAAGGCATTTTTGAAAATAGCGCCTGGAGTTTGATTTAAAAAGGAGTCAGCTGTGGAAGAGACGCAAACTGGCACCACCGGCCGGAGTGATTACGGCAAGCTTATCGCCTCGATATTGCTGCTTGGGCTCGTCATTGCTTTCGGCTACGCCCTTAAGCACACCATTTCCTGTTTTCTGCTCTCCTGGGTAATAGCCTATCTTCTCGATCCGCTGGCTGTGCATCTGGAAACAAAAGGTCTTAAACGCATCTATGCGCTGAGCCTGTTGTATGTTTTTCTCGGCTTTCTGACCATCTTCTTCCTGGCCTTCATGGTGCCTAAATTGACCATGAGCTGGAATGGTTTCATCAGTGATCTGCCGCTATATATTCAGAAGATCAAGCAGATCACCCTGGAGTGGAAAACCCGCCTGCCATACAGTTATGGTACCGAAGAGATCCAGTGGCTTCTGGATAAGGTTTCAGCCAATATCGACACAGCTGTCGAAAGAGCCGGAGCGCTTGCATACAGCCTTGGCACGCAGATGTTTTTCAACCTCTTCAACCTGATCCTCTCCCCAATTCTCGTCTTCTTCATGCTGTACTATAAACAGACCGTGATTGAAACTTTGGCTTCCTGGATCCCGGAATACAGGCGTGAGATCGCCCTGGGTATCGGACGCGAGGTTAACAGCAGTATCGGCGGATTCCTGCGTGGGCAGGTTTTTGTTTCTCTCATAGTAGCAATTCTGGCTGCAATTGCACTATTCTTCATGAACATCCCCCACCCTATCTTCTGCGGAATGTTTGCCGGAATAGCTTCAATCCTGCCTTTTATCGGAGTGTTCATTGCTATCCTGCCGGCCCTCTTTTTTGCGTGGTTCAAATTCCAGACCATGGCAATCCTGATTCAAACCGGCATCGCGTTTGCTATAATCTATTTCCTTGAGGGCTACATCATCAAGCCTCTGGTATTTAAGACCTCGATGAACTTAAACCCGCTGGTGACCATCATCATGGTCATGGCGCTGGGCGAGATGCTTGGATTCTGGGGAATCCTGCTGGCACTGCCGATTGCCGCCGCCCTTAAAATCGCTTGGAGTCATTTTTTGAAGGGCGACTTAAGCGACTAAGGAAATCTACTCCAGCCAATCTTCCAGGAAGCTCACATGTCTAGGATCGTCATGAAGATCACCGGGATGTCCTGCGCCAGTTGCGCCGCCCGGATTGAAAAAGAGATCGGTAAATTGCCGGGGGTTACATCGGCAGTGGTTAATTTTGCCACCGAAGAACTGATAGCCGCCTATGAAGACAAGGGCGTATCTGCCGAGGCTATCGCCCGCCGAGTACAGGAACTGGGCTATGGCACCATTGTTCCAGAACCACCCGGTGAAATAACCTTTACCGTGCGTGGTCTGCACTGCGCCTCCTGTGTTGCGACGCTCGAGAAAAAACTCCTCGCCCATCCTGCCATTACCACTGCCATTGTTAACCTGGCGGCAGAAACCTGCTTTGTGCGTTTTGACCCGCAACGCCTGACCGACTCCAACATTTTTGCCATTGTCCACTCGGCCGGCTATACTCCCGTGGTGTTGGGTGAGGGAGAAGACTCGGGCAAGGAACTTCTTTCTCAGCGCAACTGGTTCATTTTTTCCATAGCGGCCGCACTACCGATCATGCTCACCATGGGGATGCACAGCAACCGGGCCGTGATGCAGCTCAACTTCCTCCTGGCAACAGCAGTGCAATTCTCGGCCGGGCTGACCTTTTACCGGGGTGCCTTTGCAGCTCTTAAAAACCGCAGTGCCAATATGGACGTGCTGATCGCCCTGGGTACCTCGGCAGCTTATTTTTACTCTTTTTTGGCTTATGCACATTTTCTGGGTCCCCACCGGGAGGTTTTTTTCGAAACCTCGGTCATGTTGATTGCCTTCATCCGGCTGGGTAAGTACCTGGAGGCGCGGGCGCGCGGCAAGGCGGGCGAGGCCTTGAAGAAACTTCTACACCTGCAAGCAGACAAGGCACGCCTGGTAACCGAAACTGGTGAAAAAGAGGTGCCGGCCACGGTAGTACGGGTCGACGATGTTGTTCTGGTGCGTCCCGGCGAGATCATCCCGGTAGATGGCGAGATCGTTGATGGCAGCTGCGCAGTTGATGAATCCATGGTTACCGGCGAATCCATGCCGGTCCAAAAGAATATCGGCGATCAGGTCAGCGGCGCCACCATCAACAAGAGCGGCGTGATCAAGGTTCGCGCCACCCGTATCGGCGAAGCTACGCTGCTCTCCCAGATCGTTCGCATGGTGCGGGAAGCCCAGGGGGACAAAGCCCCGATTCAGCGTTTTGCCGATCTGGTCTCGGGTTGGTTTGTGCCGATTGTCATCCTGCTTAGCCTGGCCACCTTCTTAATCTGGCTTATCCCTCTCCACAGCAATTTCCTGACCGCCTTCCGCTTTGCAATAGCAGTAGTCGTAATAGCCTGCCCATGCGCCATGGGCCTGGCCACCCCCACCGCTATAATGGTCGGCAGCGGTGTGGCTCTGGGACGGGGCATCCTGGTCAAAAAGGGATCTGCTCTGGAGACCATTTCCCGCCTGCAGGTACTGCTCCTCGACAAAACCGGCACCATAACCAGCGGCACACCTGCCATGACTGACTTGATTCCGGCTACACGCTCGGTTGATCCCGATAAGCTCCTGGAATGTCTGGCCACGGCCGAGGCTCACTCCACCCACCCCTTGGCCCAGGCTGCTGTTAAGGCGGCCCGAGCGGCAGGAATAGAACCGGGCGAGGCGCAGGATTTTAACGAGCGCGGCGGCTATGGCATCACCTGCAGCTACAGCGGTTTCCGCCTCTCGGTTGGCAATGAGCGGCTGATGGAAGAGGAAGGGGTCAGCTTGGGGCCGCTGGCGGACAAGGCACAGCAGATCACCAGCGCCGGAAAATCCCTGATTTATGTAGCAGCCGGTTCGACTCTGGTTGGCGTGGCGGCTTTTGCCGACACCCTCAAGCCTAATTCAAAGACCGCCGTTGAACAGCTGAAGGCCATGGGTATAAAGACCAGCATGATCACCGGCGACCACACCGATGTGGCCGAGGCGGTTGCCAGGCAGGTCGGTGTCGACATGTTTGAGGCCAAGGTGCTGCCGGACCGCAAACAGGCACTGGTCAAGGAGTATCAACAAAAAGGCATGATAACCGGCATGGTGGGGGACGGCATCAACGACGCTCCGGCCTTGGCCCAGGCCGAGATCGGCATTGCCATTGGCGGCGGCACCGATGTGGCCAAGGAAACCGGTGATATCGTACTGATGCGGGACGACCTGCTGGATGTTGTGCGTGCCATCAAGATTGGGCGGGCCACCTTGGCCAAAGTAAAACAGAACCTGTTCTGGGCACTGTTCTACAATATACTGGGCATCCCCGTTGCTGCCGGAATGCTTTCCGGCTTCGGCATTACCCTCAAACCGGAATACGCCGGACTGGCTATGGCCTTCTCATCAGTTTCGGTAGTGCTGAACTCAATTCTGTTAAAGCGGGTGGAACGGCAATTGTAAAGATTTGTGTTTAATTCACATTTTTATTAGGAGTGACTAAATTGAAAGTAACCGCATTTAATGGTAGCCCTCGGCCACAGGGCAATACGGCTCATTTGATCGAGCGGGTCTTTGAGGCCTTGAACAAGGAAGGCATTGAGACCGAATTGGTTCAGATCGGGGCCGGCAAGATCCATGGTTGTATCGCCTGCTACAAGTGCTTCGGTACCAAGGATGCCCGTTGCGCGGTTAGCGACGACATTACCAACCAGTGCATTGAAAAAATGCTCACATCAGACGGCATCATCATCGGCTCACCGACCTACTTCGCCGCCCTGACACCTGAGGCCAAGGCATTGATAGATCGCTGCGGTATGGTCTCCCGAGCCAACGGGGACATGTTCAAGCGCAAGGCCGGGGCGGCAGTGGTTGCTGTCAGGCGCGCCGGCGCCATCCATGTCTTCGACACCATCAACCATTTCTTCACCATCGGACAGATGATCATCCCTGGATCGAGCTATTGGAACGTGGGTATCGGACGCAACGAAGGGGATGTGGAGCAGGATGAAGAAGGAATGACTACCATGCAGGTGTTAGGTGAGAATATGGCCTGGTTGTTGAAGAGAACCGCAGGGCCGACGACATAAGCTAAGCCTCATAAATTAAAACCAGAAAAGGCGTTGTTTCATTCTTAGCCGAATGCAACAACGCCTTTTTTTTACAGCAAAGCCCGCACTGCTTCCAGCACTGCCGCGTAGTCCGGTTCGCTGGTCACCTCCGGAACAATCTGGATATAGCGGATGGTATCAGTGGCATCAATAATGAAGATGGCGCGGGTGAGCAGCACCAGCTCCTTGACAACCACCCCGTAGGCATTACCGAAAGAGCGCTCGCGGTAGTCGGAAAGGGTGGTTACCCGGTCGATTCCGGCTGCTCCGCACCAACGTTTTTGGGCAAAGGGGAGGTCCAGGCTGATGGTCAGAACAACCACCTTGTCAGGCAGAGCAGCCGCCTCCAGATTGAAACGGCGGGTCTCGGTATCGCACACCGGCGTGTCGAGCGACGGCACCGAGCTGATTATCCTGATCTTGCCGGCTGAGCTAGCCAGATTGACCGGTGCCAGGCTGTTATCCACCACGTTAAAATCGGGAGCCCTATCGCCTATCTTCAATTGTGGGCCCAGCAGAGTCATTGGATTGCCCTTGAAAGTGATGATTCCTGTACGCTCTGACATTTTTTCCTCCTCAAGATAAAATATCCAGGGCAAGTTTACGGCAACGGCCGCAAAAAGCAACTAATCGATTCGCGGTGCATCACGTCAAGCGCAGGGAAGTCCGGCATGAAACCTCCCAACTAACGCCGTGGAGTTATGTTCTCCAGGAACTGCAACACCAACCGGTAGGTTAATCCCCACAAGACCGTCTTTTCAGTCTGAGGGAGGCGGATGGCTGGTACAACAAATTTCTTATCACCAAAGCGGACTTGAGCAGTTATACGATGTTCAACAGAGCGGAGATGATTTAGCTTTACCCAGAAGAGATCACCCACTTCGTCGCTCAGTACCGGCTCCACTCCAGCCCAATCCACCCCGAAGGCAAAACAGGAAACCCGCACCGGTAGATTTGCCCCGGCAATATCAGCCAACCTCCCCATGTAACAGGAAGCCTGCAAGTCAAATCCTATTTCCTCCAGGGTCTCTCGTTCAGCCGCCTGGCGCGCCCTCTCCCCAGGCTCCACCTTTCCGCCTGGAAAAGCCAGATTACCTGACCACGGGTCCCGCTCGTGTACGGCTCGTTCAATAAACAGCATCTCCAAATCATCGGCGCCCTGTCGCAACATCATTGCCACCGCAGCTCGGGTCCGATTATCCATGTCGTGTTTTTCGTAGCGCCGCCGGCCAAGCAGTTGCGCAATACCCTCAAAATTCAAAACCATCTCCGAGACCTATCTAACTTGTTGTAGTGCCACCGGATATATTTAGCATTAAAAACAAACCTACGCTAGAAGCCTGTCAGACCTTTGCTGTCGAGTTGCTATATTAGACGACTCTTTACAGCAGAGAAATCAAAGAAGGGTTGACCTGAGCGCTCGGGCTGCTATGCTGAGCAGACAAATTTTCAAATGGAAGTTGTTACCACAATGCCTAAAGAACTGACGCACTGGATACTGGCTGATCGAGTCTATGCCGAGCTTGCCTCCGATTGCCCCATGAAGGGTATCATCGCCAATAATCGGGATCATTATCTTGCCGGGGCTGTGCTCCCAGACACCCTGATGCACCTTAACCACAGCCCTCAGAACGATACCGCGATAGAGCTTGCCCATCGCTTTCATGATACAAATAACAACAGCTATGCACCATTAATCGCGGCCGAGAAAAAATTTCCTGAGGGGCTCTCCGACAATGTGATAGCCTGCCTTCTGGGGATAATCACTCATATGCAGGCCGATATTGTTTTTCATCCCTTTGTGTTTAATGTGGCCGGTATACATGACACAGGGCGGCATTACAGGCTTGAGACAGCGCTGGACATCTATCTGATTCGCCGGGGTGCTATTCCACCGGCCAAGCACCTTCGTGATCTGGTTACATCCGATAATCGCGATGAGCTTATAACAGCCTGTTCGTTAATCTTTGATCCTGGAGAGGAATTACCACGCTCGGTAATTGAGCGTGCCATGAACTTGCATTGCCGCTATCAGAACAGGTACGACCGGCTGTTATGGAGGTTGCTGGCCCGTTTGCTGGGCAATCTGCCCGGTTCGCCTCTGCGGGAAAGACAGCAGCTTTTCTATCCGCTTAACCTGGCCTATGATGACGACATGCTAATGAAAGGCAGGTGGCAGCACCCGGTCAGCGGTGAGCAGCGCACCACCAGCATCGAGGAACTGGCCGACCAGGTGGTAAAACAAACGATGACAGTTCTGGAGGAAATTGGGCGGCGAGGTTCATTTTACTCCGCCTTGTCAGACCCACCCGGCCACAACCTTTTGACAGGCCTTTACGGAGTAACTCGAAGCGAAATGAAATTTGGAGCCGACTCTCCTGCCTCTGGCACGGAATACTAGTTAGTTCTATAATTGAACGGCCCATCGGGTGATTGTGACCGAACCCTGATTTAAAAACCACTTGACACATACCGGCAGATATAATATATAAATTGTCTCTATCAACTTGCCTCTTTGGCTATCCAAAGAGGCTTTCTATACATACCGGCCCGCTAACTATCAGCTTAAAACTGGACGCGGGACGAAACCGAATGGCAGTGTAGCTCAGTTGGCTAGAGCAAGCGACTCATATTCGCTAGGTCCGGGGTTCGAATCCCTGCACTGCCACCAATCAAAACAGCCAACCATGCCAATGGTTGGCTGTTTACATTTTTACCATCAAAAAAAGCGGCCTGGGTCATAAACAGACAGCCTTTTCCATACAGCTAACCTATTTAGGAGAAGGTGATGGCTGCTGTTCCGGGGTAGATGTCGTTGTATCTGCCGGTTTAGTCTGTTTTTTCGATTTTTTTGATTTTCTTTTGTGTTTCTTGGCAGGTTTTTTCTCTGTTTTTGTCTCTCCGGCAGATTGCTCTGTTGTACCTGGTGTGCTGGTTGATTCCTTGCCAGTTGTGTCTGCGGCAAAGACAATGCCTGCAAAGGCAACTGCTACAAGAGATGCCACGATGGACGATAAAGTCTTTTTCATTGGTAATCCTCCCTTTTATAATTAACAAAATTATATCATGTAAAATACAGGCCACAACAAGGAGCAGAAATTAATGCAGTAAATAAAGCTACCTTGCATTTTACAAATCTACCTCTTATACTTTCAGGTTCATAAAAATTGATAAGGAGACGGCTTTGATAAAAATAGATTTTGAAAAAATGGGTGGGCTAATACCGGCTGTCATACAGGACAATGATTCTGGTGAGGTACTGATGGTGGCTTTTATGGATGAGAAAACTCTTAACCTGACTCTTGAGAGCGGCAAGACCTGGTTTTTCAGCCGTACCCGTAATAAATACTGGATGAAAGGTGAAGAGTCCGGCAACACCCAAGAGGTGATCGAGGTTTTGACAGATTGCGATGCCGACACGGTGGTGATCAAGGTTAAGCAGAATGGCCCGGCCGCCTGCCACACTGGCAACCGCAGCTGTTTTTATGTTAAATGGGAAGAAGGCAAATGGGTTGAGCATTCCAATCCGCTGTTCAATCCCGACGACGTCTATAAGAAAAAATAAAACTTGCCGGACATGGATTTTTCGGCAAGGTCAAGGCGGCCAAGGAATCCCGCGGAGGCGTAGCAGCGCTACGTCTCACAAGCGGATTTCGCAGGCCAACGCCGAGATTGCCAAAAAACCGCGTTCGCCCGGCGAAGGAGTCATGAAATGTCACAAGTCCTCAATTTCGGTATCCCCAAAGGCAGCCTGGAGAACGCCACAGTCGAACTTTTCAAAAAAGCGGGCTGGCAGATCAGCATTTCGTCGCGCAGCTATTTTCCGGGTGTGGATGACGACGAGATGAACTGCAAGCTGATCCGTCCACAGGAGATGGCCAAGTACGTCGAACGCGGCACCATAGATGCCGGTATTGCCGGCCGCGATTGGGTGCGCGAAAACGATTCGGACGTTATCGAGGTCTGCGAGATGGTTTATTCCAAAGTTTCCCGCCGACCAGCCCGCTGGGTTCTGGTGGTAAACCGCGATTCAAAGGTGCAGGGCCCTGAAGACCTGCATGGCGCGACCATTTCCACCGAACTGGTTGGATTCACAAAACGTTACTTTGCCGAACGTAATATCCCGGTCAATGTTGAATTTTCCTGGGGCGCAACCGAGGCCAAAGTGGTGGACGGACTATGCGATGCCATTGTCGAAGTAACCGAAACCGGCTCGACCATTAAGGCCAATGGGCTGCGGATAGTTTGTGACCTGATGGAGTCGGTGCCGGTTATGGTAGTTAACAAGGCCGCCTGGAATGATCCCTGGAAGCGCGCCAAAATTGACCAAATCGCTACTCTGCTAAAATCATCGTTGGCTGCCGAAGGAATGGTTGGACTCAAGATGAATGCCCCAGCCGACCGAATCGAGGCCATTACCAAGGTGATGCCGAGCCTGAAGAACCCCACCGTCTCCCACCTTTATAATTCCGATTGGCTCTCCATCGAAAGCATCATGTCCGAAAAAGATGTGCGCCTGGTAGTACCGGAACTGATTAAGCTGGGAGCGGAAGGAATCATTGAGTACCCACTCAACAAAATAATTTAAGAGGAACTCGCCTTTTCCGCAATCCCGGCGTTGATCTTCGGGATGCTCTTGTGCGGCGTAGCGCTGCCACGCCTCCGCGGCATCCCTCGCTCGCCTTGGCCTTGCGAAAAAATCGAGTTCCATTAGTTACACAAGGAGATTGTAAATGGCCTGCACACGAACTGGTGATGATTGTCGTTGTACCTACACCCCGGCCTGCCCCCGCAAAGGCAATTGTTGCCAATGCGTCGCCTTTCACCGGGAACGAGGCGAAGCTACCGGCTGCATGTTCACGCCGGCCGGTGAAAGAACATATGATCGTTCGCTTAAGAACCTGATGCGGGACCGCCAGGTCTCACCCTAGAAAAGCCGCTGGCAATTTCGCCAGTCCAAACCAAGGGCGGCTCAGGCCGCACCTTCCCGATCACACAACCTATGCTAACCTTTGAAATATCTTCTCATGACCATTGTCGCCGTTTGGAAAGCTTTTTGCGGACCCTGCTGCCAACTGCATCAGCCGCTTACCCCCGCAAGCTGATCAAAAGCGGAGCAGCAAAGCTGAATGGGAGCATTGCCACGCCGGACGATTGTATTTTTTTCAAAGACCTGGTCACGCTAAAGGAGAGCGCCGCACTGTCGCAACTTCTGAGCGAAGAGCTACCGGCCATTGATGTCCTTTATGAGGATAGTCTGATCGCCATCGTCAATAAACCGGCCGGTCTGGCAATGCACCGCACTGCCGAGCTTGAGCATGACCTGGTTGAGCTGGCGACGGCCTACATGACCTGGCGCGATACCCCTTGCAAACTATACCCGGTCAACCGCCTGGACCGCGGTACATCCGGCGCGGTTATCCTGGCCAAAAGTTCCAGTTCGGCAGGCATCTACGGTCGACAGGTTAAGGAGACCGGCCTCGATAAACTGTATCTGGCGCTGGTGCAGGGAATAACTGATCAGACCGGAACTATAACTCAACCACTAGATGACAAAGAATCCGAGACCCACTACAAATTGCTGACCACCGGGGAAGACTGCTCACTGCTGGCGGTCGTGCCGATTAGCGGCAGGATGCACCAGATCAGGCGCCACCTGGAGATGATCGGCCACCCAGTGCTGGGAGATAAACGCTATGGCAGCTTTGAGTTGAAAGAAATGACCGGTTTTGCATTGCATTCTTTCAGAACCACCCTGACCCGACCCGAACCGGCCGGCAGTTTGACTGTCTGTGCACCATTTCCATTACCCTTTAGCGCACTTTGTAACATTAATGGGATTAATCCGGATCATCTGCTATTGGTGTTAAGGAATCTGGCCCAAGGTTAAGGTAGAGAAGCTGTTAACGGTTTAAATTACCCTCGAATTGATGTGCACCGACCAGGCTTGGGTCCTTTGCGGTACATCGAAATTAGATGATTTAAAAGACCCGGTTAAAATAAAAGACTCAACTTGACGCAAAAACCGCTTAATAGCAGTGCCTCCGGCAACTGCAGATCACGTCCGCGCTCCTGGGATCTCTGAGCATCCTCCAGTGAATTATAGGCAAGAATCACAGAAAGCTTTCCTTGCCGCATGACTACCTCCCCATGTTCGTCTACCTCCAACAATAGCCGGTGCTCCGGCTCTCTTTTTGTCCTTTCAGGCATCACCATGGAAAACAGATTCTCTTTTTCCACCAGGAAAAACAGCTGCAGTGGCTCGGCCCGCACAACCACAGGAGCCAGCAAAAGTAATATTACAGCAACCGCTACATGATTTTTCATCCCTGCAAAGGTAGTCGGAAGTCCGGTCATATTGGCTCCTCGCCAGACATGCCGACTCTACAAAAAAACCGGGTCGCCATATCAGTAGATATTTCGGCGACCCGGCTGTCTCAGTGAGACCCAATGAGCTTTCCGTCCCACCCTCGCGGATGGTTTAGTATTTTCGTTTATCTTATGTTATTCAGTTATAAAGCACAAAGTATGCCTGAGTCGCCAACCAAGTCAAATTACTGCCAATACGGCATAAATCACTTGAAAATAACAATAAATTTGACAATATTTGTCCGCTGGTTATGACGATATTTGTTTACACGTTCCGCCAATTAACGTAAAAAGATAAAAAGCCTATGGCACCAGCACTCCGGCACCCCTCAAATTGCCACTCCGCAATTCATCCAGCGCCTGGTTAGCCTGTTCCAACCGAAAAGCCTCCACTTCTGTTCGAATCGGCACCTGTGGGGCCAGAAACAGGAATTCTTCGCCGTCACGACGGGTGAGGTTGGCGACCGATACGATACTGCGCTCTCCCCATAGAAGGTCGTAGCTAAAAGAAGGTATCGGGGTCATGTGTATGCCGCCGCAAACCACCACCCCTCCCTTGCGCACCGTTTTAAGAGCCGCAGGCACAAGCTCTCCGGCCGGGGCAAATATGATGGCCGCATCAAGATCCACCGGCGGGTGTTCTAGCGAACCACCTACCCAGGTTGCCCCCATCACTTTTGCAAACTCCTGACCGGCCAGATCTCCGGCCCGGGTAAAGGCATACACCTCGCGCCCCTGCCAAAGTGCCACCTGGGTAACAATATGGGCTGCAGCACCGAAACCATAGATGCCAAGCCGTTTCCCCTCGCCTGCCATGCGCAGTGAGCGGTAGCCGATCAGCCCGGCGCATAGCAGCGGCGCGGCCTGGACAGCCGGGTATCCACCCGGCATTTGAAAACAGAAGCGGGCATCTGCCGTGCAATATTCAGCAAAACCACCGTTTTTGTGGTAACCGGTGAAAACAGCGTGGTCACAGAGATTCTCACGCCCTTCTATACAATATGAGCACTCACCACAGGTCCCGCCTAACCAAGGCACCCCCACTGCATCCCCCATGACAAAACCTTCCACACCTTGGCCGATATGTTCCACCAGCCCCACGACTTGATGCCCCGGTACCAACGGCAGTTTCGGTTCGGTCAACTCACCATCCACCACGTGCAGATCAGTGCGGCAAATTCCACACGCCAGCACCTTTAACAGCAGCTCCCCTGCCCTCGGGACAGGTACGGCCATTTCGACTGACCGCAGCGGCTCTCCCGCCTTTTCGAGCACCATCGCGCGCATCCGTCTTTCCGGGATCATAGCTTTTCACTCCGGCAATATATTTTTTACCTTTAGGAAATCTGGGATTAGGCTAGCGTTCGATATTTTTCTGATAAGAGATAACCATGCTGTTCAGTTCCAGGGCCGCCAGGCTTCCCAATCCTGTTCTTCCGTTAAAGACACAGCCGTTATCGATCATGATCCGGTCGCTCTTTAGTGAAGCCTCGAGTTGTTCTTTGGTGACGGCTGTATGGCCGCTGACAAGGCGCCTGCCGCCGATGCGATTCCGTTCCGCCGTACAATCCCGCTGCCAGAGCATGGCATCGGTATCACTAAAAGGGTTGCTGAAATAAAAGTTGAGGCCGGCATGAACGATGACAAAATCGTGCAGCAGGATATAGTGCGGCAGTGATTGCAGAAAGGAGCGGTAGTCATGGGGGATCTCGTCAGGTGCTTCCACAGAGAAACTGTCCAGGGTGGCGTGGCCGCCATTGATCAGCCACATCTCCAGAAACTGCAGGTCATGGCGGGCCCGCAGGCACATGTCCTCATGGTTACCCTTGACGCTCATGACAGAGAACCCCTGCCTGATCAGGTCAAAAATAAAGTCCAGTACCCCTCTGGAGTCCGGACCTCGATCAATAAGATCTCCAAGCAGGTACAGCTCATCATCCTTGGCAAGCGCGAGCACCACTTCCACCAACCGGCGCAAGGTGCGGGCGCAGCCATGGACATCACCTATCACAAAACGCTTGTTGGCCATCACTGAATTCTACTTAAAAACATAGGCAAGTAAAGCTGGATGATTGAGTTACTATAAAACTGCCTGCAGCTTAAAGCACTTCAAATATTCGGATTCAGGAAAGGAGAGCAGCATCGGATGATCCGGGGCCTGCGAATGAACCGAAACCAACCGCACCTCGCGCTGGGCCAGTCTGGCAGCCTGGACCAGCAGATCACGAAACGCTTCCCGCCCCATATGATAGGAGCAGGAGCAGGTTATCAGGTGACCACCCGGCTCGAGCAACTCCAGCGCCCGACGATTGACAGTCAGATAGCCTTTGGTTGCCTCGGCAATGTTCTTACGGCTCTTGACAAAGGCCGGCGGGTCCATGATCACCACCCCAAAACGCCGCCCTTCATGTTTCAGCGAACGCAGCCGGTCAAATGCATCGCACTCTTCAAAGCTGACGCGATCTTCCAATTTGTTTAATATCGCATTTTTTGTGGCCTGTTCAATGGCCCGGGCCGAGATATCGATCCCCAGAGCCGAGACAGCCCCATACAAGCCGGCGTGGGCCGCCCAGCTGCCGGCATAGCAGAAGCAATCGAGCACTTTTTTCCCGGCGCAGATGTCTTTCAATAGCAAGTGATTTTCCTTCTGGTCCAGAAAACCACCAGTTTTTTGACCATGGCGCAGATCAATCTGAAAACGAAGACCGTTCTCTTCTATCTCGACCAGGTCGGGTATTTCACCCGCCAGAAGCTCAACTTTCTCATCAAGGCCCTCCAGAGACCTGACCGAGACATCATTCCTGGCAATTATACCACGGGGTTCCAGCACCTGCTGAAGTGCTTCCAAAAGAATATCACGCCGCTTTTCAATACCGGCGGAAAGAAACTGCACCGAAAGGTATTGATTATATTTGTCGACCACTAGACCGGGCAAAAAATCGCTCTCACCGTAAACTGCCCGGAAGGTACTCATCGAGGGATAAAGCCTGCTGCGATGCGACAAGGCCGCCTGGAGTCGCTCTTTGTAGAACGAGACGCTGTCAATATCTTCCCGCTGCCGGGTCAGCAAACGAAAAGCAATCAGCGAGTGAGGGTTGTAGTAACCGCAGCCGACAAAGCCTCTGCCGGCATCAAAAAGCTCTGCAGTAGCACCCAGTTCACGGTCCCCCTCAATAGCAAAAATTTCGTTATTGAATACCCAGGGATGACCAGATTTAATACGGCGATCTTCATTTTTTTTAAGAAAAATTTTGAGCATTATCTCTTCTCTTGGGAGGGGCAACCATAATGGCTGCTCGGGATGGTATTCTACGCGGGCTGAACAGAATCAGAAACCAGCAGCGCCTCAACTATCGTTAGTCGATCAGGCAAGTTGCCCTCGGATTCTTTTTGGGAAAGGAACAACGCATTAACTGCTACCAACACTGAATTCAGACGATCCAGATCAATCACAACCGATCCCGGTAATGACTCGCATTGTTCAAGATTGAGCGGACAGCAATCCACCTGTTGTTGATCATTTTCAGTGTACTGAATAGGGAAACCATGGGTGCGACAGATAATAGGCCGGGCAGCATACAACAGACAGCGGTGATTGTACAAAAGCGGGCAGCGCTCTCCGGCGGCGTGTTCCTTAATAAAATTGCGGACAAAGATGGACTCTTCATCAGGAAGCGAATCAAGGGCTGTTCTGAGGGCAGCGGCTTCTACCGGAAATACTGTTATTGATGTGCAGCAAGCACTGCAGCCGTCCCGGCAGGTTATCTCTTCAACCAGGGCATTAGTTATTCCGTTGCAGAGGCTGTCTACACGTTCCACAAGTTGACGATAATTTTTAAGATGCATGTTATGTTATTAACACAAAATGGACTTAAATAACAGCTTGTCCGGCAGAACCTGTCTGGTCACGATCCGGTTCGGTTCTGGTCTTGTTTCAGTCGTATTGTGTTGTATGATTTTAAAATAAACTAAAGGGAGTGGCTCATTAAATACACACACAGCAAAACCACTGGATCGAGGCCTTAAATGGGACCACAATCAAAATCCCAACTAGCTATTTTGATTGTAGAAGATGAGCAAGATGCCTTGGCTACTCTGTCTATGATGGTTAAAATGAAATTTCCGGAACTGAAGATTTATTTGGCGGAGAATGGCAAAATTGGTGTGGAAATTTTTAAGAAATATCTGCCGGAGATAGTGCTAACGGATGTTAACATGCCGGTAAAAAATGGTATTGAGATGGCCGCTGAAATTAAGGAGATAAAAAAAGACACCAAGTTTATAGTTTTGACGGCCTACAATGAGAAGATTTTCTTTCAAAAATTTAAAGCAATCGGATTCAGCAGCTACCTGTTAAAACCGCTCGAATTTAAGAAACTTTTTGTAGAAATAAATAAATGTATAGCTGAAATCATGTCTACAGCCTGATTGCCTTAATTGTTCTAGCGACACTGTTCAGTTGGGTTAAAAGCAGACATATATTTTTGTATACCCAAAAACCCGTATATTAGTTTGACCCTCGGTGCCAGGGTAGTTAAGGTATTTCTTCAATAACAACACAAGGTTTAGGCAAAAAATGTCCTTCAAATTACCCGGCAATATTTTGGATTACAACAAAAACAAAGCTATAAAAAACTGGCATATCGAGGGGAATGGTGGGACCGGCTTTACCGGCGCAGTAGTTATACCTGCCCTGGCAGAAACTGCAACTCTGCTTGATACGCTCTGTTCGTTGGCTTTAAACCCGCCTGAAGCACTTTCACGTTTTTTGGTGCTCGTAGTTGTAAATCATCGAGAAGATACCCCACTGGCTGACAAGCTGGATAACCTGGCAAGCCTTGAGCAGTTTCAAAAAGCTGCTGTCCCTGATAATTTGCAATTTGCCTGGGTAAATGCAGCCTCTTCGGGAATGGAATTACCGAATAAAAGCGGTGGTGTCGGACTCGCTAGAAAAATCGGCCTGGACCTGGCCTTGACACGACTGGATTATGATCGGCACGATCCTATCCTGGCATGCCTGGATGCTGATACGCTCGTTCGCCCCGATTACCTGCCAACCCTACTCAGGCATTTCAAGAGCCCGGACAGCAATAGCGCTGTGATAAACTTTGTGCATCAAAAGGGAGTCACTCCGGAAGCAAACTCGGCAATAATGCGTTATGAGCTTTTTTTACGGAGCTATGTGTTGGGACTCAAAACAGCCGGGTCAATGTACGGGTTTCATACTGTGGGAAGCGCCATGGCCTGTCGCGCCTCGGCTTATGTGAAGATTAGCGGCATGAATAGTCGCACTGCAGGTGAGGATTTTTATTTTTTACAGCAACTGGCCAAAACAGCGGGTGTAGATCAGGTAAAAGGAACTGTTATTTACCCCTCAGCGCGAGCTTCCCACCGGGTACCGTTTGGAACAGGTCGAAGCATTTCAAAATTACTTGAGGGTGATGCCGGAGCAGTGCTTTTTTACCATACAGACTGTTTTCATATCCTTGGAAGGTTTTTAAAGCTGATTAGCGATCATCTTGCAGAAGGTCCGAATTTCCTGCTAACGCAGGCTAGGGAAATATCACCACAACTGGTCAATTACCTGGATCTGGCCGGGTTTGAGGACATCTGGGAGAAGCTAAGCCGGAACAACAAAGGGAAACAAGCACTTTGGTCGGCATTTAACGGCTGGTTCGACGGGCTAAAAACCATGAAATTGATCCACCATTTATCGGCAGGTTCACTCCAACGCCGGGAACCAGATGAAGTTATGCCTGACCTTCTGGAATGGGCCGGGTTGGCCAGAATAAGGGGATTGGAGAACCAACTGGAACTGCTCCGCAGTGTGCAGTTAGGTGAGGATTATGAGGAAAGTGCGAAGATGTTAAGTGCGGTAGGCTGACAGCAATCCGAACCACCGGTCCTGTAAATAATTTTGTGTAAATGGTTTTTTCGGTCTTTTATAAAGTAGGCATTCTGCCTTCAAAAATTATTGAGAATTGATTCAGTGCTGACTTCCAGTCTCTGATCGGCATTGTCCATTTTTTTGCAATATTCT
>DASXUK010000021.1:0-15255 GCA_036504875.1 Desulfuromonadaceae bacterium
TGCCCCTTGGCACAACGACCGCCGCTTGGAAGGATGGGCCCACTGTAACGCTTATCTATCATCATTAGAGGGCATTTCGTTACTTTCTCCTAAGTTAACGGCACAAACCAAAGAACGAGACGTTGAGCTTCTCTGTCGCCTGTATATCATAAAGTTAACTGCAGAGACCATGCAATCTGGTCAAGCGTGGAAAAGCAAAGAAGAGATGGAATTTGATTGTACTGAATTTGTAATGTTCGGCTTAAATTTACTTGACTTTGTAAGAGAGTATAAAAAAGCCAGAAAGTATTATTTCGAACAAAATGCTGCTCACTTATGCTCTGAAGTGGATAATCTCAAAAAACAACTTAGCGACTGCGAAGTGGAAATCAGGAAACTCAATGCAGACTTAACAGCAAAAAACAATTTACTCCTCGCTAAGGAAGAAAAAATTAATAGCTTAGTTTTCAGGCAAAAATTTGTGTTGAATTCAGTAATCAATGAGAACGAACAACTTAAAACCAAGCTTAAGCAACCAGCTAATAGTAGCGATACAATCACAAATGTTAAAAAAATACAAGCAGATAATACCGTAACAATATCTAACCCGCCTCTTGACATAGAGGCCTCTTTAAAAGTTTTAGGAAATGTTCATGCTCTGGTTATCGGCGGTGCTGAGAATTGGCAGGCAAAATTGAAAAACAAGCTTTCTCATTTCACCTATATCTATGGCGATGCAACCAGCTTTGACGAAGAGTTGATTATTCATGCAGATATCATTTTTGTCAATGTTCGCTGCAAATTTAGCCACAACTGCTTTTATAAGATGATTAAATTGATTCGTCAATACGAAAAACGTATAGTTTTTTTATCTAAAACCAACATTTCCCTTACAATTCACGAGATGGCCAGCGCTGCCGATAGCTCTTTTGTAGCATAAGCTAACAGCATTGAGACCGTTGGCGGCTACAAGTTGAAAACTACCGTATTTTTAGGTTGTGTAAATTATTTTGTGTAAATGTTTTTTCGCGCAAGTTGATACCCATCCCCTGAGGTCATTCTGCCGAGGTTAGCGGTGCTTCTCCGCTGGCCTTGGCTTTTGTTACTTTCCTTAGCAGGCGATGATAAACCTCAATAATATTCGTTGTGTATACCATCTTGCGAACTTCATATGGAAATTTGAATAGAACAAAAAAACGCCCGCAGTAACAGACGCTTAAGAATTTCTGTGTTGGATTGGCTTAAATCAGCTAGGATACTCCTGGTGGCAATCCACCCTGTAGTCAATATAAACTAAATCATCCTTGATTTTATAGATAAGCAAATAGCGTTGTCCACAAGCAGCTTTCTATAGACAATTGTGGGCAGTACGAGATCAACCCGCCAAGGGCCACGTTCAGGAAACTCTTGCAGGGATTTTGCGGCTTCGATGAACTCCAGCCGTAGTTTATCCGCTGCCTGAGGGCTGACCTGAGCTAGAAAGTGGGTATGCTGCACAAGCATTTCTCCCGCTCGTTCTGAGATAATGACCTGATACCTTTTAGCTGCGCTGCTCATTGGCAGCATCCTTAGTGGCTTTTTTCATCATCTCATCCACTTCGTCGATGGAAAATCCTTTTTTACCCATCATCCTATCCTCTTCAACCGCAACCAGTTGTTCCCGCAGCTTCAGCATGCTTTCTCGCCGGAAAAAGGTGCAAGATCCATGACCACCAGATCATCTTCACCATTTTTCGTGAGAAAAACAAGTTCCTTAGTGGTTTTGCAAAGCGCAGATATTTCGTTGTAGTTCTTGCGTATAGTTATTTCCTCGTTCGCTTGTTCTGCTCAAACATTTTTTTGTTGGCGTCAGCTTCCTTAATCAACATTCCGGTTTCCCAAAGCCTCTTTTTATATGGTACAGGGCTTCATCAGCCTGTTTAATATTAGCATCAATATCCAGTTGCAGATCAAACTGCACCACCCCGAAAGTCACCGTCACCGATAATTCATTCGCCTCACAACGGATCACCGCGGCCTCCAGCGCTTGTCGTGTTTTCTCAGCTACAACGCGCCCCCCGTTGAGGTCTGTATCAGGAAGCACCAGCAAAAATTCATCTCCGCCCCATCGCGCAACCACGTCTTGCTCTCTTGTATTCGCTTTCATGATCCTCGCGATTTCTTTAAGCACCACATCCCCGCAATCGTGCCCGTAGGCATCGTTGATCCGCTTAAAGTCTTTGATATCAGCCAAAATAATGGCCATGTCGCCAGAATTCCGCTTTAGCCTCGCAACCTCATCATGCAGCCGCTGCATCGTATAGCGCCGATTGGGAAGATTGGTCAGATAATCCGTTGTGGCCATGACCTCCAGCTTTACCAGCGTTTCATTCAGCTCCCGGTTCTTTTCCTCCAGTTGTCTGGCGTAGATTTTCAACGCTTCCTTGGACTCCTTCAGATCCAGATGCGTTTTTATCCGGGCGCACAGCTCCATGGAGCTGAAGGGCTTTGTGATATAGTCTTGTCCCCCTGCTTCAAATGCTTTCACGATATCTTTAGGACTGGAAACGACGGTTATAAAAATTACAGGTATTTCAGCAGTTGAAGGTTGACTCTTGATAAACTTGCATACAGCTAAACCATCCATCTCCGGCATCAGTACATCCAGCAGGATCAGGTCTGGATTTTTTTCGGTTGCAAGCTTAATTGCCGTTCGCCCGTCGCCGGCGACAATCGATTCATACTCTTTTCCCAAGAGTCCACTAATGATTTTTAAATTAATCGGGCTATCGTCGACAATTAAAATTCTTGACATATTTCCTCCTGCGTTCCCTTCAGTTCGAGAAATAGCGGATGATGGCCGCCAAAGAAGCGACATTCCCTTCCATTGTCATGAAATCGGAAAAAGCTGGATTGCGGGAAACGGCTTTCACCATGCCGGAACCATTCTCGATGCGCTGAACAAACTTGTCCAATTCGGTCAAAACCCTTTTGTCCAGACTGTCTGTTTCACCAAAGTCAAGCAGCACTCTAGGGTCGTCTGACAGATATTCCTCAAACTCAATGGCAAGAGACCGACAACTGGTCGGCGTCAAATTGGGGTTGATCCGGACTATCGTTAGTCTGCCGTCCCGGCTGATCTGATAAGGCGGCAGATATCCACCCGCCAGTCGTACTGAAGTGGATGGGTTTTCCGCGGCTTTCAGTTTCTGAACAAGTTCCCGGTGCTTTTTCTGATCAAATTCCTGCTGGAGGACATTGCTTAGTACCCCGGCCACCTTTTCCCGGCTAATCGGCTTGATGATAAAATGCCGGGCGCCGCGTTCCAGCGCGTCGAGAACGACTCTGCGCTCCTCCAGCGCGCTTATGACGATAATTCGAGCTTCAGGGAACGTTGCAATGATTTTCGACGTGGTTTCTGCCCCGCTCATTCCTTGCATTGTCAAATCCATTGTCACGATATCGGGTCGAAGCCGGGTGTACTCTACAAAGGCTTGCGTCCCATTCTCCGCTTCTCCCACCACCGTATGCCCAAGCGAGGTGGCGATTTCTCTCAGGTTTTTCCGCGCCACAGCCGAATCATCTACAATAAGAGCCCTCGCCATTTGATTTTCTCCCCTTTCCTCCCAGCCGCCCTGTCCCGGACCGGGCAACCAGCCAGCTTTCCGTAAATTCCGTCCAAACCAGAGGCCGCGCTTCAATCCCCGGATGACGTCCTTATTCGCAATACCTGGTCAACACCTTCGAGTAGCCGCGTCCTGTCCAGTTTGACTTCATAAAGGTCGAAACCGGCCCGCAGCCCTTTCTCCCTGTTGCTATCGCCGCTCAGCGAAGTCAGGGCAATCACCGGCAGATGCTTTAGGGATTCACTGGCTCGGATTGCCCGCACCAGCTCCAGACCGTTCATGAGCGGCATTTCAATATCGCTGATTACCGCATCCACCGGCTGCCGGGACAACAGTTCAAATGCATCGCGGCCGTTATCCACCGCAATTACTTCATAGCCTTCGCTTTCAAGATAGCTTTTGGTTGTCCTGGCAAAAAACGGCGTATCCTCCGCCAAAAGTATCACCGCTTTTTTCGCCTTCGGCATTTCGCCTTTGGCACTTTTTCTGTCCTCGACAATTCTCCGGGCATAATATTCCGGCGCCGCCTTTTGCAGGAGTTCATGAATATTTAGTAGAGTGACGATGGTACCGCCAACCAAGGTGGAACCGATGATACCCTGGCTGCAAACCCCGTTGGCGTCCAGTTGAATGCTGGTTAAAATGGCGTCGCAAATTTCTTCGGCAACAATGCCGATAGGATGCCTCACAAGCTTGGGCAGGATGACATAAACCTTGGAAAGATGGTTCTTTCGTCTGGCAATAGGTAGATAATGCTCGGGACGAATCATCCTAATGGATTGATCTTGAAAAACAAAGTATTGTTTGGCACCGATTTTTTGGATACGAGATAGTTCAACTTCCTCAATCCGAGATACCAACGCCAGATCGACGCCCAGCATTTCCCCGCCCGAAGATTTGAACAGTAGTAGATTCTGCTGCTCAACCGGCAGGCTCTTTTCCGCCAAAGGTATTTCCGCCGGATCGGCAATTCCTTCCACCTGGCAGCGGTTGGCTTCCACCCGAAGACTTTCCAGGTCAATAATCATGGCAATACGTCCGTCACCCAGGACGGTCACTCCGGAATAATGGCCACCGACCTTGAGTGCGACGGGCACTGGCTTTACCAGGATTTCTTCGGTGTCATAGACTGCGTCGACTACCAAGCCATACCGCAGATTGCCGCCTTTAATCACCAGTATACGGAAAGTCCGGTTCTTGTCGGCAAAATAGGAGAGTCTGTTTTCGCATCTGCCATCCGGCTCAGCATCAATTCCCAGACCATCGGCCAGCCGGACGAGCGGCAACAATCGATCACGAAGCCGTAAAACCGGGCAGGTATGAATAAATTCAATCCGCTTTTCACTGCTTTCGTCAGGTTGAATAAGGACCAGTTCCTGCACATTGGCCTGGGGCAAGGCAAAAGCGCCACCACCTGCCTCAACGATAAACGAGGAAATAATGGCCAGGGTCAACGGCAACGTCAGCCTGAAGGTCGTTCCTTTTCCCAGGACGGTAAGAAGTTCAACCTTCCCCCCCAATTTCTCGATATTTATTTTAACCACATCCATGCCAACGCCGCGGCCGGAAACATCGGTAACTTGTTCCGCCGTTGAAAAACCCGGCCGCATAATAAAGCTCAGGATGTCGGTCTCGCTCAGCAGCGCAGCTTCTTTTTCGCTAATCCACCCTTTGTGCAGAGCCTTGGCCTTGATCTTTTCCGTGTCAATGCCTGCGCCGTCGTCCCGCACATCGATTACAACCCGACCACTTTCGTGGTAGGCGTGCAACACCAAGGTTCCGGCCGAAGACTTGTTTCCGGCTGTTCTGATATGGGGAAGTTCAATGCCGTGGTCGAGCGCATTTCGCACCAGATGAGTAATCGGGTCGACCAGCGCCTCAATAATAGAGCGGTCAAGCTCGACGCTCAGACCCGCCATCTCCAGTTCCACTTCTTTTCCCAGCTTGCGCGACAATTCCCGGACAATGCGCGAAAATTTATTAAAGACATTGGCGACAGGCTGCATCCTGGTCTTCATAACTTTTTCCTGCAAATTCGTCGTCAAAGTGTCGATACCCTGTGCCACAACATCAAGTTGCGGCACATCTTTGCCCGCATTTTGCGCAATCCGGAGCAGTTGATTCCGCCGCAGAACCATTTCCCTCACCAGATTGAGAAGATCATCCAGCAACACGACGCCGACCCGGACGGTATCCCCCGTTGCCGTAGGCCTCGCTTTGTCGTCCGTCGGCCAGAACAGTCCGTCCTGTCCGGCGGCGGGAACTGCGGCATCAGCCGTCGGCGGCGACTCAGGCTTGGCCGCTGCAAACCGGGCCAGCTGTGCTTGCGAGGATTCTGCTCCCTGTTTCTCCTGCACCTCCATGGCCGTGAGCTGATTCCACATATCCCAGGCCGAAGGGCCTGCCGCAGCCTCGTCAGACTGTCGCTTCTCCCTTTCCGGCAAAAAAGCCTTGACTGCCGTTACATGGGGGGTTATATCGAGCCGGTCCGGCTCCTCAGGTTTGCAGATAAGCTCTTTTAATGCATCAGTCGCCGCCAACAGGGTATCAACCATGTCCGGGGTCACGCACAGTTCCCGCTCCCGCAGCTTGTCAAAAAGAGTTTCTATCGCGTGGGACAGTTCGACAATTTCATCCATTTCGAAAAATCCGGCTGTACCTTTTATGCTATGGACGGCCCGAAACACCTCATTAAGACAGTCAGCGCTGCATGTGTCCTCTTCCATACACAACAAGCCTGCTTCCACTGCGCCGATATGAGTTTTTGCTTCCTCAATAAATTCTCGTAACAACTCCTGATTGGGATTCATCGTCGCCACCACTCATATCCCCGATTTATCTCTCAGACCTTAAATTTTTCAACTAAAACCTCCAGCCGGTTGGCCACATCCCCCAGCTGATACGCCGACTCGCTCGTCAAAGAGGCTCTGCCTGCAGTATCCGCGGTAGCGGCGTCAGCCTCCTGAATGCTCTCGATGATATCTTGGGTCCCTTGGGCTATTTCTTTAGTAGCCAAGGCAATGTTGCTTGTCACCGATGCCATTTTATCGGCACTGTCGGCGACCTCGGCCGATTTTACCGAGATCTCCGCTATCGTGTCAAACACCGCCTTGACTCCGTTGGAAGCTTCGATTGCTCCTTGTGCTACTTGTTCCGCATGGGCGGCGATTTCACTGATCTCGTTGCTGATGGCAGTCACCTGCTTCACTCCCACCGCCATCGCGCCGGAAATGTCGCCGGCGCTCTGCGATTGTTCGGAAACCGCAGAGGCAATCATGCGGGTAATGTCCTTGGTCTCCGAGATAACGGCGGCGATTTTCCCGACCGCAGTCACTGCCTCGAACATATCATTGTGCATTTCTTCGATTTGCAGGGCTATATGGCGGGTTTCTTCCGCAGTCCGTCTGGCCAGTTCCTTGACCTCTGCCGCGACCACTGCGAATCCTTTGCCCGCTTCGCCGGCCCCGGCCGCTTCGATGGTTGCGTTTAAAGCCAGCATATTGGTCTGCTCGGCAATGCTCCGGATGATATCCACCACTCGGTTGATCTGTTTAGACGTAGAACTCAGTTTTTGAATGATCACCGTCGTTTCCTGCGACCGACCTTCCGCTTCCACGGTAATTCCGATGGATCGCTCGCAGTTCTGGCTGACATGACCGAGAGACTGATTGATATTCTGCACCGCTCGGGCTGCGTCGTCGATGGATGATGAGACATCTCCGGCAGAGGTTGCCACGCGGCTGATGCTCTCGGAAATTTCCTCCACCACCGTACTAACCTGTTTTACTTCGCCGGCAATCGCTTCCGCCGTCCGGGCCGCTCCCTTGGAGGCTTCCGACATCTGATTCGCCAGGCCGGCTACGGCATCCACGCCGTGACTCATTTCTTCGGTGGAACTGGCGGTTTCTTCGATGCTCGCGGAAATCTCCTCGACGGTTGCACTCACCGTGCAGATCTTCGCACTCATTTGCTGGCTGTTGGCAGCTAAAGTCGTGGAAATATCGATAAGCCCGGCCGAGGATTTTTTCAGATGGCTGGTCGTGTTGTGGATATCCCCGATCATGGCGTTCAATACATCGAGAGTTTTATTCACCGCTTGTGTCAGGGCGCCGATTTCATCTTCCGCACAAATCTCGCCCCGTACCGTAAAATCGCCTGTTTCCACTTTGGTCATCAGATTCCGCAAGTTGTCGATAGGCCGTATAATAAGCCTTGTCAGGAAGAACCCGGTAACGGCAATGATAATCACGGCGACCACCAGCGGAGTCAAGAACGAAATCCTGGTCATGGCCGCAAGCTGTTCTGTAACTTCCGCTACCGGAACGGCAATGACAAGTCCCCACTCAGTTCCCGGCACCGCTGCGTAACCCGCATATTTTTCCACGTCCCCCCACGCATACCGGGTAACGCCAGTCTTACCCTGGACAGCCTGAACGATTGCTCCCTGCAAGTTCGCATCGTTGTTGCCGTCTTTCAGAAAATTGAACTTCATGTTCACATTTTTGTCCGGATGCACGATCGCCAAACCATCCCCCTGGACAATAAACGCATAGCCGGACCTGCCCACCTTGATCGTCGAAACCCGCTGGACCAGTTCCCCAATGCTCATGCTTCCGCCCATGGCCCCGACTATCCGGCCGTCCTTCTTGATCGGTACAGCCACCACTACGACAGGATTCCCTGAAACCTTGGAGACCACAGGGTCAGAGATGATTGTCTTACCTTTCATCAAATCAGGGAAATACGAACGATCGCTTATGTTTGAGCCCGTCCTGATGACTGCACCGTCGCTGTCCCGGGTACTGGAATAATACTCACCTTTTTCGTCAGCAACCCACAAAGACTCAAATAGTTTCAGCCGGGCCATCTCACTGGCCAGATACTGCCATATCGCCTCGCGGTCACCGGTTTGCAGTAAGGGGTTGTTGGCCAGCGTGGCGATATAAAGTTTTCTCTCTTCCAGCCATAATCCGGTCTCCTGGCCTGAACTGACAGCCAAAGCGCTGACAGCTTGATCCGTGTTATCGGAAAGCGCCCTTTTGGCTGATATATAGATCAGAAAAGACGAAATAGCCACACCACCCACCAAAGCAACCACAATAATGCCAATCAATTTCTTTTTGATACTGTGAGCAAAACTAAAGAACACTTGGGTCCCCTCCTTAAAGTCCAAATCATCGGGCATTCCGCCAATGATTACTTACTGCCATGACTGGTGATAAAACAACCTCTACTTTCTTACTTTCAGGAATCAGACTAGCTCTTCTTACTTTAAGTATAAATATTCACCGATTCGACTAGTTTTCAGAAAGCAACACTTTTAAGTGGGGACAGGATATTTTTATGATGTAGTAAAAAAATCTTGGGGAGGGGATTGGGAAAAATCAACAGGCCGTTCAAGCTTGCCTTAAAGGATAAGCAAGCATTTTTAGAAAAACAATCGCATTTTAAATACTTATACATCTGGCGTGCAGAACCATGAGAATGCCTGATTTGATATCTTGGGTTCCGGTTTGGGACGCAGCAACGGCACGGTCCATATTGACCTGATTTTGTTGTATGAGATTGTAAATTTTGTTTCGACTGGGTTGATGCCTCATGTTTTGTGCCATCCTGTCCTTCCTTCTTTGAATAAGCTTTATAAAATTTGTTTGTAGCGTATCATAATATGTTGCTTTCTGTATAGGGAACCAAGGGATAACTTGGGCGTTCTTTTTTATCCTGCAGGGATAGGCAGTATTCCCCTGTGCTCATCACTTTCCAGAAAGGACGGCATCCGGCAGAGCTTTTTCTTTTCGCTGTTTTTCATCCTTTTCAGCCCTTTTTGAAAAATTTCTTTATTGCTGTCAAAATAAGAAAAGTGATATACTTACTTTCAAATGTATTCCAAATAAATTAATGTCGATTAGAGGGGATTTACTTTTGTTTGGTAAGAAGCAACAGCCCGTATTGGTTTTTCTTTTGCTCTTAGGACTTTTTTCTGTTTTATTTTTCTATGTGTCTTTCCAAACCAATGATGCCCCCTATCTGGAAAATGACTGGGAGTATTCCTGGAGTGAGGCTGGAGCAGCGCCGCCTGGAGCAGCGGCATGGTATCCGATGGATTTTCCCGGTCAGCCGCCTGGCCGTAACGGCCACAACTCGCTTTGGCTGCAAGTCAGGCTGCCAGAAAAGCCACTGCACCATCCGGCCTTGTATGCTAAATTTATCCGTCAAAGCTATGAGTTGTATCTGGATAACACGCTGATCCATCAGTACACCGACCCAGGGCTGGCTGATAAACGCCGGTTTTCACCGTTTTTCCCGTGGCATTTGGTGATACTTCCGGAGGATGCCCCGGGAAAAACCTTATATTTTCACATCCACTCCACCGGTCCTTCCATCGGTATTCTCGGCACAGTGCAGTATGCGCCGTTACTGGCCCTATTAAGCGATAAAGCGACACTGGATTTGTTTAAAACAACTTCGGCTGTGCTGGCTTTATTTTTAGGAATAGCCGCTTTTGCCCTCTATCTACGTGACCGCACCAATAAACTCTATCTGGCGTTTGCCGGCTCGGCGATAGTCGGCGCTGTCCTGGTATTTAGCGGGACTTTTTCCGCCATGCTAATTGTCGATAACGTCGCTTTCTGGTCACAGACTATCGCTGTTACCGGACTGTACTGGCCGATACTATTGCTGACCTTTTTATTGCATTTATCCGATGATTGCTCTCAATCGTATTTTAAGGCTCTGATCCGTTTCGGAGTGGCGTTCGCGACGATCAGCCTTGGTTTATTCTGGTGGGATCCAACCCTAATCAAGCTTATCTATCTGGCGTCCTTCCCTGTTCATTACCTGAACTATGCCGTTACGCTCTACGTTTTTCGGCACAAGCTGCGTGTTAACCAGGAGGCCCAAATCTATTGTATCGGCTCTACTGTTTGGCTGGCGGCACTTAGCTACGATGTTTTAGTTGTCGTGAATATTCTTAGTTCGCGAACTACCATGGCATCATTAGGCCAGTTGGCGGAAATGTCGGCCCTGACAGCCATTTTGCTGCTCCGTTATCTAGACATGCAGTATCAATTCCGGCAAAACTCGCTGGAATTAAGTCAAAAAAATGCCGACCTTCTTGCGATGCATACCCGCCTGGAAATAGTCAATCAAAGTTTAGAAGACACCGTTGCCACCCGCACCCGCGATCTTACCGTGCAAAAAGCTTGCCTGCAGCAGCTATTTGAAAAGTCGCCTGACGCCGTTTCGCTGCTAACCGCCGACTACCGGATTATCAATGCTAATATCGCTTTTGAACAACTGTTCCTGATCAGCCGCGAAGCGGTTATCGGCCAGTCCCTTCAGACTTTTATTACCTTTCCTAATGGTAAAGATGTGGAGAGTGAAGCTGCTGCCATCCGCACCGCTCTAGCGGCAGGAGATACGGTGCAGGTGGATACCCGGTGCCGACTGGCTGATGGCCGCTGGCTCGATGTCATGTTAACGGCCTATTCTTTTATCACCAATGTCGATACCAACGGCATTTATATGATTTACCGGGATATTTCGGCAAGAAAAGAAACGGAAAAGCTGCTTATGAACAGCGAAAAACAATACCGGATGCTGGCAGAAAACACCAGCGACGTGATCTGGTTGATGGATGAACGGATGAACCTGCTTTATGTAAGCCCATCAATCGAAAAGCTGCTGGGCTTCACAGCCACTGAGATGATGTGCCTGCCACTTGAGCAAAGGGCATTCCCTTTGCCGGCAGCTGCTATGGCCAACCTGATCGAATCCTGTTCCCGGCCAGGCTCTTCCTATCCATTCCCCGTACTTGTTGAAAAGCTATTACCAAACCGTACAACCGCCACTGTCTGGACCGAATCCTTGATCAACATTGCCAGAAACGAAACTGGCCAGAAAATGGGCTATCTTGGAACAACAAGAAACATCCATGAGCGCAAACAAACTCAGGAACTTTTGTCGCTTTCGTATGAACGAAAAAAAGTCAATGACTTTTTCCAGTCAATTTTGCACTCTCCCACGATGCAGGAAACAGATATGTATTTTCAGGCCCTGCGCAGCAATATTCAGCTGCCGCAGCAGTTTTCTCTGTACATGCTCTCCATAGGCAGCGACCATACGGCTGCTCACCCGTCTCAGACAAACATCCAAACCAAAATACTGATTGATACCATTATTGATCAGTTAAATGCGCAAGCAACCACCATTGCCTGGGAATTCGCCGAGAATATCGGTGTTATCTATCCCTGCGCCGATTTGCCAAACCGTATGGCCGAAGAAAGGAATCGGGCGGAATGTTATCTGCAATGGCTGGACACGCAAGCTCCTGGCATGCAGTTTAAGATTGGCATCGCCGAATACGCCACCGGCCTGACAAACTTTTCCTTGCGTTTCAAGCATGCCCAGGCAGCGATAAAAACCGGTATTCTGGTCTGGCCCAATCAGGCGATCTATCATTTCGAAAACTGCGGCATTTATCAGATTCTCACGCACTATGCTGATTCAACGGAGGCGGCTCTTTATGTGGAACGCACACTGGGCCCTTTATTGGAATATGACCGGATTAACAACACGGATTTACTGCTAACTTTAGAGAAAATATTGGTAGCCCCTACCCTTAAGGAGGCTGCCGATCAACTGTTTCTTCATCACAAAACTATCCTGGCCCGCAAGCAGCGCATAGAAACCATTTTGCAGAGTACTCTTGATTCCTTTGAGACGCGCATGACACTGGGCGCCGCCATCCACATTGCCAAGCTCCTGCCGGGCAAACCGCTTTGACTGCGACAAGCGGGAATATATTCTCACCGTCTGGGACAGGGGCTGTAAATTTAACAATCAGTTATAAAGGCTTACCCCGAAGAGAACTGCTGCTGGCTCCCCTTCTTAGCCAGGCGCTGCAACAAACAAATGGAAGCACATCCTGTCCGGCGTGCTTCCATTCGCTTATCCGCTATGCAGTTTGCGCCCCATGATTTTTCTCCCGCTAAATACGATTCAACAGCTCGAACCTTCAAACTCCGGTAGTAATTTACTCTTTTGGGGCATAAGAAAATTATAAGAAGTCGCTCTCCTCCTCAAATTGCTGCCGATTAATCCCTCGAAAAACTATATGGTAAAAGCCTGTAGCACCTAATCGCCTTGCCTGTCTTCCCACTTTTATCACCTCACTTTAATCTTGTCATGCTTATGACAAAAAAGGAATGTCCCCTATTGTCCAGGGTAGCTACTTTATTCGTGGTCAGATAAAGGCGGCGGTTCCCGCGCAACAAAATGATGAACAGCCTTGAATTAGAATCGAAAACTGTTAGCAGACTATCGATAATTATGACGGTAATTTGCTGGCTAACAGCAGAAACTAAGTAAGCTATTAATGTGCTTTTCACTAAAATCATTTACACATCCAGTGAGGGGACAGGGAAACCTGCCCTCCCATCTTGTTCAATAGGACACCGGCGAAAAATTTACCGCCAAATGTAAACACCGGCTTAATTCAGCTGGTGTTTTTTATTTTAGTTTATTGTCTTATTATAAATTTCTATTCGAACAAATTCTATACATTTATCCAATGCCAATCCAAGTCGTTTATATATTTCGGTTGTATCTTTTTTCTCTTTTTCTAAACGGTCAATTTCTTGACTCAATTCCCGTATTATATCATTTAAATCATCGTATTCCTTTCTCTTTGAGGATGACAATCTATTCTTCATTACAATCAATTCCTTAAACTTATAAAATCCTCAAAAATCATTATTGAAAGAGTTTACTGTTTAACTGTTTTTGTTAACTCCTTCGTGCTATATCAATAAGCGTTCTCGCTATCCATCTTGGCAGCAAACCCATAACAATATAAATAGGGAATAAATACCGGTACAACCATTTAATAAGAATATAAAACCCAAAACGTTCCCCCTCTTTCTTTTATGTTAAATTAATTACTATTATTTCATTAATCGAATACTATAGTCTGTAGAATAGTAGAGTTACTTGACATATAGTGTGAGTATGATAGATAGAAAATTTGGCCAGGTACTGAAGAAGTTAAGAACAGCAAAAGGCATTAGTCAGGAAGCATTTGCTCTCAACATTGGGCTGCACCGCACCTATATTAGTCAATTGGAGCGTGGCCTCAAGAGTCCGTCCCTAAGAACCATCGACAAAATATGCGGAGAACTTTGCATATCGTTGGTACAACTCATGGAACACTTGGAGCAAGAGCGCTAAGTACGCTGAATTTTTTGTAGGAAACATCACGCTAGGGTGTATTTTTTGGTTGTACGAATACTTTAGTATTCAATATTTACCGGCAAAATCCTGCTTGTTTATGGACTATATCTCTAGAGACACAAAAATTAGTAGACCCTTCCGCGCCTTTTCGGAAGGGTCTATTTGTCTTGTGTTTAATCTAATGCCTCCAGAAAAACAGTTCCCCTCAAAACAAGTTCTTGTCCCCTGTCTTCTATCGTTTAAAAGGGCTTTTTACGGTTAAAAACAAGGGAATGGTGGTACTGTCTTTTAGAATTCTTTCGCTGGACAATACCACCATTCTCTCGTCTTAGTTGACAAAAAAGGAACGTCCCCTTTGTTACTAATAGATAAAAGTTCCTACCAAGGCATATCAACGCTAAACAAAAAGCCAAAAAAAATGACAAGGGAAACGAGCATAATAATAATTTGCATTTTCATTGACATGATTAAATCCCCGCCATTACTCGCCAGCTACCCTGAAATGTTCCGAGGCCTCCGCTGAGGTTTCACGGTACTAGTGCCGGCGACAGACATATCACCGTCAGGCTTAGGTCTGCAAATCATTGTGAAATTGCACCAACTTTATGGTTTCAATAATAAACTTTAAGCCTATCGCAAACAAGACATATAATGGAAAGCTATAATAATACTTCCAGGTTATTAATGCGTATACCCCTGTCCAAACAGCGATAGGTTCCCCAATAAAAGCAAAACACGCTGCCATGATAGTTGACGCCATAATAAAGTATATCCACTTTGAATAGGTTTGGTATACCAGCATATAAACAATCGGTAATACCGCGGTGTCCACAGATATGATATGAGGAAATTTAGGAGCCAGCCGAATGGGATAAATCCAGCATCCATGAGCCAGTCCAATTGCGTCGGACGCTGTTACCGCAATAAATGTCATGAGCCCATAACAGCAAATTTCTAATAATCTTCGTTTATCTACCATCCGGAAGACACGGGGACGGTGGTTCCGTCTTGTGATACGCCACATTAACAAGACACTACCACCGTCCCCTGTAAGATAGAGTCAAGAAGGATGATCCAAAAGGGAATAGAAAAAACCGAACATTCCAGGCTTGTGTATAATGGAATGGAAGGATATGAATGACCCCGTCCCTGGGAAGATTTTTTCTATACCCATGTCATAGACCATTCATCCATTTCCAAAGCATTTACGTTTTAGCTGGTTGGGATCTACTATTCCCGCTTCACGTGCAAGGCTGTAATCTTTGAAATTGAAATGGATCATCCTTCTATTCTTTTCTTTAAGGAGGTAAAATCATCATGTTCGTAAATCGTCCTGTTTTCGGCATTGATGTGGCCAAAGAGTTTTGTGTCTATGCCGCTGCCTCGCCGGATGGCAAGCCATTTCTTAAGCCCTTTAAAGCCCTCAATACCAAACAAGGTA